>CACYFZ010000014.1 GCA_902773835.1 uncultured Eubacteriales bacterium | reverse complement strand
AAGAAGGCTGCCATGATGGTCGATCATTTCCACGAGCAGGTTGTTGCCAAGAAGAAGATCGGCGGCAAAGCTCGTGCCATGATTGTGACTGCCAGCATCACGCGATGCGTTGAGTACTATTATGCAATTAACAAATGCTTATCTGAAAGGCACAGCCCGTACAAGGCCATAGTCGCTTTTTCCGGGGAGCATAAATACAACGGGCAGGAACCGGCATTGACTTCTGCCGGACTTAATGGGTTCTCGGATGCAAAGATTCCGAAAGAGTTCAAAAAAGACCCTTACAGAATCCTTGTAGTGGCCGATATGTTCCAGACAGGGTTTGATGAACCTTTACTGCAGACCATGTATGTGGATAAACCGCTTTCGGATATTGCGGCAGTACAAACCCTTTCCCGTTTGAACAGGGCGCACCCTGGTAAGGATGAGGTGTTCGTTCTCGACTTTGCCAACAAGACACACACAATAGAAGAAGCTTTCTCAAGATTCTATAGGACAACAATTCTTTCTGGCGAAACCGATCCGAACAAGCTATATGACCTTATTGGTCTTATGGAGGGCTATCAGGTTTACGATGACAATGATGTGGAAAGATTAGTGGAACTTTTCCTTAGTGGAGCGGAAAGGGACAGGCTCGATCCTATTCTCGATGCCTGCACAGCAGTTTACAAGCAGCTGGAATTGGATGATCAAATCCAGTTCAAGAGTGCTGCTAAATCGTTTGTGCGGACTTACGGGTTCCTTGGCGCAATTTTGCCGTACGGAAATGTTGAGTGGGAGAAGCTCTCCATCTTCATGAATCTGCTAATACCAAAACTTCCGTCACCTCGTGATGATGATCTGTCCGAAGGAATCCTCTCCACGATAGATCTGAACAGTTATCGCAACGAGGCGCAAGAAGCGATATCTATCAAGCTCGAAGACGAGGATGCGGAGATCGCACCGGTACCTGCTGGCAAGGTTGGCCATATCGTTGAACCTGAAATGGATCTGCTCTCTAAAATCATCATGGACTTCAACGATATGTTCGGGAACATCAACTGGAACGATGCAGACAACGTGCAGCGTCAGATTCTCGTTATTCCGGAGATGGTCTCCAAAGATAAGAAATATCAGAATGCCATGCGCAACTCTGATGCACAGGAGGCACGCACCGAAAGTGAGCGTGCCCTGCAGCAGGTTATCTTCTCGATCATGGCGGACAACATGGAGTTGTTCAAGCAATTCCAAGACAACCCGTCGTTCAAGAAGTGGCTTTCTGATTTGGTGTTTAATCTAACATATAACCCTGAAGGGAAAGAGTACGTGATGCCTACAGAGCAGGGTAATATGACATATGATTATCCAATTCAGGATGAATTGCCTATGGTAGCAGAGAATAACAATGACACTAAGCCAGAATAGAAATGAGCTCGGCAAAAATGGAGGAGTAATTAATGTCAAAACTCAACATCGATCAACAGACCATATTTCAGCTATTTAGCGATAAGAAATCTGATTTTCTTATTCCGGATTATCAGAGACCATATGCTTGGGAAGAAAAAGAGTGCCAACAATTGTGGGATGACATATTTGAATTTGCTTTTCCAGGAGAGGATTATTCGCAGTTTGACGATGATAATGATGAGTATTTCCTTGGACCAATTGTTACATTCAAAAATTCTGATGGAAAGCAGGAAATCATTGATGGTCAGCAAAGACTTACAACTCTGATGCTCCTCCTTAGAGCATTTCATACAAGATTTCTTAATATGCAAGATACCAACTCAGTACAAACACGAGACTCAATGGCGAAATGCATATGGAAAACAGATCCTTTTGGAACATTGAAGAAAGAAGAGCTAAAGATAGAATCAGAAGTATCAACGGATGAAGATCGAGAGGAATTTTTAACTATCCTTAAGACTGGAATTGCAGACAAAACATACAAAAGTAGATATGCAAGCATATACCGCTTTTTCGAAGATAGAATAAATGACTTTATTAATAAATACCCAACATATAGCGCATATCTTCCTGCAAGGATAATGAACAATTGCATCCTTCTTCCTATTGAAGCTGAGTCTCAGGATACAGCACTCAGAATTTTCTCTACTCTTAACGATAGAGGAAAACCCTTGTCAGATTCAGACATCTTTAAAGCCCAGTTCTACAACTACTTTTCGGAACAAGGTAGAAAAGACGAATTTATCCGCAGGTGGAAAGACTTAGAAATGAAATGCGAAGAAAGACTAACGTCTCAACAAGGCTCACCTATGGATGATCTCTTTACAAGATATATGTATTACATAAGAGCTAAACAAGGAATCAGACATACTACTACTGAAGCACTTCGGAAATTCTATGAGAAGGACAAATATAGTCTTCTTAAGAGTGAGCAAACTCTTGAAGACCTGGAAGCACTCGCAGAGTTCTGGAATGATATCAAATGCCAGAATGAGGAAGTCTTCTCTACAGACGTTTTGCGAAAACTATTTATTATTAACTATGGACCGAATAGCATGTGGGAGTATCTAACATCTGTTTACTTTATGGCAAATAAAGACAAAAAAGGCAGACTAGATCAAGAGAGATTCCTTGAGTTCTTGGATATCAGCAACGCATTTATACTTGCCTATTCGTTTGAAAGACCAGGCGTTAATGCTTTGAGAACTCCGTTATATCCAGAAATGATTAACATCGTTCAAGGAAAGCAAGTTGAATTTCTTGAACACAAATTTGATGGTGACACAATCTACGATGAGATAGAGGATTACATCTTCGCAAACCAAAGGCCTATTACAAGATCTATACTTACTTGGTGGACTTTTAAAAACAAGAAACAACCTATATACAAATTGGATGAAAAACTTGAGATAGAACATATTTACGCTAAAAAAAGACAAGAAAACGAAAAGGGATTGAAGGAAGAATGGACTCTTGAAGCATTAGGGAATAAGGCCTTGTTGGAAAAGAGAATTAACATTAGAGCTGCGGACTATAGATTTGAGGATAAGAAGAAGTACTATACTGGCTTTACGACAGATAGTGGGGTGGTGAAAGAAGGCACAAAGAATCGCGAACTTCTTGAAATGGCAAAAAAGAAAGAAGACTTTAAAGAGTCTGATATCATAGATAGAGAGGACAAGATATTTGAAGAGTTTGTTAATTATCTCGACGAAATGAATCTTCTTAAAAATAGTAATGATTAATATCGCCTGAAAACAAAACCGGTATAACCGTCTAGGAAGTTTAACAGGAAGACTATCATGAATAAGAAAAACTTGGATAAGATAATAGAGCAATATATAGAAAACTTCACTCTGCTTAATTCGCCTGTAGAGGCTGGAGGTCATGATGAAGGGTATAAATGGAGAGTAATATCGTCATTTAAGGAGCATTGGAATATCGATGCTCCAAATTTTTGTGAGATGTTTTGCAAGGCTACAGAAGCTATTGGCAAGACTAATCTAATAAACAATTCTCGTGTACATCCGCTTCAAGGCATCGTAAATATTATGACAAAGTTTGATGAGGCAGAGTTTGTGAGAAAACAGTTTAAGATGCTGTATTCTGATGACGATGGAGATTTCGATGCAAGAGGAGAACGAGCAAATGTTTTCCGAGAAAACATGAATGCAAAGATAGATAATTACTATCCTGGTACATGGAAGTTTTTGCAGAATCCATTTGCTTGTATTTTCTATTTGTCTTTAAATCGACCAGAAGAGAACTACATCTATCGTGCAAGTGAAGCACATGAATGGGCTGACTGCATGGTATATGGCGACGACTTTGGAAGTGGGGCGACATTCTCACTAAAGAAGTATTATAAGATGTGTGACGAATTAAGGGAGGCCTTGCAAGATTATCCTGAACTTCTTGAACTACACCAAGAGCGCTTTAATAGAGAGGCCAAAGGCTTTGATGATCAGCTCCATTTACTAGTCTTCGACATCATATTCTGTTCGCACTACATGGGATTTTATAATGAGTGCCCTAGTCTTGGCGTCTCTAGCAAGGAACGCGTAAAAATTGCTAAGCGCAGAGAAGAAAATGAGAGGTTGGATTCACAAGCGGTTGCAAAGCAAGAGGAAATTGATGTCTTGGAAAAAGAGCTTAAAGAACTTCCGGACTTAATTGGGAGAAAGGTAACTCACAAATCTTTTGGAGAAGGCATTGTGGAGTCTTATGAAAATGAGAAATATACAATCGCGTTCAAGGATAGAAAGACAAAGTTTAAAGAAGAAGCTATAGCAAAAGGACTGCTTATATTTAAAGATGATGCTGTAAAAACCGCGGCGACAAGCAATCTTAAGATCCAATCAGCACTGAAAAGAAAAGATGCTGAGCTAAGGGAAATTGTTAGGAAGATTGAGAATCTGTAAGCGGATAACGGCCAAGAGAACACTAAGGCGGAGGACTGCAATGGAAGAGATTATTAGAAAAGAAGATGCATTAGCAGAAATAATGAATGTAGAGTGTTTTCCGATTCCTGATGATTTCGAATTGGAAGAATATAAGCGTATCCCAATAACCGATATAGCTTCTATTGGCGCAGGGATGTCTTCTTTGCCTAAAGTATTTAGGACAGCAACAACCCAGATGGTAACAAACACCCAGAACATGTATGAACTTAAAAATGGGATTGCTTTGAAGGCGGCGAATGACGGTAGTGGGTTGCTTCGAGGATTCGAAATGGGTTCGAAAGGAATAACTGCGCAAGGGAAGTTTAAGCCCGTAGATGTATTAAATACAACAGTTACTACCACTATGCCAATTAATCCTGCGACCATGTGCATGGCTGTCGCGATTATCGGGCTCGATAAGAAAATGGATCGTATTATTGAGATTGAGCAAGAAATACTTGATCGCATTGTCGCAACTGAAAGAGCGAAGCTCAGAAATAATATTGATTTCTTGTCAGAAATGCTTAGGGACTATAAATACAATTGGAACAACGAAAGATTCCTAGACAACAATCATGTAATGGCACTTGAAATAAAAAGAGAGGCCGGAACATATATAAAGAAATATAGAGAACAAATAGAAAAGAATATGATTACGAAAGGTCTTATAAAGGGAGACGCCGAGGTTAAGAAAGTGATAGGTAAAATCTCAAAAGATCTAATAGAGTATCAGATTGCAGTTTATTTATATGCATATGCATCATTTATAGAAGTTATGCTTCAAGGCAACTTTAATTCTGAATACTTGAGAGAAGTATCGAATCGAATTGAGAGCAATTCTATTCAGTATAGGGAGTTATATACAAATACATATAACAAATTGTTGAGCAAGGTGGATTCAACAGTGGAATCTCAAATACTTGGAGCTCTGTCTTCAGTGGGCAAGGCTGCAGGGAATCTTGCAAACAAATCGCCTCTGCTCGACATGTTGGAAGTGGATGAAGCTCTTAATATAGGATCAAAGAAACTGAGCAAACTAAACAGTAGAAAGAAGGGGAAAGAACTTAAGCGCCTTGAAAACAGACAGGCAGTTTATGTTCGCCCATTCATAGAGAATCTAGCTATCGTAGATAAAGTATTCAATGAGCCTGTAAACATTTTGTTTGATGATAAAAATGTATATTTGCCCGAGGTTTAATCGTTATTACGAGGGAATGTTTATACTCAGCCATTGAGCTAGTAAGCAAGCCGTGACGATTTTTCAACTACTGCGTGGAAACTGAATAGATGATTTATAAACGATGAGCAATATTAGACAAGCAAAAGTTTCGGATATTGAAGGGATAAAAGATCTTCTTCGGAAGTATCACAAAGATACTATTTCTGATGAGGACAGGCCTGACGGATTTGTCACAACAGCAATCTCTGATGAAAAACTGGAAAAGCTGATTGCAGAGGAGAGTGGTGTGACTATAATCGCAGATGGGGAGGATGTCCTTGGATTTTGCTTTGCGGCTCCATGGGAGTTCTGGGAAGAATGGCCGCTCTTCAGACATATGATGGATATTATTCCGAATTATTCATTTGAGGGTAAGCCTCTTATTCTTGAAGAGACATATCAATATGGACCTATGTGCATTGATTCTTCGATACGTGGCACGGGTGCGTTTGAAAAGCTTTTCTTCGCAAGCCTTTCCATGTTCAAGGAGAGGTTTCCTATAATGCTGACGTTTGTGAATCAGATTAACGAAAGATCTGAAAGGGCACATACTCAAAAGGCACATATGAAAACCATCACAACATTTGATTTCGGAGATAATCATTATTATCTGATGGGTATAAGGACGGATTATTTACCAGAATTATGACTAAAAAGGAACTGGAAGAGTATCTGAAAACCAGACGAATAGACTGGCCGTATGAAGGGAGATACCGAATTGAGCGCAAGGATAACCATCGGTTTCTCGCATTAATAGATAACGAGATTGCAGGCTTATCTTATGCGGAGGTAGACTCTAATCGCAAAGAAGCCTATATGAAGATGTACCTGAAGGCTCAATTTGCTGAGTATGGAATAGGCACAGAACTTCTCAATCTTTTGATGAAGGACCTGATTGAAAGCGGATATAGGATAATTCGTTATGAAATACCTAAAGAAAGGTATTCTTTTCAAATATATAAAAGCCTGGGGCTAAAAGTAGAAAAACAAGATGAGGATAGAATCTGTTTTATTCGCAATGTAGGACCGTGTTGAAGATGGCGGATGCGACCGGCGTAGCGATATGCAGCACGGCTGCCGGGGCAAGCGCGGCACTGAAGAATCGGGAACAGGTCGTTGAGTTTATGGAACAATATGGAGGATAACAAAATGAAAAGACAAACCGTGTTACTATTTGTAGCGTTAATTGTGATGGCAGTATGCATTTCCGCATGTGGTTTCTATAGCAGCTCTATGGATGAAGATGTTATTGCGGAAAACGAAAAACTAATCGAAGAGGCTGATAAAATGCCTGTTGTCCCTGACGCTGCGGGAGAAGATCCTATCGAGTCCGATATACATAATCAGGAGGATTATCGGGAAGCAGTTGCCGCTGCTCTCGAATGTTTTAACAACTACGAAGGTTGCTATATGAGTGAAATCAAGTATGCGGGCGATGAAGAGACAAAAGCAGAAGCTGAATATCAGAAGTGCGATCCAAAGGATGTTATTGTTCTTGTTTCTACATTTGAAACCGGCGATAATGGCGGAGACGGCTCGCTTGAACCTAACAAAACATACTCAGATTACAAGTGGATAATTATGAGAGACGAAGATGGAACATGGAAGCATAAAGACCATGAGTATGGTTAAGCATCACTTTACAGGGTATCCGGGGACACGTTGAGTAAACTAGCTAATGTAGAATAGATTAAAAGATGAAGGAGGAATTAAGATGATTATTACAACAACACCTAGAGTAGAAGGAAGAACAGTAAAAGAGTATAAGGGAATTGTATTTGGTGAGGTTATTACCGGCGTAAATTTCATCAAAGACTTTGGCGCCGGACTCCGAAACATTGTCGGTGGTAGATCCGCAGGATACGAAGAAGAACTGCTAAAGGCCAGAGGAGAAGCTCTTGCAGAACTCGAGCAGAGAGCTGCTGATGCTGGCGCTAATGCGGTAATTGGCGTAGATGTTGACTACGAAGTGCTCGGCCAGGGTGGAAATATGCTAATGGTCACAGCAAGCGGGACAGCGGTAGTTGTGGAGTAATAAGCGAGATTTTCGAAGAAGTGCAGGAAAAGACCTTCTTTCACTTCAACGCTTTCAAAATGCAATAACAATTCGACTCCCCTAGGTAGTACTATGCAACCCGTTGAAATTTCAACGGGTTTTTCATTGCTGTATTTGATAAGGGACGACATGGCCAGATAGTCTGACCAACGCGGTACAATGTGGTAGAATTACTGCAGTGCCGCAGTACATTTAACAACTATAGGTGAATATTTATGAATAATGCAATGAATAATTTGCTTGATAGTTTAGAACGCAGCTATCTGCAAACTCAAAATACCCTAAAGAATATGGGCATGGTATTAGAGCAACAGGAAATTGACAAGGCTTGCAAAGACTTTGTTTTGGAATGGTTTAAAACAAAAGCACCTGCCAACAGTAAACAGCCAGATTCGGAACAAGCTCAAGCCATTAGTTCCCTTAACAAAAATATACAAGTTGTTGCAAGAGCGGGGAGCGGTAAAACCACAACAATTATCGGTAGAGCAAACTTCTTAATTAATCATTGCAAGGTGGATTCACAGAGCATATTAATGCTTGCTTTCAATACTGAAGCAGCTAAAGAGATGAGAGAAAGGATGCTTAAGCTAGTAGGCTCTGAAGATGCGCTACCTCATATCAGAACATTTCACTCTCTTGCATATGCTGTAGCCAATCGCAACGCTGAGAAGAAGAAACATATTGTGTATGATAGTGATGAAGAAAACACTTATGACGTTAAGGAAGAACGTAAGGCGTTAAGTCAGGTCGTACAGCAGATCATCCACGGTATGCTTCGTAGAGATAAGGAATACGAGTCGAGATTCAGAAGACTTATGGATAATTTCTTCAGAGGCGTTTGGGAAACAATTGAAAAAGGCGGGTATAATTTGCCGGAGGAGGACCAGTTAATACTTAGACGCTCAATAGAAACAAGAACATTAAATAATGAAGAAGTAGATAGTATAAAGGAAAAAATAGTAGCCGACATACTGTTTGAACATGATGTTAAGTATTCGCGTTATATAAAGAATGGAATAGTAAAAGTGCCACTTAATAATAAAAGATTTATTAAGTTTAAGTGTACTGATGAAAAAAAGAGCGAAGAATACTATCAATGGTGTCTTAGAGAAAAAAACATAATAGTACTTGGACCCATGGAGTTTGCTCAAGGAAGGGATTATATAGAGCAACTTATTGGAGATGCAATTACTAATGAAGGGCGTGAGTTTATAAGGCTGTCAGAACATGAAATATGGGGAAGGATTCAGTCAAGGGCAATAGACGACTTCACAAAAGCAATGACTACATTTGTCAGCAGAGCACGAAAAAGGGATTTGTCTATCGAAGAACTCTCTGAGATGATTCGAGAACATAAATCTCTGATTCCTATAGAAGGGGAATTCCTTTCTCTTGCTCTAGATGTTTATAGGGAATATGTCAAATATCTTTTAGACAACGACTGGGAGGATTTTGATGGTTTGATCCAGCGGGCATCAGAGAACATCAGAAATGGACAAGTATTGTTTGGAAAGGATGGTGATTTTACTGAAATAAAACACATAATGATAGATGAGTATCAGGACTTTTCATTCCTTTTCAATAGCTTTATTACTACTATACAAAAGGTCTGCCCAAGTGCTAGCTTATTCTGCGTTGGAGATGATTGGCAGGCAATTAATAGCTTTGCAGGTTCAGATACGAAGTACTTTAATAGTTTTTGTAAAGTATATGAGGATTCGAGAAAATACTATCTTAAAACAAACTATAGATCGTGTCAGCGAATCGTTGCGACGAGCAATCAGTTGATGAAACGCTGGACTGAAAAGGGAACAGATATAAAAGCATATCGGAAGGGATCAGGAGTTGTTGAACTTGGACATTATGAAAGATTTACTAGGTCAGTTGATGAAAAAGATATTAGAGCATCCGATGAAACCGTTGCGGTAATCAGACTAGTAAGATTTCTTTTAGCCAAGAACAAGAAGGTTGTCATACTATTTAGAACAAGAAATAAACTTGAGAAAGGGTATCTATCATTCATCAGATCTTTCTTTTCAGAAAATGATGCGAAAATGATAACAGCATACACTACACATAAATACAAAGGAAAAGAAGAGGATGCTGTTATAGTTGTTGATGCCTTAGATCGCAAGTATCCATTGATACATCCAACATGGATGTTTTATAGAATCTTTGATGATGAATACAGAAACAGTGTATTGAAAGATCTCAGTGAAGCAGTAGTGGGGGATATTACATTAAGAAAGATTGAAGGGGATGAGCGTAAACTCTTCTATGTAGCGCTTACAAGAGCAAAGGATAATCTTTATATTCTTACTACTAAGAATAGTAAATCTAGATTCTTGACTCCGACAATGGAAAAAATCACAAAGGAACTGATTTGGGACAATTATGATCCATCAAAGAATGATGAGAATGTAATAACGATTGCTATAAAAAATAACGGAGATGAGTATACAACAATTCCAATTAGCAAGCGTTTAAGGATGGAAGGCTACTCGTTTGAAAAAGACAATAAGTATTGGTATAAGAAAGTACGAGTAAATAGGATTACAGACAATCCGGTTCTAATAGAAGACTGGGTTAGATATGCCCATCATGTTTTTGTAGAAATCAAAGATAGTAAAGGTAATTTAATATCTGACTATGTTGTTATAAGAGGCCGATTACAGGACCTTAATAATGCAGCTTTTGAAAACGAATATGTCAAAAAGAATAAGGAAGAACCGATAATCTTTATGTGATATACAAACAACCAATGAAAATAGTACATATGATTTGTACAATAATAAAGAATTAGTGATTAAGGAGACTAGCAATGAGCGAGATTGAGAATTATTACATACAAATTCGAAAAAAGCATGGCTACTCAAGAGATAAGGCTAGCGAACTGATGGATACTATTTCTCCGGAAAAACTAGAGAAGATAGAAAACGGAAAACAGGAAGCTAATCCTGCCGATATAATGGAAATGGCAGATGCTTATCAGGAGCCTGCTATACGTAATTATTATTGTGCGCACGATTGCCCTATGGGCAAGTTCTTCGTTCCTGAGATAAAACTTAAGGAGCTTGAAGTAACAGTGCTTCATATGCTCTCTTCTCTCAATTCTATGAACGCAATGAAAGAGAGATTAATAGATATTTCAAAAGATGGGCGGATTGATGATCACGAAATAGGAGATTTTGTGAGGATCCAAAAAGAACTAGAGCGAATAACCCTAGCGGCAGATTCAATGATGCTGTGGACAGAGACAATGATGAATATGGGAGCTATTAATATGGAAAAGTATAATGAATTGATTGAATCATATGAAGAGGAATGAGTAACAAAACTGTTTCAGAATATGAGTGAAGATCTCAATGTGTTTTTTAGCAAATGGGGTCTTCTTTTTATGCTTTTTTTTACAAAAACAGGAGCGCTATTTTGCGGAATATGTCATGGTGGATTAAGTGAGTGGTAAATATAATAAACACAACAAAACAGAAAAGGAGAAAAGAAATGACAGTCAGACAAAGGGTGCTGGCGGCGAGAATCGCCGAAAGGATTGAAAAGAATCCTAACATGGCAAAAGAGATGGGAATTTCTGTGGAATACCCGAAGCACCTTGAAAAGAAAATAGAGAAAAATAAGGCACTGATACATAAATGATCAACTTCTGTAAGTTAGTATCGGTAACATAAGTACTCATCCGGCAGGTAAGGGTAGAAGTTATAATTGATCAGCCCGAACCACACCTCCTTTCACTCCAAGCGCTTGCTTAAAACCGGCGGTAGCGCCGGATGAGTAATACGCCGGCTCATAAGACTGGCTTAATAAGGAAAGTAATAACATCTACATAACAAGTGAGAAAGGAGAACGCTATGCCTAGAAAAACAAGAAGTGATTGCACTGTGGGTACATTTGAAAAAAAGCATGGACTACCTGCAGGCACAATTAGAAACAGGAACGGAAGAGATACCCGCAGTGACAAATTAATTGGAACAGTTAGAAAGGAAGCAAAAAAGAAGAAATAAAAGGGAAGATACTAGATGCAAGAAGTTGCAAAATGGCTTAAATTCACCTTGCGAAGTTAATAATAGTTATTGTAAAGAATGTTGAAGAAAGTGAGGATAATACTATGTTTTACAACGATCAAGAAACTGTACTGGATTTGATAACTAATATGGAAACAATGGATTCTGATGAATTTGAAGAAAAGTTTAGCAGTCTTGATGAAGATGATCAATTGTCTGTTAGAGAGGCTATGTGCGATTTTGCTGCTAATGCAATAGGCGATGATCATTGGGAATCAGATAATTAATTAGAACAGAAGGTATATGTTAGTGCAAATAGAGGCGGAGTATAGTCACAATATCTTTCGAAACTACATTGCGTCGGTCCTAGTGCCGGCGCTTTTAATGCAACAAGAATCGAGAAAGGAGGAATTCGCATGTCAGACAACTGGGTCGTGCAACATTTGATAAATACTTTAGACACTTGGAATGAAAAGATGGGAGAAGTGTGGAGTCTACTGACTATGTCCCCGGCATCGTTTAAGGGCGGAGGCATATGGCGGACTATACTTGCTATAAACGGATCGCTGCAAGCTATAGGACTGTATCGATTGATATCACTAGCTTTTTTTGTTATATACATGAGAGTATTTATAATCAAAGATTAATTGCAATTAATGAATTATCATTTAGTACTTATGTGATATGAGATTTCGTGTTCTGCAAGAAGGTTATCGACATAGTCATGTCTAATACGATGTATTTGTTGGTTAGTGTTGTTAATGAATAAAGGTTTTTTCAAAAATAACAAATTAGCAGCGTCTAAATGAGGAAAACTCTCAATTGAATGTTGATTTTTGCAGAGAACAAATGTACAATACATATATATGATAAGAAAGAGGAGGGCGTGACATGTTTATACAATTCGCTTTCAAGAACTATAAGTCTTTCCGTGACGATACTGTTCTCGACCTGTCTGCAACGAAGATAACAGAGCATAATGAGAGAGTTGTCACGATAGGCAAGGAAAGGATGCTTCCGACAGCTGCGATTTATGGTGCAAATGCCAGTGGTAAATCGAATGTCATCGAGGCGTTTCGTTTTATGACAACTTATGTAATGGATTCGCTTAACTATGGCGGCGAGATGTCAAAAAAAGGGAGCAAATCAAGAGTAGTAAGACGTACACCGTTCCTCTTCGATACGAACAGCAAAAATGAAGATTCAACTTTTGAAGTATTCTTTATTACTTCAGAAGATATGGGCTGCAAGACATATAACTATGGCTTTGCCTTAAATGATGATGGAGTTTCTGAGGAGTGGCTGAACGTCAAGTCAAAGACAGCTAAGGAATATAGGCGAATTATTTATCGCGGGGAGGGTGAACTTGATCTGTCAGGCATCCCGGCTAAAAGTCGCGAAAATATCAGGATAGCTCTTGAAAAAGAGACATTGATTGTTTCGCTTGGAGCTAAGTTGAAAATTGCTAAGCTGAAAATGATCAGGGACTGGTTCTTTAATATAAATTTTACGAATTTTGGTGATCCTATCGAGAATGCATTTGTCTCAAGATTACTGCCATATGAGTTTGCTGAAAGCAAAGAAGTTCAGAAAAATATCATAAAGTACTTCTCCTCATTTGATCCATCTATTGTTGACTTTGATGTCACGGAGTTCAAGGACGAAGCGGGAGAGGAGCATATAAGAATTGAAGCGGTACATAAGGTTGCCGGAACAGATGAGCTTACAAGCATTCCATTCGAAGATGAGTCTGATGGTACACTGAAAATGTTTGCTCTGTATCAGGCTATGCATGATGCTCTCGAATCCGGAGGGGTGTTCTGCATTGACGAGTTAAATGCGCGTCTGCATCCGCTTCTTGTAAGAAACTTCATCATTACCTTCCTTAATCCGGAAATAAATGTAAACCATGCTCAACTGATTTTTACGACACATGAAGCATGGCTGCTTGCGAACAACTTGCTTCGCAGGGATGAGATTTGGTTTACAGAAAAAGATTCAGACGGCGCTACGACTCTTTACTCGCTCGCTGATTTCGTTGACGAAGATGGAGTTAAGATCCGCAAGGATGAAAGTTTTGAAAAGAATTATCTCCTAGGCAAGTATGGAGCAATCCCTGAATTGAAGTCATTTGATATGTTCTTAGGAGTGTAAACGAATGGCAAAGAAGGACAGAAACGGAAAACGCAGAGGACGGGAATATTCAAAGCACCGGGTACCTGATCTCGGATACTATTTTGTGGTGACTGATACTAAGGCCACTGAAGAGAACTATCTGATCGGGCTTCGTGATTCGCTTCCGGGAAGGCTGCAGGGTAGAATCGTCATTAAGGTATCCAAATCCAAGACTGCCAATCTTGTGGAAAGCTGCAAATCTCAGGCTGTATTGGAGCCGCAGTTTGGTGAGCCGTGGATTGTCTTTGACAGAGATCAGGTATCCGACTTTGATGAGATCATAAGTAAGGCTGAAAAGGAAGGGTTCGGTGTCGGCTGGTCGAATCCGTGCATTGAGATTTGGTTTGATGCATACTTCGGTCAGATGCACGGATACTATGATTCCAAACAGTGCTGCCTCAGATTTGCAGAGACATATGAGCGCAAGACCGGCCTTGAGTATGATAAGGCCGACACAAAGATATATGAAATTCTCAACAGGTATGGTGATGAGAAGAATGCAATAGAGATCGCGGAGAAACGGCTACAAACCCATATCAGCGGTGGCGCAGAGAAACCGTCTGAAATGGTGCCAGCGACAACTCTGCATCGCTTGATAGAAGAGATACGGACTAAAACAGAGATACAGAAATGAAGGGAATCATTATGGATAATATCGAGAGAAGAACAGACCTAATAAAAATAATTGAAGCAATAGATATTTCTCCAATAATGTATAACAATGCTGTAAAAAAGTATAAGAGTTTAGCTGGATACCTAGAATCTCATGGGTTAAATGCGGACTTCTATCCACAAGGCTCGTTTGCATTAGGGACGGTTACACGCCCATATGCAAAGGATAATGATAAGAGCTATGATCTAGACTTTATCTGTCAGGTATATACAGACAAGGACAATATTTCACCAAAGGAATTGCGAGATCAGATTAAGGATATTCTTGAGGCAGGTGAACTGTACGGCGGAAAACTCGTAGTTGAGGATGAGTGCTTTACAATTGAGTATGCTGAAATAGGGTCGGTTGGATTTTCTATTGATATTGTTCCCGCAGCAGATGAGACAAATGATAAGAAGATGAAGCTGCAATCCGAAAGTGATAGACCTGATTTAATCGGGACTTCGATTGCTATTCCGCGTAATAGTCAACAGAAAGTTTATAACTGGATAACAAATAATCCTAAAGGTTATCGTAAGTGGTTTGATGAAATAAATGCCCCGTTTGCGTATTGTACGCGTGACGAATATAGGAAGAGGATGTTCGAAAGCAACCGTGAATTATTTAGCTCGATAGAAGATGTTCCAGAGGAACTGAATAGATCTTCTTTACAAAGAGTAATTCAAATACTGAAGTATCATCGTGATGTATACTATTTCAGGGCATTCGGAGAAAAAGCGAACTCAATGAAGCCAATTTCGGCAATTATTAATACAATTGTTGCGAGAATTTCAGAAAAGGCAGACCCTGCATTATCACCCATAGAACTCCTGCAATTTGTTCTTTCTGAGTTTTCTGTTTATAGCAAGCAAACTAAGCATAGCGAAATGTACTTTAAACAGAACTATCCAGGCAAAACTGTGATAAAGAAAGAAAAAGGCAAATGGATAATAGAGAATCCTGCAAATCCGGAGGACAACCTTGCAAATAAGTGGAATGAGAATAGCAAAATCCCAGAAGCTTTCTTTAAATGGGTAAGCGTTGCAAAGGTGCAGCTGATAGATTCATTGTATCTTTCGGATGAATCCTTCCGCGCGGATATAGAGGCAGCATTTGGAAGGAAAACGGTGCAGAACGCTTGGGGAACAAAATACTATAATGAAACACCAAAGGTAATACCATCAAATAAGTATGCAAAACCATGGAGGAATAATTGATAATTCCACAACAGTGTATTGGTAAACAGATAACAGAAGTGCTGCAATCGTACCCAGATCTTTATATAGTAGAGAACACAGATGAACTACTGCTCTTTAGAGGATCAATATTGGTATTTTGTTCAGTTGATGATTTCACATTAAGAAAGAAATACAATGTGGAGTTGTTTATTCCGCTTGGTGATGAAGATTTGCCATATGTGATTGATTGCGACAAATCAATTAAGAGGTCGTATCCGCATATATATCAAAATGGCAGGTTCTGCCTGGAAACAGATATTTCGGTTCGGTATAGATTTGCAAACGGCTTTAGCATAAAAGAATGGGTAGAAGAGTTCGTTGAACCATATTTCATATCATATGAATACTACGTTTTATATGGCCAATTCCCTTGCGGTGAGAGGAGCCATAATGTTGAAGGGGTACTACAATCATATCAAGATATTTTCAATACGGACGATTATGAAAAGACTTATGATGTGGCGCGCTTTGTAAGAGATCACCCGTACAGAGGACATACAAGCTGCCCATGTGGAAGTGGTAAAAGGCTTAGGCATTGTCACAGGAAGCAAGTTTGGCCTTTTTATAATAATGACAGTCTTAAGAAGCAGTTATTAAAAGATGTTGGCATACTTGAGGAACAATTGCATGAATATCAGAAAAGAAACTATTCAAGAGCGGCAAAATGAAGAGTTGATGCTTAAGATACAGTATGTTGCAAGAGCAAAATATAACTCTGCAGAAAAGCAAGGAAATATTGCGTGGGTAATGTGTTTTGCATCAGCAGCAACTGTTTTTATTCCTTCGTCCCTGCCCGAGATGTATCTGATAATGGCCCCTATATTGTGTGATGTTCTTGCATTAACTGCATCTATCGGACAAAACTCATTGGTAAAGACTGCTGCAAATTATAGAGAATATTTTGATGCTTGCGTTTTTGATATTAATGACACCCCCAACAAAACATATGAGAATGATATTAAAGAATACTGTATGAATCATTCAAGAGAATGCGATATTCAGACAAATAATACTGGATTAGACACCCCTCCGGGAGTGCGAAATTGGTATGATCTTACCGAAGTGGGACCTAATGATAATGCCGTCTTTGAATGCCAAAAACAGAACGCATGGTGGGATGAAAAGCTGTCAAAGAAGAGAGTTGCTCTCCTTGCCCTTTTCATAATAATAGCGTCAGTAGTGCTTGTAGTGCTTTGGCCAATAATAAAAGACACAAATGGCGTCACTAGAGTCATCTTTTCTTCGGCTATGATTATTAAAGCTATTGAGCGCCTCAAAGCGGAATACGAGTATGAGGTAATCTCACATAAAATTGAGGGAGCAATAGGAAATATGAGTGTAGGACTAAGTGAAGAAAATGTATTAGACTTACAGAAGTGGATTAATGAGAAAAGACATTGTAATGTTGTAGGAATGGATATACTTCATAAAAAACTAGCAAGGTCATTATCGAAAACATATCAGACAATAAGCAAGTGAATGAATAATGAAGGCTGTATTTTGGTAACTATACCATCTACTATGTAATTGATGGGGATTATATGGACGTGCGAAGGATTCTTTGGTCAGGTGCTGATGATTCAGACAAGCTTTGAAACGGCACAGATGAAGATTTCATGGAAGTGGTTAACTACATCCAAGAGAATGGTATGACTATGTACTTCTGGAATCATCCAAACAAATATATTTTTGTGGATGACCATCAATACTGTGTAATGCGTGACGGAGAAGATGATCCGACAACTATTCTTAACCGATGCAGGATTGAAGACTATAAGTATTCAATTACTTGGAGAGGGCAGGAATCTAAAAGGGATTAAAGAAAGATTGAGTGGCTATGGGCGGAAGCAACTAAAGAGGCAATATAGAGGACCGCAATGGAAGAGATTATTAGAAAAGATTTAAATATGGAGGATATTAAAGTGAAAAGACAAACCGTGGTACTGTTTACAGTGTTAATTGTGATGGCAGTATGCATTTCCGGATGTGATTTCTATAGCAGCTCTACGGATGAAGATGTTATTGCGGAAAACGAAAAGCTTATCGAAGAGGTAGATAAATTGCCTGTTGTCCCAGACTCTGCGGGAGAAGATCCTATCGAGTCAGATATTCATAATCAGGAAGATTATCGGGAAGCGGTTGCCGCTGCTCTCGAATATTTTGACAACTTCGAAGGTTGCTATATGAGTGAAATCAAGTATGCAGGCGATGAAGAGACGAAAGCAGAAGCTGAATATCAGAAGTGTGATTCGAAGGATGTGATTGTCCTAATTTCTACATTTGAAACCAGCGATAATGGCGGAGACGGCTCGCTTGAGCCTAACAAAACATACTCAGATTATAAGTGGATAATCATAAGAGACGAAGATGGAGCATGGAAGCATAAAGACCATGGGTATGGTTAAGCATCACTTTACAGGGTATCCGGGGACACGTTGAGTAAACTAGCTAATGTAGAATAGATTAAAAGATGAAGGAGGAATTAAAATGATTATCACAACAACACCAAGAGTAGAAGGAAGAACAGTAAAAGAGTATAAGGGAATTGTATTTGGAGAGGTTATTACCGGCGTAAATTTCATCAAAGACTTTGGTGCCGGACTTCGAAACATCGTCGGCGGTAGATCCGCGGGATACGAAGAAGAACTGCTAAAGGCCAGAGGAGAAGCTCTTGCAGAACTTGAGCAGAGAGCTGCTGATGCTGGCGCTAATGCGGTAATTGGCGTAGATGTTGACTACGAAGTGCTCGGCCAGGGCGGAAACATGCTAATGGTCACAGCAAGCGGGACAGCGGTAGTTGTGGAGTAATAAGCGAGGTTTTCGAAGAAGTGCAGATGAAATTTCAACGAAAATCCCAGAAATGTTTAAGACCATGAGTCATAGAGAAAGATCTATAACTTTTCAATTAAATCAAATGAATTATGAAAAAAGCAGCAGTTTCTATCTGCTGCTTTAGTTTCATTTAAGCTTCTGCGGTTATTCTGTGGCATATGAAGCAAAACATAAAAGAAAAGAAGGCAGATATAGTCTATGAACATCAAATACAAACTCATACTGGACGGAATATTGCTTGTACTTCTCATGGTGCTGATGGATTACTCGCTGACCGGAGGGCTGATGCACGAGGTGCTGGGGATAATACTTCTTGCAGGCTTCATCGTCCATGTAGCTGTTAACAGAAAATTTTACAAAGCGATGCTCAATGCGATACGTGAAGGAAGAGTAAATACGAAGGGGAAAATCGCTTTTGCGATAGATATCATTCTTCCAATCGCTACTGCCATCATGCTGATAAGTTCGTTGGCGGTGTCAACCAATCTCTTTCCGGGGATAGGCGGACTGCTTGACAGCAGTATATGGATGCCGATCCATGTCGTCTGTGCAGTGTTGCTGCTCATATGTGTATTCGCTCACGTATGCATGCATGCAAAAATGTTTGAGCGTTTTATAAACCGGGCGACAGGGGATGCTGTTTCAGTCAGAATAAAAACCGCAGGGATGAGAGTGATGGCATTTCTCTTCGCGCTATTAGTAGTAAAAAGCAGTTTCAGCAGTATGGAAAGTGCTGCAAGCTTTCTGCCTTCAGCAGATAACAGCGAAACTGAAATAGATCATAACAGCAGTAAAAAGAACAACGAAGTGATCATAGAAGGAGACAATTCAAGTGATCAGGACGGGTATGTGATTGAGCTCGATCCTGAACCGGAACCTGAAGAAACCGTAACACTTGATGATTATCTCGGCTCGCTGTTTTGCAGCGGCTGCGGTAAACATTGCAGCCTTCTGTCGCCACGCTGTGGCAGAGGTCAGGATCAGGCATCACAGGCAACGACCGAGTATTATGAGATATACAGTGAACAATCTGTATAGGAAATATGGGCCTTTTCTCATCAAATATTTCATTTGCTCATCAAATAGTGTATCATTGAGGAGAAAAATGGTGAAGTGAGGAGAAAGCATGAGACACTTTGACTATACTAAATTGAAAGACTGCAGTTGGGATACCAACATAATTAACCTTTTAACTGCGATACATGAAGAAAAAGGGAAACAGCAACTTTATTTGAAACATCGACCTCAAGAGCTCGAAAAGCTCGTGGAAATTGCTAAAGTGCAAAGTACTGAGGCGAGTAATGAAATCGAAGGTATCAGGACAACTGATACCAGGCTACGCCAACTAATGAAGGATAAGACCACACCACGCAATCGAGACGAAGAGGAAATACAGGGATATAGAGATGCGCTTAATGTTGTGCATGAAAGTTTTGAATTCATACCACTGACTCCAAGCTATATCCTTCAGCTACATAAAATAATGATGTCTCACACAGGTAGTTCTTTTGGTGGACAGTTTAAGAATGCACAGAATTATATCAGTGCTGTTGATGCTGAGGGAAAGACATTTACACTTTTCACACCTCCGTCACCATATGAGACACCAACTGCTATTGAGGAATTGTGTGAGGAATATAATAGGGCTATAGGCGAGGGCTTTGTTGATCCTTTGATTCTGATTCCAACCTTCATACATGACTTTCTGTGCATCCATCCTTTTATTGACGGAAACGGTAGAATGAGTAGGCTGCTTACTACGCTTCTGCTATATAGAAGTGGACACTATATCGGAAAATATATTTCCTTGGAAGCAAAGATTGCAAAGAACAAGGATGGTTATTATGATTCTCTTTACGATGCCCAGATCGGATGGCATGAAGGAAAGGATGATCCGGTACCCTTTATAGAATATCTTCTCGGCACAATAGTAAGCGCGTATAGAGATTTCGAGGAGAGGGCAGAGCTTATTTCCGGAAAGAAGACATCTCTGGATATTGTGAGAGAAACGGTAGATAATACTATAGGTAAGTTTACAAAGACCAATATTCTTGAACGATGCCCGTCTCTTTCATCGGCAACTATTGAGCGTAATCTGAAAAAGCTCTGCGAAGAGGGTGTAATCAGTAAGAACGGACAAGGAAAATCGACCTACTATATCAAGGTTGAGAATTAGACTCCGTTGAGGCCCGGCTAAAAGATTATTTTATGTCCGTGTCTATGCTTTACACTTAGGAGTGGAGTTTACGGAGATACTAGAATGGATGAAGCATTATTGACTCTTGCATTTTTGGCTCTAGCGACCATAGGAATATTTTTAAGATTGGTTTTGCCGCTAGTTCAGATAGTGATGGGTATAATAAGAATAAGAAAGAACAACGAGAGCGGAAAAGTTCTGCTGATTGTCGGAAGCGTTTACCTACTGATTAGCATAGCTTTATTTGTATATTCTGGAGTGAAGTACGGGTTTTAAAAAATGGACTACGGTGAAATTTTTGGATATATTTTTGAAGGCTTGTTTATCCTGTTAGGGATTATTGCGGCTGTTAGGGTGGCGATAAAAACTTGGCGTGGAGAGCGAGTGGATATTCCTGCGGTAGGCTATTTAAAAGATTTGCCGAGTAGTGTGACGGGAATCAACAAGCACACAGATCCGGATGAAATAAATGTAAATCAGAAAAACAGAAACGACGGTGAGTAGGAGAATTGCTCCAAAGGAGAACGAAGACTAACGGTTAATAGTTGCGAGGGAGACATTTATATATGAAATTGAAGAGAATTGAACATAATCTTACAGTTTGTAAGGTATCTGAGATATCAAATATAGATATACATTCCGATTTCTATTTTATTGCGAAGACGGATGAAGAATTATCCTTGGTATGTAAAACGGAAGAAACGCCACAGAATACTGTTGAACGTGATGACGGGTGGAGAGGCTTTCGTATCCAAGGAATTCTCGATTTTTCGCTGATAGGCATTCTGTCAAAGCTGTCCGGAATACTTGCCGAGCATAAAATCGGTATCTTCGCTGTATCAACGTATAACACAGATTATATCCTTGTGAAAGAAGATAATTATGAGAAGGCATTGAGTATTTTGGCTTCTGAAGGATATACAGTAGTATAAATTCTCGTTTGTGGGGATGAGATAGGTCTTTCGGGAACCGGAGAAGAGTGACTCGATCACTCTTTTTGATTACTTTGCAGATGTATAATAGCAGTACAAATATTAAAGAACGGAGGAAAGATCTATGAAAAAGTTAACAATGTTTTATTTGAAGGAATGCCCGTATTGCCAAAAGACATTCAGCTACATTGATGAATTAAAGGCTGATAATGAGGAATATGAAGCCATCGAAATAGATATGATAGAAGAAGAGGAGCATCCTGAAATCATAGGAAACTATAATTATCAGGCGGTTCCCTGCTTCTACTTCGGAAATGACAAAGCCTTTGAGGCGTATTTCATGATTCCGGATTCAGAGCTTAGAGAGGGTGTGAAGAAAGTGCTGGATGAGGCAATTGGAGTGGCCTTGTAATACAGCTGATCTACAATCTGGACAGGTTCATTTCAGAACCGGCTCTTTATCGTATAGTTTCCTTTATATAGTCAATAACGGAGCGGGCGAGAGGCCCCGCTTCTTTTAGTGAGCGAATTCCGATTCCCAGAGATCTGTAGGCCTCGGGATTAAGCATCCTGTAATCATAATTGCCCGGAACTCTTTCAATTGTCAGCTCAGGAAGGATGGAAATACCGAGACCCTGCTGAATCATCGAAAGTACTGCCAAGTCATCTTTGGATCTGTATTTTACCGGGGAACTTATTCCTGCCTCACTGAGAATCTTATTGGCGTCGGTGTCATAATCTCTGTATGTCATAATCAGAGGATAATCCTGCAATTTTTTTACCGGAACATAGTCATAAGAGGAAAGTTCGTGATTGGGAGGGAATACCACGACCATAGGATCGTCCAGAATGTGTATGAAATCAAATTCGTTGTTTTCCGGTGCACTGGTAATTGTAATATCAAGGGCCCCTGTAAGAAGGCCATGCAGCATCTCCTCACGACCGCTTTCCACTATGTTGAATTCCACATCCGGATATACTTCTTGATAGTGACCGATTACCCTGGGCAGCCATGTCGAAGAGGTGCTCACATATGAACCTATTCTAATGGACCCTCTTCTAAGACCGCGAATCTCATCTGCCTCCTGAAAGAACCTTTGCTCCTGAGCATCCATGGCCCGCATGACGGGAATGAGCTGTCTGGCCTCATTTGTAGGCTCGACTCCCTTGCTGGTCTTGATGAGCATAGGTATGCCCAGCTCTTCTTCGAACGATTTCATCATTTGAGTCAGATTGGATTGTGTGTATCCCAATATCTCACCGGCCTTGGTAAAACTGCCGGTATCTACGGATGTCAGAAATACCTGAATCATTTTTAGAGTGTTCATAGCACCTCCCTAATCTGATATTACTATCTGCAAAAGAAACTTAGTGACTGCTATTGTACATGTTAAGAAAATTAATATCAATCATAAAAACTATTAATTTTTCTTTTATAAAGTTTGGAGTTATATTGACATCAGAAAAAAGAACCGAAAGGTCATCAGATATAAAAATCAAAAGGAGGAACATTATGGGTATCATCTTTTCAATCGCTTACACAGCAGTTATGGCAGTAGTAATGACAAAGATCACTGAGCATCTTCCTGAATAGTTAATTGCTGTAACACCATTAAATCATTAGTAGACATACACTAACGCTTATTAAAAAAAGGGGCCTCGCATTATGCGAGGTCACGGACACAAGTTCATCTAAAAATTTTAACGGGCCCAAAAGAGTAAATACTCGGGCCCGTTTTTCAGCGCTTATTATGGAAATGATTTCAAGGGTTTGGTCGATTTTTTTAATAACTGTTTCATAACTTGAACGTGGTAATATGTAATAGAAAAAGGTAGATTTCAAAATCCACTAATAGAAAAAAGTGAGGAGATATCAAAATGAAAAAGGAAGCAAAATCAAGAAAACACACATTGTGCGAGAAAGCGCCGCTTGTTGCTATGTTCCTGGCAGCAGTTCTGGCATTGTTATTTTTATCTATACCGGGACTTTTGGGCGTTCCTAAGGTAGCAGAAAGCCTTGCGTCCAGCGTTCTCGCCGTACTCTTTATGATAGGCTTTAAAAGGTGGTTTGCTCCTGAGTTCAAGGGTGTATTCAAGACAAGTCATCTTGCGACAGGACTAGTTTTCGTATGGCTGGCTTTTGCATTTAATTTTTTCGGATCGTATTTCGCCGGTCTTGCAGGCAGTGGCTTTTATTTCAAACCTACAGTAGAAGCTCTTGCCATGGCAATTGCCGCAGGTTTTTACGAAGAGACGATATTCAGAGGAGTTACCGTTCCTATCGGAATGAGATATATCAAGAGTGAAAAGAGAGTGGGTATTCTCGTGCTCATATCAGCTCTCGTATTCGGCCTTATGCACATCGGAAACATTATGAACGGTGCGAGCATCCAGATGGGAATTGCCCAGGGCATCGCAACTACTTTCGGAGGAATGTTATTTATAGCTGCATATCTCAGGACCGGAAACATATTGATTCCGATATTCATGCACGGCATATATGACTACATGTGCTTTGTAACGGACCCTACATTGGAAGAGGGAATTATGGCCAACGATGTAGCTACGGGCGCACTGATACTTGCAGTATTAGTTGACGTTATAGCAGGCATTTGGGGGCTTTATCTTCTCCGCCCTGCAAAGAGAGCAGAGATACATGCAATCTGGGATGATAAGTGGAGTGTAAACGGATCGGATTATCAGGCGAAACATTAAAAAGAGCACAAGCAAGGAGAATATGTATGGACATCGGGCGTACAACAAAAAGGACATGGTTATCGAGGGTCTTTATAATTGCCTTTGCGGTCGGCGTTTCCATTTTGGGCGTCGTGTCTTTGCCTGATGTATATGCACAGGATGAATCGCAGAATGCTCCGGAAGCAAAGCGCACGATCATGTATTACGAGGATGGCTGTGACCCGGAGACCACCGCCGGAGCGGCGTCGGCAAACCTTGTTGAAGCCATGAACGCGGAGTTCGATAATGAGCAGATCCGCTTTATTGTGATCACCGGCGGTGCCAATCAGTGGCAGATGGAGTCAGAGTATCTGAGGGATCAGGATGGAAATCCTATCAAGGAAATCAGCAATGAGTACAACCAGATATGGGAGCTGACCGGCAAAGCGGACGGAGAAGAACATGGCTATATGACCTTGCTCGATGGCGACGGCGTGACAGGCGACGGACCTACTGCCCGCAAGTCTGAAGATGAGCTCATGAATGATCCGACCACGCTGACAGCATTCATCGACTGGGTATATGAACGTTATCCTGCGAAGCATTATAATCTGATGTTTTGGGATCATGGCCATGGCCCTGCCTATGGCTACGGCGTTGACGAACACAGAAAAGATGAATCGGGAGAATACGATCCAAGCAAGATGCCTGTCGCTGACATCGTCAGCGGTATTTCAGCCAGTGATTTCATAGAAAATGAAGGAAAGTTCGACATCATAGAATTCGATTGCTGTATGATGGGCAACTTTGAAATCGCTCTCGCCATGCAGGACTACACGGATTACTATCTCGGTTGCCCGGATGTTGATCCGTTTCCATCTTTGGATTATACAGCCTGGCTTAATTATCTGGGGGAGAATCCCGAAGCGGACAATAAGGAATTAGGACGTCAGACCGTTAATATTTATGTTGACTGGTTTGAACAAAATCCGGGTGAATCCTCGATAAACAAGGCTGTCACACTGTGCATGGTAGATACAGAAAAGTTAAAGAATAGCGGTATAGTCGGCCACATGAAGACTATCGCCGATATCCTGAGACGGGAAGCTGCAGAAAAGAACTTTTATGATGAGATCCGCTCAACGAAGGACGATTTTCAATATGCTTTCCCTACACTTCAGAGTCTGGAAACCCTTGCTGAACAGCTCGGGATCAATCTGTATGAACTGGAGAGCCTGGAAGATCCGTATCTGAGCAATGATTATACCGAGGCGGCAAAGGCGGTCTGTGCGATCCTGAGTGATGAAGAAATCATCTATGCCGGGAGCACATCCTTTTCGAAAGAGGATAAAACCGTAATAGGACGCAATCTGACGGATGGAAATGTGGAGATAAGAGAGCCGGTCGTTCCGCTTAGCGGCCTGACTGCATTTTTCGTCACCAATGGGTATTACGGTGAATACGCCAGCTACGATGATGCGATGCAGAAGCTGGAGGGCGTTTTGAAGGACGATGAGGTCAAGAACTTTATTTCCACATACCGAAAAGCGGTCATTGATTTTAAGCTGATATTCGAGGCAGGTGCAGCTGTTTCGGCAATTGTCGACAACGGTACTCCTGCTTCGGACGTCAATCTTAATATGGTGAAGGACTATTGGAGATCGCAGGAAACTCCGGAACAGGAGATTGTCTGGGATCTGATCTCGCCGCTTATTGAAAGCAGAGGTGCCGGTACGGACGCATGGCTGTCAGAGATAATTGACGTTCAGAAAAACGAGGTCATAGACCATGATAAGGTCGACATCCGCCTGCAAAGCGAGGACGGAAGGGACTATTACCGCTTGAACGTCAAAGACACAAAAAAACGTCTTATAGATGTACCTAAAGTGTCGTTAACTGCAAAAATGGATAATCCCCCTGAAGGCTTATTTACCGACGAGGTATATATGGAATATGAGGGAGAGCAGGTATTTGATGGTCTGGATCCGGAAGAAGTGGAGTCTTTCCTGGACATCATAGCAGGTAAAAAATCTTCGTATCGCATCCCGAGATTTGACGGAACATGGTATGCGGTTGAAGATGCAAGCGGCACAAAGCATATCGCAAGCATCGGAGATGATAAATCGGTTTATGCATCATTCACCTTTGAAAGTGGTGCGATAGAATCGGGCATGATCGTTTTTGATGAAAACGGAAATGTTAAAAACATTGTTGTGGATAATAAACCGATCGATATCGACAGCATTGTTGGTTCTGTATCGGTAGAACTGATGAATAGTCCGAAGGCGCCAATAATCGCTCCTATATCGACTCCTTTTGATATTAAGAACTGCAAGCTTATCAAAGCGCCGATCTCCGAACTGGGCATAAGCAAGGTCGATGTCAAACTGTCGATTGCAGATATGTATAAGTTCAAACATGAGATCAAACCGGAGTTGAAGTTTGATCCTAACGGCGGCAAATGGACTGACGGCAGCGACGCTGTCATGGAATATGAGGCAGATCTTGAAACCGAGTTTGATATCATCGATGCCCCTAAGCGTAAAGGCTACACTTTCGTATGCTGGAAGGGGTCGGAATATCAGCCGGGAGATAAGTACATGGTAGCAGAGGACCATATATTTACGGCAGAATGGAAAAAGAATGATTCGGGTGATGATAAGGACGATCCGATCATAGACGACAATGATGACTCTGACGATCCTACAAAAGATGGCACGTCAAAAGCTAAGAAAAGCAAGGGAGCAAAAACAGGAGATGAATCTAATCTGACGATATGGCTTATGATGTTAATCGGATCTGCCGGAGCAATAATTGCACTTGCGAAGAAACTCAGCCACACTGACAACCGGCATTGAGATACACGCAATCCGTAACGATAAGTGGAGTGTTAATTATGAAAGAGCACAGATTGAGCAATAATCACCCGATGTTATCAATGATATTGGCATTGATACTCACAACTGTTTTCGTAGAATCTATAGCAATGTTTGCCAAATCTGAGATATCAATGTGGCTTACGAAAGCAGCTGTTGCCGCAATCATTTTGTTCATACATCAATGGTGGTTCTCTCCTGAATATAAAGGAGCTTTAAAAACTGAAATACCTTTCAATGAAGTATTAAAACTCAGTGTGCCTTACTGGTTTATGCTCGGACTCTCATACGTATGCAATTTGATTGACTACGGACCGGTTTTCAGGCCGACTGCAACTGCGATTGCCATGGCCGTAGGCGCAGGTGTTTCAGAGGAAATAATGATAAGAGGGGTCACAATACCGATCGGTATGAGATACCTCAAAAACAAGAATAAGCCACTGGTAATAACACTCATCACGGCTATTATCTTCGGTGCCATTCATTTAAGCAGCCTGGCTGCAGGATCGGTACCAATGATGGTTGCTTTGCAAATTGTCACGGCAATTTGTGCGGGAATATTCTTCGCTGCCGTTTTTTTAAGGACCGGCAACATTCTTATCACCATAATAATGCACGGTCTTTACGACTGGATGTGCTTTGTAACAGATCCCAGCGTGTCAAGCGGTGTTATGACCGCTGCAAATGTTACAACGGGATTAATTATTGCAACGGCTGTCGATATCGCACTTGCAATAGCAGGTCTTTATATGATCAGACCCGCCGTAAGAGCTGACATCGATGCTGTTTGGGAGAGAAAAAGTATAGTCAATGATAAAAAAGATACAAAAGGGGAGCAATATTATGCTGGGGAATAATTCGAGAAAAACGAAAAAGGACTGGCGAATGTGTACGTCTACTATGAAAATGATTGTGACAGCCGCTGTAATAGGTATGTTCATCTTGTCATTTTCTTTTGCGTATGCATGGGGCAGATACGAAGATCAGATTGAGTCAAGGGCGAGCACCACAGTCTTTGAGACTGTAAATCTCGAAGACTTTGAAGGGAATTCGTTCACAAAGAAAGACCTGGAAGGCACCAAACTTGTGGCATACAACGTCTGGGAGACCACATGCCCGGCTTGTCTCGGAGAGATGGGTGATTTGGAGAAATTATCCAAAGAGTACGATCCTTCTGAGTTCAAGCTGATAGGCATGTGTGCGGATTTGTATGATTCGGACGGTAAGATCAAGCCTGCTCAACTGGAAAAAGCAAAAGATTTAATGCAGAATGCAGGTGTTACATTCCCTAACCTGGTACCGGATAAAGGATTCATGGATTTCTTCAGGTCAACCATCGCAGGATTTCCGACGACATTCTTTGTTAACAGTGAAGGAAAACTCGTTGACGTAACCGCCGGATCCAAAAATCTTGAAGACTGGGAAGCATACGTAAACACCGAACTTGAGAAACTTCAGTAATATCGAAGAAGTGGGGATGATTGGAGATGAAGATTAAGGAAAAGAACAAGAAATGGATTACAGTGGCCGTTCTGGCTGTAGCCGTGTGCATGATTGCTGCAGGTATCGTAAACGGCGAGGCAAATGTTGTCCTTACAAAGGCGACAAGCATTTGTATGCAGTGTATAGGACTGGATTAGGAGGCGGCTATGGACAGAGAGAATAGTATTAAAAAACAAAGCCGCATACGCCTGTGGTTTCAGGCCGCCTGGTTCGTTCTGACGAACGGATATGTCAGGGGATATACCAAAGGCATGATCTTCAACGGAAATACGAAGGTGATTTGCCTGCCGGGCTTGAACTGTTATTCATGCCCGGGTGCTCTTGGGTCGTGCCCTATGGGTGCGCTTCAGGCCGTACTCGGAAATGCATCATACCGCGTATCTCTTTATGTGTTCGGTATGATATCCGCGATGGGTGTGCTGTTCGGTCGCCTGATTTGCGGATGGATGTGCCCGTTCGGCCTGTTTCAGGATCTGATGTACAGGATAAAAGTGAAAGGAAAAAAGAAAAACATGCCGGGTCACAGATACCTGAAATATCTGCGTTATGTCATACTCGTAGTTTTTCCGATCCTGCTGGTTTCGCTGATGCTGGATGTTACCGGGGCGAGTATGCCGTGGTTCTGTGAGTGGATTTGCCCGAGCGGAATGCTGCTGGGTGCCATCCCTCTGGTCGCGGTAAATTCAGGCCTTCGTGCCGCAGTAGGGGCTCGCTTCTTCTGGAAGCTATTCATACTGCTTGCCATTACGGTGCTCGCGATTTTCTATTACCGTCCTTTCTGCAAGTACCTCTGCCCGCTGGGCGCAATTTACGGTCTGTTCAATCCGATATCAAGTTACAGACTTGTGATTGACAAGGAAAAATGCGTTTCATGTGCCACATGCCAAAAGGCCTGCGGCATGGACATAAGGACATTTGAAACGCCGAACAGTCCCGACTGCATTCGATGCGGATCCTGTATGGCAGCATGCCCGACCGGCGCCATTGAGTCAACTTGGGGAAGGATGGGTCAGAAGATAAAGAGCCGCTGCTTCAGAGACGACGGAGATATACTTCCTGCTCGCAAGAAGGAGGCTGAAACAACAGCATACGTTCCTTCCGATGAGGGCATTGCGCTTTCAGTCAGCAGAGGAAAAGCTGTCTTCCTCGGAATACTGATGCTGATCGCGGGAACAATCAGCCTGATATTATCTGTTTTAATGCCTGTGGTTTCAAACCTGTCAAGTCATTTCCTGATTGATATATATCAGAATACAAATGTGGCGTCCGTTTTCATGGGCATACTTTGGTGCGTAGCATCAGTGATTGTTATCCTGACAGGAGTATATACTATACGCTTCAGAAAGCTTCCGGAAAGGCTGACGTCAATAAATGAAAAACTGAGAGCGGCCTGGATAATCGCGCTTATAGGAGTTGCAATCGGCGCTGCCGGTGCTGTAGCAAATATAAAAACTCTATCAAGCTTTTTCACACCGATGCTCCTTAATCCGTTTATCTATGCATGTGTACCTGTTTTAATGCTGCAGGTACGGATGATGTGCCGTGAAACAGAAGGTAAGAAATGCAGCCGCGGTTTATGGGTGATAATGAGCATAGTAAACATATTGCTTGCATTGTCAACACTGCTCGTATTAATAATATTAAATTTGGGTTCATAATATATGATTACAACTAAAAGGTACATTGACTTCCTTTAGCGAACTCATAATGTGATATACTTCTTGAGTTAAATGTGCAAATCGAGATATGTCGTAATATATACGAGGCGGAGCATAGATATATGATTATCAGAGAATATAACCCAAGTGATATACTCAAAATGATCGCTATATGGAACGAAGTGGTCGAGGAAGGTATAGCGTTCCCGCAGGAAGATCTGCTGGATGCTGAGACAGGAGCAGAGTTCTTTGCTTCCCAGAGTTACTGCGGAGTGGCGGATAATGACGGAGATATTCTCGGCTTGTACATCCTGCATCCCAACAATGTGGGCAGGTGCGGTCATATATGCAATGCAAGTTATGCAGTATTATCCGAAATGCGGGGAAATCATATCGGAGAGCAGCTTGTCCTGGACAGCTTAAGGATCGGAAAAGAGCTTGGATTCAGTGTCTTGCAGTTTAATGCTGTGGTAGAGACTAATATTCAAGCAAGGCACCTGTACGAACGGCTGGGCTTTACACAGCTGGGAACAATTCCGAGGGGATTTAGAATGAAAGACGGGCATTATGAGAATATATGTCCTTATTACCTTGAACTATAAAAGGTGACAGAAAAATGAATAATGAATATTCACAGCCTGTTATTTCAGTAGAAGAAATGCGGGAGGCAGACAAATATACAATTGAAAAAGGGACTCCGTCTAAGGAGCTTATGCAAAGAGCAGCGCAGGGCATATTTGATGCATACGACCCGGGCTGGTCGCATAAGAGAACCCTCATTGTTTGCGGAAGCGGAAATAACGGAGGCGATGGCTACGCGCTGGCAGAAATAATGCAGGCTAAAGGCCTGGACGTTACACTGCTTCGGATTTCCGAGAAGTTTTCTGAGGACGGATTATATTACTACAACCGGTGTAAAGAAGCTGAGGTCAAAGAAACAGATGCGGCCATTTGCGACTTTAAAAATTATGATGTAATAGTAGATTGCATACTGGGCACAGGGTTCAAAGGTGTACCGAGAGAGAATGTTACAGATGCAATTAACAGGATCAACGAGGCGGGTAAAAAAGGCGCGCACATCATCTCCGCAGACATAAACAGCGGGATGAACGGAGACACAGGCGAAGCCGAAATTGCCGTAAAAAGCGATTTGACTGTGTCTATCGGATACTATAAGCACGGTTTTTTCAAAGGAAGAGCCGATGAACTCATAGGCAAGCTGGTAAATGCTGACATCGGCCCGACTGACGATCTCATGAGCTGAAGCTCCCGTCGTCTGTTGACGGCGTCGCTCGCTCCAACCAAGCGAGCTTGATGGAGCTTCGCTCCTGGTTGAATGGCGTGGACGCAAATCCACGTCTTTTATGTTAACTGCGGAATTAAAATATATGTAATAACTCTTCACTAACTTGCATTTGATAACATGAATATAAACAGGGAAAGAGGAGAAGAAAATGTTAAAAAAATATAAGGAATACAGTCTTCAACTCGGCATGTTTTTTACCGTCGCCGTAGCGCTGTTAGGAATAGCTTTTACCTGGATAGTGTTCAGTGATGATGCGACATATCTGCGCATGGTCGATGATTTATTCGATTGCGGTGTAGATGCGATGGGGGCATTTACCTGTGCGGCATTGTACTACGGATGCATGAAGCAGAAGAGCGACGGAATAAGGTCTTTCAGATCGTTGATAGTCCTGGCGAGTGCAGGTTTTTTGGTGAATACACTCATGTATTACACAACGGGATTGGAGGAGCTGCACAGCCTGAACTTCATGTTCGTCATGCTAAGCAAGCTGATAGATCTTGTAATGATTTACTATTTCTATCTGTATGTTAGAAAAACGCTGGACTTTAAGGGAAAACTTCAAAGATGGGCGGACAGAGGCATTCCGATTCTGCTCGGACTTGAGACTCTGGTTGTATTGTCAAATGCTTTCTTCCCGCTTACCTTTACGGTCAGCAAGACAGGGGTGTATCAGGCTTCCGGCCTGTCATTTCTTGAGGACATATATCTCACAGTAGCATCGATTATCACGACAATCCTCATTATCAGGAGCGAAAGCCCGCGTAATCAAAAGATTGCCGCGCTGACATTTATATTCCTGCCGCTTATCAATTATGCCTCGACTCTCGGAGAGTTCGGCAATGCATCGCAGTACGGAGTTATTCTGATGTCGCTGATCATCATGTATTGCATCATATTCAACGACAAGAGCACTAAGCTTGCGGCAACGCAGACTGAGCTCAATATGGCCACTGAAATCCAGGCCGGCATGCTTCCTTCGATCTTCCCGGCCTTTCCTAACAGAGAGGAATTCGACCTCTATGCCAGCATGGACCCGGCCAAGGAAGTCGGCGGAGACTTCTATGATTTCTTTATGATCGATGATGATCATCTCGGCATTGTAATGGCGGACGTAAGCGGAAAGGGAGTGCCGGCGGCCCTCTTTATGATGATATCCAAGACCGTAGTACAGAACTTTGCTATGCTGGGAATCGGAGCGGCTGAGGTTTTGAACAAGGCCAACGAAGCGCTCTGTGCACAGAATAAAATGGAGATGTTCGTAACGACCTGGATAGGTATTTTGGAACTGTCGACGGGAAAGATGAACTGTGCAAGCGCCGGACACGAATACCCTGCGATATACCATGACGGAAGATTTGAACTCTTCAAGGATAAGCACGGACTCGTTCTCGGCGGCATGGATGGAGCTATGTATAAAGATTACGATTTAGAACTAAAATTAGGAGATAAGATATTCGTTTATACGGACGGTGTGCCTGAGGCAACGAACGCAAACAATGAACTCTTCGGTACAGACAGAATGATCGATGCACTTAATTCCAAAGATAATACGAGTCCGAAGGAAGTTCTTAAGATCGTCCGCGCATCCGTAGATGAATTCGTCGGAAATGCAGAGCAGTTCGATGACTTGACTATGCTCTGTCTCGAATACAGAGGCGCGAGTAATGTTGTTGCCGAGAATAATAAGTAGGAGCAGTAAAGGATACAATGATTCAGCGCTGAATCATCTTAGATTCAGCGCTTTTATCATACAAAGGCGACGTCTCTGTGGTAGAATTAATAATGAGTTGAGAAGAGGAGGAGTGATGAAGACATATAAATTCTATGGCTGGAAGACAGCCGATGTCAAAGATCCCAAAGGGCTTACGCCTCGCGACTATTACGACAAATTTTTGAATGCATGGTGCTATGAGACATGTGCGCCAAGGTATAGACCTGAGTGGTCAGAAGAGAATCCGACACTCGGTCAATGCTCTATTACCTCATTTATCCTTCAGGACTTTTACGGAGGTAAGGTATACGGCATTCCTCTGGATGAAGGCGGTTACCACTGCTTTAACGTCGTAGGAGACTGCACTTTTGATATCACGAGTGAGCAGTTCGGGGATGTCGCCCTCGATTATGACAACGTTACCGAGCAGTTCAGAGAGGATCATTTTTCTGATGCATCCAAGAAAGAAAGATATGATCTGCTGAAAGAACGTTTAATAAAGGTGTTACAATCTGATGCTTGAGCAGCTCAGACAGAAAGAAGGAAAAGAATAAGGAGAATAAGAAGTGAAAGGTATTATTGAAAAAATAACGAGACCGTCGAGAAAATGGACGGACCAATTATTAATCGCAGGAGTGTTATCGGTTGTTCTGATGGTAGGCGGAATGGGAGTTGCTGATACAGCATTCAAAAAGCTCGGGCTTCAGGGCAGATTGGAATCATTCTTCGGCAGTGACAACCTGGCGGCATTTTTTCTTGAGTATTTAACCTTCATAGGCATTTGGATCATTGCATTTTTATTTATAGCGATTCCAAAAGGCAACAGACCGATGCTTAAAGCCTGGGGTTATAACAGGGAAGGAAATAACCTCAAAGGAATACTGGTAGGTGCTTTGCTCGGTTTCGCTACCAACGGATTCTGCGTACTGATGTCCGTGCTTATGGGAGATATTAAGCTGTCATTTAACGGATTCAAGCCGATTATCCTACTCATATTCCTTGCAGTCGTATTTATTCAATCAGGTGCGGAAGAAATAACGGACAGACTGTATTTCTACCAGAAACTCAGGAGAAGATATAAGAGCCCATGGGTGGCTATACTGGGAAATTCCATAGTCTTTATGGTTCTTCACATGCCAAATCCGGGATTCACTGCTATCGCAGGATGCCAGATCGTCCTCGTAGGTATTATCTTTTCGGTAATGGTCTATTACTACAACAGCCTTTGGGCTGCAATGTGGTTTCACACACTTTGGAACTACACACAGAATATCATCTTCGGACTGCCTAACAGCGGAAGAGTGTCCGATTATTCAATATTTAAACTCGAAGCTGCATCGGCCAATTCAGGATTCTTCTATGATACAGCCTTCGGTGTAGAGGGAAGTATCGGAGCATCAGTAGTACTTGCGGTAGTTTTAGTGATACTTCTCCTTATCAACAGAGGAAAAGGAGAGAAGCGTGACTACTGGGAAGATATCGCAGCTGAAGCCGGATATGAAAGCAAACACTAATGGCAACGCGTAAGGGTGAGAATCAAAAACTTAAGATGCTCTATCTGGTTAAGATCTTCTCTGAGGAGACAGACGATAACCACGCGCTTACCATGCCTGAAATAGTTCGGAAACTGGACGAGTATGATGTCAAAGCGGACAGAAAGACCTTGTATCAGGATTTCGAGGAACTACGCAGATTCGGCCTTGATATAATCGCCGAGCATGAAGGACGCAGTCACTACTATTACCTCGGGAGCCGAGACTTTGAACTCCCGGAACTTAAACTGCTGGTGGACTCTGTTCAGTCCGCCAAGTTTATAACGGACAAGAAGTCGGATCAGCTTATCAAGAAGCTTGAGTCGCTCGTAAGTAGGCACGAGGGATCCAAACTTCACAGGCAGGTTCTCATTTCAGGCCGTGTAAAGACCATGAACGAAAGCATCTACTATAATGTAGACAAGATACATGAGGCCATAGGCACCAACAGACAGATCAGATTCAAGTACTTCGACTGGAATCTTGAAAAAGAGATGCAACTGCGATATGACGGCAAATGGTATACTCTGAGTCCTTGGGCACTTATGTGGGATGACGAGAAGTATTACCTCGTGGCATATGATGCAAAGCATGAGACAATCATTCACTATCGCGTGGATAAGATGACATCGATAGAGATTGCGGATGAAAAGCGTGAAGGCCATGATGCCTTTAAAGAATTCAATATAGCACACTATACCAATACGCTTTTCGGCATGTACGCAGGGGACGAGACCAAGGTCACCCTCGAGGCAGAGAACAAGATGATAAACGTATTGATAGACCGCTTCGGAAAAGATCTTATAATCGCTCCGATAAGCGACACGCATTTCAAGACAACTGTGACGGTTGCCGTCAGCGGTCAATTCTTCGGATGGATAATGGGCATCGACGGAGATATCAAGATCGTGGCACCGGGAAGCGTGGTGGAAGAAATGAAGGAGCACATAGAAAGACTCCGGAAACAATACGAGCAATAATAAAGATAATTAAGAAAAGACAGGGTGAAAAAGGAGGAAAAGATGGCTAAAGTATTACTCATAAACGGAAGCCCGAAGAAGGACGGTTGTACAGCAACCGCTCTGGAAGAAATGGTGAAAATATTTGAGACAGAGGGAGTAGAGACTGAAATTATACAGGTAGGCAATCAGAACATCAGAGGATGCATCTCCTGCAGAAAATGCATGGAATCAGGAAAATGTGTCTTTGATGATTTGGTCAACGAGGCAGCGGAAAAACTGGATGAAGCAGACGGCCTTGTAATAGGATCGCCGGTTTACTACGGGTCTCCGAACGGAAGCCTGCTTTGCTTTTTAGACAGACTCTTTTACAGTACAATGATGAGCAAGGACCTTCGCATGAAGGTGGGAGCCTCGGTTGTAAGTGCCAGAAGGGGCGGAAATACAGCCAGCTTCGATGTTTTGAATAAGTATTTTACCATCAGCAGCATGCCTGTGGCATCGTCCACATATTGGAATCAGGTGCACGGCTTTACACCTGAGGACGTAAGAAAGGATTTGGAAGGACTCCAGGTTATGCGAAATCTGGCGCGCAACATGGTATTTATGATGAGAGCCATCTCAGATGCAAAGGATAAGTACGGACTGCCGAAGACTGAGAATGAAGCGTTCACCAGTTTCGCAGACGGAAAGTAGTGAAGGAAATCCTTCAGCACCTAAACGTAAAGACGGGAGAGTGTATTATGTTTATTGACAAATCCAAATTGGAAAAGACCAGGGAAGTAATGAAAGGGGCTTCTACCGGTATAGCCGTTGCGGTGGCATTTATCAATGTAGCTCTTATTGTGACGGAGCTGATCAAGACGGTAAGCGAATATGAACCGCAGACGTCTTCAGAAACTGAAAATGCCGAGGAAGGACATTAAGACATACAGCGATAAACTAATAACAGATGGAAAAACTAAAGGGCTTAGCTCAAAAGATAAAAGAATTAATTATTCCCGGTTTTAATATGTTTAAGGAGAATAAGATTACGGTGTACTCGGGCTACGCAACGCTGTTTATCGCTACGGCCTTAATACCTTTTATTATCCTGATTATATCCGTAGTAAATCTTATTCCGGGATATTCGGCGGAAGACGTAGCGGATATGCTGCTTAAAATGCTGCCGGATCTGGAGGCGCTTAAAGAAATGGTTCTCTCTGTTGTAACGGATGTTAAAGCGCAGTCAGGCGGACTGCTGGCTTCGCTTGCTGCAGTGACAGCTCTGTGGTCAGCCAGTCAAGGAGTCATGGCGATACAGAAAGGACTCGATGAACTGGACAGCCAAGATGAAGAGGCTGATGAGTCATTTGTAAGTGAAAAAGAAGAAATCGTGGAAAAAGGTGTCAGCCTCGGACAGTCGATTCTCAAAAGAATAGGCTTCACTTTGGCTCTGATCCTGCTCTTTCCTGCGATGATTCTTTTCGGTATGCTCGGAGACTCTACTGCAGGTGTTGTCGGATCCGTATTGACCATACTTGTAGCTCTTTATGTAATAATTCAGCTTTTTGCAAAACTTCCCGCAAAAACAAGAACGCTGAGGAGCCAAATACCCGGCGCTGTCGCTACAGGTATCGCGTGGATGATTTTCACCGGCTTGTTTTCTTTTTTCATTTCCAAGTCTTACAAATATTCCACCTTATACGGTTCTTTGGCTGCGGTATTTATGTTCCTGCTTTGGCTCAGGTATATGGTTATGATACTCTTTGGCGGCGGGGTGCTGAACAGAGTCCTGGAGGAAAGGCGTAAAAATGGCTGACGGCAAGTGGGTAATGCATGATGAGGACGCCAAAAGGGTGGATTTGAGTTTCAAAGGATCCGCCGAACTTAATATGAATAAACTGCCCAACTACGGAAAAAAGGAATATACAGATAATCGAAGCGGTGATGCAGTGCTTCTCTGTGCTCACTGCGGCTCGGGAGATCTGCAGGCGGGTTTCGGCGGATGCGGTGAAGGCTTCGGATATAAATCATATTTATGCAGAGCATGCGGCGGAACTACAAATTTTGTCTATAAAGATAAAACAGGTAAATACATCTGAAGGGTGTAAACAGAATAATTGTTTTGAAAGGATAGTATAGTATAGTGAGATTAGAACCTACATTAGAAGATTTTAAAGATATCAAGGGGGTATATGTAAACGCAGGAAAACCCATTTCAAGCATGAAGATTCCCATTTTGGATCTCACGGATGAAGAGACCGAAATGTACCATAAAATTCTGAGAAGCGTTGCATCTGAAGGCAAAAAAACTTTGGATTTGACGCTGAAGAAATCCTATGATGCAGAGGCGCTGGTCGGCGCTGTCATCGAAAATCTTAAACTTGATCAAAACTATTGCATTCTGTACTCACAGGGTGTGTGGGAGACCGAGGAGGAGCAGGCTCCGTATACAATAATCGCGATATGCCCGGTTAAGAACTCCAAGGCAGTTCTTAAGTATAAAGGGAGCGAGTTTAGGGGAGCGCCTACCGGAAGTGTCCTTTCCGGACCGCTGGTAGGAATGCTGTGTTTTCCTGACTACGCCTCCTACTATTTTTCAAAGGACAAGCACCAGGAGCTGATAGACGCAATCGGATCTACTCCGAAGTCCCCGGCCGAAATAAAGGATGCTTTCTATACAGCATTATCGGAAACTCTCGGAGAGGATGCTTTTTCCGTAGTGGCTGCAGTCCAATCAACATTCGCAGGAGAAGAATCCGTAATTAAGGAGTCGCTTTGCGATGTTATTTCGGACAGGCTGTCCGGTGAAAAGGCTGAGCTCTTCAGATCTGCGTTCAAGGAAAGTCAGATTCCTAATCTCGGAGATAAAGTGTCTGTTGAAACATCAAACATGAAAGCAGTTGCACGGGCCGACAATCTTCGCACTCAGAAGATAAACGGAGAGGAGTGCATAGTCATTCCGGTGCAGGATATTGTAAAACTTAACGGAACCAGCATTGAGAAATAATGATTCATATTGTACTTGTTGAACCTGAAATACCACCTAATACGGGTAATATTGCGAGGACGGCAGCTGCAACGGGAAGCGTGCTTCATCTTGTAAAACCTCTCGGTTTCAGCATAGAGGAAAAAGCGCTGAGACGCGCAGGACTCGATTATTGGCCTTATGTGAAACTGGAGGTGCATGAAAGCTTTGAAGACTTCCTGAAAAAATATGAGGGAAGACGCATGTGGCTTTCAACTACCAAAGCGGACAAGTTATACACCGATGCGGATTTTAAGGACGAGGACATGATACTATTCGGAAAAGAGACTGCAGGGCTCCCGAAGGAGTATATCGATTCGCATAAAGATCAGGCTATTCGCATTCCCATGAGTGAGGATACGCGCCTCAGATCATTTAATCTGTCGAATGCAGCCAATATAGTGCTCTTTGAGGCGTTAAGACAATTAGATTTTCCGGGACTGAAATAACAGACGCCGGATGTCCCCGACTGACGATCTCATGAGCTGAAGCTCCCGTCGTCTGTTGACGGCGTCGCTCGCTCCAACCAAGCGAGCTTGATGGAGCTTCGCTCCTGGTTGAACGGTAACATATTAACGATAAACAACGATAAAGGAGGCAGCTATGGCAACTGTAGAAGAATTGATTAAGCAGTATGAAACTGACGAGAACCTGAAGAAGGAAGTCGATGATATTTTGGCAGATAACAAGATCACAATGGGTGAATTTCTGGGCTTTGTGAAGAAGCACGATGTGGATGTTTCATTGGGAGACTTTCCTATGATTATCAAGCAGGCAAAGGAAATGGGATTAATTAAATAAAACTAGTCTTCTTTAAGCCATTTTTCCATATGGGCTTTAACTGCTTTAAATGTCTTGTCGCTTATATAGTGCTCTATGCGGCAAGCATCATCGGATGCAGTCTTTTCATCCACGCCAAGTGCCATAAACATCTTGGTCAGGATGGTATGCCTCTCATATATTTTCCTGGCGATTTTATTGCCTTCTTTGGACAATTTTAAATGACCTGATTCGTCGGCCGTAACTAGGCCGTCTTTTTTTAGTATTCCGAGAGCGCGGCTCACCGAAGGCTTGGAAAAACCCATGTATTGTCCTACGTCAATAGCGCGCACGCTGTCAGACTCCTGAGAGAGTATGTATATGGTTTCGAGATACATTTCTCCTGATTCTTGCATTGCCATTTCTATATTCTCCTTTGGCTATTAGCTATATTAGTTAGATTAACACAATAGCCGCATAATTCAAAGTTCCGCTTGACATGTTAGTCTATGCTAACTATAATGCAATCGGAAGGTTAGCGCTTGCTAACCTAATCGCTATGCGAAAGGAATGCAGGTGAAGGTATGGAGGAAAAAATAATGCTGTTAAACGCAGAACCGGGCAAAACATACACCGTAAAAGAAATCAATACAGATGATGAGGAAATGAACTCATTTCTGTTCAGATTAGGCTGTTATGTGGGCGAGCCTATCACTTTGATTTCCAAAAAGAAAAAGAGCTGCATAGTGGCTATCAAAGACGGAAGATACAATCTCGATGAGCTTCTTTCGTCTGCCATTATTGTGTAATAAAGAAAGGAGAATTGTTTTATGAGAATTGCATTTGCCGGTAACCCAAACAGCGGCAAGACCACGATGTACAATGCCCTGACAGGCAGGAGCGAGAAGGTCGGCAACTGGGGTGGAGTTACCGTAGGAAGCAAGGAGTACCCTATCAAGGAAGAGTACACCGGAGGGAAAGAGGTAGTAGCCGTTGACCTTCCGGGTGCTTATTCCATGTCGCCATTTACGCCGGAGGAAGGCATCACAAGCGAATATGTTCGCACTGCCAATCCGGACGCTATAGTCAACATAGTGGATGCGACCAACCTCAGCAGGTCATTGTTCTTTACGACTCAGCTGCTTGAGCTCGGCATCCCTGTAGTGGTGGCCCTCAATAAGTCAGACATCAATGAAAAAGAAGGCACTAAAATCGATGTAAAAAAGCTTTCGGAAAAGCTGAAGTGCCCGGTATTTGAAACCACATCGACAGAGGGCAAAGGCCTCAAGGATGTAATCTCCAATGCCATCGAGCTCGTCGGAGGTGGTCAGAGTGCGCCATATGTACAGGCTGACATCAATCTCCAAAACAAGGCAGAAGTAGATGCTGAGGACAGAAAGCGTTTCTCGTTCGTAAATGATATAGTTGCAAACGTAGAAAAGAGAGAGATGCTCTCATCTGAGACTACCAAGTCAGATAAACTCGACGGAGTGCTCACAAATCCTATAGCTGGCATACTCGTTTTCGCCGCTGTTATGTGGGCTGTGTTCTGGGTATCCCAGGCATGGCTCGGACCGCTGGTAGCTGACTGGCTGGTTGGATGGATTGAGACATTCCAAGAGTGGGTTGCAGGAAAACTCGAAAACAGTCCTGCTATTCTCTCTGCGCTCCTTGCAGACGGTATCGTCGGCGGAGTTGGAGCCGTAGTCGGATTCCTCCCGCTCGTAATGGTAATGTATTTCTTGATTGCCCTGCTTGAGGACTGCGGATACATGGCCAGAGTAAGCGCTGTAATGGATCCGATCTTCAAAAGAGTAGGCCTTTCGGGCAAATCCGTAATCCCTGTTGTAATCGGTACAGGTTGCGGAATACCTGCCATCATGGCATGCAGGACTATCCGTGATGAGAGAGAAAGAAGAGCCACTTCTATGTTGGCGACCTTCATCCCATGCGGAGCTAAGATTCCGGTAATCGCGCTCTTCGCAGGTGCGTTCTTTGCCGGCGCGGGATGGGTCAGTACGCTGAGCTACTTCTTCGGACTGTTGCTCATCTTCCTCGGAGCGTTGCTGATTAAATACATCACAGGTTATAAATACAGAAAATCTTTCTTCATCATGGAGCTTCCTAAGTGGAAAATGCCTAGTCTGAAGTTCGCGTTCAAATCAATGATGGAAAGAGCTAAGGCATATATCATAAAGGCTGCCACCATCATCCTCATCTGCAACACGGTGGTTCAGATAATGCAGACATTCGATTGGCACTTCAATGTAGTGGAAGAAGGTGCAGAGAATACGTCTATCCTCGCATCCATCGCCTCTCCGTTTGCCATCCTTTTGATTCCGCTCGGATTCGGTGTATGGCAGCTGGCAGCAGCGGCGATTACGGGATTCATTGCTAAGGAGAACGTGGTAGGTACGCTTGCTGTAGTTTACGGTCTTACAGCATTCATCGACGTGGATGAGCTTGAAATGACAGGCGGTGCCAATAATGTTGCAATGGCTACGGGTCTTACGTCCGTAACGGCTCTTGCATATCTTTTCTTCAACCTCTACACACCTCCTTGCTTTGCTGCAATAGGTGCTATGAACTCTGAGATGAAGAGCAGAGCTTGGCTTTGGGGCGCTATCGGACTTCAACTGGGGACAGGATACACTGTTGCGTTCCTGATCCATCAGTTCGGAACACTCTTTACTGAAGGCCACTTCGGAAATGCATTTATTCCGGGACTTATCGCAGTGGCTATTATGGCAACTGCCGTTATACTGATAGGCAGAAAGACCAGGGCTCATTTTGATGAGAAGTACAGGCTCCACAGAGATGGTAAAAGCGGAGCTGCAGCATAACGGGGTATTAGTATAGGGAGGAATCGGATCATGTCATCAACGATAATTGCTACTGCAGTAGTTGTTTTGGCGGTATTTCTGGCCGGAAGATATATCTACAAAGAGAAGAAGAAGGGCAGCAAATGCATAGGCTGTCCTTACTGCGAATCATGTTCTAAAATCGATAAGGACAGTTAAACAGACAGGCTTTTAGAAAAATGCCGCACAAATCGTGTATATTTTCAACTACATGATAGATTTTTTCTTCGGAATGTCTTATAATCATTGAGTGTGATGTCGTTTAACGACATTTCGGATTAACAGACTATCAATAGATGAAGGGAGTTTATAACAATGACTAAAGCAGAATTTATCGAAAAGTTTGCAGAAAAGACAGGATTCAGCAAGAAGGATGCTACTGCAGCAGTAAACGCATTTTTCGAGGTAACAAGTGATGCACTCAAGAAGGGTGACAAGGTAGTATTCCCTGGAACATTCAAGGCAGAGGTTACTACAAGAGCAGCCAGAACAGGCCGCAACCCTCAGACAGGTGCTGAGATTCAGATTCCTGCTAAGAAGGCTATCAAGGCTAAGCTTTCAGACAAGCTTCTCGGCTAATTTATACCTTAAAATGAATATGAGACCTCTTTACCGAATTCGGCAGAGAGGTCTTTTTTATTTCAAATAAATCTATAGAGCAGGGCAAAGTGTATTATAATAATGACATGAAAATTATTCACACTTCGGACTGGCATCTCGGAGCAGCGGACGGCGGACGCTATCTGCTGGAGGATCAAAGTCATTTCATTGATGAGATCTGCGAGATAATAAAGGATGAGAATGCTGAAGCTTTGATGATAGCCGGCGATGTTTACGACAGGTCAGTGGCATCGGCAGAAGCCATAAAACTCTACGATAAGGCGATGACAGAGATTTGTCTTGGCCTTGGCGTGCCTGTAATCATTATTGCGGGGAATCACGACGGAGCGGAGCGTCTGGAGAGCTGCTCGAATCTTTTGGCATCTGCGAATCTTCATGTCGCGGGGTCGCTTCAAAGAGAAGTGCGGAAAGTCAGTCTAAGCGATGCGGATGTTTATCTGCTTCCTTGGATTACGGAGGAGAAGGTAAAGAGCGTATTCCCGGAAAAGAAGGATGAGATAAAAAGCATAGAGGACGCATATTCAGTGGCTGTTAAGAATATGGAAGAGGATTTTGATCCTTCAAAGAAACATATACTGCTGGCGCATGCTTTTATTACGAATTCCGAGACCTCCACAAGTGACAGAGCTGCTGTTATAGGGACGGCCACTCAGATATCTGCTAAGGTGTTCGACGCATTCGACTATACGGCTCTCGGGCATATACATAAGCCGCAGGACGTAAATGAGAAAGTAAGATACTCAGGAACTCCTATGGTTTACTCCTTCGGTAAGGAGGAGGGCCAGGAAAAGAGTGTGACAATAATTGATACCAAGGATATGAAGAGGAAGACGATTCCGCTTCATCCGCTGCATAAGAGAAGCACTTTGGAAGGAAGTTTTGATGAGCTTATAAAAGCGGATTATCCGGAGGATGTGGTGAATGGTTATGTAAAACTCAGAGTGACTGACAGGCCGGTCGGAATGGCGGGGCTTTCTCAGCTCAGAGAGATATATACGAATTTGTTTGAGTGTGAGAGCAGAAGCTTTGATAACGCTGAGTCAAGCATTACGCTTACTGTAGAAGAGTATGAGAGGATGCAGACGGACCCGGTAAAAGTATTAGAAAGCTTTTGCAGGGAGGTTTGCGCTGAAGAACCGAGTGAGCATTTAAAGAAATTGTTTGAGGACGCCGTTGCTATGGTTGAGGAGGATCCGGCATGAAACCGTTAAAACTGGAAATGCAGGCCTTCGGTCCGTACGTGGAAAAGCAGAGCATAGACTTTGAGAAGCTTTTCGAAAAAGGGATGTTCCTGATTAAAGGAAGCACCGGATCCGGAAAGACGACTATTTTCGATGCCATATCCTTCGCATTATACGGGGAGAGCACGGGCGAAGTTTACCTCAGAAAAGTGACCGGCGGCGGACGCGGCGGCATGATAGGCCGTAATGACCTCGAGGACTGGCGCTGCACACAGGCACCGCCTGAGATGGAGACTTTCGTATCTTTCAGCTTCGAATCAAAGGGGCACAGGTACGTCTTTAAGCGGATACTGAAACAAAAGAGGGTCAATCTGGCTGATACATATGAGGCCGGTGAGATAGACGAAGACGGAAACATAATCCCATTTTTCAATAATCCGAAGCAGAAGGATCTAAATGATAAGGCAGAAGAATTGATAGGACTTTCCAAGGATCAGTTCCGGCAGGTGGTATTCCTGCCGCAGGGGCAGTTCGAGAGATTCCTTATAGCACCGTCGGATGAGAAAGAGACCATACTTAAGAAAATCTTCGGCACTGAGCGCTGGTCTTCATATGCTCAGAAGTTCTATGAGACGGCCGTCAAGAGAAGAGATGCCCTGAGAGAAGAGAAACATGAGGTAGATTTGTCATTGGAAGAAGCGGGTGTCAGCACTTTGGAAGAGCTGGCAGAGAAGATAGAGGAACTTGAGAAAGAGAATCAGGCACTGAAGGCTGCTCATGATGCTTTTGACAGTGACAAAAAGCAGGAAGAACTGAATAAAGATATCCAATTGGCTGAGCAGTTCAAGCATATGCATCAGTTGGAAAAAGAAAAAGAGGATTTGCATGCTGCTAAGACTGATGCTGATGAGAACAGAAAGGCGTATGAGCTGGCGGAAAAAGCCGAGGCTCTGAGAAGCTTACTGACAGAGCATGAGAAAGCCGCAGCTGAATACGAGGGAAGAAAAGAAAAGAGAGAAGAAAGCGAAGAGGCCCTCCCGGAGGTTAAGGGAGAACTCTCTTCTGCGGAGGAAGATAAGAAAAGACACGATGCAGAATCACCCGTAGAGAATCTGCAGAAAAAGATAGGAGAGTACGAGGTAAGGCAAGCTTCTTATGAGAAGTATGCCGAGCTTAAGGCGGCTTCGGATGCAGCCGAGAAGGCTCAGGAAGAGGCGGAGAAAGAAGCGGCCTTGGCTGAAGACAAGAAGAAAGCGTCGGAAGAGGCGGCTGTTAAGGCGGCCGAGGCATTCAGCGAGGCAGATGCTAAGGCAAAGGAATACAGAGATAAATACTTCGAAGGAATATACGGAGAGATAGCATCAGGCCTTATAGATGGTGCGGCATGTCCCGTATGCGGAAGCACTGAGCATCCCTCGCCTGCAGCTAAGATCCCGGGTAGCGTAAGCAAGGAAGAGGCAGATGAAAAAGAAAAAGAAAGAGAAGCTGCCAAGGCGGCCTGGGACAGAAAAGAGGAAGAAAGCGCTGCGGCGGTAAAAGCCTGGGAAGAAAAGAAGACCGCGTTTGATGAGGCGGTTAAGAAGACGGCTGCTGCTGAGTCTGAACTTAGGGCGGCATCTTCTAATCTTATCGAAGGGATAGATGACCTGGCGGCTCTTGAAAAAGCTATCGGGAAAGCCAAGGATAAGATCGCTGAGTACCAAGAAGAGAACAAGGAACTTGAGACGAGACTTTCGGCTGTTCAGAAGAATCTGACTGAGCTTCAGCAGAGGATAAAGCAGGATAAGGAAGAGGAAGAAAAAGCCGAAAAGACGCTGGAGACAGCGACTTCCGAGCTGGAGAAGGGCTTGAAAGAAAAGGGCTATAAGGATGCAAATGAGCTTAAATCCGATCTTTTAGATGAGGATGAGAGGAGACGGCTTCACCGGGAAATCGTAGAATACGATACCAAGTGCAAAGACAATGCGGACGCTCTTAAAGTCAGGAAGGAAGAACTCAAGGGAAAGACGGAACCTGATGCTTCGCTTTTTGATGAGAGACAGAGAGAGATAACGAATGAATTAAATGAGTATAACAGCAGTTCTTCAGTACTCAGTAAGAGCATTGAGAATCTCATTGCTAAGAAGGAAAAGCTCGGTAAGAAATATGAGCACTACGCGGGTGAGATAAATGAGGCGGAGGCTGACTGCAGTTTCGCAGCGACTCTCAGAGGAGATCGGGGAGTCGGCATCCAAAGGTATGTCTTGGCGGTAATGTTTGAGCAGGTAATATCTTATGCAAATGATATGCTGTCAAATGTACACGGCGGAAGATACCGCCTCATCAGAACTGATGAGAGAGGAAGCGGTAACAAGCGCGGACTGGAGCTTAAGGTAAGCGATAACAGAAGCCCGGATAAAGACGGAAGAAGCGTAAGCATGCTGTCGGGCGGTGAGAAATTCCTGGTTTCACTGGCGCTTTCGATAGGCATGTCTACCGTGGCTCAGAAGACGGGCGTTCAGATAGAAGCGTTGTTTATAGACGAGGGATTCGGAACGCTGGATGAGGATTCTATTGCCGACGCTATGATGGTGTTAGAGAGCGTCAGACAGAGCAGCGGCATGATAGGAATCATCTCCCATGTCAAACTTCTGGAGAGCGTTATTCCGACGCATCTGGAGGTAATAAAGACGGACAAGGGAAGCCATATTGATTTGGTTTAAAGGATAAAGTGCAGAGAAAAAGCAGGGACGAAAGAAGCTTATGACTGACAGAATTTACAGCAAAAAAATGACGGAGATTATGGCGCAATTCATAAAGCATACCGCGATCCATCTGCCGGATGATGTGATGTCGAAGCTTGGGGAACTTTATGAAGCGGAAGACAATCCGAGGGCTCTTCAGATTTATGATGTGATGCTTGAAAATCTTAGATTGGCTGAAGAGATGGAGCGCCCAATATGTCAGGACACGGGCTTTATGCAGTTCCTGATTAAGTGCGGCTCGGAGTTTCCTCTGCTCGGAGATTTGGAGGAGGTTTTGAAGGAAGCTTTAGCAGAGGCCACCGAGGAGACTCCGCTCAGGCTCAATGTGGTGGAGACTTTCAGCGAGGAGAACACCGGGACTAATATGGGCCCGGGAGCTCCTACTGTTTGGTGGGAGATAATGCCGGGCAGAGATAACTGCGAGATATACGTATATCCGGCGGGCGGCGGAAGCTCGATGCCGGGCGCATCTGCTGTCCTGACGCCGAGCCAGGGCTATGAAGGGGCTGAAGCCTTTGTTTTGGAGCGCGTGCTGGAGAAGGGACCGAATGCATGCCCGCCGCTTCTGGTAGGCGTGGGTCTGGGGAACAGCTCTGAGACTGCTGCTCTTAATGCAAAGCGTGCGCTGCTGATGTCCGTGGATTCGGTAAATGAGGATGAAGGAGCTGCCTTGATGGAGAAAAGGCTTGAGAAAGCGCTTAATGAAAGCGGCATAGGTCCGCAGGGGCTCGGCGGTAAGAATACCGTCTACGGCGTAAATGTGGTGGACACTGCCCGCCATCCCGCATGCATGGGAGTGGCAGTAGCTACCGGGTGCTGGGTTCACAGAAGAGGGCATATCTGCTTTGACAGAGATTTAAATTGGAAATCCGATACACATAAGGACTTTAACTATTAGGATGGGTTCAGGAGGAATATGACTGAGATAAGAGATGGCAGGCGCATTATCAAAGAGCCTGTGACAACTGAAGATATAAAGGATTTGAAAGCGGGAGACGTATTCTACTACAGCGGAGAGGCTCTTACCGGTCGTGATGCCGTGCATGAGAGAGTTGTGGTGGACGGCCAGGACATCCCTGTGGATATCTCGGATAAAATCCTGCTTCATGCCGGCCCTATAGTCAAAAGGGTTGATGACGGCTGGGAATGTTTTGCTATGGGCCCGACTACTTCAATGAGGATGGAAGACTTTGAGGAGGAGTTCATCCGAAAGACCGGCGTTAAGATAATAGTCGGAAAGGGTGCAATGGCTGAGAAAACAGAAAAAGCCTGCCGCGAGGAGGGCTGTATATGCTGCGTCATGCCTGCAGGCTGCGCAGTAGTGGGCGCTGCCTGCACCGAGTCAGTCCTCGAAGGATATTGGACTGACCTCGGCATGCCGGAAGCGGCATGGCATGTTCGCGTAAAAGAAATAGGCCCGCTCATAGTCACCATCGACACAAGCGGACGCAATTTCTTTAAGGATAGAAATTAGATTATTGACCTTATATATTCAATTTGTTTCATGACCTGCTCGGGACTCGTGCCTCCTTGGGAGTTGCGCTTCTCCATGCAGGTTTTTAATGAGAGTCTTTCATGAACATCGGATTCAATGAGATCCGAGAACTGCTTAAACTCTTCAATAGGAAGATCTTCCAAAGCGACATCTCTTCCTATGCAGTAGGAGACAATCTTTCCCGAGACATTGTATGCATCCCTGAACGGCATGCCCTTTACCACGAGATAGTCGGCAAGGTCGGTTGCATTTATGTATCCTACCTTGGCGGATTCATACATACTTTCCTCATCCACCTGCATTACATCTACGATTTCTATAAAGGCTTCGATGCAAAGCTCTACGGTCTCAACGGAGTCGAAGAGCGGCATTTTATCCTCTTGAATATCTTTGTTATATGCGAGCGGAAGTCCTTTCAGTGTCGTAAGAAGCGACATTAGGTTTCCGTAAACACGGCCGGTTTTACCGCGGCATAACTCCGCAACGTCAGGATTCTTTTTCTGCGGCATGATGGAAGAGCCCGTAGTGTATTCATCCGGAAGCTTTACAAAGCTGAACTCAGATGTACACCAAGTGATGATTTCTTCCGATAGCCTGGAAACGTGCATCATTATGATGGAAAGCGCTGACAGTAGTTCTACGAAGTGATCCCTGTCTGACACGGCATCCATGCTGTTTAGGGCAACTCCGGTAAATCCGAGAAGGCCCGCCTCATACTCTCTGTCGATGTCGAAGGTGGTTCCCGCAAGTGCGCAAGCTCCTATTGGGGACCTGGAGAGTATTCGTTTCTTGCAGTCTGCAAGTCGCTCTCTGTCTCTTTCGAACATCATGGCATATGCCATAAGATGCTGGCCGAAAGATACCGGCTGTGCGTGCTGCATGTGTGTATATCCCGGCATTATCACGCCTGTAGTTTTTTCCGCTTTGTCTGCCAGCACCTTCATGAGCTGAACCAGCATTTCATCAACATCGTCTGCTGCCCCGGCGCAGTACATCTTGGTATCCAGAGCAACCTGGTCATTACGACTCCTCGCGGTGTGGAGCATCTTACCGGTATCGCCTATGCGATTGGTAAGCTCTTGCTCCACGAACATATGGATATCTTCTGCACTCATATCTATTTCAAGAGCGCCGGATGTGATATCCTGCTCGATTCCCGTGAGGCCTTCGATGATAAGCCTTGCATCCGCTTCAGATACGATGCCTTGCTTGGCCATCATCTCGGCGTGTGCAATGCTTCCCTTAATATCTTGTTTATACAGCCTCATATCTACGCCGATGGATGAGTTTATCTCATCGACGAGGCTTGCTGTTTTACCGGCGGTCCTGCCCGCCCAAAGTTTATTCATGTCGTGATTTATTTTCCTTTAAATATTGCTTGATTAGAGTTTGCCTTTCTCAAGAAGGGCCATAGCCAGTGTAGGCAGTCCCCAAATATTGATGAAGCCTCCGGCCTGACCGTGGTCGAATGCTGTCTCGCCGAATGATGCGAGCTCCTCTGAGTAAAGCGAGTTAGGTGATGTAACTCCTGCAGGGATGATATTGCCCTTATAGAGTTTCAGCTTAACTTCTCCTGTCACGTTCTTGTTGGCCTCGTTGGCAAATGCAGTCAGGGCCTCCTGAAGAGGTGTGTACCATTTGCCGTTATAGAGCATGTCCGCATAGTCTACGGCAAGCTTCTGCTTAAGGTGCTGAGTCTCTTTATCCATAGTGAGTGACTCAAGCTTGTTATGTGCGAAGTATAGGATGGTTCCTCCCGGTGTCTCGTATACGCCGCGGACCTTCATTCCGATAAGTCTGTTCTCGATGATATCGATGATTCCGATTCCATTGGCACCACCGATCTCGTTCAGCTTCTCAATAATCTTAGAAGCCTTCATCTTCTCTCCGTTGATTGAAACAGGAGCGCCTGCCTCAAATCCTATGCTTACATATGTAGGTTCGTCCGGAGCCTGGATAGGGGATACTCCCATTTCCAGGAAGCCTTCCTTCTCGTACTGAGGCTCTGTGGTCGGATCTTCAAGGTCAAGTCCTTCATGGCTCAGATGCCAGAGGTTCTTATCCTTAGAATAGTTGGTTTCTCTTGTAATCTTCAGAGGTACATTGTGAGCCTCCGCGTAATCGATTTCTTCATCTCTTGACTTAATATCCCACTCACGCCAAGGAGCGATGATATCCGTCTCAGGAGCCCAGCGCTTAAGAGCGAGTTCGAATCTTACCTGGTCATTTCCTTTACCTGTGCAGCCGTGAGCAATAGCATCCGCACCTTCTTCGAGGGCAACCTCTGCCAGCTTTTTAGCGATAACAGGTCTTGCGAAAGCTGTTCCGAGAAGGTAAGTCTCATACTTAGCTCCCATCTTAAGGGAAGGGATGATAATGTCATCTACCATCTCATCCATGAGATCTGCGATGATGAGCTTGGATGCGCCTGTGGCAAGTGCCTTTTCTTCAAGGCCGTCAAGTTCATCTGCGAGGCCTACGTTTCCTGCAACTGCGATGATCTCAGGATTGTCGTAGTTCTCCTTCAGCCAAGGAATGATGATGGATGTGTCGAGTCCGCCTGAGTAGGCGAGTACTATCTTCTTATATTTTTTGTCTGCCATATTTCTATCCTCTCTGTTTTGAAATGTATTTTTATAACAATGATATTATAAAAATACGCTACCCTTATGTCAACAAAAAATGTAAATATATGCAGAATATAATAAGATTGTATATATAAAGATACTTGATATTACCTTGACAAGCAAAGTGGCAGAGGTTAATATGTGCATAAAAATGCGAAAAGATGAATATAATCGCAAATCACCATTGGGTATGAAATGCATATTTATAGGGTGTGAGTCTAAAGAATAAGAAAGGGATTACAAATGTCACTCAAAGGAAAACACTTATTGAAGATGCTGGATCTCAGCACTAAGGATATCAACGAACTCTTGGACCTGGCTGCAAAGCTTAAGGAAGAGAAGAAGAACGGAATTCCTCATAAGCTGCATGAGGGTAAGAATATAGCTTTAATATTTGAAAAGTCATCAACCAGAACAAGATGCTCATTCGAAGTAGCCGCTGCGGACCTCGGAATGCATTCAACATACCTTGATCCGTCAGGTTCTCAGATGGGAACCAAGGAATCCATTGCGGATACCGCGCGTGTTCTCGGAAGAATGTATGACGGAATAGAATACAGGGGCTTCGGACAGGAGAGAGTGGAAGAGCTTGCAAAATATGCGGGAGTTCCTGTTTGGAACGGTCTGACAGACGAGTCTCATCCGACACAGATTCTCGCAGACTTTCTTACCATAAAGGAACACTGCGGTGATCTTGCAGGTAAGAAACTGGTATTCATGGGAGATGCCTGCTTCAACATGGGCAATTCTCTGATGGTAGGCTGCGCCAAGATGGGCATGCACTATGTGGCATGCGCTCCTGAGAAGTATTGGCCGGATAAGAAGCTCGTAAAAAAATGTCAGAAGATTGCCGAAAAGACGGGCGCTGTTATCGAGTGCATTGAAGAACCTGCGGAAGCGGTTCCGGGAGCAGATATTATCTATACTGACGTATGGGTTTCCATGGGTGAGCCTCTTGCTGCATGGAGTGAAAGAATTGCCGAGCTCAAGAAGTACGGTGTAGAAGAGGAGACAATGAAAATGGCAGGCCCGCAATGCAAATTCATGCACTGCCTGCCTGCCTTCCATGACCTCGAAACTGAGGTTGCAAAAGAGATGTATGAACTTTTCGGCGTAGATCACATGGAGGTCAGCAACGAGGTCTTTGAAAGCGAAGCTTCAATAGTCTTCGACGAAGCCGAAAACCGTATGCATACCATTAAAGCTGTCATGGCAGCTACTTTATAGACGGCTTGAAGCTGTAGATATCTCCGTAGCCGTCCAGACCGTAGACATAGTCTCCGACGTACGGGCTTCTGAGTATCTGTCTTTTCGCAAGGCGGTGCTGATCATAGACTTTGATCGAAGCATCTGCCTTGCTTTTTTCATCTTCCGTTCCGAATACCAGCACTCCGTATTCTGTCTCAGGCTCCCCGGATTCCTCTGTGATAACTTCTGCATCATCCGTAATGATCAGGTCATTGTTATATATATCGTACGGGATGGCATAGTATCCCTTGCTTTCATTGACTGTCAGTGCGAGGTGAGTGTCCTGTGCAGGGCTAGACATATTTTCAAATTCTTTGCTGTCCAGAATCTTAGGCTCTGACGGATTTGATATATCGAAAAGGGCGAGCTTAAGTCCGGAATCGTATTGTCCTCCGTAGCCGTTGTCTCCCGTGGCATGTCCTATACCGAGAAGCCTGTTTTTATCTATCGGAATCAGCATGCTGGAAAATCCGTCTATTTTGACTTCTCCTTCAATCCGCGGATTTGAAGGATCCTTCAGATCTATAACGAAGAGCGGATCTATAGCCTCATAGGTAATGACGTAGGCTTTATCTCCCATAAAACGAACCGCCTTTATGCTCTCGTTTCTGGCAAATCCCGTGATGCTTCCGGTCTCCTCGAGTTTATCATCCATAACGAAGAGATTATTAACGTTCATGCCTCCTCTTTCTGACGTGGTGGCAATTCTGAAATGGGCGTTATTCTCATCCATTGAGAACTGGTTATTAATATAACCTCTGACCGATACCGTTTTATTAAACTTAATCTTAAGACCGTCCAGAGAGGCTCTTACGATGCGAGTACTCTCACTGTCTGATTTATCATCCCATTCACTTATAGCGCAGTACAGATTGCGGTCATTACAATAGACCTCCTGAGTTGCACCGAAAACCGCCTTAGTCTTGGATTTGGCTGCGGCTCCTGAGGAAATATCCACCGCACTGAGAATCAGATAGGAAGACCTCGTCGGATTCGGGACGCATGATATATCGCTGCAATCCATAGTCTTTAATTCTCCGTTCACACTGAACTTAGGAATCTCGTGTCCCTCATATGCATAAGTGTTGGATACGAGGTATACGTAGTCTCCGACCATGCGGGCTGCAACAATATCGAGTCCGCTTTGGCGGAATACGGACAGCAGTTTCGGATCTCTTCTGTCGGAGATGTCGTATGTGACCACAGCCGTGAAATCTTCATCATTCTCGTAAACATGTCCGACTGTGACCAGAGTGTCTCCTTTAAGGAAAATCTTTTCGATATAGTTTTCTGCTCCCGTGTTTCCGATTGTGGAAAGCTTTTCGGTTTTTCCGTCCTTTACCTCATAGATAACAACTTCTCTTTTGTTGTCAACGAAGTATATGCAGCGGCCGTCGGTTTTTACTATATCCGCTTCGTCTACATTCTCAACCTGGAGATAGGTTTCGCTGTAGTCTGAATTACCCGTAGTTATCGTGCCGGACTTAGATGAAGCGTCATCGGATTCGGATCCGGCAGCCATTTCGCTTTCATAAAGGATGTCATCATCACTACGCCCCAGGTTAAAGGGAAGGTATTCATCACGGGAGGATTCATCCGTTTTAAGAAGAAGTTGCCTTATCTCGGCCTCGCTTTTAAACTCATACAGCGTCCCGTCCGCGGTAACGGTATTCGGTGCAAATGAACCGGAATAATACAATCCGGAAATACCGATTACGCTGACAAGAGCACAAGCGGCAATAGCCACAGCTTTGAGAAGAAGGGGGCGTCTCATGGCTTCCTTGTATGTCTTTTTCTTGGCTTCGGCCTTCTTATCTTCGGAATTGAGCATATCCATAACACGGTCCTCTGAGAGGGACGCAGGTGCTTTAATTCCGTCTTCAGCGAAGATCTTCTTTATGTATTCCTTATTGCTCAGTGAGCTTTTATCCTTTTTCATTATCTTTCTCCGTTAATATAAGAGCTGAGTGTCAATTTCTTTATGCGGCGGCACTATGACAGGAAGTCTCGCATCTTGGACAGGCTCCTGGACAGCTTGGATCTTACAGCTCCTGCCGTGAGTTCGGTGATTTCCGATATTTCTTTACTCGTAAACCCCGCGACAATCGACATCAGAACTATATCACGTTCCTCATCACTTAGAATTTCAAGGGCTTCGCGTATCTCAAGGGAAAGCGAAGCTCCGCTTAAATCCGCAGATTCCTTGTTTAACTTCTCTTTGATTCCTGCCTTTTCCAGCTTTTCCCTTCGCTTTATAAGGCTCTTTATCTTCGCACTACAAGTGTTTCTGAGTATGCTGAAGATCCAGGCACTGAAAGCTTCCTCATCACGAAGTTTATCGATGCTCTGCCAGGCAGCCAGTACGGTATCGGAGACCGCATCCTCAGCATCATCGGGATTTCCCAAACGATACAGAGCATAGCGATACAGACTGTCCTTTAGTTCGCCGTATTTATTACAAAATTGTTCTTTTGAAATCTTGTTTCTCACTTTTTTACCTCAAATGAATTACATCTGAAGAGCGCTCTCATATATATAGTATCTCAATTGAGCAAAAGTGTTGCATAGAAATGCAGAAATAATGAAAAGCGTACGGAATTCTGAATGTGAAGTGGTATAATGAGTGACGTATGAAATGTAAGAATTGCGGAGCGGAGCTTCCCGACAACTCGAAATACTGCGATATATGCGGAGAAATCTGCGAACAGTGGGTGGCTCAAGAGGACAGGAAGAATAAGAAGGAAGAATCAAGGCGGGCTCTTGGTACGGCTAAGAAAGGCTGCAGGCTGATAGCCATAGTAATTGCCGGCGTTTTTGCTTTACTGCTTATTATTTCCGCAATCACCGTAACAATTGAAAGAGTCGAGTACAAACTGGACGAAAAGAATCATTTTTATGACAGAGATCTGACAGGCTGGAATACTGTAGCGAGCCCGGAAGTTCTCGAAAAAATAGACATAGGTATGACCTACGAAGAAGTCCGAGACATTGTCGGCGGAGAGGGCAAACTCACCGAGGAAGATTTATATCCAAATTCATACTTCTGCACATATTCATGGCCCGGAGAATACTATGCGGGTGATTATCACGGAAGACTCGATGTTCGCTTCTCTTCTTATAGCCATGATGGTGATCCGAAAGCAATAACGCCGACGGCAAATCACATACTGGAAGACGGGATAGTTGACGGAGAAGAGATACACGGGACACAAGAAATCCATGAAGCCTATGACTGGGAAAAACTGGATACCGTTTTGGTAAAGAAAAAGCAGTTTAAAAAGATCAGCGAGGGAATGAATTATGAGCAGGTGTGCGAGATTTTCGGAGGCCCGGGAAAACTCGCTAGATCCTCTCTTTCAATATTTGAGAACGAAACATATACTTCAAAAGAATACTATTGGAAAGCCAAATGCGGAGACATGTATACCTATGTTTATTTGGATTTCGATGACGGCATAATAAAATACTTAAGCGAATGGCAGGAAGAACATATTGATTGATGAAAAGACGATAAAGTGCAAAAAATGCGGCAATGAAATGCCGGCAGGCTCGCTGTTTTGTGACAAATGCGGAGCGGCTCTCAGTAAGCGTGCAGGCGGAGAAATGAATGCACACAATAAAGTCGAGCAGCTCAGGCAAAAACGCGCATCACGCAAGAGAATTATTGTAACTGCTGCAATAGTCTTCTGCATGATACTGCTTTTTTCTATATTGCCTACCCAATGCAATGACAGAGATGTATATCCGGAAGAACAGCTGCCGAAGATTAGCGTTAGAGTGACTCCCGAACAGTATGAAAAACTCTCATACGGTATGACGCATGACGAGGTGGTAGTTTTTCTCGGAGAAGACGGTGTCTGCATGTATGAAGGCAGTGAAATATATATGTGGCCCGGCGTACTCTATGATGATGAAGCTTTCGAGTACTATTACGACAAGCCGAATATTGAACTGCAATTCAGCAAAAACGGAAACCTTGTTGAAATTGAAGAGCATAATCTTATCAAGGCAGAGGAGATTGCGGCCAACAGAAAAAAAGAAAACGGTCAGCCGATAGTGCTCAGCCAAGAGATCAGGCAGAAGATGAAAAAACGCATGAGTTATGCCGAGATTGTTGAGATACTCGGAGCAGAAGGCCTGCTGGTAGAATCCGAATCGGATAAAAAAGGAACGTTAAAAGAAAGATATCGTTGGAGTTATAAAGAAGATCCGGAGGATAATACGAGTTTTTATTACGATCTTGAAATAGCTTTTAACAACGACAAAGCTGATTTGGATGATTAAATCGGCCGTGGAATTACACATCGGAGGATATATATGATTTGTTCAGAGTGCGGTGCCAGACTCAGAAGGGAATCCATGTTTTGCCTGAACTGCGGCATACCCGTAGATGCACAGGCTTGCTATATTGCAGAACTGAAAGATTCCGGTAAGGCTTTGGTGCGCAAGACCGACAAGGATAGCTTGAATAATATAATATCGCTGACGAAGAAAATCTATGCCAAGGCTGAAGGGCATGATGAGCTAAAGCTCAAGACCAGAGATATCTTCGAGCATTATCTTCCTATGCTTACGGAAGTAATAAGCAGGTATAAAGAGGCCAATAAACATTCGAATCTGAAGGGGGATATGAAAGCTGTCAGGGACGATCTGACCGAGGTTTTAGACACCACTGAAAGGGCTTTTGAGATTGCCCTGGAAGAACTTTGCGAAAAGGATATAGACGAGCTGATAGCCAATATCGAAGTTCTTAAAAACAAGATAGCAAGAGACGGATTGCTTGATTCGGATTTCGATATTTCAGAATAGCAATTAAGAGATAAGGGAGAGAAGAAATGAGCAGAGCAGATGAAGCTTTAAAGAAACATGCTGATGGATATAACTGTGCACAGGCAGTAGCCTGCGTATTCGCGGAAGATATCGGAATCGACGAGGTCGCTTTATATAAACTGACTGAAGGCTTCGGTTTCGGAATGGGAAACGGCCGGGGCGTATGCGGAGCTATAGCCGGAGCTGCTGCAGTGGCAGGCATGCTCGGTTCTGACGGAGACATTGTAAATGCAGGTCAGACCAAGAAGAGCACATACAAGACAACGGGAGCTATGCAAAGTGAGTTCACGGAAAGAGCGAAGAGGCTTATCTGTCTTGACATCAAGAGGGGAAACGACGGCAGGGCATTTACATCCTGCGATGAATGTGTGAGAATAGCCACGGAGATTGCCGAGGAAATGCTGGATCTCAAATAAAGAGAAGTGGAAGAAAGCAGGATTCAGAAAAATGAATACAGAGAGGGCCTTATATACGTACTCGTTTGTCAGTTTTTATGGGGCTTCCTCCCGATTTACTGGCAGTCATTGCTGCCTATAGAGTCATGGAAGATAATCCTCTATAGGATTTTTACAATGTTCATCTGCTCTTATGCTTTCGCAAGATTTAAGTACAGCAGAGAAGTGGTATGGGCGCCGATGAAGGATAAGAAGACCATGCTGAAGTCATTTGCAGCCGGTCTGGTTCTTACGGTCAACTGGAGCGTATATATTTGGGCTATGACGACGGGTCGCATGGTTCAGAGTTCCATAGGTTACTACATAGAGCCTTTGGTCATATGCGCCTTCGGTATAGTTTTGTTCAAGGAGAAGCTGACCAAGTACAATCTCACGGCCATGGCCTTCGCTTTGGTGGCCATAGTCATAATCCTCGTTCACTATGCACAGCTTCCGGGTGTTGCACTGGGCCTGGCATTCTCGTGGGCCGTATACTCTGCCATTAAGAAAGCATCTGCTCTTCCGCCGAGTATAGCTTTGGTATACGAGACCATGCCGTTTGCCGTTATTGCTGTGTTTGCTATCTTATATATCGAGGGCAAGGGAATAGGCGCCATAAGTGTCGGCGCACCGAGGCAATATGCCATGATGTGGGCCAGCGGTCTTATGACTTTCATCCCGATAGCGATCTTCGGCTATGCGGCCAAGAAGACGACGCTTCTTGTGATAGGACTTACTCAGTATATAAGCCCTACAATTACCTTGCTTCTGGGCATCTTCATGTTTCATGAACCTATCGACAGGGTGCAGGTTTTGGCATTTTGCATCATATGGACAGGACTTGCCGTATTCACATACGGAGAAGCGAAAAGACTGAAATCTCGATGATGAATCGGGCTTGAGATTATACGTTGGAAAAACACGAGCAGGCACCGCCGAAACGCGGTGTTTTTTATGTCTCGGAGAGTTAAATAATTCGCAGAATGTACGTTAGTCAATGATGTGAGACCTAATTCGTAAAAAAGAAAAAGGTCATATGATAACATCAGAATGATTTATACAAAGCTGGCGGTTTTCGCGGCAATATTCATGAGAAAATCGTCAGCACAGCAAGCGTTAGCGCGCGAAGTGACAAACGCTATCCTTGAAGTTGTAGACGCTTTTCGACTGGTGACAACCAACCGAGAACCGCCATCGGGATATTGTTTGCTCTTCGCATGTACCTGTACATCTGCACCTTCAAATCGTTGAAGGAATAGAAGTTCAAG
>CACYFZ010000013.1 GCA_902773835.1 uncultured Eubacteriales bacterium | reverse complement strand
TCGACCAGAAGCACCCTTGTGCCCGTAAGCTTTGATCGCTTATGCGGCCTGACCTCAAAGGCTCCGCTTATATTCGCATATCTGGCCGCCGCATCGAGTCCCTTCATAGCCTCAGTAGCCCTGGTTCTAAGCAGAATATCGCTGTCCAATAGGAGGCCTGCTCTTTTCGCAAATGAGCGGGCTATAAGCTCGGCCTGATTGAATCCCCTTCGCTGCTTTCTGGCTTTGAATATAGGAACGGGTATCACCATGTCATAGGCTGCGGCCAGAACATCTTCTCCGAGTTCCGCTGCCATTTTATCGTATGCGATTTCTCCGAGGACTTCCCCTATATAACCTTGGGATGCATACTTCAGTTCATAAAGAATAGTCTTCTCATGCACGCCGTACTCGCTGCAGATATATCCCCTATCAAAGAAACGGGCCTGCTCCGAGCACTTGAAGCAGACCTCTTTAGGATTGTTTTCATTCATGGCTTTGCCGCATTTTCGGCAGCTTCTGCCGTTGACCCACCTGATGGATTCCATGCATTCATTACACATGCTGTATGTCCTGCTGCTGTCTATTATTTTTCCGCAGCAGATACAATATAAATCAGACGGATAAAGCAAATCCAAAACTCCATTCCCTATTTCTCTCACCCAATTACCCGCTATCATCTCTTAGTCCTTAATTACATCTATGCCGAATTCCGCAGGGAGGAATCTCGGGCATACATTCTCATCCGTCACAATGACTGACGCCGCCAGCCTGGTTCCTATCTCGCAGGCCTCAGCCAAACTCTTTCCGTAAGTGAGGCCTATGGCGACTCCGGCAAAGAAGGCATCTCCGCAGCCCGTCGTATCCATAGCTTCCACCTTAGGTGCAGGGCAGTGCCCGAATTCTCCGTTTATCTCGGCATATGCGGCCCCGCCTTCTCCCATAGTAACCACCATGGACGGAATCTTAGCCTGGGCGATTTTCTGTGATACGAGCTCTGCCATCTTACCCGGCTTCACGTTATCGTAATCTTCAGAGAAGAGAAGTCCCGCTTCCTGCTTATTGCAGACCAAGCAATCCACCTGCTGGAGAAGATCTCTTCTTTCTATCGCAATGCTCATATTGGATATGACCGCAAAAACTTTTTTCTTGTGCTTCTTAGCTAAACTCAGGACCTTCTTAAGTGTAGGCACTTCCACATCAAACTCAACGGCTATGCTGTCTGCCGCGCCGAAGATCTCATCTCCGTCCTCATCGAGTATGTCTTCTATCCTGGAGATGTCCGGTCGCTTTGAGATAGAGCCCACCACATCGCCGCTGTTATCGAAGACGGCAAGCCATGTACCGAGCCCGTCATTTGTGCGCTTTATATAGTCCGTATTGCAGCGATGTCTTTTCAGCTTTTCCAGGACATCGTTACTGATGCTTCTTTTATCCAAGACAGTGACGAATGTAGGTCTGAGTTCCACGTTCGCGATGTCTTCCGCAATGTTTCTTCCGACGCCGCCGTGAGTCTCTACTACGAATCCCGCATTCCTGCCCGTCGGCACGTACTGCGAATATGGATATCCCTTTATATCCACGAAAGCTGCACCTATTACAACTATTCCCGTATCCAGTTTAGCCTTGGCCATACCATACCTCCTGCCTTATGCCGGGCATTCCTCCGAATGCATCCGAGTCCATATCCGATAATCTTTCTTTAAGTCCCGTATACCTTTCGTCTCCTCTGTTATTGGCAATCATTTGATTCACCCTGCGTGGGTCTCCGACGATTATTACCAGTCTCTTCCCTCTCGTCACCGCCGTGTAAAGAAGATTTCTGGTCATCAGCATCGGCGGGAAACTGTAAGCCGGTATTATGACTGCCGGAAATTCCGATCCCTGACTTTTATGCACCGTAACGGCATATGCCAGATCTACCTCGTCAAACATATCCCCTTCATATGTGATGAGTTTGTCATCCATTCTGACCAGCATGCTCTTGTCGGAAACATTGATGTCTTCGACTGTTCCCATGTCTCCGTTAAAAATGCCTTCGCCTTCGCTTTTGAAGTAATCCGTGCGCCATTCCGCGCTGTAATTATTGCGAAGCTGCATTACTTTATCTCCTATGCGGAAGGTCTTCGCTCCGATTTTAAGCTCTGCCTCTCCTTCTTCAAGCGGATTAATGACTTCCTGAAGAATCCCGTTAAGATTCGGCGCTCCGAGCACGCCTCTTTTGGTCGGAGTCAGAACTTGGATGTCCGACGCATCTCCTATAAAGTCGAAGGCCTCTTCAAGCCTGCCTCCGCAGTAGCTCTTTATGGATTCAATTATCTCTTCCTCTCCGCTTTTACCGATTATGTAAAATCCGTTTCCGCTGACCTGCTCAGGATATTCTCCGTGGTTAATCAGGTGGGAATTGGTAACTATTCCGCTGTCCTCGGACTGCCTGAAGATCTCTTTAAGACGTATGGTGCTTATGTATTCCGAAGAGATCATATCCCTGAGTACATTGCCCGCACCCACCGACGGAAGCTGATCTGCATCTCCGGTGAATATAAGGCGGGTCCCGTCCTTCACGGCATTCAGCAATCCGTCCATAAGCATGAGGTCTATCATCGAAGCCTCATCGACAATAATTACGTCCTGCTCCAAAGGGTTCTCGTCATCCCTGCCGAAGTTCAGAGTTTCCTCATCATCGGACCAAACGAACTCCAGCATTCTGTGTATGGTCATGGCGGGCTCACCGGTGGCCTCTTCCATCCTCTTGGCGGCCCTCCCCGTCGGTGCCGCAAGCGCAACCGACATGTCCAGGAACTTGAAAATCCTGACCAGCGTATTGATGATGGTAGTCTTACCCGTGCCCGGCCCGCCGGTTATTATGCTTATATTATTGTTCAGGCATACTCTTACTGCTTCAATTTGCTCCGCAGAGAGGCTGACGGACATTTCAAATGCCCTTATGCTCTCCTCCGCACCTTCTATGAGGTGGTCGAATTCCGCATTTATCGCTTTAGGAACTGCTTCTTTTATTCTTCTCAAGGCGTGTGCCACCCTCTGCTCTGCGTGATAATAACCGTATAGATAAATTACGGGCAGACCGTCTATTTCATCTTCTTCAAGCTCTCCCGCGAAGACCATATCCTTCAGGGATTCTCTGACGCGCTCTATGGAAACGTCCAATACCTGCGCGACCTCTTCCACCAATCTGTTTTCAGGCATAAGGGTGCTCCCGGACGCAGCCCAGGCTCTCAGTCTGAATCTGATGCCGCTTTCTATTCTCACAGAGCTGTCAGCTTCTATGCCGAGGCGGGCCGCAATCTTATCTGCCTTGTCGAAGTTGATGCCTCTTATGTCTTCTGCCAGTATGTAAGGGTTATCCTTAACAACTCCAAGAGAATCGCTTCCGTAAATCTTATATACTCTGACAGCCTCAGACATCTCGATACCTATTTCTCTGAGCTCAATCGATACTGCGGCGAACTCTCTCGACTCTCCGAAGGATTCGCTTATCTTCGCAAGCGATTTCGGTCCGATGCCGCTGACGGAAAGAAGCTTTTCAGGAGTCTCCTCTATTACGGTCAGGGTTTCTTCTCCGAATGTCTCAACCAGGAGCTTTGCAGTCTTGGCTCCTATGCCTCGTATATTACCTGCGGACAGGAATTCTAAGATCGCATCCTCTCCTTCCGGCATCACTTCCTCGTAGGATTTAAAACTGAATTGTTCTCCGTACTTCGGGTGTATGGTAAAGTCACCTTCCAGCCTGTATGCAGCGCCCGTTTTCGGCTCAGCAAAAGAACCGGCTATACGAAACGAGCCGTCTTCTGTGTCCAGAATCGCCACGGTATAGCCGTTCTCGGGATTATTGAATATTACTTTTCCGAGCTTGCCTTCCTGCTGCATTATCTAAAATGTTCTCTTGTATAGTTTTCTGTTATCCAGCGTGTATACCTTATCGCTGAACTCTCCCGGTGCCACGTCCTTAAGAGCCTGCTCCACGTCGAACATCTTCGCATCCGTCATATCCAGATAGTGGAGCATCTCCGCCTCAGGGAACATCGGCTTCTTAGGGCTTCCGAATTCAGGCTCATAATGATGAGATAAAGACATATGCTGGAGCATAAGACATTTCTCATCATCTATTCCGAGTTCTGCACATCTTTCTCCTATGGCGGCAACCCCCATTACGAGATGCCCAAGCATCTTTCCTTCCAGGCTGTAATCTTCGACCACTCCGTTCTCATCCGAATTGAGTTCATTCAGTTTTTCAATATCGTGAATGGCCACTCCCGCAAGGAGCAGATCTTTGTTCAAATTAGTATAAACTTCGCAGGCCCTCTCTCCCATCATCATCATTCTCTTGACGTGATAGAGATATCCGCCGAGCTCCGCATGATGGTTGCTCATGGCCGCCGGATAGTATAGCATCTTTTCTTTATTGTCCTCATAGAAACTCAGGCAAAGTTTCTTAAGGTCCTCATCCTTAAAATCATTTATCTTTGAAATGATATAGTCGTACATAGAATTGCTGTCTTCGGGAGCAGCCTTGAACAGATCGGCCTTATCGTAGCTCCCTTCCTTGGCCTGTCCTCTTATGGCATCGAGGACGAGCTGCTTCTTGCCCATATACTCGTTGCATCTTCCGCCGACGGTGATAACCATGCCCGTCTTTATCTTAGAAAAAGCCGCGACCTCATCCGGATTCAGGGACCATTTAACCGCCTGTATCTCTCCGGTGGCATCAGCCAGAGTCATATACAGATGTTTCTTTCCGTTATTGCCATCGCGGATATCCGCATTTTTAACCAGGAATCTGTCTTCCAGATGATGGCTGTCGTCTGCTTTCAAGTCTTTTACGTAGTATTGTTTCATAGCTTTCTCCTTGCCTTTTGCTTCGTGTTATTCTATCACATTATCCGCATGTGGTATAATGATTTCACTCGACGGAAACATTAAATTTTCAGCCAAAAATCGCCATTTTTCGAAGTGGATTCGGAGGTATATACAATGGAATTTGATGCTAAAAAAGCGACTGACGCAACAGTAAAATGGATCAGGGATTGGTTCGAAGTAAACGGTCCGGGATGCAATGCCATAGTAGGAATAAGCGGAGGTAAGGACAGCTCAATCGCAGCTGCTCTATGCGCCGAAGCTCTCGGCAAGGACCGCGTTATAGGGGTTCTTATGCCTAACGGTGTTCAGTCGGATATAGATATGGCCAAGCTATTGGTGGATCATCTGGATATCAAGCATTTCATCATCAATATCAAGGGTGCTTTTGATTCTATCATTAGCGAACTGGGCGACGCGGGAGTTGAGGTGAGCAGCGACACGACCATAAATCTGCCACCGCGTCTTCGCATGTCCACACTATATGCCGTAGGCCAGAGCAATAACGGAAGAGTTGTTAACACCTGTAATCTGTCCGAGGACTGGGTGGGCTATTCCACACGCTACGGAGATTCCGTGGGTGACTTCTCTCCAATGTCCTGCTTTACCACTGCAGAGATAAGAGCCATGGGAAGACATCTCGGCCTTCCGGCAGTGCTTATAGATAAGATCCCTTCAGACGGCCTTTCAGGGATGAGCGATGAAGATAAGCTCGGATTCACATACGAAGTATTGGATAAATACATTCGCACCGGTGAGATTGAAGACCCCGCTACAAAGGAGCGCATAGATTCATTACATAAAAAGAACCTCTTTAAGCTGAGGTTCATGGATTGCTTCAAATATGAAGGTGTTGAAGTAAAAGCGGATGAATAAAAATCGGATGAGGCGGCAGCAAAGCCGTCTCATTTTTTATTTCAACCTATCCAGCGCAGTCTTGTATCCTCCGTCACCATAGTTAAGACATTTGTTTACACGGCTTATGGTTGCAGAGCTGGCGCCGGTTTCCTTGCTTATCTCACTGAATACTTTCTTTTCCGTAAGCATGCGCGCCACTTCAAGCCTCGATGCCAAGTCCAGCACCTCTTTTATGGTAGCAACATCATCGAAAAACTTCGCAACTTCATCCTCCGTCTTTAAAGTAAGGATTGCGTTGTAGAATTGCTTCATGTTCTTTCTGTCTTTATCGCTGATCATAGGAGCCTCCCTGCTCTCTTATCCGAGCCTTCCCGTATATGAGTATGCTCATATTATACTACTGTATGTTCACACTTTAAAGTGCTAAAGTGAAATAAGCGTGTTTTTCTTTGTCTTTTTTGTTATTATGTGGATATGTTTGCAGACAGATTACCACAGCCGAATGAAAAAACTAGGGGCATTCTGAACAGAATTGCCGCATTTGCCGCGGGTCTTATGATCCTATTCGTACTGCTTCTTACGTCAGTGCAGGCACTCTGCTTGTGGGTTCCGAACTTCTGGCGCAATGAATATCAGAAATACAACACCCCGGCCAATGTAAACGGAGAGATGTCCCTCGATGACGCAGTACATGTGACGGAGGATATGCTGGATTACTGCATAGGAAAGCTGGACTCACTTGATGACAGCGAGGCTAGCATAGACGATGTTAAAGTTCCGTTCTTTAACGAGAGGGAAAAGAAACATCTGGCCGATTGCAGAGATCTGTTTATGAAAGGCCTTCGGGCACGTTCCGTCTGCATCCTTCTTATAATAGGTCTGGGTATTTATTTATATGTTCACCTCGGAAAGAGAGCTGCTCTACGGGCATTGTCCGCCGGATATCTCAAGGCGCTGTCTGCGGTATTTATCCTCGCCGTGATAATCGCTATCGCATCGTTTATCGATTTTACGACCGTCTTCACGATTTTTCATAAGATTTTCTTTAACAACGATCTTTGGATTTTGGACCCGGCCAAGGATAATCTGATAAACATAATGCAGGAAGAAGTCTTCAGGGATGCCGGAATGTACATAGGCGGAATATGGATTGCCGCTTCGGCGATTCTGTGCGCAGTCGCATCAAAGGCTCTCATGAAAAATTAACAAATAAAAGCAGCTGCTCTCGGGCAGCTGTTTTTTAAAGATTCTCTATTACTATATTCATCCATTTCTTGGACAGGTATCTCTTTAACAGGATTCCGGCTCTCACGAAGTTCTCGAGCCTTGTTATAAGCACTGCGATGTGAATAGGCACTTGCCATACCAGTACCGATATGAATGCCAGGGGCACGGCTATGAACCAGATACAGATGCCCTCTGTGATCATAGCAAATTTCGTATCTCCGCCGGCTCTCAGAATACCCGCTATCATGGTTCCGTTAAACATATCTACCGGCATGGTCAAACTGAATACCAGGAGAACGTAGAAAGTGTACATCTTCCCCTCATCGCTGAGGTTGAACAGATTTGCAAAGCTTTTATCAAAGAGAGCCGTAAAAAAACCGACGACTACACCCACCACCACAAGCACCTTGATGATTTGATTGGACATCTTCCAGGTGTAGTCCTTATCGCCTTCTCCCAGCTTCTCCCCGACCAGTATCAGCGCCGCGTCGCCTATGCTGAATGTGGCAAACAAGAATATGTTAAATATTGCATTTGCCGCCTGAAAAGCCGCATACGCAGTAGTGCTGATTCTGTTAAAGGCAGCCACGAACATCGTCTGACCGAAGGACCAGAGAAATTCGTTTACGGTTGTCGGCGTGGCATTTTTTACAATCCTTCTGATGAGTTCCCTGTCCCATCCGAAATAACTGAGGATAGGGCCTCGGAAAACATTAGCACTTCTGATCATAAACGCCGTATTCAAAACAACCTGGAGGACTCTGGCTGAAAGAGTTCCTATTGCAGCACCCGCTACACCGAGCGCCGGAAAACCGAGCTTTCCGAAAATGAGTATGTAATTTATAAGAGTATTGCTGCTGAAAACAACAGCGCTTATTATCATCGGTATCTTAACCTGCTGTGTAGCCTTAAATGCCATCTCAAGTGGTGAGGAGAATGCCAGGAGAAGGAATGTCAGACTGTTAATTCTTACATATTGAACTGCCAGCTTCAGCACAGCCGGATCTTTGGTATAGAAGGAAAGTATGCCTTCCGTAAACAAATTGGAGATAATAAAAAATATCCCTCCGAAGATCAAAAGTCCCGTAAATCCGACACCGATCACCTTCCTGATATTGCCCATATCTCGGGCGCCGAAAAACTGTGCCATAAAAGTGGCGCAGCCGCTGAGTATGCCGAAGAGAACCAGATAATGAATCGAAAAAATCTGGCTGCCCACGCCTACGGCCGCCAGTTCTGTCTCTCCGAGGAATCCGACCATTAAATTATCCACCATGGATAATGTGGCCGTTACCACACCCTGAATGGCTATCGGTGTGGCAATTCTAGCAAGTTTTCTGTTTACCGCTTTTTTATCAAATTCCACTTTGGCTATTCTTCTCCGCTGGTGGCTCTCCACGCATCGGCTTTACCGTCACGAAGGTCATCAAGATTGTACGGAGTAGCCTGGTACAGGTAATAGTTGAGCCAATTGCTGAACAGAAGATTTCCGTGGCTCCTCCATCTGAAAATGATTTCCTCATTCGGGTCATCATTCACATAATAGTTCTTAGGGACTTCTATATCGAGTCCTTTTTCTTTGTCTCTCAGATATTCCTGTTCCAAGGTGTCTTTATCATATTCCTGGTGCCCGAGCACGAATATCTGACGTCCGTTCTCGGTGGATATGATGTGAGCACCGGCCTCTTCGGAGTATGCAAGAATTCTCAGCTCCGGAACCGCCTCAATGTCCTCTCTTCTTATCTCCGTATGTCTTGAGTGCGGAGCGTAGAAACGCTCATCGAAACCTCTCATCAAAGGATTCATCTGTCTTTCCACATTGTGTCTGAATACACCGAAGATTTTTTTATCGAGAGGATACTTCTTGATACCGTAGTAATAGTTAAGCGCCGCCTGAGCTCCCCAGCAGAGAAACATGGTGCTGTACACATGCGTCCTGGCGAACTCAAATATATCGCAGAGCTCATCCCAGTAATCCACTTCTTTGAAAGGCAGATGTTCAACGGGCGATCCCGTTATGATTAGGCCGTCGAAGTATTCTTTCTTCACCTCATCGAGGGTCTTGTAAAAGGCTTCCATATGCTCCTGCGAGATATGCGTAGGCATATGGGAATCCATCGTCAGAAGATTCATCTCCACCTGAAGAGGACTGTTGGCGAGCACACGCGCCAATTGGGTCTCAGTAGCAATCTTCGTAGGCATAAGATTAAGCACTATAATCTTGAGCGGGCGGATATTCTGATTCTGCGCCCTTGCTCTGTTCATTACGAATATATTCTCATCTTTTAAAGCCTGCGATGCAGGCAGTTTATCAGGTACTATTAAAGGCATTTTCTCTTTTCTGTTCTTTCTCTTCTATTTTGCTTTTTCAAAAGCCTGCTCAATATCTGCCAGTATATCGTCTATATCTTCAAGACCTACCGACAATCTGATCATACCGGCTTCAATGCCGGCTGCTTTCAGCTGCTCATCTGTCAGCTGCCTGTGAGTCTCGCTGGCAGGATGAAGTACGCAGGTCCTGATATCCGCAACATGAACTTCATTGGATGCGAGTTCAAGTGAGTCCATGAACTTCATTGCAGTATCTCTTCCGCCCTTGATGACGAACGATATAACACCGCTTCCTCCCTTAAGATATTTCTTGGCGAGTTCGTAGTTGGCATCTCCTTCGAGGAAAGGATATGTAACAGATTCTACCATATCGCAACCCTTCAGATACTTGGCCACCGTCAGAGCGTTCTCGCAGTAGTTCTTCATTCTCTGAGGCAGTGTCTCAAGCCCGAGGTTCAGGAGGAAAGCTGAGTGAGCTGCCGGATAGCAGCCGAAGTCTCTCATAAGTTGCATCCTGGCCTTCAGAATATATGCCATCTTACCGTAAGTCTCAGTGTATATTATTCCGTGATATGACTCATCAGGTGTTGTAAGCTCCGGGAAGTCGCCCTTTGTCCAGTCGAAGTTTCCGCTGTCTACGATAATTCCCCCGCCCTGAACGGCATGTCCGTCCATGTACTTTGTAGTCGAATGGATGACTATGTCCGCACCGAAATCAAATGGTTTGCACAGCATAGGAGTGGCAAATGTGCTGTCTACTATGAGCGGCACATTGTGAGCATGTGCGATATTCGCAAATCTCTCGATGTCCAAAACCGAAAGTGCGGGATTGGCGATTGTCTCGCCGAATACGAGCTTGGTATTATCTTTGAATGCAGCATTTATTTCATCATCGCTCGCATTCTTATCCACGAAGATGCACTCTATACCGAGTTTCTTCAGTGTGAATGCGAAGAGATTTACCGTTCCTCCGTAAATTTCGGAAAGGCTGATGAAACTGTCTCCTGCCTGACAGAGATTCAGCACCGAAAGAAGCGATGCCGCCTGGCCGGAAGATGTGCACATAGCACCTACTCCGCCTTCAAGTGCGCATATTTTATCTTCTACCGCCATTACTGTCGGGTTGGCAAATCTTGAATATATTAATGATCTTGTCGGATCGTCGAATACTGCAGCCACATCAGCGGTTGAGTCGTATACATAAGTTGTGCTCTGCACTATAGGCATGACCCTCGGCTCTGTGTTCTTAGGACTGTATCCGGCATGTAAACATTTTGTTGAATCTTTCATTCTTTCATTCTCCTCTCTCTGTCACAACCTTCCCTTGCAAAGCATCAATTGTCGGCTGGTTTTTTACCTATCATTTTACTATTATAATACCTTTATGAACAGCACATCGCAGGCAAAGTGCCCCGTGGCTCCGAGTCTTTCGTCAGTCAACTCAAAGCCGTGCTTTTTGTAGAATTTCCGGGCGGGGATCATATTTTCGAAAGTTTCGAGATAGCATTTCCTGTAATACTTTTTTGCGAATTCAAAGGCGGCTTCTATCAGCTGATTGGCAACACCCGTGCCGCGGACTTCAGGGAGGCAGTACATCTTCTGAAGCTCGCAGACATCAGGGCTTCCTTCGAGTTCTCCTATGCCGACACCTCCGACGATGCGTCCCTCTTCATCTTCTGCCACCCAGTATTTGTTTCCGGGAGTGTTATAGACTGCAGATAAGGTGCCGAGGTAAGGGTCGGCCCATGCCGTGCCTTCGTGATTTGCTCCGTATTCAATGAGGCAGCTTCTTATCACCTGCTCTATCCCTTTATTATCCTTTGATTCTATCTCTCTTATGGTGTAATTCATTTTCAGTCCAGTTTAATAAGGTTAAGTCTGAGTGCGTTCATGCATACGCAGAAACTAGAAAGGCTCATTGCAGCCGCTCCTATCATCGGGCTCAGTGTCCAGCCGTGGAACAGCCCTGTGTAGGCTCCTGCGGCAAGCGGTATGAGCAGTATGTTGTATATGAATGCCCAGAAGAGATTCTCTTTTATGTTTCTGAGCGTGCCTCGTCCGAGTTTGACAGCCTTGACCGCTTCTGTCAGGCTGCTTCCGCTGAGAACTACATCTGCCGCTTCTATAGCTACATCGGTCCCCGCACCGATGGCGATTCCGACATTCGCTCTTGTAAGAGCAGGTGCATCGTTGATGCCGTCGCCTACCATTGCAGTCACTCCCTGCTCCATAAGTTTTCTGACGACTTCTTCCTTACCGTCCGGCAAGACAGCTGCCACTACTTCGTCGACTCCGACCTCTGCCGCAATAGCTTCTGCAGTTTGCTGCTTGTCTCCTGTCAGCATAACGGTTCTTATCCCGAGTTCTTTAAGCTTGCCTATGGCATCCTTGCTGTCTTCTCTGACCGAATCTGCAAGAGCAATCAGTCCGAGGAGTTTTCCTCCCTTGCAGAAGAGCACGGACGTCTTTCCTGCATTGGCCAGATCAGCTGTTTCTTTTGAAATCTGTTCTACAGCCTCTGTTTTCACATTATTCTCTTCCATAAAGGCGGCATTTCCGCCGGCAATTCTGACGGCATGATTTCCGTCCCAAGTAAACGCCCTTACTCCGCCGCCTGCAATTTCTTCATAATCGCTTATGCGTTTGGTGGTAGCTCCGAGGTGTTCACATATTGCTTTTGCGAGCGGATGCTCCGATCGCGATTCAACCGCGGCTGCGACTTCCGTAAGTTCATCTTCCGGAACCCCTTCGCATGTGTAGATATCCGTTACCTTCGGATTGCCTCCTGTAATGGTTCCCGTCTTATCCAATGCCATAATCTCAATGCGGCCGGTCTGCTCCAAGGCTGCTGCTGTTTTAAACAGCAGGCCGTTCTTGGCTCCGACTCCCGATCCCACCATTATGGCAACCGGAGTCGCCAGGCCGAGGGCACACGGACAGCTTATAACTAATACCGCTATGGCTCTTTCAAGTGCGAAAGCAATATCTTTTCCGAGCAGCATCCATATGATAAATACAACTGCCGCTATGGCGATTACGGCCGGTACGAATATGCCGGCTATCTTATCCGCCATACGTGCTATAGGTGCTTTCGTGGCAGCCGCGTCAGATACAAGATCTATTATCTTGGCCAGGGTGGTATCTTCTCCGACCCTCGTGGCCTTGGCTCTTATATATCCTGACTTATTAATGGTAGCTGCGGATATATGGTCTCCTACGATCTTATCTACAGGGAGGCTTTCTCCCGTGAGCGCGGACTCATCGACGGCTGTGCTGCCTTCGATGATCTCGGCATCGACCGGGATTCTCTCACCCGGCTTAATGACAACGATCTCGCCCTCACGCACGTAGTCGATGCCGACGGTGAGCACCTCACCGCCGCGCTCCACTTCCGCCGTCTCAGGTACCATCTTAATAAGTTCCTTGAGAGCATTGGTGGTGCGGCCTTTAGACATGGCCTCCAGCATCTTACCTACTGTGATAAGAGTGACTATCATGGCTGCCGATTCAAAATACAGGCCGTGCAGCGAGTGCCTCTGAATGTCATCATGAATAGTTGCGGACACGGCAGCGTTTCCGCCGCCGATTATTTCATAGAATAAGACATAACAGCTCCACAGAAATGATACGCCGGAGCCCATTGCTACAAGGGTATCCATATTCGGCCCGCCGCGCAGCAGGCTCTTAAACCCGCTTATAAAGAAATTCCGGTTAATAAACATAATGACGGCAGCCAGTACCATTTCAATGAGTCCTATCCACCCTGCTGTAAGTCCTTTTGCTCCGCCGGCTTCTCCGGCACCGGGCCAATTCCACATTACTACGCCCATGGAGAAGTACATCAAAATCAAAAGAAGCACAACAGAAGACAGGAGTCTCTTTTTCAGTTTAGGGGTCTCCTTATCTTCGAGTGCTTCTTCCTGTTTCTTTACTTTTTCGAGATAATTTCTATCTACTGGGAGAGTCTTCGTCGTCCTCTGCAGCGCAGCCGTAGCCTGCATCTTCTACAGCCTTGATAACTGCATCGGGGCTTACGCTGCCCTCGACGTTCATGGAATTGGTAAGAAGGCTTACTGCAACTTCCGTTACGCCATCAAGTTCAGATACTGCTTTTTCAACTCTGCTCTGGCATGCTGCGCATCCCATTCCGCTTACTGAATATTTCATTCTTTTATCCTTTCATATTATGAGACGGCCAAAGCCGTCTCTGAAAAACAAAATATACGGTTCGTTGTAAATCCTACTACTCAAGTAGGAATAAGTCAACCTGTCATTTTTCTTATCAGGCCTTTGCCAGTGCTTCTATGTCTTCTTCGCTCGTAGACCAAGAAGTCGCCAATCTGACTATTGTGTGCTCGTTATCATAGACGCCCCAGCGATCGAATAATACGGATTTGCCGAGGGACTCCATCTCCTCTTCGTCCATAATGATGAGTTGCTGGTTGGTCGGCGAATCCATATATACTCTCCAGCCCTTTTCTTTTATAACCTCTTTCACTTTCAGTGCCATATCTATAGCATGGCGACTGATCTTAAAATACAGCTCATCCGTAAAAAGGGTGTCAAATTGAATGCCGAGAAGTCTGCCCTTGGCCAGAAGGCCTCCCCTCTTCTTTTGAGAAGTCATGAAATGCTCCGGCTTATTATTCTTTGTAAAAACTACAGCCTCTCCGCAAAGAGCTCCGACTTTTGTGCCGCCTATATAAAAGACATCAACTATCTCGGCGATTTCGGGGAGAGTTAGATCCGACGCATCGCTCATAAGGCCGTAGCCGAGGCGCGCTCCGTCGAGAAAAAGCGGAATATCATATTCATGACAGACATCAGCCAATGCCTTAAGCTCCGCTTTGCTGTACAGTGTTCCCGGTTCCGTCGGATATGAGATATATACCATGCCCGGAATTACCATGTGTTCATAGGTGGCATCGCTGTAGAACGTCCTCAGATAATTCTTCACGGATTCTGCCGTGAGTTTTCCTTCGACTGAAGGAAGTTCAATTACCTTGTGTCCCGTATACTCTATCGCTCCTGACTCATGTACGCTCACATGGCCACTGTCCGCAGCGATGACCCCTTCCCAGTCCTTAAGCATGGTGGATATGACTATCATATTAGTCTGTGTGCCGCCCACCAAAAACTCTACCTCGGCGTCCGGCATCTTGCAGGCAGCCTTTATCTTTTCCTTGGCGCTCGCAGTAAATCTGTCAAAGCCGTAGCCCGGCATAGGTTCCATATTGGTCTCTGCCAGTTTCTTCAAAATCTCGGGATGTGCACCGGCTATATAATCGCATTCGAACGAAACCATATTCCCCTCCTTTTTCAACCAGCTTTATTATATGTGCTATACTTCCGTTATGGCAAACAAGTTTTACGACATTGCGATAATAGGCGGAGGCGCGTCGGGGCTTATGCTTGCGGCCAATCTCAATCTCGCGGGCAGGTCCGGCATCATTCTCGAAGGCTCCGGCAAGCTCGGAACCAAGCTTTTGATGAGCGGCGGCGGAAGATGTAACATCACACACGCAGGGTCCGTAAAGGAATTTTTGATTGCTTACGGAAACGCAGGTCCGATCCTTCGCAAATGTCTTTATAAACATAACAATCTTGAATTAATCGAATGGCTGCATCAGCAAGGCATTGACACAGTTGAAGAAAACGGGCGAATATTTCCTTCATCCATGAAGGCCAAAGATTTGCTGAATGCGCTTGTATCTAAAGCTACGGCGAATCTTTGGCAGATTGAAACGAATGCAAGAGCCTCTGCATTGAAAAAAGAGGAAGGGCTTTGGAATATAGGAATCGACGGACCCGGCTCCGTCATTGCAAGCAATCTTGTTATAGCGAGCGGCGGCATCACCTATCCTGAGACAGGTTCAGACGGCTCTGTGTTTTCCGTGCTGAGAGATATGTGCATTTCAGTGAATGAACCCCGCCCGGCGCTGGCTCCTATATATGTAAACGACTATCCTTATTCGGAGCTAAGCGGAATCTCCGTATCTGATGTAATAGTAAGCATCCGTAAAAATCAAAGAAAAGTGAAAAGCATGTCCGGCGATATTCTCTTTACGCACGAGGGTTTTTCCGGTCCCGCCATTCTTAACATCTCAAAATATGCAGAAGCAGGCAGCACACTGGGCCTTGAGTATAAGAAAGAATTGTCCGAGCTGCCGAGGCGCATGCAGCGCGTTATCGAAGATCGCGCCAAAGGTCCGTCCGGAGACATTCGAACGAAAGTCCTGGAAGCGCTTCTTTCATGCGATGACTTCATCATATCCGGCGTCGATCCGAGAGGGATGGTAACCGCCGGCGGCATTGCTCTTGATGAAATCGATTTTTCCTCCATGAAGGTAAAAAAGTTCCGTAATGAAAGCGCCCATGCACAGGGCACAGGCGCTCTTTATGTCATAGGCGAAGCCATCGACGCCGACGGTATCACAGGCGGATACAATCTTCAGCTTTGCTGGTCTACTGCATGTACTGCCGCCGACTCACTTCAGTTTTGTTAAAAATTCTCCGGGCGTAATCGCCGGCACCTTTGATTTTGAATAATCCTTTTCATTTCTCGTAATAATATAATCCGCTTTTATCCTGTAAGCAGTCTCACTCATAACAGCATCTTCATAATCTGACATCCCGTTATGAAGAGCGTTTATACAATCCTCCGCATAACTATCTGCGACCCCGAATAATTGAGTCAATTTGTCTATTATCTTGTGAGTCTCAATCGAACTATGGGTATGTCTGTGAATTATGTAATATAAGTCAGTAAGCGAAGCAGCTGTCAAGTAGGCCTCATACTCCCTATTGGCTCTACCGATGGCAATATTTAAAGCATCGTCAAAAAACGGTTCTCTGTTCTGTAGATAATCTAATATGACACAGGTATCTATGATAGCTTTCACTTAGACGACAACCTCTCTTCCCTGGCCTCTTCAAGTGTAATGTCATCAGGAATAATACCCGCAAGAGAATTTGCGACATTTACCAGGTCTTGATACGGCCTGCTTAGTTTTGCTACAACTTTTCCGTTACGTGTAATGTAAATATCTTCATCGGCCGCCATAGCCAGATATTTTCCGAGATTTTCTTTTAATTCCGTAGCAGTAATCGACATAATACACCTCTCAAGCATCGATCTCATTTCGTACATTTATATTATATTTTCCGTATGATTTTGTCAATATAATCGTGCGATATAAAGCAAAAGAAAATGGGCGTCACACCCATTTTCAAGTTCTGTCTATTCCTCTGCGTCTTCATCCTTTACAAGGCCGTAGTCGTCAATGTTTTGATTGTGTCCGGCTTCATCCGTGCTGTATCTCACCACTCCGTTTTCATCGGCTATGAAGTAGAGATTATCACTCTTCTTGTAATTCAGCGTTGCATCAATGGCATCTCCCACAATCTGACAGATAGGTCCCGGCGGCAGCCCTTCGAATCTGCGGCAATTATACGGATTGTCGCTTTCCAACTGACTCTGCTTCAGGTCGACTCTGTCCTCATCGAAGATGTAGCAAACCGTAACATCGGATCCCAGAGACATTCCCTTGTCCAGTCTGTTCATGAATACTCCGGCTACACCGGCCTGATCCTCTGCAGTCGCCTCTTTCGTAACTATGGAAGTGAGCGTCAGGACTTCGTGAACGGAAAAGTCACTTGCTTCGATTTCATCCTTTCTGGCACTCAGTTCTTCGTCCATGCGGTCAAGGCACATTTCGGTAAAGCCCTCAATGGAGGAGTTGTCATCCGTGACGAAGTATGTGTCTGCATACAGATATCCTTCCAGCGGATGCATAACATCTTCATTCAGAACATCGTCTGTAAGGAACCAGTATTTGTCTATCAATGTCTTTACGTATTCTTCATCGTCCCACTTGTTCATTATCTCCTCTGCAGAGAACGGGAGCTGTTCGGAAACAGCTTCAGCCACCTGAGTGAGACGCGCTCCGTCTTTTACTTCCACGGATTCCTTCGAAATGTAATCGAAGTCGCCCGTATCTATTATTTTCATCATGGTGTTAAAAGCCAAACCTTTATTGAAAACATAGGTGTTGGCCTGAAGGTTTTTATAACCTCCGATCTTGGCATTGACCTTAGCGCAGAACTTATTTTTTACGAGCCCTGCCTCATCAAGGATTTCCACGATATATGAAGCACCGGAGCCTTCGGGAATCTCCACGATTACAGGATCCTCATTTCCCGGATCAACAGGTCTGAGGCCCATGGTATACGCTCCGCCGCCGGCGACGAGAATAGCCAGTACGAGTATAAAAATCAAAAGTCCTTTCGGAGCGCCTCTCCTTCTCTTTTTTCCGTTTGAATATCTATCTTTACGACTCATCAATTTTCCTTTCTTTATGGTATACTTAAGCGGCAGTAATACTGCCTAATTCGCAATTATTTTAGCAGATAGGGGAAAGAATGACAAAGGAAGTTGATAAAGGAGGCTTCAAAGCCTTCTTGGAAAGAAAGAATATAGAGATAAGCGCCAGGCGCTACGGAATAGATGCGCTCTCTGCTATGGCGCAGGGACTCTTTTGCTCGCTTTTAATCGGAACGATTATAAATACGCTCGGAACACAGTTTCATATCGGATTTCTGACTAATCCGGTATGGACCGTAAATGAGACTACGAGCTATACGGTAGGCGCTCTTGCGGTCGCTATGACCGGGCCGGCGATGGCTATAGCCATCGGCTATGCGCTGAAAGCGCCTCCGCTCGTCCTCTTTTCCTTGGCCACTGTAGGCTTTGCGGCCAACGGACTCGGAGGAGCGGGCGGCCCGCTTGCCGTCTTAGTCGTCAGCATCATAGCCGCTGAGTTCGGTAAAGCCGTTCAGGGAGAGACCAAGGTAGACATACTCGTGACACCGCTGGTAACCATAGCCGTCGGTGTAGGCCTCGCTTATTGGTGGGCGCCGGCTCTCGGAGCTGCGGCCATGAAAGTCGGCACACTTGTAATGTGGGCCACCGAGCTCAGGCCTTTCATGATGGGAATTATCGTCTCCGTGATAGTCGGCATGGCGCTTACTCTGCCGATTTCATCCGCAGCCATATGTGCGGCTCTCGGTCTCACGGGCCTCGCCGGCGGCGCAGCTGTAGCAGGCTGCTGCGCTCAGATGATAGGATTCGCCGTAATGTCGTTTCCTGAGAATAAATGGGGCGGCCTTGTATCTCAGGGCATAGGAACATCCATGCTTCAGATGGGAAATATCGTAAAGAATCCTCGTATTTGGATAGCGCCTACTCTCACTGCCGCTATAACAGGTCCTATAGCAACATGCATTTTTAAGCTGCAGATGAACGGCGCCCCTGTTTCCAGCGGAATGGGAACATGCGGACTTGTAGGACAGATAGGAGTGTATTCCGGATGGGTTGCTGACGTGGCTTCAGGTGCCAAGGCAGGCATCACCGCCATGGACTGGGCCGGGCTCATCCTTATATCCTTTATCCTCCCTGCGATTCTGTCGCCGATTATAAACATGGCTTGCCGAAAGCTCGGATGGGTCAAAGACGGAGATCTTAAATTATAGAACAGATATACCTTGCAACTAAAAGCGGCTGCAGATAATAGTTCCGCAGCCGTTTTCAATTGCAATTTATTACTTATTATTTCTATCTTCCGCCCGAGATAGTAACGAAATGCATCATATTGGTGGAATTAATCATCATTACGTACAGGCTGTCCATCGCATCAGCCACAGCAGACTTAACAACTATATGTCCTCTTTCTCCTCCTTCGGAATAAGCTATGCATGTGAGAAGAGCTGCGTAAAGATGTCTTCCGCTCCGTCCTATTCCCATTAATCCGAACCCCTTCTGATCTTTAAGGAATGCATCGGCATCTGCTACGGCAGTTGCTATTTCCTCAGGGCTCATATTCAGCGCGGTCAAGGAGGCCAGCATAGATGCCGCATCTCCGCTGCCCAGTCTTATTCTTTTATCGGCGAGGGCTTCGGAAATAGCTTTTGCTCTTTCACATTTTTCCTCTGTGTCTCCCGGCATTGCAGCCATGAGCATGCAGAGATCCTCAGGGATTATTCCGATTCCGCTCTGAGCTTCAAGTTCCTCTTTGCAATTCTCGAACTCCTCTTTAAATGCATCCGCATCTCTTACACCTCCGCTAACTACGGATGCCGCCGTAAAGTAGCATGACATATCCGCAAAGAATCTGGAGGAAGCTTCCGTATTATCGAATATCTTTCCGGTCACTTCAACCATCTCGGATATTTTTTCTCTGTCATTTGTGGCAGATGCTATTATCATCGCCGCCAGAAAGAGCCTTTCGTCTTTGCTCATTCTCTCTTCTTTTATTTCATCGAAAACCTTTTGAACGGTGTCGAAGTATTTCTCCGGATTTTTGCTCATGGCCATGTTAATAACCATAGGCATTTTGAAAACTCCGCGAAGAGACGATAGCACTCCCGCCCGGGAATCTATATAATCTTCGCACTTAATGAGTTCTTTAACTCCTACTTCACCTCCGGATGCGGTCATTACGGCTGCACCCATCATATGCATAACCATGCCTTCATATTTGAAGTTGTCTCGCAGCACATCGCGATTTCTTATAAAGCTCTCGCAGCTATTCTTCAGTCTGCTGTCCAAAATATCATCCTCCTGTTTGACTATATTTATCCTCTTAAGAGTTTGTTTCTTACTTCAGGCGGCACCATGCTTCCGCCGGTGGCCCATGCCACGTGAACGGCATCTTCCATCTTATCTTCAAGTTCATTCTGCCTGAGATATCTCTTGGCATCTTCATCGATGCTTATGCGAGCAGGTCCGATAAATGATGCGCAGGCGCTCGGCTCTATATACAAATTCTCGCTTTTGTATAGCTTTCTGAGATAATCGTTCAGCCTGCTGTCATCTAAAGTGAATTCTCCTGCCATCAACAGATTCATCATTCGGCATATAAGTCCTGATGCTCTTCCTACTGCAAGTCCGTCAGCTTCAGTCTTACCGCTGAGGCCCACATCCTGAACGCAGATATTATTCATCTCTCCCGTTTCCAGTCCTACCAGCATGCATGGGCAGTTGACCGGTTCGACGAAGAAACAGTGAACATCATCTCCGTACAGAAGCTTAAGACCGAATGTCACTCCGCCGGGAGCCCCGCCGACTCCGCAAGGGAGATATACAAAGAGCGGATGATTGCTGTCTATAACAACGCCCTGCTCTTTGAACTGTCTCTTCAGCCTCTCTGCCGCAACGGCATATCCGAGGAATAATGCCGCTGAATTCTCATCATCTACAAAGTAACTCATAGGATCGGCATCAGACTCGGCTCTTCCCTGCTCTACGGCAGCTCCGTAATCGCCTTCATATTCTATGACCGTGGCGCCTCGCTCTCTCAGAAGATCTTTCTTCCACTGCTTGGCATCCATCGACATATGCACTATGGCCTCATAGCCGAGTGCCGCAGACATTATTCCTATACTCATGCCCAGGTTTCCGGTAGATCCGACCTGAACCTTATATTTCGAAAAAACTTCACGAGCCTCGTCGCTCGCCAGTTTCATATAGTCATCTCCTATACCGCTGAGGATACCTTCCTCTATGGCCAGGTCTTCGGTATGCTTAAGGACTTCATAAACACCGCCTCTGGCCTTGACTGAGCCAGATACTTTGAGGTCGCTGTCTCGCTTCAGGAAAAGTCTGCCTTTAAGTCTGGCACCCTCTTCATTAAGCACAGCCTTCATATCCTCTATCTCAGTCAGAGGAGACTCAATTATTCCTCCGTCCGAAACCGTCTCAGGGAAATAGTGCATGATAAGAGGGGCAAATCTTCTGAGTCTGGCCTCGGCATCCGCCACATCATCGGCATTAAACTCAATCTGCGATAAGGCTTCTGATGCAGGAACTCTTCCGGGATTTATCCAGCACAGTTCTTCCGCACTTTTTATTCTCTCGATATAGTCTTTCATGCTCATCTCCCTCCCTTCGATAATTTTACAGTTCTCTCCCGTGTATTGCAATGTCATGGAGATGTGACCGGCTCCCTGTATCAGCTTTCCCACAAAGGCTTTATCTCCCTCCCACATCGGGAGTTGCAACAGTTCTTCCTCCGGGATCCATTTCAGCACGCCTTCGCTGCATTCAGGCGGAATATATTCTCCGGACTCTTTGAACATCTTTGCGGCTTCTTCATCTGCCGTTTCGAAATCCGAAGAGCTGTAAAGATACATATCTTCATCCTCATAAGAGTCCGCACGGAATTTTATGACTCCGTGAAATTGGAAAGAATTCAGGATAAGTCCTGTTTCTTCCAGCACTTCCCTTTTATTACAGTCGCCCGGGCTTTCCCCCTCTTCTATCTTTCCGCCTATCCCCAGCCATTTACCCTCGTTGGGATCATCCTCTTTTTTATTTCTGTAGAGCATCAGCCAGAATCCGTTATTCTTGATGTAACAAAGCGTGGTCCTCTTCATGTCTCGATTGTACCACTTATGCCATTTCTGAGCACTAAAAAGGTGCGCCTATAGCGCACCCGCGAATCTTATTCTCAATGCTTGTTATATGTGCAGATCATCTACATCTACATATTGCATCTGAATATGCATTACCGACTGGCTCTGCATAAGAACCATACGCTTTAAAGCTTCACTGTCCTTTTTAAATATTTCACTCATGCCGCCGATACTTCTTTCGCCAGCGTAGGTCATCATAACCAGCATCGATGCATATACGTGTCTGAGAATGCATCCTGCGCCTTCAATGAAACCGCTGTAGAGCTTAAGGAATTCATCCGCCTCGTAAACCGCAGCGGCTATTTCATCCGCCGGCATGTCGAGCGCAGCCAAGAAACCGAGCATTCCCGCCTCTTCCTCATGTTCAAAATCCATATTTATTGCTTTGAAGGCTTCGGCTAATGCCAGGACTCTTTTACATTTTTCTTCCGTTTCAAGAGGTATGAGAGCCAATATCATGCCCAGATCCTCGCTTACGTTTTCTATTACTCCGGATTCCTTAAGATAAGACATGCATCTTTCCACATCTTCCAGATAAGCTTTTGTGTTCGTAATCCCGCAAGCCGCCGCAAATGCAGCAGTTACATAACCCGATTTGTCTTTAATGGATGCAAAGCCCTTTCCCATACCTTCGTGTATTAAGCCGGTTCTGTCCAGCAAGAACAGAATATCCTGCATATCGGATATCTTATCGCTCATCATCATGGCAGCCATGTAATATCTCTCATCGTCATCACCCATGTTTACATGAATGAGGTCGTGAGTCCTTTTGAGATCCTTGTAATATCCTTCAAGGCTGTCAGCCAGCTGCATGTGAACGGTAGTTACGGACTTTATCGCTCCTCTTATAGGCGAGTCAATCGGCTCCCTCTCTTTAAGAAGTTCTTCGGCAGCCAAGATCTTCTCTTCATCCGCCTTGCTTCCGAGGGCAGTCAAAACGGCCGCGCCCATAAGGTGCATCGGTATTCCGCTGCTCCTGAGGATGCGTCTCATCTCGTCTCTGTTATTGATGTAAGTTTCGCAAATATTTGCCAGTTTTCTTTCCATGTCTTTTCTGAATTATCTGTTTTCCCTTCCAAAAAGACCGTAAATCACTTCAAAAAGTGTAACCGTTCTGTAACCGTTTGCAATATAATATATATGACTTTCCCCTGTTTGTCTACTGTTTAAGCCCCTTTTTTAGCGAATTTTCTTAATCTTTCTTTAATATACAAGGCTGTAATTCCGTATATATACTCTCGTATTGAAAAGAATCCCGCATAGGACTATAATATAGCGTCTGAAAGACTATATGCACATCGTATAAGAAAGAAGATATATCGGAGTATATAAGATATGAAAATAGTAATTCTCGGAGCCGGAAAACTCGGACTCCGCCTGGTAGAAGCACTGACGGACGGCGATTATGAAATCACCCTCGTTGACAATAATGAAGATAAACTGAATCGCATTGCTCAGCAGTATGACGTTATGACCGTAACGGGAGACGCCAAAACCGTAGAGCTTCTTAAGGAAATCGATGTTGATGAAACCGACTTTCTCTTCAGCGTAACAACTTCTGACGACACCAATATCCTGGCTGCATCATTCGCCAAGAATCTGGGAGCCAAGTACGTGGCCGCCAGAGTCAGAGAGCCGGAACATATGGGACAGCTCGGTTTTATTCGCGAGCATTACAAGATAGACATGCTGGTAAATCCCGATCTTCTGATCAGCGGAGAGATTTATCGTTATCTCATAGAAAAATACACTCTGAGCAACGGTATCTATACTTTTGATAAGATCGCCCTTATCGAATTCGATGCGAAAAAGCTTCCGGAGGTTATAGGAAACAGCCTCATCGAATTCAGATCCAAAATGCCGGAATTCCTGATTATAGGAATATCCAGGAACGGTAAGATCATCATCCCTCACGGTTCTGATGAAATAAAAGAAGATGATATGATCTATCTTATCGGGGAGAAGGAGGAAGTCTTCAAACTCAGCAAGAAGGTTCACTCCAAGTTCCGCCATGCTGACGCCAGAAGAGTAATGATTATCGGCGGAGGAAAGACGGGCTACTACCTGGCAGAGCGCCTGGCTGAGTACGGTTCCGACGTAAAGATTATCGAAAACGACCGCAAACGCTGTCACTACCTCAGCAACAAGCTGAGCAATGTTATGGTAATAAACGGAGACGGAGCCAATATTCAGCTCCTGGTCGATGAGGATCTCGACAGAATGGATGCCTTCGTAACCTGCACCGGCTTTGATGAGGAAAATCTCCTCCTGGCCCTTACCGCGGCCAACCACGGTGTTGAGGATGTAATTTCGAAGGTAAGTCACGAGAGTTATAAAGAGCTCATTTCAAAGCTCGGAATAGATATAGTCCTTAATCCGCTGGACATCTCCGTAAGCTTTATCCTGCGAGCCATCAGAGGATCTCACAGAGTTCTTTCATCGGTCCTTCTGCAGGGACAGGCAGAACTCATGGAAATTTTCGCATCCGACAGAATTACCATGGTCGGAAAAGCCATAAAAGATTTACATCTTCCGGACTATGCGATTATAGCCGCCATCAGAAGAGGCACTGAGACTATAATTCCTGATGGTAATACAGTAATTCAAGACGGAGACAGAGTTATTCTCGTTTGTCTCGTATCCGAAATAGGATACATTGAAAAGCTCATGAAACCTCAGACGAGACTGGGTATAAGCAGATAAAAAGCATTCATACATCAATGAAGCGAATCGCAAACTTTTACGGAGTATTCTTAAATCTGATGGGAGCGTGCTTTGCGCTCCCGCTATTAATCGCTCTGATTCACGGAGAGTCTTCTTCCGTCAGAGCTTTTTCTCTTGTTATGCTCCTTTGTTTTGTCGTTTCCTTCGTGATTCGAAAAATCTGCAGAAGCAGCATAGGTTCTTTGGAAATAAGACCGCGGGAGACATTTCTCCTCGTTGCCACAATATGGCTGATAGCATCGGCCATAGGAGCCCTTCCGTATATGCTGACGGGCGCGGCGCCTAATTTCTTTGACGCCTTCTTCGAAACGGCGTCCGGCTTTACCACTACGGGTGCCACCATACTTAACAGCGTAGAAGAGCTTCCGCGCGCAGTCCTGATGTGGCGCTCGCTGACTCAGTGGCTTGGCGGAATGGGAATAATCGTGCTCTTCGTTGCGCTCCTTCCGAGTTTCGGCATAAAAGCCAGGAATATTGCAGCGGCAGAGACTCCGGGGCCTACGGTAACGAAGCTTTCCACTACTTTTTCCGGAACGGCGCAAAGGCTTTATATAGCATATTTATTGCTGACAGTTGCAATGGTTATCTTGCTTATGGCCGGAAATGTCAGTTTATATGATGCGGTAAACCACGCCTTTACAACAATGGCTACAGGTGGTTTCTCCACATACAACGACAGCATTGCCCACTTTAACAGCAATTACGTTACATGGATTGTCACCATATTCATGTTCCTGGCCGGAACCAACTTCGAGCTCTTCTTCATTCTGTTCTTCGACAGCTTTAAAAAAGTTTTGAAGAACGAAGAGTTCAGGCTCTACGCCTCTATAGTCGTAATCGCCACGGCACTGATTACTCTCTCCCTTATGAATCAAGGCGGATATGAGGATCTTTTCCGTGCTGTTACGGATTCGGCATTTCAGGTCCTGACCATTATGTCCACCACGGGTTATGCCACGGTCGACTTTGCTTTATGGCCGTCATTCTGCCTGATGATAATAGTGATACTGATGGTTATAGGTGGTTCCAGTTCGTCCACTGCGGGCGGAATAAAAGTGGTCAGGCTTTTGGTCGTATTTAAAATAATCAAGAGAGAAATATCTCTGAAGCTTAATGCACGTACCATAGATGATATTATGCTCGACAGGAAAAAGCTCCTGCCTGAAACGCTGAGTTTTATAATCGGCTTCATAAGCATGTATACATTTACTCTCCTGGCGGGCACCCTTTTGGTTTCAATCGCGGACCCTGCAGGAATGATTACCAATTTTACGGCCGTGCTTTCATGTATCAGCAATGTCGGGCCGGGACTTGACAGTGTCGGGCCTACATGCACTTTCAGCTTCTACAGCAATTTCAGCAAGTTCATTCTTACGATTGTTATGATAGGCGGAAGATTGGAACTGTACACGCTGTTTATAATATTTACTTCTTACTACTGGAAACCGGGAAAGGCATAAGCCAAAGGCAATTAAGATGAGTTACGATAATATGAGCGGAGGCTCTCATGTAAAGCCTGCTGAACTGTATAAGACAACAATTGCCGTATGGACAACGATGATACTCCTATCATCGGTAGTCTTTCATTTTGCCGTGCACGAAAGCACCATATTTGACGCAATACTGGAAGCTACGGCAGCTTGGACCGGAACGGGCATAAGTGCATTTGATTCCGCATCCACCCCGCTTTGGCTTCAGCTCTTCCGCTCCGCATGCAATTGGCTCGGCGGAATCGGTATCGTCATGATAAGCCTTACGATAATCAGGCCGAAGAGGTTCAGAGGATGGCAGCTTGCCGCCACCGAATTTCCGGGACCGTATTTCCTGAAGAACGAATCGGACTTCAGAAGATACTATCGCAGGATAGCCCTGGTATATGTCTGTTTTTCAGTCATCCAATTCTTACTTTTGCTCCTGGTTGATATGGACCTGATTCAGGCTGCCATGACTGCGCTGTCCAACAGTTCTTCGTCCGGACTGCACCACATCAATAACGGATTCGTTACGGCACTTCCTACAAGTACCAAAGCGATTATCACCGTATTTGCATTTCTCAGCTCCCTGTACTCACCTTTATTTCTTCTTGCATTACATAGAAAATGGAAGCGTATTAAAGAAAGCAGTGAGCTTAACTATTATGTTGCGCGTATCGTCTTGGTAACTGTCGTTCTATCAGGCTTAGTCATATCAAAGGCTCCCGGCGGCGATTATATAAAGAGCATATCTTCTGTTTTCATGCAGGTTATATCATCGCTTTCCACATCGGGTTATGTAATAAGCGATATGTCTGCATGGCCTCTTTCCTGCGTCATCATAATAAGCCTTATGATATTTACCGGTGCCTGCTCTTTCTCAACAGGGGGCGGATTTAAGGTCAGCAGGCTTATAATAGCGCTGAAGATGATTGCTCATACGCTCTATAAGCAGGTTCATCCGAACAGTGTCAGACCCTTGAAATACGACAAAAAACCATTAAAGAGCGAATCAGTTGTATCTGCCAACCTCTTCATCGCTCTTTTCATGATTACATATTTACTCGGAGCACTGCTCCTTAGTCTTGATAAGCTGAGCCTCCTTGACTCATTAAGTTATTCTCAGGCCATGCTCACGGGAAGCGGTATTCCGTTAATATCTCCGGAAGCAACAGGCCTTGCGGATGGTTTCAGCTCCTACGGAAAAGTAGTCCTCTCCGCTCTTATGGTAGCCGGACGTCTTGAAATCTACCCGCTTCTGATGATTTTCTTCGAAAGTTTCTGGAAGACCGATTCTTCACTCTAAGCGTTAATCTGTTCAGCTGCCTGTTTTTTCTCCTGAGGCAGACCTGCGACAACTATCATTTTATCTCCCACTTCCAATTTCAAATCATCCGTCGGAACTATAGTTTCGGTACCTCTTAAAATAAGCGATACCACAGAACCGCTCGGTATGGCAATTTCTTCAATGCTCTTTCCTATCCACGCATCGCCCGGGTCAATGGAAGCTTCAATAAATCTGATGCCTTTTTCGTTATCGAGATTCATAAATCTCGTAGCCTTCTGGTACTCTTCGATGAACCCGGCGGAAATAATACCTGTAGGTATGGCAACGAGTCCGACGCCCAGGAAGGTTATCACTATTCCGAGGAATTGCCCGAGCAGCGTAATCGGGTAAATATCACCGTATCCGACAGTCAGCAATGTAGATGTGGCCCACCAAATGGCCGAGAATGCGTTCTTGAACACCTCCGGCTGAGCTTCATGCTCTACGCTGTACATACAAAGGCTGGAAGCCAGAATAAGCATTACGATTATGAATACGGATGCCAGGATCTGTGTTCTTTTATTCTTAAGTACGTTGGTAATAAGCGTAAGGGAATCCGAATATGCGTTGATTCTGAACAATCTGAATATTCTGACCACTCTGAACATCCTGAATACCGCGGCGCCTGCCGGGAAGAACGCCGGCAGAAAATACGGCAGGAATGACAAAAGATCTATGATTCCGTATCCTGATGTAGCATACTTTACCATGGCCTCTGCCTGAGTTGCGCATTCCGGATATTGTTTCTCCGCAGTTATAAGTCTCAGAACATAATCCACCGCAAAGAATATGACGGTAATCAGCTCCACCCAATGAAGAAGATTTCCGTACTGGGCTCTGACCTCTTCGAAGGTGCTCGCGAAAGCCCCTATCAGGTTGATTATCAGCGCCAAGGTGCTTATAATGTCATAGCTTTGGTTCAGGCGGTTATCCGTTACGCCTATTGATACCATAGAGAACAGCGTATCTTTAATGCTGTCCTTTTTTATTTCCTTTTCCTTTTTCATTATCTCCGCCTCCGGAGCTTAGCCTTCCACTCTGATGCTCTTTATCTTCTGATCCTCCAAAGGTTTATCCATAGGATTAGTCCTTGTGTTTACAATGCTGTCTGCTGTTTCCATTCCCTCTGTTACTCTTCCGAATCCGGCATAGTCTCCGTCAAGATGAGGTGATGTACTGGTCATAATAAAGAACTGAGAACCTGCGGAGTTAGGGTCCATTGCTCTTGCCATGGAAAGAACTCCTCTTTCATGTTTCAGATCATTCTTAAAGCCGTTGGATGTAAACTCTCCTTCTATGCTGTATCCCGGGCCGCCCATGCCTGTACCGTCAGGGCAACCACCCTGAATCATAAAGCCCGGAATTACTCTATGGAAAATCAGGCCGTCATAGAAGCCTTCATTCGCAAGCTTCTCGAAATTGGCAACTGTCTTAGGCGCGATATCTTCGTAAAGTTCGCCCTTCATAACTCCGCCGTCTTCCATCTCAATAATAAAAGTTTTCATGTATTGTACCTCCGTTATGCGGCCCGTGCCGCTTGTTAACTAAATGAATATATTGATGCAGCCTATCAGGAGTCCTATTAAAGCTCCGAGGCTGACTATCATCTTAAGTTCGGTCTCCATGACCTTAAGAACTCCCTTTTCAAGTTCCTCTACCGACATAGAGTTTATCTTATTTTCCACCACTGACGCCACATCTATTCTCCTGAGAGCAGAGTTTACGGCATTTACCACAGACTCTCTGTATGCTGCTATCAATTGTCTGCGAACGAATTCCTCGCTGTATCCGGCCTGCTCCAGTACGTGAAGTGCAGTCCTGTCTCCGAGGTCATGTATACGAGACGAGGTTATATCCTGAATCATCACGCTTCCTTTACTGTCAATAAACTCGTCTATTTTAAGCGCAACGGTATTCATAATTTTAGCCAAGAGTTTATCCGAAACCACCCAGGTCAGCATCCTTGACTCGTCCACATGTTTCTTTAGCATGATATAACCTTCCTTTTTGATGGTTCCGGAAATATCCATGCTCTTTATAGCTTCATTTATCTTTGTATTAAGAAGTTCCGTAAGATTGGTCTCAAGCTCATCATATTTCTCCGGGCCGCCCGCCAAAACAGCTCCCGTGTTTTTTATCTTCTCACCGAGCACCGCCATAGCTCTGTCAATGAGAGGCTTTTCCACCTCTTCGGTGAGCATCCTGTCTGAAATATCTTCTTTGGTAATGAGATCTTTTTCGACAATCTCCCCTGCGGCCTTGGCGAGGCGTTCCTTTCCTTTCGGAATTGCGCCGGGAGTAAAAGGAACTCTCCATCCGAATATATGCTTTTCCTCATGAGGGAAGAAGAGCATCTTAACTGCAATGAGATTCGTAAAATAACCTATTACGGCTCCGACCAAAGGCGGAAGAATATATTTAGATATTACGGCTACAGTCATTTATACACCTGCCTCTCTGCCGACTGTCGTCAGGGCAATATCATCATCGTGCATTCCTTCTTCTCCCACAGATTTCGCTGCGATTCGGCTAAGACTCTCGTTAGTGCCTATTATCCACAGAATATCTTTGGCAGCTATACGCATATTAGGATTCGGCATTTTAGTCACATATCCGTCTCGCTCTATACCTAATATCATGCAATGCGTTCTGGCGTTTATGCCGCTTTTTCTTATTGGTTTTCCGACGTAAGTTTCACTTCCGCTTACATGAATTGCAGTGCAGGCAAGTTCCTGGCTCTTATCGTAGTAGCCGTTTGCCATGAACTCTCTGAGAGTTTTTATGGGCATTATGCTGTCAGGTTTTATCGTTGCGAGGAAAGAATCAAGCGGCTGTTTTTCTCCCATAGTGTATACTATATCTCTGCTGTGAATCACTGTCCTGGCCGGTGGCATCGTGATATCTTTCTCTCCTCTTTTTACCTTTACGACGAAGACGCCCATATTCTTGCCCCAGTTGAGATCCATTATACTTTTATCTGCATATGAAGCCTTTTTCGGAACTATCCAGCTTGTTATTCTGTACTCCTCGTCCAGCCAGCACTTTATTCCGGATTCGCTCTTGTCTTCCAAATTCTTTTGATTGAGATTAGCCAGGAATCTGGCTTCCAGCTGCAGATAATAAGAGGCCACGAAGTCCAGCCTTCCGATTATGTGCAGCACTACCGGAACTAAAAGGAGCAGCAGCGGATGCTTTATTTTAAATAAATCTATAAGCGGTATCAGGGCTATGATAACAAGTGCCGCTATCTTTAACATCATCATCGCGATTAAAGGTGTGCGATTGGCCTTTCTTTCCACCCACAGTTTTGTGAATGCTGCATTTCTTCTTCCGAGGAAAGGTCTGGTAAAAACAATCAATACCAAATAAATCAGCGCTGTTGTGATGACGGCCGAATTATTCTTCCCCAGCGTTTCGGAAAGCATCGGATAAAGAAGTTTGCAACCGGCAATGGCCGATACCAACATTATACTGCCGTATATTACAAGTTTCAGGAAATAGTCCCTGAATACAACCATCCATTCGGAGGTTCTCTCCTGCACCGCCTGGTCGGATGAAGTATAGCTCATAATCCATCTTCTCAGCTTCTCCGGCGCTATCTTCCAAAGCAGTTTTGCTATACTATCCGTATGCTTTATCAGAAGCGGTGTTACGATAATAGTCAGTATCGATGCAGCAACGATAACGGGATAAAGATATGAATCCATTACTCCGAGAGAGATTCCCAGGCTCGCAATAATGAATGAAAATTCTCCGATCGGGGCAAGCGACGTACCGGCTCTTATGGCCGTCTCCTCATCCTGGCCGGAAAGCAGAACGCCTATGGCAGCGAATATAAGCTTTGCTACCACGGCCACTACCGCGATAGGAATAATTGAATTCCATTTGGAAGCTATTATCTCAGGATCCACCATCATTCCGACGGACAGAAAGAATATGGCTCCGAACATATCCTTTATGCCCGATGTTACTTCCTCTATCTTATGAACATGCACCGTACCGGCAAAGAAAGACCCCGCGAGAAAGGCTCCGAGCTCCATAGAGAATCCGAGTCTCTTTGCGAGTAGCGCCATCAGGAAGCAAAAGCCTATGCTCAGCAGAGTCAGAGTTTCCCTACTCATAAGATTCATGGATCGATTCAAAAGCGTAGGAACGAAGAAGACCCCGAGAACCAGCCATATTATGAGATAGCAAAGCATCATAAACAGATGCATCATAATAGCTGTTGTTCCGCCGCCCTTGCCGGCTGCCATCGTGGTCAGAATCACCATCATAAATACGGCTATTACGTCTTCAACCACGAGAGAGCCCATGACAAGTTTGGAAAACTTCATGTCGGTCAGGCCCATCTCTTCAAAACATTTCTGTATTACTACCGTGGAACTTATGGAGAGCATGGCGCCTAAGAAAACACAGTCCATGGTGGACATGCCGAGCAATCTTCCGAATGCATAGCCTACGAACATAACGCCGCTCATCTTAACAGCCGCGGATATTATGGCGGTGCTTCCGAGGTCTGCCAATTTATTGAAATCGAATTCAAGGCCTATGTGAAACAGAATGATTACGACACCTATTTCACTCCAGGTTTCTATAGATGATGCACTTTCGACACTTGAAAAGAACGGAAAATTAGGACCTATAAGAAAACCCGCAACAATATACCCCAGGATGGTAGGCATCCTCAGCTTTTTAAAAGTTATTGTGACTACCGCCGCTGTCATCAGCATGATAGCCAAATCAATAATCAGTTGTGGTACTTCCATCTAATCCTTCAATCCTTTTCTTATCTTTTTCCAGCCGGGCATATATCTGTCCATAAGGGCATAAAAATCAGGGCCGTGACCGGGAACTACCGTATGCACAAGTTCGTGAAGAATCACATAGTCCAGTTCTTCGTCTGTCCTTGAGGCCAGCATAAGGCTCAGATTGATATGATGAGTCTTGGTATTGCAGCTGCCCCAACGAGTGTGCATGTCTCTTACGGTCCAACCGTTACAATAAAGGCCTGTGGCTTCTTCTATATAAGGGAGCCTCTCGGCGATTCTTTTCTTAAGCTCTCTCCGCCGGGCTTCTTTCTCTGCCCCGGTCTCAGGCTCAGGATGCGCTTCGGCCCTCGCCTGAATGCGAGCCACATTCCTGTCGATCCAGCTTCTCTTTTCCCTGACGAAGTTTCCTATCGCCCTGTCCGGTGTTCCGTACGGCGCACTGATGACTATTCTGCCGTCCGGCTCCTTTATTCTCATGTTCATTCGCTTGATGCGCTTTTTGGTAAGCTCTATCACCAAGCCGTCAACGCTTATCATTTCAGTCATACATGGTAATTGTACCATAAAAAACCATCCCCGCGTGAAACGCGGGGTTGTTGTTTTTACGGGCATAGCCCTTATTCCTCGCGGCACGCGTGGAAACGCGTTAGCCGGTCTGTCA
>CACYFZ010000012.1 GCA_902773835.1 uncultured Eubacteriales bacterium | reverse complement strand
ACATCTACGTGTCCACAGATTGGGGGCAGCCACAACCAGAGATGTGTTCGATTATGTAAAAGTGGAATTATGCGTGTCCATTTTATGGGTACCAGTTTACCCCTTATTTTACTTACCAACACATAATTATAATTTGCCAGTAAGTAATCAAGCTTCTGATTGAGTCAATTATCTTTGTTTTCTTACTTACTAAAGAACATTTTCTCAGAATCGGTAAGTAATAATAATCGAATTGCCAAAGACAATTACTTACTGGAACCTAATAGAAATACACTGGTAAGTAAAAAGAGGCAAATTAGCCATATCCTATTACTTACTATTTGCATAACATTTTCTGACGGTAAGTAATGGTCTCGGACTCATTACTTACTATTTGCACCAAACTATCCGATGATAAGTAATGGTCTCGAACTCGTTACTTACAGGTTGCATCTAAACTTCTAGTGGTAAGTATATGGCGGAATTTCATTGCTTGCTGTTTACATAGAAGCAGCCGTGGGGGCTGGGTGGTCAATATAGTTGTAAGGATTGAGTGATCAATTGAATGGTCATTATGGGATTTGTATTCAATGTTGCGGAATTTGTTTTAAAAGTTGAGAAATTTGTTATTAAAGGTGCAGGAGTTGGTTTCAGAGGTTTGGAATTTGCTTTACAGGTTAAGATTATGAAGCGTCGTCTTTGGCGATTATGAAAATTGCTGCTATAACCATTGCTATTCCGAGTATTTTGAGGATGTTGGATTCCTCGTGGAAGACGAAAAGTCCTACAAGCGTTCCGACGATAGGCTCAGACGCTGCGTAGATTGAAGCTTTACCGCTCTCTATTCTCTGAAGGCCCATCGAGAATACGAATTGTGCCATAACTGCCGTTACAAGACACATCAGGAAAGCGACCGGAAGAATAGATGGATTCGCAGTGCATTGACGAACAAGGTTCATTCCGCCGCTGAAAGGAATGAGAAATATGAAACTGAAAATAAGGGTATAAAGAGTAACTGTCTCCGGATTATTCTTTTTTACTGCGGCACTTGTGAGTATGTTGTTTAGAGCATAAGAGAAACCTGTAAGAACACCGGTAATTATTGCAATGACAGGTGGAGTATATCCTTCTCCTATTATGCCGGTGACAAGAATGCAACCTATCACGGTTAAGATGAGTGCCGTCATCTTTCTACCGGTAAGCTTTTCCTTGAAGAATATTCCGGACATAATCATCACAAATATAGGGGAAGTATACAAAAGTACAACAGCTATGGATGCCCTGCTGTTGATGATTGTGTAAAAATAAAAGAAGTTGAACATAACACCGCATGCGAGGCCAAGTGCAATCAAGATTGGAATATCCCTCATGCGTATTTTGAAATTTTCAGGATTTCGAAGTAAAACTATGATACAGAAAACTACGGATGCCAGCATCTGTCTCAGGAAAGAAATCTGCATGGTACCGAGTCCCGCATCTGAAAGATAATTAATGAATATGCTGATTGAGCCCCAGCACGCTCCCGCCAGGATAATCAGCAATGCTCCGCTTTTGTTTCTGTCCATGTAAAAAATATAACATATAATATACGTTGATTGTCATTCACATGCACAAATTATCCGATAAGCAAAGTCCGGCAATCCGATACGCAAAGAGCCGGGGTTTTACCCCCGGCTCGGCAATAATATAAGGTGATTAGTTTTGAGAATAAAAGCATGTGTTGTATTATTCTTATTCTTTAATCTTGCCTTCTCTTATGTCTTCCATTCTGGAGACGATCATTGCAGCGGACATATCACCTACTACGTTGATACCTGTACGTCCCATATCGAAGATACGGTCAACGCCGGCTACGAGAGCGATACCTTCAACAGGCAGTCCTACGGACTGGAGTACCATAGCGAGCATGATCATGCCGGCGCCAGGTGTTCCTGCAGTACCGATGGATGCGAGTGTAGCTGTAAGAACGATTGTAATCATCTGTCCGAATGTAAGGTCAATGCCATAGCATGCAGCGATGAAGATGGAGCATACACCCTGGTAAATAGCAGTACCGTCCATGTTGATGGTAGCACCGAGCGGCAGAGTGAAGCTTGCTACGTCCTTACGTCCGCCCATCTTCTCAACACATTCCATGGTAACCGGAAGAGTACCAATTGAGGATGTGCTGGAGAATGCGAACAGGAATCCCGGAAGAGCACCCTTGAAGAATGTTATAGGGTTCATCTTTCCGAGTACGCTTACTGTAGTTCCGTATGTAAGGAATGCATGTACAAAGTAAGCGATGTATGCTGTCAGAAGTACCATAGCGAGTGATCCGAGGACCTCTGGTCCGTTCTCTGCAACTACCGGAGTAATCAGGCAGAATACGGCGTAAGGTGTCAGCTTGATAATGCCTCTCATTATTACCATGAATACTTCGTACAGGCTGTCAATCAATTCTCCTACCATCTTGCCTTTCTCACCGGCAATCATGATACCGAAACCGAGGAAGAGAGCGATTACGATTACCTGCAGCATTGTGGATTCCAGCATAGGCTGGAAGAAGTTGGCCGGGAAGATATTTACTATAGTGTCCATGAACTTTGTAGGCTCAGCTGCTTCATATTCAAGTCCTGAAGTCTGAAGAACCTTGTAAGTGCCCTTGAACAGATTAGCAAAGATCAATCCGATTGTAATTGCGAATGCTGTGGTAAGGAAGTAATAGACGATGGTCGTAAGTCCGATGGTTCCTACTTTCTTAACATCAGACAGGGAGATTACACCCTGGATGATGGATGTAAGAACTATAGGCACTACGATAAACTTAAGTAAGTTAAGGAAGATAGTTCCTATTGGCTTGATGTACTCAACTGCGAAAGCTACTCCGCCTTCACCCATGTTGAGCAGTATCAGGCCTGCTACGATACCCAGAGCAAGTGCTATGAATATCTGAACCGGAAGTGATAATTTTTTCATTTTCGATTCCTCTCTTTTCAATAAAATACACTAACTTCTTTAAAACACTAACGTTTATATAGCTACAGCTTGTCTTAGTTCTGCACCGGCTTCTCTGATTGCTGCAGCTGCCAAAACGGCAGTCGGATCCACGCAGCTCTCATCAAAGAGGTCCATAATCTCAAAAGCAAGCGGGAGCTCAGTGCATGCAAGGAGCAATGCTTCTGCGCCGCGAGATTTAAGATCCTCGGTAATCTCAATAATCTCATCACGAGGCAACTTGGCAGGCTCCGTAACGCCCTTTTTTATATAGTCATATATCAAGGACATTATCGTTTTCTGTTGCTCTGCATCAGGATTCAATGTTTGAATACCCATGCTGTCAAGAATCTTGTCATACAGACCGCTCAGATAAGTTCCTCTCGTGGCCAGTACGGCAGCAGATTTAACTCCTGATTGCTTTAGTAGACGTGCTGTTTCTAACGGCATACTCAGAAACGGGATGTTTATCTCACCCTCTATTTCCGGTAAGAAAAAGTGAGCAGTATTGCATGGGATTATTATGAAGTCCGCTCCGGCCATTTCCAGTTTTCTCGCGCTTGCCAACATCTCAGGCACGGGACTCTCCCCTTTGCCCTCGATTGCTGCAGTGCGATCCGAAATCCTCGTGTTTGAATCGATCAACATAGGAATGTGATCTTGGTCCGTATCTGCGGCTGTCATATCTATGATTTTCATCATCAGGTCTGATGTCGCGGCTGGCCCCATTCCGCCGAGAATGCCAATGGTCTTGTGCAATATACTGCTCCCTTTCATCAAATCGCTTGTGCTAACTATTTCATCAACTCAGCAATAGCTTTAGCGCATTTCACGCACTTCTCCTTCGAGATGGATGCGATGGAAACTCTGATTCCCTTAGCAAGAGCGAGACAGAAGATGTCCTGCTCTTCGAGTTTCTTGCAAACCTCATCAGGTTTATCACTCGGTATTGTGATGAAGAAACCTGCAGTAAACGGTACACTCTTGGTGCCGTTTTCTCTGAGAGTCTTCTCGAAAACTTTTCCTCTTTCCAGAAGCATATCTCTATACATCTTTCTCTCTTCGTCTACCTTGGCGCAAAGTGCAGCATCTGAGTAAATCTTACCCATAACTACCTGGGCCGAGCGATTGCAGTTGGACCATGTAGAACGCGATGTATATCCTACTGCTTTTGTGAATTCATCAGCTTCCGCTGCCGTCTTAGCGAGGCACACCGTAGCTCCGCATCTCATTCCGTAAGCGGTAAGAGTCTTTGATGCACTGTATCCGAAAAGAACGAGCACGTGATCTCCGAGTCCTTCCAGCTTAGGGATGAAGGATCTTACTTCATCAGGTTCTCCTGCAAAATCGATATATGCGATATCAACGAAGAGAACAACCTTACATGAAGCTGCGTTTACAATATTAATTACGTTGTCCCAGTCCTCATCCGTCAGGGAATATCCCGTCGGGTTATGAGCCGGGGTATTAATCAGAAGCAGTACCTGATCCTGTTTGGCTGCAAGCTCATCGAGTTTTACCTTAAGGTCTGCAGAGTCAAACTTTCCGTCTTCATCAAAGAATCTGAAAGTCTTGATGCTGCGTCCGTGTTCATCGGCAATTCCCTTGTAATTGGCCCAGCACCAGTCATGTGTGAGCACTTCATCTCCTATATTGGAATAGTTGGAAATTGCATGAGTAAGGCCTCCGGTTCCGCCCGGTGTAGCGCATACTGCCACATGTCCTTTCGGAGCATAGTCCGCAAAGAGAGCTTTTTGAACAGCCTCTTTGAATTCAGGAACACCGGCAATCGGTGCATAAGCTGCATAGTCTGCAGGCTTCAGCATTCCTATTGCCTCCATAACCGATGTCATTACGACGAGATCGCCGTTGTCGTCAAGAAGCGCTCCGATTGTAGCATCAACTACTGCGTCCTTTCCCTTTTCAGCAATTGCAGCTTTGGCTCTGCCGCTTACTGCGAAGACCTTATCTTCTTTAGGGATTGTCCTGTCATTTACTTTTACAAAGCCCACTTTATTACCTCCTGTAGGTTTATGCAGGATATGACTTATTCTTTGTATCAATTGCGTCAGGATCGATCTTGTCCTTCTTTGCAGCTCTTCTCTTGAAGAAGTCTACTGCAACCTGTGGGAAGAGTGCGTATGTGAGCACATCTTCATCACTCTCAGCGAAGTCCTTAGTCTCCTCTCTGAGTTTATCCATCTCAGGTTCGAGAAGGTCGGCCGGACGGCAAGTGATGATCTCACTCTTATCGATCTTGGCCTGTACATCAGGATTCATAGGCATAGGTGTCTGACCGTATTTGCCCTTTAGGATTTCCTGGGTTTCCTTTGACAGAACCTTATATCTCTCTCCCATCAGTACGTTGAGCACCGCCTGTGTACCTACAATCTGTGACGAAGGAGTTACCAGCGGAGGTGTACCGAGGTCCTCTCTTACGCGAGGAACTTCCTGAAGCACTTCGAGGTATTTATCCTCTGCGTTCTGATCTTTCAGCTGAGATACGAGGTTTGAAAGCATTCCGCCCGGAACCTGATAAATCAGGGTGTTGATATCCGTTGCGAGCACCTTAGTATTCATGAGTCCGGATGCGAGATCCTTCTCTCTGATCTTGCTGAAGTGAGCTGCGATCTTTTCAAGCTTCGATATATCGATGCCTGTGTCGTACTCAGTATCTCTGAATGTCTCTACCATTACCTCTGTAGCAGGCTGTGATGTACCGCCTGAGAACGGAGAAATAGCAGTATCGATGATGTCTACTCCGGCGAGCGCAGCCTTGTAATATGTAATAGGAGCTACACCTGAAGTAGAGTGTGTATGCAGGTCGATAGGAATATCTACCGCTTCTTTGAACATGGTAATGAAATCGCTTACTACGTTAGGAACCATGAGTCCTGCCATGTCCTTGATGCAGATGGAGTCAGCTCCCATATCCTTGATTCTGAGAGCCAGGTCTTTCCAGTACTCAGGTGTGTACGGCTCTCCGATTGTATAAGATACGGCAACCTGTGCATGGGCACCGTATTCCTTTGTGGCCTTAACTGCTGTCTGAACGTTTCTGAGGTCATTAAGAGCATCGAAGATTCTGATTCTGTCGATACCGTTATCGATGGACTTCTTTACGAAGTAGTCAACAACGTCATCTGCGTAATGTCTGTATCCCAGAACGTTCTGTCCTCTCAGAAGCATCTGAAGAGGTGTCTTAGGCATTATTTCTTTAAACTTTCTGAGTCTTTCCCATGGATCCTCATCGAGGAATCTGATGCAGGAGTCGAATGTGGCTCCTCCCCAGCACTCGATAGCTTCATATCCTATGTCATCCATAAGCGCCAGTGCCGGCTCCATGTCTTCAAAAGGCATTCTTGTGGCGATAAGAGATTGCTGTCCGTCTCTTATGGCCGTTTCCATGATCTTGACCCTTTTGGCTTCTTTTTTATTTGTTGGTGTTTTCTTAGTAGCCATGATAAATCCTCCTTATACTCCGAATATAGCCATGAATACTCCGGCAGCTACAGCTGTTCCGATTACTCCGGCTACGTTAGGTCCCATTGCGTGCATGAGCAGGAAGTTCGTAGGATCGGCTTCTGCACCGACCTTCTGAGAAACTCTCGCTGCCATAGGTACTGCGGATACTCCTGCAGAGCCGATAAGCGGGTTGATCTTTCCGCCCGTGAGCTTGCACATGAGTTTACCGAAGAGAACTCCGGTAGCTGTACCGAATGCGAATGCAACCAGACCGAGCACTACGATTTTAAGAGTCGTAGCCTTAAGGAAGGCTTCTGCACTCGTAGTGGCTCCTACGGAAGTTCCGAGGAAAATAACTACGATATACATAAGTGCATTCGATGCTGTTTCCTGCAGCTGTCTTACAACTCCACTCTCGCGGAAGAGATTTCCGAGCATCAGCATTCCGAGAAGAGGTGCTGTTGAAGGCAGGATAACGCATACTACGATTGTTACGATTATAGGGAACAGGATGCGCTCTCTCTTGGAGACCGGTCTCAGCTGTTCCATTTTGATTTTACGTTCTTCTTCAGTCGTGAGGGCCTTCATAATAGGCGGCTGAATGATAGGTACAAGTGACATGTACGAATATGCAGCAACCGCGATAGGTCCCATGATATCTCTCTGTCCGAGCTTCATAGCCAGGAAAATGGATGTCGGGCCGTCGGCTCCACCGATGATTCCGATGGCTGCAGACTGCATGTCATTGAATCCCCAGAGCATAGCCATAAAGAAGGCTGCGAATACTCCGAACTGGGCAGCCGCACCGAGAAGGAAACTCTTCGGGTTGGCAATAAGCGGACCGAAGTCTGTCAATGCTCCTACTCCTAGGAATATGAGTGACGGCAGAATGGTCCATTCGTCCAGAAGGAAGAAATAATGAAGAAGTCCACCCTCCTGCATAATAGGAGGATACAGATTTACCAGCAGCATACCGAATGAGATCGGCAGCAGCAGTAATGGCTCGTATTCTTTGGCGATGGCCAGATACAACAGGCCGAGAGCAACGAACACCATGATTACGTTACCCCAAGCGAGGTTGAAGAAGGCCGTCTGGTGAGCCAGATTGGTTAAGGTCTCGCCCATCTTCTATCTCCTTCCTACTACTCTACGTAAGCTACTGTTGCACCGGATGCCAGATCCTCTCCCTCAGATACAACGATTGATGAAACTGTTCCGTCACAAGGGGCTACTACAGGAATTTCCATCTTCATAGCCTCGAGAATAACGATGCTGTCTCCGCTCTTAACTGCGTCGCCTTCAGCTGCGACAACCTTCCAAACCTTACCTGCCGTACCTGTTGTTACAGCGGTTCCGCTTCCGGCTGCCTTCTTGGCTGCAGGTGCTGCTTTAGGTGCTGCTGCGGCTGCAGGAGCTGCTGCAGGAGCGCCGCCTACCATTTCTACTTCAACTTCATATTCTGTTCCGTTTACTCTTACGATGTATGTTTCCATGTTGCCCTCCGTATATTTCTGACGATGTACTGACCTTCGTCAACTGATTCGCCGTACTGATTCTTAATAAACTGACTTATTGCCGCCGATATGGCAGCTACTATTTCGGCATCGGTGTCTGCTTCACTTGCCGCAGGCTTTGCTGTCGGTACTGCGGCAGCGGCTGCAGCTGCTGCTCCGGCTGCCGGGGTCTTTTCTTTAAAAGCTATTCCCAGAGCCCATATGCAGAGTGAGATTATTATGAGAACCGCGAATACCGTTCCCATTCCCAGCACCGTGTCTATGGCCGCTATCTTAAGTATTTCCTGAATAGTCATATCCATATGATCACCTACCTGCTGTTAACAAAGGTCTGAAGTGCTCCGATGAGATACTTTCTGGAATCCTCCGGCGCGATAACCTTATCTATGAGTCCGTGTCTGGCCAGGGCTACCGCACTTGAGTGCATGTCGCGGAACTTGTCATCGAGTTCCTGCGTCCAGTTGCCATAGAGAACTTCGACAGCCTGTCTTGTGTTGATGATGCTTCCTACTGCGCTGTCCCACATGAATACGAAATCAGCACCGAGTCCTTTTGAGTTGAGCAGTGTGTAGACACTTCCGACAACCTTGCCTGTAACCAGGTTAAACTTAGGTACTTCTGAATCCGTAAGAGCTTTAAGCATTCTGCCGGCTGCGCCCGTAAGATATCTTTCATTCTCAACACTTGTCTGATAACCCTCTGTGTCTGTGATTGTCAGTATAGGAAGACTGAATCTGTTGCAGAAGTCAATCATATCTGCTGCCTTATCACATCCCATAGCGGTAATTCTCTTTTCTCCGTCTACCTCGTTGCAAGCTACTACTCCCATGGTCTCGCCGCCCAGTTTGATAATGCCTGTAACGATATCTGCTGCCGCATCAGCGTGAGTTTCGATGAACTCATTATCATCAGCGATCTCTTTGAGAATTTCTCTTGCATCTCCGAGTTTAGCTGCGATTCCGTCGCAGCTGCGGTTAAGATCCTCATCGCTTACTTCCGTATACTCAGACTGTACGTCGCTGTTAGCCGGAAGATCTGCTACGAGTTTCTTAATCTTGTCCGCAATCTCAGCCCATTCGAATGTGCCGTCGTTAGCGGCGTTGCCGATGTTAGTGTTACTGAAGTCGCCGTCGATAACACCCTGCGGATTTACAAAAAGTTTTCCTTTTTCCTTTTCTACAAACAAGAAATCCATCTGCTCTGCCGCAACCGACATTCCACCTCCGCACTGTCCGATAACAGCACCGATCTGAGGGATTTCATAGGATGCAGCAGCCTGCTTCTTATGAAGCTTTGCGAATTGGTTGAGACCGTCGAGTCCTTCCTCGATACGGAATCCCGCACAGTCCAGAAGTCCGATGATCGGTGCTCCGGCTTTCATGGCACGATCGTAGAGTTTTACAATCTTACGGCCGTGTGCTTCACCGAAAGTACCGCCCATAACTTCGCTGTCCTGAGCGTAAACAAAAACGAGGTGTCCGTTTACAGTACCATATCCCGTTACTACACCGTCTGATTCAACAACGGAATCAGGCTGGTAAAATTCGGTATATCTGGCAGAAACGTGTTCCCCGACTTCCATGAAACTGCCCGCGTCAAGAATATCAGCAATCTTGCGCCTTACTGCAGTTCTTTCATCGTTTGACTTTACCTGCATGTTCTCCTCCTCATGAGAATTCTACATATTATTATATTTCCGATTGTAGTAATAATATAGTCAGTCTATGTTATAATCAAATATAAATATAATAATGAAAGTTATAAGATTGTTCTTATATTGACACAAATAGCTTGAATCCCCTTATTTAAGCGAGTTTGAGCAATTATGATTGAACGTAAGCATATTTTCGGAGGATAAAATGGACTTATTCAGAAAAAAAGATATCATTTCTTCTATTTATCGAGAAGGAGGCTTTTCCAAAGCATCAAAGGTTCTGCATATCGCACAACCTTCACTGAGTGTAATGGTATCAAATGTTGAAAAAGAAATCGGCGCTCAGATTTTCGACAGAAGTGTCTCCCCTTTGCGTCTCACTCAAATCGGAGAGAAGTATCTCGAGTGCTGCGATAACATCTCAATGATTGAGGATGATTTTATGAGTTATCTAAACGATGTCAAAGGTCTTGAAACCGGAGAGATATCAATCGGAGGAAGTGCGCTGTACATCTCCAATGTAGTACCTCTTATTCTTTCGGATTTTTCTTCTCGTCACCCGTCAATCAAAATACAGCTATACGATATGGATACACCTTCATTGATTCGCATGTTGCAAAACGGAGATCTGGATGTAGCCATAGATAATTTTCCGGATGGAGTAGAAAAAATTGAAAAGCACTATCTGGGTACGGAGATTCTGCTCATAGCGGTACCTTTGGAATACAAGATAAATGAAAAACTTATGAAACACGCCTATTCCTATGAGGACATAATACTCGGTATGCATGTAGCCAACACCAAGCCGAGCCTGCAGGATCTGAGACCATTTAAAGATCAGCCCTTTATTCTTCTCCAGGAAAGCTTCGACACCAGAAGAAGATGTGATGCCGTCTTCGAAGACTACGGCATCAATGTGCGTTCCGCCTTTGAGCTAAACCAGCTTCAAAGCGCTTTCGGAATGGCTTCTTCAGGACTCGGAATTACGGTGATAAGCGACACGCTCATAAAGCAAACTGAAAGCCGAACGGCCAATATGTGTTACTACATGGTAAGAAGTCCGGAATTTATAAGAGATGTTTACTACTACACCAGAAAGAATCGTATGATATCGAGAAACCTCAAAGAGTTCCTGGATATAAGCAGAGAGATGAGACTTCTTACTTTAAGGAGAGGCGTTAATTAACAAAAGGGGTTTACAATTGTTAACCTCCCCTGTTGACATTCCGTTCATAAGGTTTATAATTACTTCAACGATTAATGAAGGACGGCTGTTGACTATGATAGGTATGAACAACTCTCAGGAATCAAGAGTGAGTAACAAACTGCACACCAAAGATTATGCATATATAGGGCAATGCGCGGCACTCATCGCTATTTGCTCCTGGATAACTATCCCTTCGATGGTTCCGTTTACCATGCAGACTTTTGCGGTGTTCCTGACGCTTGGCCTCCTTGGCGGCAAGCGCGGAACTATGAGCGTGATTGTTTATCTTCTGCTCGGAGCAATCGGTCTTCCGGTCTTCTCAGGTTTCGCAGGCGGTATCGGACACATGATGGGCCCCACCGGCGGATATATTATCGGTTTTATAGGAACCGCTCTGGTGATGTGGTTCTTTGAAAGAAAGTTCGGAAACGGTCAAAAATCACTGATTGCATCCATGATAATCGGACTTCTGGTATGCTATGCCTTCGGTACGGCGTGGTTTATGGCCGTATACACAAAGAACACCGGAGCCATAGGGCTCGGCACTGCTCTTTCGATGTGTGTCGTTCCCTATCTCATCCCCGATGCTCTTAAAATCATTCTCGCGTCACTTTTGTGCAACCGCTTGAGAAAACATGTTAATTAGAAACACTTTCTCAGCATCTCTTCATCCGGCTCTTCAGAACTTGCAAGACCGACAATAAAGTACGCCAGGCCTCCCACGATGAGGCCTATTATTATCTCATGAATTCCGAGAGGCAGAATCTTTACCCGGTTAAAGAAAATGAAAGTTGCAAGGCCGCATATAACCGATGCAAGGCATGCCTTGGAGTTCCCTTTTTTCCAGTAAAGTCCTCCGATTATAGGCCAGAAGAATGTGGCTTCAAGTCCTCCGAATGCGAAAAGATTGATCCACACGATTACATCCGGCGGGTTAAGCGCCAGAAGGCATCCGATGATACCGATAGCAGCGGTAAGAGCGAAGCTGTACTTCGGAACCTTATCAAATGCCTCATCGTATTTCGAATCATTCACTGCCGAAGTACCGAGCGGTACTTTTTTTATGTAGTGAAGATAGATGTCTTTGATAATCGTGGCTGACGCCAAAATCAAAAGTGAATCTATAGTAGACATTACGGCTGCGAGAGGTGCCGCCAGGAAAAGTCCTGCGGCCCAAGCAGGCATGTATTTCATTACGACATACGGAATGACCTGATCCGTGCTGTCGAGTTTCTCTGCAGGTATCAGAGGATAAGCGAGAGTTCCCGCAAGGTGCATTCCTATCATGAGTATGCCGATCACGACAGTGCCGTATAACATGGCCTTGTGCATCGACTCCGTATCTTTAAATCCCATGCACCTTACCGCAGTCTGAGGCAGTCCGAGCACAGCTACTCCGACCAGCACCCAAAATGATATGAGTGCCCCGGGTCTGAGTGCTGCTATCTCAGCACCGTACTCGCCTTTTCCCATGAGATCCCATCCGGGATTTCCTGCATCTAACGAACTGACGATACTATTCATGCCTCCCGCATGATAGATAACGAAGAATAGCAGCAGGAATGTACCGCAGGTCATTACTACGCCCTGTATGGTATCGGTCGTAACCACGGCCTTAAAACCTCCGACCGATGTGTATATGATTACTACCGCACCGAAGAGCAAGAGGCCCATCCAATACGGAAGTCCCGTAACTGACTGAAGCAGAGTGGCCCCACCGATAAACTGCGCGATCATCTGAGTCGTAAAGAATACAACCATGGCTATGCCGCAGAGGATTACGACCGCAGGCGATTTATAGCGTGCCCTCAAATAATCATTTATCGTAACTGCATTGGTTCGCCTGGCCACAATGGCAAACTTCTTTCCGAGCACTCCGAGAGTCAGGAAGGCTGCGCCTATCTGCACACCGGCAACCCAGGACCATGACATGCCGTAGCTGAATGCGAGTCCGGGTCCTCCGAGGAACGAACTTGCACTTGTATATGTAGCGACCAGTGTCATCGCGAGGACTACCCCTCCCATGCTGCGAGATCCCGCAAAGTAATTAGTGAGAAATCCCTTATCCGAATGTTCCTTGGCCGACTTTCTGCTCGTATGTATGCCGAGCCAGAGATTCAGCACCAGATATGCCACCAGGATAAGAAGCACAGTTGCTCCCTTACTCATTGGCCGCACCTCCCTCCTCTTCATCTTCGAGATTGAAGTTCACGAAGACCTTCTTCAGAAGGTATACGACTCCGACAACGGCCACTACGAACATGCCGGGCACGCTCACAAGCCACCATAGAGGAAGTCCGCCTATTCTGATGCCGCTGCCTGACAGTGCATATGCGAATAACACATTCCATAAGAAGCAGATCGCGAAGAGTATCAGAGTGGCACGCGCCTCTCTTCTTACCTGTGCATCCTTTTGTTCCCTGCTCATCCCTTCTATTCTGTTCAAGTTTTTTCTCCTTTCACTTCATGGTGCAATCAATAAATAAAGCCACCCGAAAACGGATGGCTGACAATACGTATTAATTGCACCTGGTATAGTTTCCCGAAGGAATACCACCCGTCAATTCAAATTTAACATAAAAGATGTATTTTTGAAAGTAAAAAAGAGCTAAACGCTCTGATCCCCGCTACCATGCAAAGGTATACTATATAAGCACACAGCATTGTCACTTAGCTTTACGCTGTTTCAAAGTGTGTCAATAATTACATAAAAAGTGTATAATTAGTTCGTATGTTTAAGGGATTTCACGATCCTTCATTGCAGACGAAAAATACGGAATGATTATTCCGCTTGAGGAACTATGAAAATTACAGAATTACTTGAAAAAGATAAGGACCGTCTTTTGACGGAAATATCTGCGGCGGGCACGGCTGAGAAAGCTGTCTCCATTCTCGAAAAAGAAACGGACAAACTTCTCCTGACACATAACGATGCTGCAGGAAGCGATGCCGAAAGAAACGCCGCGGCACATATTATGCAGGCTGTCAGACTGTCCCTTCCTTTTATCGACTCTCTGGGAGGCACCAAAGTCTTTGAGCAAGGTGTAAACGAGAAAGGAAAAGCGAAAACTCCTGTCAGCGTAATACTCCTGACGATTGCCGGCATAGTACTGCTTATATACGGACTTCTTCCTCTCATCCTGCTCGGAATAAACAGCGCATCTACGACTGCCGCAAGAAATGATCTTATTGCAAGATCTGTTGCAATTATCATGGGAGCTGCCGCCCTCTTCCTTTCCGGAAGCATCAAGGGAAAGCCGGCGCTGAGCAAGAAAAAGGAATATTATGTAGAGCAGAGAGTTGATGCTGACCGCATTTACAGAAACTACAGGACCATCATGATTTCCGTTGACCAGAGCCTCGATGAGGTCAGGCTGACGGAAAAACAGGCATACAGAGAACAGGCAGGAAAGATTGAAGGACGGGATGCATCGTCTGCAGAGATAGAACTCTTCTCTGATCTTCTGGCCGCATCATACAGCGGAGACCCTGAATTTGCCCTGGAAAAAATCGCCGGCATTAAATACTATCTGCATCAGCAGCAAATAGAAGCCGTAGATTATGATTCAGATACGGCTCAATACTTTGACTTAATGCCCGGTACAAGCGCAGGAACGATAAGACCTGCACTTGTCGCAGACGGCAAACTACTTAAAAAAGGACTCGCTTCAAAAGGAAATTAGATATGGATCGTTTTTTCGGATTTGACCTCGGCGATGCCGAAAGCGCAATCGCCAGACTTGAAAAAGAGAATATGAACGTACCTGAGATGCTCACCGTAGTCGGAGAGCAGAGTTTTATTACCGCATATGCACAGCTCCAGAACGGGGACCTTCTCATAGGAGAAAAAGCATGCTATGCCGATAACGTAATTAAGCGCAAGCTCAGGTTTAAAAGCCGCTTCCTTTCGGACAGAAACAGTGCGCAGGATGTAAGGAGTTTTGCAGCCGGTGTTCTCGGTGAGCTCTACGGAAACGGCGACTTAATAAAGAACGAGGAATGCAGTTTTTACATAGGCTGCCCTGCCGGCTGGGATAAGAATTCCAGAGAGCATTACAGAGAGATTTTCGAAAGTGCGGGTTATCCGCCGGCAAAGATTATCTCTGAGTCCAGGGCCGCTATGGTAAGCGCATGTCAGTCCAAGCACCTTCAGGTCGGCGTTGATATTCTTTCAAAACCCGTGCTGGTTGTAGATATCGGTTCTTCCACTACGGATTTCGCTTACATCATGGGCGGTAAAGAAGTCGAAATGCAGACAGCCGGAGAAGTCGTCCTCGGCGGCGGCCTCATGGATGAGATTCTCCTCGAGGAATCCGTTGCTTCTGCCGGGCTGTTCAAAAAGAAAATTCAATCCGTATTCGACAAGAGTGACCCATGGCGCACATATGCCGAATTCGCCGCCAGAAGGCTCAAAGAAAAATACTACTCTGACGAAGAGTATTGGAGTAAAAATTCCTGCCAGGAGAGTATAGTCCTCCACTACGACAGACCTGTTAAACTCGTCCTTAAGATGGATGCCAAGACAGCAGACAAGCTGGTCAATAAAAAGATTGATAAGCTCGGACGCAAGTCTTGGAGAGAAGTTTTCATCTCATCTCTTGAGGATGTAAAGAAGAATATTACGGGAGATCAGCCTGAGCTCATTTTCCTTACGGGCGGAGTCAGCAAACTGCCTGCCATAAGGGATTGGTGCAGCAGCGTATTCCCTGATTCGGTAGTCATCTCGGCAACCGACCCTGAATTCTCAGTTGCAAGAGGTCTGTCCTACTGCGGACGTATTGATGAGGATCTTAAAGAGTTCAAGGAAGAACTCGATGAGCTTATAGCATCTGATGCAATAGAAAACATCGTCAGCAAGCACATACCTACTCTGTATAAGAATGCGGTAGATACTCTCGTGGATCCTATAGTAGAAAAGGTTGCCATCCCGGTATTTGACAGATGGCGCTCCGGAGAGATAAAAAGACTCGCAGATACGGACGGAATCCTCCAGCAGGAAGTAAGTGAATATCTTAAATCCGATGAAGTCAGAGAGCTTCTGGCAGGGCCTATAACATCGTGGCTCAGACCTGTAATAGAGGAGCTCGAGTCTTTGACGGTTCCTGTCTGCCTGAAGCACAGAGTTCCGTATACGGCGCTCAGCCTCAAATCGTATCTGAGTTCTGACGACATCGACATAAAAGTTGATGCCAAGAACATATTCGCCGTAGAGGAAATGACCTTCCTCATCGATTCTATAGTAACGGCGGTAGTTGCCATACTGATAGCCACAATCGACCTGATCCCGTTCATGGCAGGTCCTGAAGGCGTACTCATCGGCATAGTCGCATCCATCGTCGTGCTCTTCCTCGGAAAAGAAAAGATGCAGGAGACTCTTCTTTCTGCAGACGTCCCTAAGCCGGTACGCAGGTTAATCCCTAAGGGCGCTTTCAGCTCTCGTACCGAAAGTATAAGCGCGGGAATCAAAGAATCTTTCTACGAAACCCTGAAGGAAGAGAAGAACGATGAGATAAGTGAGCGTATGGTAAATGAAATTACCGTTCAGATTGAGACTACACTTGCCAAGATGGCGGAAGTAGTAGAGATACCACTCGGACAATAAAAAAGGAAGCAGCAATCACAGAATGAGATCGGACAGATATAAAGAAGAAGTAAAACAAAAAAAGAAGAGAGGCAGAGCACTGAAAGTTCTGCTTCTTTTGATACTTTGTCTATTGATAGCCATACCTGCAGCGGTTTATTACTCATACAAGACCACTTTGGATTCTTTGAATGTTGAATTCAAAGATGAAGGCCTCGAGGCTGAAATCGGAGATGAGTATGAAGCCATGGGTCGTGTTTCCGATTCCGTCGGCGACATTAGCTCTGACGCCGAATATCTGGACACGGAAACCGCGGGAGAAAAAGAAATAGTATTTACCGCGTCGCGGGCCATGTTCGGGGGTCTTCTCAATCCGACCAAAACCTTCACTTATCAGTATAAAGTTGATGATAAGACTCCGCCTGTTATGCTTTGGAGCGGCGATGGTGTAGTTGTAGAAAAAGGAAGCGAATTTGATATCAAATCAGTCGTAGGATACGGAGACAATGCCGATCCGAAACCGGAAATAAAATATGACGGAAAGGTGGATATGGACACAGTAGGCAGTTACCCTCTTCACATCACGGTAACTGATGCATCAGGTAATTCCATTGACTGGGACATGACCGTAAATGTTGCGGAGAGTATACCTGTATATGATGATGATTCCACGCGCTTTCCGTTCAAAGATTTCGTAAAAACATATGCAGGCGACGGCAGAAAATTCGGAATTGACGTTTCCGCATGGCAGGATGAAATAGATTTCAAAAAGGTCAAGGACGCCGGCTGTGAGTTTGTCATCATCAGGATCGGTTGGTCAGAAGACGGAGCTGTCGAAATGGACAAGCGATTCAAAGAAAACTTTGAGAAGGCTCAAGACGCGGGCGTACCTATCGGTCTGTATATGTACAGTTATGACAACAGCGAAGAGGATGTGAGAAAAGCAGCTCAGTGGATTATAAAACAATTGGACGGAGCCAAACTAGACTACCCTATCGCATTTGACTGGGAGGACTTCGGACAGTTCCAGCAGTATGAAATGAGTTTTATTACACTCAACAAAATGTATGATGCATTCGCAGATGAACTTTCTAAAGCAGGATATGATTGCATGTTGTACGGCAGTCTGAACTTTTTGGAAAAAGTGTGGGAAGATACAGACACTCGTCCTGTTTGGCTGGCACATTATACGGACAAGACTGACTACAAGGGCCCATATAGAATATGGCAACAGTCCAGCACCGGAAAAATAGACGGAATATCCGGTCCGGTAGATTTGGACATAATGTATGAGTAAAACAAAGAGACGCCGATCAACGCGGCGTCTCTTTGCTGTAGATATTATTCTTTTTAAAAGAGGGATGAAAGTATTATGGTTTAGTTAGCCTCTGCTAACTCAATCCATTGCTATAATAGCATGCATATTTCCTATTGTCAAGGTAGGAAATAAAGATTTCTATGACTTTTTCATCGAAAGAGCAATCTTCCCTCTCTTCTCATCTATCGAAAGCACTCTTACATCCACAATGTCTCCTACCTTAACTACATCCAGCGGATGCTTAACAAATCTGTCTGCCATCTCGGATATGTGTACGAGTCCGTCCTGATGAACTCCGATGTCTACAAAAGCACCGAAGTCCACTATATTTCTTACCGTACCTTTAAGTTCCATATCCGGTTTTAGGTCTGACAACTCAAGCACATCCGATCTCAGCACCGGAGCGGGAGCGGATTCCCTCGGATCCCTTCCCGGCTTTTCAAGTTCTGAGGCAATATCTGCAAAGGTGTATTCTCCTATACCCAGTTTTTCCGCAAGGTTTTTCTTCGATGAAATACCTTTTACATTCCCCGCAGAGATATCATCAAGACTGTATCCGCACTCTTTCAGAATCGCCTTTGCAGCTTCATAACTTTCCGGATGTACGGCAGTTGAATCCAGCACTTCTTTTCCGCCGTTTATCCTCAGGAAACCCGCACATTGTTCATATGCCTTAGGTCCGAGCTTAGCAACTTTAAGAAGCTCCTTTCTTTCATTGAACCTTCCGTTCTCATCCCTGTATGAAACAATATTGGTGGCAATTTGTTTGCTTATTCCCGATACATATCCGAGCAGCGAAGGAGATGCAGTATTGAGATCTACCCCGACAGAGTTTACGCACTTTTCAACCACTCCCGTCAGAGCGTCGTCCAAGTGCTTTTGATTCATATCGTGCTGATACTGCCCGACTCCTATTGCCTTAGGATCTATCTTCACGAGTTCCGAGAGCGGATCCTGAAGCCTGCGTGCAATAGATGCGGAGCTCCTCTCTCCGACGTTTAAGTCCGGATATTCTTCCGTCGCAAGTTTACTTGCAGAATACACCGAAGCGCCCGCTTCATTTACTATTACATACTGAAGCTTTCTTCCGCGCCTTTCCTCCTCATACTTTCTTATAAAATCAGCTATTACCTTCTCGGATTCTCTCGACGCGGTTCCGTTTCCTACGGAAATAACATCCACCTTGTATTTATCGCAAAGAGCTTCAAGGGTTTTCTCCGATTCCGTAATCTTATTCTGAGGTGCGGTAGGATATATAACTGCTGTAGCCAGTATCTTACCTGTAGCATCGCAAACGGCGAGTTTGCAACCGGTCCTGAAAGCAGGGTCCCATCCGAGCACCGTCTTTCCCGCAAGAGGCGGCTGCATAAGAAGCTGCTCTAAGTTGGAGCCGAACACCTTTATGGCTCCTTCCTCTGCTTTTTCAGTAAGTTCTCCTCTGATTTCAGTCTCGATTGAAGGTGCAATGAGACGCTTATATGCATCCTCTATCGCCTCCTCCACATACGAAGCGCAGATATCGGAGACATTTCTCATCACCTTTCTCTCAAGATAATCGAGAATGTCATCAACGGGTGCGTCAATTGAAACAGAAAGAACCTTCTCTTTCTCTCCCCTGTTTATGGCCAAGACTCTGTGTCCCGGCACCTTTGTAACAGCCTCGCTGTATTCAAAATAGTTTTCATATACAGAGCGATCTCCGGCTTCTTTTATCTTCTTCCCTTCGGAACCGAGGCTGCATGTGAGCATACCCTTGGCCTGAGTTTTCTTTCTTATCCACTCTCTGTAATCGGCATCGTCCGATACATCTCCGGCGATTATATCTTGAGCCAGTGTCAAAGCGGTCTTTGCATCAGGTACGTCTTTTTCCTCTGATACGAATTTTTCAGCTTCTTTAAGAGGATCGTCCTTTGCATCTTTATACAGAAGATACAGAGCCAAAGGCTCAAGGCCTTTTTCTCTTGCTATATCCGCCCTTGTCTTTCTCTTCGGCTTATACGGTCTGTATAAATCCTCAACTGCAGCTGCAGTCTCGGCATCTTCGATTTTCTGTTTCAGTTCATCAGTGAGTTTTCCCTGTTCTTCTATCGAAGCTATTACCGTGGCCTTTCTGTCTTCCAGGTTTCTGAGATATTTAAGTCTCTCATCAAACGTTCTCAGCGCTTCATCGTCCATAGCTCCCGTCGCCTCTTTACGGTAACGGGCTATAAACGGAATAGTGCAGCCGCTGTCTATAAGATCAACGACTGCCTCTGCTTGCCACAACTTAATCCCCGTCTCTTCAGTGATTCGTTTTAGTATCTTTTCACTCATTATGTTTCGCTATTCCTTTACTGTATTTTTCTATCTGATATCATTATCGCTCTTGCAATCAAACGATACATAAGGCGGATTCTCCCCTCTCTCCTTCGCAGGCAGATATCTGTCCCAGAAATCGTTGAAGAGCCTGAATATCTCTTTGTGCTTTGCTGCAATGATGAAGATCGTAATCAGCACGTATACTGCCGAAAGAATATCCGTAAGCGCCCAAAGAATGTCTGCTTCCACATTGTAGAAAATGACACACGGAAGCATATAGTAAATCATGTAAATCGGCATCATCTTCTTGTTTCTCTCGGTATCTCCGAACGCGTAGTTGACCGACTTCTCGCATGTGTAATACATACCGATGATAGTCGTCCAGGCGAATACCGCGATGGCAATCGCCGTGAGTTTACCGCCTATGCCGCCGTAAGCTGCCGTGAATGCGATAGTCGTGAGTGCGCCGGATGTGGCATCACTTGTAGTATATGAACTTGTCATGATAATCGTAAACGCGGTTACCGCGCAGATGATGAAAGTATCGATGAATACCTCTCCCCATCCCCAAAGCGACTGCCTTACGGGATGGTCAGTCTTAGCTGATGCGTGAGCTATCATACCGTAGCCTGTTCCGGCATCATTTGAATAAATACCTCTGGCAACTCCGTACTGAATGGCCTGTCTTACAGTAGCGCCGGCAAATCCGCCTGCAGCTGCCGTAGGGCTGAATGCACTTTTGAAAATGAGTGCAACTACAGCCGGGATTTCCCTGAAGTTAAGAATGATAACACCAAGGCCCATAATAATATACAGAGTAGCCATAATCGGAACTGCTTTGGACATAACTCCTGAGATTCTCTTAAGACCTCCCCAGATAGTTACCATGCATGTCACACCTATCAGAATAACCGTCGCAATATTCGGCAGTCCGAAAGCCTCGTTCATGGAGCTGGTAACTGCTTCTGTCTGAACACAGCAGGTCCAAGGTCCGAATATAAAGCAGAAGAAAGCAAGCACAACAGCGCCCTTCTTCCAGCCAAAGGCGTTCTTCAGGACGAATGATCTGTCGCAGACGTATTCGTCCATCGATTCTTTATAATGCTCACGATAGCGCTGACCTATGATAATCTCACAGGCCTTGGTGGACATTCCGAAGAATGCGGAAATCCACATCCAAACCAGCGCACCCGGGCCTCCGCTTACTATGGCAGTTGCCACGCCGCTGATATTACCCGTGCCGACTGTATTGGCCAATGCCGTACATGCGGCTCTGAATCCGGAGATACTTCCTTCTCCCTCGCCCTTAGACATCATCTTCGCAAAGGTGTTTTTAAAATTAAACCTTATCTTCCTCTGATATCTGAACTTAAACGCAATAGACAGTATGATGCCTGTTGCGAGTATGAGAACGGTCATCCAAGATCCCCACATAAAGTCATCTATCTTGTATAAGAAATCTGTTACAGCTTGCATATCTTATCCCTTTCTATAAGCCCTTATAACTTATTGTCTTTCCCATCGGTCCGAGGAAGCGTTCCCTTGCTTCTACCACCTGCTTTATCTGTTCAACATCGGTTGTGCAGCAGCCTCCGACGGCCGTAGCCCCTGCTTTCATATATTCGAGTGCATAAGCTCCGAAGTCCAGGACGCCCTCAGGTGCGGTCCACGTCTTAGTCTTTGCGTCATATATAAGGCCGCTGTTAGGATATACACCGATCGGGAGGTCCGTCGAGGACTTAAGGTCCCTAACCAGGCTGGCAATATATTCCGGTTTAGAACAGTTGACTCCTATCATCTTAAGATGCGGCCTGCCCTCGGATAATGTCTCAGCACAAGCCTTTATCAAATCGCCTTCATTTATTCTGTGCCCGTCTCTGCAGGAAAAACTGATCCAATAATCCATGCCGAGTTCTTCACATATATCTCCCGCAATTACCGCTTCCCTTAGACACGGATGTGTTTCAATAAGAGCGATGTCACAACCTGCATCTTTTACTATCTTAAGTCTTCTCCTATGAAAATTATCGAGCACCTCATCTGGCACTCCGTAGTTTCCCGTATATTCAGAGCCATCGGCCAGGTATGCACCATAAGGGCCTATACCTGCCAGGCAGAGCGGATATTCCCTTCCTTCTGCCTTTCCTTCAGACTCCCACCATTCGTCCCTTGCTTCAAGGAACAGTCTTACGGAATCCGCAATAATCTTCTCCGCTTCTTCCTCGGAATAACCGTGCTTCATAAGCCCCGGTATGGTCGCTTGGTATGTGCATGTGATTCCGCAGTCAGCGCCGGCTCTGAAATAGTCAAGGTGTACCTGCTTTACCAGCTCAGGCTGTTTGAAAAGCGCAGCTGCAGTCCAAAGGCTGCTGGAATTGTCTGCTCCCAGCCTTTCAAGCGCGGTTCCCATGGAACCGTCGATAATCATTATCTTCTTGTTTTCAAGTATTCTGTCTATTGATGCTTTCATAATCTCTTGTGTTTCATCTCCGCAAATGCTGTTTTAAGTGACTGGTCATACTGCAGCAACTCATCGTACAAAGCTTCGCACCACAGTCCGAGTCTCTCCTCTTCACCTACCATATTGGCAAATCCTTCTGATGCCATCCATATGTCTTCACATGCCTTCAGTTTCTTATCCTCAGGTCCTGACTTTTTAAGGCCGAAGAATGAGTTTGCGTAGTCCGGAGAGTCACATGTGGAGAGATATCTCTTTGCAGCATTCCTGTATTCCCAGTACAGTATCGTCGCTTCAGCTTCACTGAGTGCTTCGGGATTGCTCAGGTGGAGATCTTTAAGCAGGGCTTCCTTCTCTCTTTTTATTCCGCCTTTAAAGAATCTGCTCTTTCTGAACATTCCCGGCAGATATACCAGCTTAAATATCCATCTGTCTATAAGCTTATCCGGATGCTTTTCATCACGGTAACGCTCATCATAAAGGCGCTGACAGAGCTCCTGAGCTTCCGCATCCAGCGATCCTTCATCAGTCATTTTTTTCAGCATATCCCTTCTTTCAGTCGGACTGAGTTCTCTGAAATACGCCATTAATTCTTTATCAATATCTATCATCTTATTACTCCTCTTCCTTTATTTCGACTATCATGACTTCATGGTCTGCCGAAGGCAGGTATCTCTCCGTCAAGTCCTTTGTTTTGAGTTTTATATGAGTGGTATTAACTCCCACATTGCATGCAATATACTCAGCTTCCGCAAGTTCCTTATCTATAACGAACTTAATTCTTCCATCGCTGTCGTTTATAACCGCGAGAGGCGAAGCATTTCCGGGAGTTGTTCCGAGAAGCTCCTCCATATCCTCAGCTGATGCGAATGAAAGTCTGGATGCGCCTATGGCTTTGGATGCGAACTTGGATACAAATCGCTTCTCTCCCGGCATTATTATCAGATAATACTCTGATTTATTCCTGGTACATGCAAGTATGCTCTTACATATTTCCGTACCCAGAACCTCTCCGACCTCAGCGCACTCTTCCATCGTGGATATCGAATCATTATCCACTCTTTCAAAATCTATTCCGAGCTCCTTCAGTTTTTCATATACCTTTGATTCCGTTTCCGATCTTTCATCGCTCGGGAATGTATTTGTTATCTCACTAATATACATATTCTGTATCCTCTTATGTTTTCTAATAACCTCTTTTTATATCCGGCAGATTAGTCAATTCTTCCCCCGCAGCATAACGCTTCAGGTTCTCACAGAAGATTTCCACCGTCTTATCTACCGTATACTGAAGGGACATATTTCCGGACACATGCGGAGTAATGATGCAATTCTTCGCATCCCACAGCGGATGGTCCTCAGGAAGAGGCTCAGGCATCATTACATCAAGGGCAGCGCCCGCTATTTCCTCATTATTAAGGGCATCTATCAGAGCATCCTGATCTACCAGCATACCCCTTCCGATATTGACCAGGTATGTTCTCTTTGAAAGAAGGGCGATCCTTTCTTTGCTCAGAAGCCCTTCGCTTTCCTTTGTTCCCGGCGCACACAAAGCCAATATATCTACGCTTTCGGAGAAATCCTTGTCTCCGAACAGCTTGTCAAATTCGTCAATTGAGTATGTCTCATCAAATGCATCGGCAACTCTTCCGCTTCGGTTAAGACCGATAATGCTCCTTGCTCCGAGGCCCCTGAACTTATCCGCAGTTTCAGAGCCTATATCGCCCGTTCCTACTATAACTACATTGCTGTCTGCTATTGAGCGAAGCGGTACAATAGGTCCCCATTCTTTCTTAGCTGCCGCATTGGTATAAACAGGCATATTCCTGAGGAGCATCAGGCTTACCATAATAATATGCTCACTTATGGTTCTTCCGTATGAGCCCGAACCGTTGCTCAGAAGTCTCTCACCGGAAGCAAACATACCCGTTCCGATATATGCTCCTATCCCTGCGAAAGCCGTGTGGCACCACTTAAGATTCGGCATCTCTCTGCATATGGCAGCCTCGCCTCCGCTATAGAGAACTTCTCCGTCGGATACATTTCCCGATGCCGATTTTACGTCATCAAAGAACTCCACTTCGAATCCGGTATCCGCAGCAGTCTTTTTTATTTGTTCAATATTCTCATCAGATAAGAAGTCCGCAACTACATAAGCTTTTCTCATATGTATCCCTCTGTTTCAATACCGCTAAAACGCTATTCCCTATTGTAACACGCAATCACTCAGTCAGCGAAACAAAATAAAAAACAGGCTCGCTGAGAACCTGTTTAGAATTCCTTTTTTGTGCGTAAATGAATCTCCATGCCTCCGGCTTCGCCTGCGGCTCGCCGGTCGGCATGACGATTCATCTTGGTGGCCTATATTGGACTTGAACCAATGACCTACAGGCTTTATAATCGCGCTCTGCATCCCTTGCAATTACTGCATTTCTGTTTCGTAACAGTCATATTTAGTACAATTTTAGTACAAAACTGACTTGCCCACTTAACTTGACCACTTGACTTGTCCGCTATACTCCCATTGGAATAGGATTTGTTATTCCTGTTGGCCCTACTAACAGATATAGAATCCAGCTGATAATCAACAATATCCTATATTCTCTTCCATACTTGCGTAAAAGGATTGTTGATACCAGGTTTGGAATCCATCCGGTCAAACTCCACACGATTGTTGCCAGCCAGGCATCTGATGCCGATATGATCATGTTGTTATAATATGTGATGCTTTCCTCATATATGGCGACTGCGATGTTGCACTTTACTATTACATATGATGCGATTAGGCAAGCAAAAAGTATGATCTGCCCCACGGTTTTTCGCGTTCCATTGTCCGGCTGTTGAAAAACTTCTTCCTCGTTTTTCTGATCTGAATTGCGATTCGTAGCAAGCAAATATATTACCGCAACAATATCTAATCCCAGAAGAAAGCCAAGTATCTTGCAAATAGTTTTCGGAGTATCTAATCCGAGCATGTATATACCGGATAAGACCAGTGCCTGCCCTGCAAGAAAGAAATAGAAAGGAGTCTCCATTATTGCTCCGTTTAACAGGGATGATAAATCCGTTTCATAAAGCAAAGAGTTAACTCCCCATGTTTTAGTTTGTTCAAAAGATGAAAAGTATCTGTCCAAAGCAAAGTAGGCAATGTAATACAGATAATATGAGAATTTTACAATTGCTACATTCTTTAGATCTGTTCCCCTCACCGCTGATACACCCGCCAATATGAAAGTGACCGCCTGTATCATCCATATGAGTGAATATGGTATAGCTCCTTCAAAGCCTCCATTTGTAGCAATGAAAAACCCCACATACAAAAGAGCAGATATGTAGGGATACATTATCATCATCAAGAGGCTGCCTTTTTCAAGCGCGCTGTTTCTTGCAATTCTGTTAGTCATGCTGATTCTCCACATCTAATGCAATGTCAGCTTCTGTTTCGATTAGCTTATTCTTTTTCTCGTACCTGTATCCGACAATTGCAATGACGATTGCCGATATAACATCCAGTACCATTATTAATTGCATGATTATAAAGAGTATTGTTGTACCGTTCTTCAAGCCTCCCATCTTTCTCAGTGAAAACGCATAGCATACGGCCCAAACCGAGCCCGGTATCATAACAAACCACCCGATGATCCCCAGAAAAAAGCTCACAAAGATGGTTGCCGGAAGTATTGCGAGGACGAAGCATAACATGCCTCCAAATATGTAAAATGGTATGAGACCGAGTTTTATAATCAGCATACCTCTGCGTTCAGTTTCAGGATTTCGCCTGTCTTTCCGGTTGTGAGCAATGAACACTGCGATGGCTGATATGGCAAATGCAACAACTGCGAAACATATTGCAGCATAGATAAGTTTGGTAGATGTATCCATTGGAGACGGCGAGCCATCATAACCTTCATAAGTTGGTAAGTCCACATCCTCCGATGTTTCACCGGATAATAACATCGGCAGTATTGCAATATTCATTAGAATAACGCCAATGATCGGCAGCACTAGGATCCAAGAGTTCTTCTTTTTATTTTTCATAACAATTACTCCAGCAATAGTATGTTAATAGTAGGTTGTTCTTACTAATCAAAGATTAGCAAGCCTGCTTTTCAGCAGCATTCGTTTTCCTTCCTCATTTCTGACATATATAAGCTTACTGAATGGAAGACCAAGTGACTTCCTATATATTTCGGCTAGCTTTCGTTTCTGCCCCATGATATCCGGAACAGGATATAGTCTTCCAAAGAACTCTACAACATATCTTGTTTTGGCCCCGAACTCATACTGTTGCTTTACTGCATCAGCAAACATTATTTGATCATGAGTGTTTGCATTCGTCAAAACCACCTTATAGCCCGTACGATTGCTGTGTTCTACCCGTGAGTTTACAGCGGGAGATATAATCCCCGCCTGTTTTAATGCCCGTATCAAAGAGCCCGTAAGCTTATTAACTCTTCTTTTGCGCATAAAGCCGACTCGCGCATGATAGTTCTTTGAAACTATTTGGTCCGGAATTCTTTCATAGTACTCCGGTACATAGTCTACTAATGATCTTGTCCATGCCTCTTTCGTGCTTGATCTGTCAGCAGATTTTACAAAAGATTTGCGATTTGTCTCCCGTACTTCATCTTTCGAATATGCGCCGGTCTTAACATTCAATCTGTCAATCCCCGTCTCAATGATATCCATTTCTGAATTGATACCTTCAAAACCGATAAATCTCTCAGAAATAGCGCGGTAGTCCTTTCCCGGAACATAGAAGCCCCCACAGTTCTCCATTGTTACGAGATGCCATATATTTGACACCTTGTCTGGTTCTGCTCTATCGACACGAATGGCTCTGCCACGCACTTGATTGGATGTTACATATGTTGAAACAGAACTTGCTATGATAAGCGAATTTATAAACGGTGCATCCCATCCCTCTCCTATGAGCGCAATAGTCCCAATCAGGACCTGGACATCTCCGGTACGGAAAAGCTTCGTGAGAATATTCACTGTATATTTACGTTTGCTTTCCGCAATTTCCACAGATGAGTAATCGAAGTCGATCCCGAGTTCTTTGATTTTTATTTCATCAGGTTTGATTCCATACTCGTCTGCTGCAATCTCTCTGAGCTTTTCATCAAGTCTCGTCGGAATATATATCATTGAGCCTGTAAGCACTGCCAAATCTACATGCGGACATTTACATCGCAACTTTCTGAAGATTGGCATTACCCCTATCTCATCTATTACTTCCTCGTCATGAACGGCGTAGTACTCATTTTTGATATAGTCAGTGCAAATGGCCATATCAAGTTTTCGGCCGAGCTGCTCGTATTCATGTTCAACTATCTCGCAAATGCTGTCGAGTTTTCCCGAATTTGCAAGTATCTGTTTAGAAAGATCTGTCGAGTAAACTAAGTCTATGTGCTTTTCTTTGACACAACCCGCCAGTTCCAACCTTTTCTTTATATCTGACAGGTAATTTCCTATTATCTTTGCTTCCGGTATCTTTCCGTACAGGTATCTTTCCAGGATTAGAGCAAGTTTTTCTTTATCAAATGGCGGTGCTTTGAATTCCGCTTCGATCTTTTTTGCATTGTGTGAGCATCCGACGGCAGCCAGAAGTGAACACATAGCAACGTAAAAATCAAAGTCTTTGATAATTTCGTCCATATTCCCTTCAGGATTCATTATCATATCGTTTAGAGCAACCGCAGTGATAAACTGTTCCTCACCCTTTACTTCTTCGAGTAATGAATCCGAAAACTCATTTACCGTCTTCATCAGTTCGCTTTGCTCTTTTGACGGAAGATTAAAATACACATAGTCCTGATGAGGACACAGGCAATTGCTTCCAACCAACTGTCCGACGGTAATGCGTTCATCTATATCTCCACACAGATCCATATAGTTGCGGAATTCAGGTCCGTTGTCATAAGGCGGTGTTGCGGTAAGTGATATCAGCTTGCATTCGTCCAGTGCAGACACTACCTTTTTCAAACTGTTGAACCACACACGCCTCATATGATGACATTCATCAAGTACTATGGTTTTGATTCCGCAGCTCATTATAATCTTTGGAACGTCATCTCCACGTCTTACCATAGAGTGAAGCATCTGATACGTTATAACAGTGAGCACAGCTTCTCCGGATTCATCGCTTAAATGAGAGGATATATAGCCTTTCGAGTCAGTTCCGGTGAAGTCTTTTGTAAACCTCTCTATCCACTGTTCCTTGATGGCAATCGACGGGACTATAACAAGAGTCTTTTCATCGATTTGTCGGCACATCTCAAGGGCAAGTATTGTCTTGCCTGCTCCGGGCGCAGCAACAACATGAATCTTGTCATCCGACAAATACTCCTGTATATTGTCGAGAAACTGCCTCTGATAATCCCTGAACGTGTATTTAAACTCTACCCCGCTGTAATACTTTGACATCTATAACTGCTTGAGCAGGACCTCCAATTCAACATCAATATCCAATATCTCCGCAGTAAACATCGATTCATAATACGTCTTAAGTGACTCTTTTATCTTTGGCATAGAGTTTCTTATCTCTTCTTTGAGATCGACGCTGTCTCTGCTCTTGATATCATTTACAACCAGCTTGTTGTACTTTTCTACTATTCTGTCGACCACAGGCAGATAATTATGAATAAACCTGTAAGCTGCAGCTGTTTTTCTGTTATCCAATATAAGCTCAGAGTACAGCTTATCTCCTATCTGAATAATCGCCTTGATATCTGCTTTTAGATCCTCATTATCTATCGTGTCATATTTCAATCGCAAACCAAACAGTATGCGTTTGAGTTCTCTTATATCTTCAACATTACTGTTCAAAACACTGTTCATAATTCAATATCCTTTATCTATCTCTTCGGCAATTCACACAATACTATTGTATCAACACTGTTGGCACAATGACTTATTAATTTAACAGCCATTCAGATATATCCATTATCCTTATCCCTTCATATTGATACTCCGTATGACCTGTCTTTGCTATCAGCATTTTGGGATATGCATCTTTAATTTGCAATAAAGGAGTTACTTCCCTATTGAAAGTCGATTCTGCAGTAATATCATCTGATACTTGAATATATAGTTTTTCGCTGCCTCGCATAGCGACAAAATCTATTTCTTTTTGATAAAGTTTTCCAACATATACATCATAGCCACGTCTTAATAGCTCAATCGCCACGATATTCTCATACGCTCTACCATAGTCCATGTTTCGCGTTCCCAAAAGAGCATATCTAAATCCAGTATCTACAAGATAATATTTTTCTGATGTTTCTAGATATTTCTTACCTTTAATATCGAACCTTTTCATATCGTAGAACATAAACGCATTACATAGATGGTTAATATATTTCCCTACAGTTACATGGTTGGTAGATACCTTATTAACATTTAATCCTTCGCTAATACCATTTGGCGAAGATAGATTCGAGATATTATCCATTAAGAATTCAGCAAGATGATTTAATACGGTAGTATCCCCAAGATTGTACTTATCTACTAAATCTCTGTTTACAATTGTTGTATATACATCTTTGATATAGGCAACTCTATCCGATTCTTTTTTATATTCATACGATCCTGCTAGCCCACCCTTAATGACATATTCATCGAACAACTCCGGCATTCCTTTTGCCTCTTCTGAAAAGTACTGTGCAAACTCCGAAAAACTAAACGGAAACACTGGGATTTCAATAAATCTACCAGTAAACAAAGTTGTTAGATCGGAACTAAGCAAGAACGCGTTAGATCCTGTTACATATATGTCGTACTTCTTGCTATTATGAAGACTGTTGATTGTTTTTTCGAATTGATCACATAACTGTACTTCATCAACAAATAAATAATTGGTCTTTTTTGAATCATATGATTCCTCAACGTATTCATTGAGCTTCTTGTAGTCTTTGATGTCATCAAATTTCAAATCATAATAATCAACATAGATAATGTTGGCTCTATTATCTGTTCTCCGTAAATAATTCATATAAGCAAGCATTAATTCAGATTTTCCAGATCGTCTAACCCCTGTGATGATTTTAATATCTGGAGTATTTTTCAAGCCTATTAATCTATCAAGATAATTCTTTCTTTCAATGTATTTCATGAGACGCCCCTTGCTTTCAAAACTTTTGAATTTTTATCTTTTCGAAACTATTATAATGCGCGCTTTCAAAACTTTCAATTTTTTTCACTTTCGAAAGCGGTGAAAAAGCAAGCTGAGAGACCATCTGCGATTTTGATCTCTCTGCTGTATGTTTCATGAAGAAGCTCTGTTTTGTTGTAAAACTGTTGTAAATTTTTGATTTCTGCTTCGCAAAGCGTTGCAAGCCGCTATATTTCAAGGCATTTTATTCTTACTCCAAGTATTGCCGTGACAAGTATATAATAAACATAAGACAAACGGTCAGAATTCCGGTTCTGAGCGCTTTTTTTACGAACATTGTAGATTGTGCGTTTTTTAGTACATGATTTTTAAAACGGAATATAAGACACTGTTTGTAGCAACGAAGTTTCAAGGGTTTGAGGGCTCAAAATTTAGTACAATTTTAGTACAACAGTTTTTCAAAAACACCGTTTTTTGCTCTTTTTTATTCGTTTTCGCAAAAATTATCAATGAAAATTCAGCAAGATTGCGATTTATCTAAAACATGAAATTTCAACGAAAAAAGCCTCTAACCGTTGTGGTTAAAGGCTTGCTTGGTGGCCTATATTGGACTTGAACCAATGACCTACAGATTTTATAATCGCGCTCTGTACCTCTTGCAATTACTGTATTTCTGTTTCTCAGCAGTCATTTTTAGTACAATTTTAGTACAAAATCTAAATTAAGCTATTCTTCTAAATCAAACGAGGATTTGACAAGTCCGTCCATGTATATCTTTCTTCTTAGCGTTTCAATATTAATCTGGAGTTCCATGATGTCGTTCTCATAGAGCTCTTTAATCATGATATCGAAAGCTTCCTCAGTTCTATCAAGCACTTCAGTAAGATTGTCTTTTATCTCTTCGACTTGAGAGGCCACAGCCTTATGGCCCTTCAATTCTTTATATCTGCTGATTACGTCAGTTATCATAGGGAGATAGCTCTCTACAAATCGTCTCGCTTCATATTTTAGATTCGGATTCTCTCTTGTTCTGTTGAAAATCTTTTCCGTAAGCTCAATAATACGATTGAGGCTATCTTTGTCTGTTTGTCTTGTAAGAACCTTTCCGGACTCTTTCAGCTCGTTTATATAACAATCCTTTGCATTGACAGACTTCCCACAACCAAAGCAAAAGTTTGATTCATTTCTAAGATTTGTCCCACAGTGATTACATTTCATTAATTATTCTCCATTCTTCAGCTAACATATGAGTCCTCTCGTATAATTAGTCTTTTATTCCACTCCTTTGAGCTTATCTTTATCGTTTATTATCAAAACGTTGCCATTTTCGAAGCTAATCATAACATAGGTATAATTCCCTTTCTTTTTGCATTTCCACACATATCTTTTGATTATTGTGACACCATCGATAACGCTTTCGTAGCTAAGTGAATCAGCCAGCATACCTTCTCCGCCCATCAAACCTGTTACTTCATTATAAGACATACCTTCTTCAACACGTAGAATCTGTCTAAGTTTTACCGTCGGTGATTCAATCTTTTCATATTCTTCACCAAGATTTCTGAATAATTGAACCTGCTCTTGATCAATAATATTATGCTCTTCTTTCTCCATCAGTTTAGACTCTTCACCGCCGAAGCCCAATTGAGCATATGAGTCGAAATGAGTTTCATCGCTATAGTACTCTCCAGGCCACTTCCATGAAGCAAAATTACCATATGTATGTTTGCCTAGGCTGCCACCTATTATCTCTATTGCTTCTCTCATTGGCGTTCCTAGAGCAATGCTTTGGTATTCCTCAGGGGTGATGGTGTCCTTAACATCAGCCAGAGAATTCCTTTCTCTGAAATCCTGCATTTCATCTTCTCTTTTTTTGACTGTAGACATCACTATAGATGCTATGAGCAGAGCAATCACAGCTGCTACAATCAGCATAATCACGCCTTTTCTCCTAAACGCTTTATGCTCAGGAGCTGCGCACGGTGCTCCGCACACATCACAAAATTTTGCGTCTTTTGGAATGAGCGTACCGCATTTTTCACATTTTATCTTTCGATTACCTAAACCCATATTCATTTGCACTTTCAACTATATCATTTTCAAAATCCACTATAATTGAGTGGTTGCTTGGCCCTACCCATCTATAGCCCTTCCTTGTCGTCAGTTTGTTAGACTTCTTCGTGGAACTGGAATATTGCAATACTCCTTTTGCGCCAAGTAGATCTTCTACCTCCTTTAGCGTCATTCCAATTTCAATCTTTGCGTATTTCTTATATTGAATCTCAGTATCGTTGTTATGATTAGCCAGTATCTCCTCAGCATCTAGCAAGTTATACTCGTGTATTGAATCTATTTTTTTGCTATTGTTATCTATTCTAACGGACATTTCTGAGTAAAAGTTATTCTTCTTATCTGCGTACTCTCCACCCCACATGTAGCTCCTCATTCCGGCCTTTGATGTTCCTACTATAGATTCAAGTTTGCCTCTTCCTCCCACTATCTTGCATACCTCTTTGTATGTCATTCCGATTTCTACCTTTTTATATTCATCAACTGAGACTCTTGTTATCATACTGTAGCCTCGATCCAGGTAAATAGTTTTCAACCAGAACATATCCCATAGCTTGTAGCCTATAAGGGACAGACAAATCAAAACAAGTGGTACTATCACAAATGCCCTACGCTTAACCTTCTTGCGCTTCTCAGCGTCCCTTTTTTCTCTCTGTTTATATGTTTCTCTTTCTACCGGACAACCGCAAATGTCACAAAACTTAACATCTATAGGCAGTTCTGCCCCGCATTTTTTACATTTCATAATACAAATCCTACTCCCCTATTTCTTTTCTTCCCACTTCGTATACCTATTACATTTCCAAGGCAAGTCTTATATACAGACCACTTTTTTATGCCATTCTTTTTCTTATTACTCCAATCAAAACTAGATTAATGATTAGTATCACAGCTATAATTAGCGGCTCTGATAATACATGCAAGTATAATTGATGTTAGGGATGTAATTTCTTTCATCTCTTTATCCTACAAATCAGAATATTTCTTTTCTACGCTCCTGAACTTAT
>CACYFZ010000011.1 GCA_902773835.1 uncultured Eubacteriales bacterium | reverse complement strand
GCCTCGTAAACTCATAAAAGTTATGACCATAGAAGGAACCGTGGGGCACACGGGGATAGCTCGTTGATACTCAGACCGTCAGGCCTGTTGAGCGAGAAGACCCCACTTCAGGCTAAACTGCCAAGTGGTGGGAGTATGTCACTCATATTAAAACCCTGCATTTTCCGTATATGCAGGGTCGTTATTTCTTAATTATATTGCAGTCAGCTTTATGCTTCGTGGACGAGCTTGCCGTTCATATCTTCTATTTTAATGGCAATCAGCAAAGTGTTCTTTGTGTCTTTTTCTATTTCCTTCTCAACATATTCCTGCGGACACGGGAACTTCTCGCACAGCAGCCTGCTGATCCTCTCAATTTCCGCAGTATCTTCTATGAGCTCAGCTCTTCCGAAAACGATGACACTCTTTACGCGATATGCCCAATCCCCTTCATCCTTATACTCTCCTCCGTATACACAATACGATACCTTCGGGTCGCTTTTTACGGCATCGACTCTGTGTCCGAATTTGGCACCGTGAAAATAGAGTTTGCCGTCCTCATCGTTATAGAAATGGTTAATCGGCACACCGTATGGGTATCCGTCATCACCGTGGACAGACATTACGCCTCTGGTCTCTGTCTTCAAAAGATCTATCATCTCTTCGCGGCTGAGTGCCTGCGGGCTTCTTCTCATTTTTCTGAACATACTAATCTCCCTTAAATATAGTAAACCGGCTCCGCCGTTTCGATTAAGTCACTGAGATTCTTTAATCATCTCAATTATTTCGTTATCCGTTTTTCTTTCGGGTTTTCAAGATTCTTTTGGCGAAAATCCAAAGTCGCTTCCTTTTGGATCGAATATCATTCAGTTTCTTTTCAATTGCTATTTTGAACAATCTTTTGTAAACAGGCAGAATATTTCTTATTGCTCTTTTCCGGAGCTTGATTATTCTAGTACCCATTTTAATAAACAGTGGCAGCAGCTTATATATATCCGGATCTGAAGACCCACATGCCATAAAAACAGCATAATTAAATGGCCTTTCATAACTGTCTGCGACTAAGCTCTTCTTAGTATTATCCGCAGTACCCCCCCCAGTATGACAACATCTCATCATGCAGTTTGATTCTTTGTTTTATATGCGCCTTTATGTAGGCGACATTATGATTTTGCGTAATTGAGCCTTCTGTATGGAAGTAATAATACATATTGCATCCGACATGAACTATACTGCCGGCTTTCAACAACTCAGCACCGGTAAAAACAACGTCTTCGCAAAGGGCTCCCTCCGGGAATGCATCATTGTTCAATAAACTTCGATGGTGAAGCTTATTGCATACGGAAAAATCGATTGCTTTTCCTCTCAAAAGCAACACCACAGCTTCTTCAGAGCTAAACACTTCCTCTTTCTCCCAGTCTCCCGTCGCCTTTCTAATCTCATTATCAACTAGGTGTAATATACCGCAAACTCCCAGTTTTACATTATTTTTTTTAACTGCGTCATACAGAGTCCGATACATTTCGACATCAATATAATCGTCTGCATCCACAAAGCCTACATATTCCCCTTTTGCTATGCGTATCCCGCAATTACGAGCCGAAGATAGTCCTCCGTTCTTTTTATGTACAACTTCTACCCTGGAATCTTTTGCAGCATATTCATCACATATGTCCGAAGAGCCGTCAGTAGAGCCATCATCAACCAGTATCACTTGAAGATTCTTATAAGACTGTGCAAGAATACTGTCTATGCATCTTGTCACATAGTTTACTTTGTTATATACAGGTACAATGACTGTAATGAGCGGCACATTATTATCTACTTGAATTCCACTCATAAGCATCTCCTCATTATATATAATATATAGGATCGCGGGATTCGATTAGGTCACTGAGCTTCTTTCCGTAAAAGAACTCTCTGGTCATATCATAATACTCTTTCCAAAGAGGAAGAGTTATACAATCCTCAGTACGACTGCAAGTTGAGGCATCGTCTTCAAGACACGCAACCGGTGCCAAGGTTCCCTCCATCAGTTCCAGGATTTCCCCCACTGTATATTCGTCGACTTTCCTGGATAATCGATATCCACCGCCTCTGCCGCTGGCTCCGCTCACCAGACCGGCTTTAACCAGATCCTTCATTATTATCTCCAGGTATTTCTTGGAAATCTCCTGCCTGTCGGCTATCTTTTGAAGAGGTATATTGCCGGCGCCTTCATGCTGTGCGAGGTCTATCATTATTCTGAGTGCATAACGCCCCTTTGTTGAAAACATTTACATCCTCCGTCTCACAGATTCTTTCTTTTACCTATTTTATTATAGGGTAAAAGTGTATTTCAATCAAAAATATTTTAACCTATTGACGCAGTAGGTAAATAGTATTATTATTCATTTATCACCAGATATTAAATAGTCGGAGGTACATTATGTCAAATATATACAAAGGAACATTGGATCTTATCGGAAATACTCCTCTTGTCGAGGTTACGAATATCGAGAAGGACTTGGGACTTGAAGCTACTCTCCTCGTCAAGCTGGAGTATTTCAATCCTGCAGGCAGCGTTAAAGACAGAATAGCCAAGGCAATGATAGAAGATGCCGAAGAGAAAGGACTTCTGAAGGAGGGCTCTGTAATCATCGAGCCTACTTCCGGTAACACCGGGATCGGACTGGCTTCCTTTGCGGCTGCTAAAGGATACAGAGCTATACTCACAATGCCGGAAACCATGAGCGTCGAGAGAAGAAATATTTTGAAAGCCTATGGTGCCGAAATCGTACTGACGGAAGGTGCCAAAGGAATGAAGGGGGCAATCGAAAAGGCAGAGGAGCTTGCCAGGGAAATTCCGGGCGGCTTCATCCCGGGACAATTCGTTAATCCTGCAAATCCTGCAGTCCACAAAGCAACTACGGGACCTGAGATTTGGAGAGATACAGACGGAAAAGTAGACATCTTTATTGCAGGTGTCGGCACGGGCGGAACCGTGACGGGAACAGGAGAATATCTTAAGTCTCAGAATCCCGATGTAAAAATCGTGGCTCTTGAGCCGGATGACTCCCCTGTTCTCTCCGAAGGTAAGGCAGGATCTCATAAGATCCAGGGCATCGGTGCAGGCTTCATACCTGATGTTCTTGATACAGCTGTATATGATGAAGTATACAGGGCTAAGAGCGAGGATGCCTTCGCCGCTTCCAAATATCTTGCAAAAAAAGAAGGTATCTCCGTAGGCATATCCTCAGGTGCGGCGCTTCACGCAGCCATTGAATATGCCAAGAAACCTGAAAACAAAGGAAAGGTCATAGTAGCGCTCCTGCCTGACAGCGGAGACAGATACTACTCCACACCTCTCTTCACGGAAGAATAGAACAGAGCCGGCCCCGGGGCCGGCTCTGTTAACAATATATATCGCTTCACCGCTTCAGACTGATGCATCTGTGTCAGTCTGAAACATCTATATCCGGCACAATGTTTATGTCGTAATCCGGATAAAGCTCTCCGATTTCTTCGGAGAGTATTTTTACTGCGTCGTTTTGACCCATGTCAAAGCTTATGACAACGTCGAATCGTAGCTCTTTCTTCTCATCATCGATATGAAAGCCATGCATGTCCATTGCCCACTCATGAGCCATAACAATGTCCTCTATATCCTTTCTGACTTTCTTCGAAGCCTTATCCGAATGATGAGAATAGATTCCTATGCCTGTAAGTATTACGCCTGTTTCTCTGTAGACTCTGTTAGTTATGCGCCAAGTAATATCGTCCGCCTCTTCCACCGTCATTGTATCCGGCAGATCAACATGGACAGATGCATATATTCTTCCCGGACCGTAATCATGAACGAAAAGATCATATACTCCGAGCACCTCCGGCTCTGATGAGACGAGTTCCTTTATCTTTTGCGACAGTTCCGTATTGGCACGTCTGCCCAATATATCCGCTATGGTGTCGCTTATCATTTCAATTCCGGCCTTAATAATGAATCCGGATATGACAACTCCCATATATGCTTCAAGGGATAAGCCTTTATATAAATGAATAAGTGCCGTTACAAGTACGCCTGCCGAAATGGCAGCATCCGAAAGAGCATCCGTCCCTGAGGCCACCAGAGCACCTGACTCAGTTTCCTGCCCTTTCTTTTTTACATATCTTCCCAGAATTATCTTCACTGCGATGGCAGCAGTTATCACAAGAAGTGTTTCTTTTGTGTACTGAGCCTCCACGGGATTGATTATCTTTTTCATCGACTCTATCAGCGAAGTGATTCCGGCATACAGGACTATGCCTGCTACTACTAAAGCGGACAGGTATTCGATCCTACCGTGTCCGAGAGGATGATCTTTGTCAGGCTTCTTCTCGGCATACTTGGCCCCTCCTATCGTCACGATGGACGAAAGAGCATCGGTAAGGTTGTTTACCGCATCCAAAACGATGGCTATCGAATGTGATACGAGCCCTACCGCAGCCTTAAAGCCTGCCAGCATCACATTGACAATGATTCCTATTACGCTGGTTCTTACTATTATTGTATTTCTGCTGTTTTTATCTTTCATGAAAATAATTTTACTCTGTTTCTCCTAAACAGGCAATTAAGTGCATATGATTGAATACTTGTCTTATTTAGTAAAGATTGCTACAATACATACTGTTGCGAATTAATAACGCATTAAGAAAAACTGTAACGAAAAGGAGAATGAGAAAATGAAAAAGTATCTCGCAGAATTAATCGGTACATTTGTACTCGTACTCATCGGATGCGGCACAGCAGCCCTCATCGGATGTGATGTAACAGGTGGTTACCTTGCAACAGCATTTGCCTTCGGACTTTCCATCGTAGCTATGGCATACTCCGTAGGTAACATCTCAGGATGCCACGTAAACCCTGCAGTTTCCCTGGCTATGTTCATGTCAGGAAAGCTCGAAAAAAAGGATTTAGCAGGATATGTAGTTGCTCAGGTTATCGGAGCTATCGTAGCTGCTGTAGTAATCGCAGCCATCATCGGTAAGGAATCAGGACTCGGATGCAACGGTCTTTTCGAAGGCAGCATCGCTAAGTCACTCGTTATCGAGGTTGTTCTGACATTCATCTTCATCTTCGCCATCCTCGGCGTAACTTCGAAGGTAGAGAACGGATCAGTTGCAGGCCTCGTTATCGGTCTCACACTGACACTCGTACACATCCTCGGAATCGGCCTCACAGGCACTTCCGTAAATCCTGCAAGAAGCCTTGGCCCTGCACTGATCGCAGGCGGACAGTCTCTCGCAGTAGTATGGGTATTCATCGTAGCACCTCTCGTAGGCGGAGCCCTCGCAGCAGTTTGCTACAAGGCACTCGCAAGCGACGCTGAGTAGTTATTTGCAAATAAGAATAGGATGCCTCAAGATACAGTTTTGAGCATCCTATTAACCCAAGTCCAAAATCTTGTCATTTCCGGAGCAACTCATCGGTTTTGACAAGATTTTTCTTTCTATTTGCTACCTTTACCATTTGCGCATGCGTGAATCTTGTCAAACCAAAGGTATTTCATCAGAATTGACAAGATTTTTCTTTCCAATTGCTACCTTTACCATTTGCGCATGCGTGAATCTTGTCAAGCCAAAGGTATTTCATCAGAATTGACAAGTTTTTTCTTTCCATTTGCTACCTTTACCATTTGCGCATGCGTGAATCTTGTCAAGCCAAAGGTATCACATCAGAATTGACAAGATTTAAAAAAAAAACAGCGGGACATCAATCCCGCTGTCGCATTCTTCAATTCTATAGCAGTGTGTCTGAAGACTCTTACTGCCGACACGCCCGATTAGTTGTTGAGCTGAGCTGCTACTTCTGCTGCGAAATCCTCTTCCTTCTTTTCGATTCCTTCGCCTACTTCGAATCTGATAACCTTAGTCAGTTTCAGATCGCCGTCAACTGTCTTCAGATAATCTTCAACAGTCTGCTTGCCGTCCTCTGCTCTTACGTATGTCTGATCGAGCAGGCACATTTCCTTAAGTTCCTTCTTGATACGTCCGTCAACAAGTCCCTTGAAGATCTTGTTCTCGCTGATTTCCATCTTGGCAGCGATAGCAAGTCCGGCCAGCTTTGTCTTAGCTTCATCTGAAAGGAAGTTAGGGAGATAGTTGAAGTTGAAGCTCTTGTCAGCTCTCTTCTCAGCCAGGATGTTTACGTCATCCTTGTGCCATACACCTTCAACCTTTTCAAGCAGTCCGTTCAGGATTGGCTTAGGAAGTGTGAACGGATCGTTCAGTGCACTTTCCAGAGTAACCTTTCTGAGGTTAGCAAGCTCTTCTTCTGAAATCTCGTCTCTGCTTACATACTGAGGATTCATTGCTGCAACCTGCATTGCAATGTTCTTCAGTGCTTCCTTGTTAGCATCGTTATCTGCACCGCTTGCAGCTACGATAACTCCGATGTTTCCGTCACCGTGAGTGTATGTGGCAAGTACTTCGCCTGTAGCCTTGTCAATTCTTCTGATTGACATGTTCTCACCGATCTTAGCGATCTTAGCAGTCAGTGCTTCCTCAACTGTACCGCCTTCGAAAGACATAGCCTTGAATGCGTCCATATCGTTGCTGTCTGCTTCGAGAGCCAGCTTAGCAAGTCCTTCTACGAAGGAGATGAATTCTTCATTCTTAGCAACGAAGTCTGTCTCTGAGTTAACCTCAACGATTGCTGCTGTCTTTGCGTCGCCTGAAAGAGCAACTCTTACAAGACCCATTGCTGCAATTCTGCCGGCCTTCTTAGCAGCCTTTGAAAGTCCCTTTTCTCTCAGAACTTCAACTGCCTTATCCAAATCTCCGTCTACTTCAACCAGTGCTTTCTTGCAGTCCATCATGCCTGCGCCTGTCATTTCACGGAGCTCTTTTACGAGTTTAGCTGTTACTTCTGCCATTGTATTATTCCTCCTCAGCTTCAGCTGCTTCTTCTGCAACTTCTTCAACTGCTTCTGCTTCCTCAGCAGCCTCTTCGGCAGGAGCTTCCTGGAAGCTCTCACCCTGCTTAGCTTCGATGATAGCATCAGCCATGCATCCTGCAATCAGTTTAACCGCTCTGATAGCGTCGTCGTTTGCAGGGATGATGTAGTCTACATCATCAGGGTCGCAGTTAGTGTCTACGATACCTACTACAGGGATACCGAGAATTCTTGCTTCCTTAACGGCGATCTTTTCCTTCTTAGGGTCTACTACGAAGATTGCAGCAGGCATACCCTTCATGTCCTTGATACCGCCGAGGAACTTCTCGAGCTTATCTGCTTCAGCCTGAAGCTTGAGTGCTTCTTTCTTAGCATACTTATTGATTGTGCCATCTTCCTGCATCGCTCTGATCTCGTTGAGTCTGTCGATTCTCTTGCTGATGGTCTTGTGGTTGGTGAGCATTCCGCCCAGCCATCTCTCGTTTACGTAGAACATTCCGCATCTCTCTGCCTCATCCTTGATAGCAGCCTGAGCCTGCTTCTTTGTTCCTACGAAGAGTACCGGCTTCTCTGTCTCGCCTACTTTTCTCATGAAGTCGTAAGCCTCATCGATGAGTCCCAGCGTCTGCTGAAGGTCGATGATGTAGATGCCGTTTCTTTCTGTGAAGATGTACGGAGCCATCTTAGGGTTCCATCTTCTGGTCTGGTGTCCGAAATGAACACCTGCTTCAAGTAGCTGTTTCATTGATACTACTGACATAAAATATACCTCCGGTTGTTTAACTTCCACTTCGGCTATGCTGCCTTCAACCTCGCTGTTTGCAAGGCACCGCGGCCCTCCGAAGTGTGACAAATACTTACTGCGCATTTAAAACGCGCTCGTATATTATATTGAATATGTAAGCGCGTTTCAAGTATTTTTTTGCTTATTTTCATTGAAATTTCAGCGGTTAAGAGAGTATCAGATAGGTAATAAATGCTGCCACCCATGCCACGAAGCACTGCCAAAGGATTACAAATCCCATCCAGCCTTTTCCGAGCTCTCTTTTTATTGCGGCAACCGCTGCAACGCAAGGTGCGTAAAGCAGTGAGAACACAAGGAGTGATCCTGCCGATGCAGCCGTCATAAAGCCTGCAATGCTTCCTCCGAAGAGTATCTGCAGAGTGGATACAACACTCTCCTTGGCCATGAATCCCGTGATGAGTGATGTGCATATGCGCCAGTCCCCGAGACCTATAGGCTTCATAATCGGAGCAATGAGCCCCGCCAGCCATGCGAGGATGCTGTCCTCAGAGTTCGAAACGAGATTGAACCCGGAGTCGAAGCTCTGCAGGAGCCATACAACTATGGTCGCTATAAGTATTACGCTGAAGGCTCTTTGAAGGAAGTCCTTGGACTTGTCCCACAGAAGCCTTATTACATTCTTGGCACTCGGGAGTCTGTAGTTCGGAAGTTCCATTACGAACGGCGCAGCCTCTCCTTTGAATATGAGTTTTCTGTATAGCAGCGCCACCAAAATGGCCATGATTATTCCAAGCACATAAAGCCCCGTCATAATTAAGCCGCCTCTCCCCGGGAAGAATGCACTTACAAAGAATGCGTATATCGGGAGCTTGGCCGTGCAGCTCATAAACGGAGTGAGAAGTATAGTCATCCTTCTGTCCCTCTCACTCGGAAGAGTTCTTGTGGACATTACCGCAGGTACCGTGCAGCCGAACCCGATAAGAAGCGGTACGATGCTTCGTCCGGAAAGACCGATTTTTCTCAGCAACTTATCCATTACAAATGCTACTCTGGCGATATATCCCGAGTCTTCCATCAATGACAGGAAGAAGAACAAGGTAATGATTATAGGGATGAAGCTCAGAACGCTTCCGACGCCCTGAAATATTCCGTCTATTATGAGGCCGTGCACCGCATCTCCTACTCCCGCAGCGCTCAGCCCGACGTCCGCTGCAGCGGTAAGAGCCCCTATGCCTTTTTCCAGCAGGCCCTGAAGGAATGCTCCGACCACATTGAAAGTCAGCCAAAAGACAAGTCCCATTATTCCGATGAATACCGGAATAGCGCTGAATTTGCCGGTGAGAACATTGTCTATCCTGTTGCTCCTGGCCTGCTCTTTGCTGACCCTCGGCTTTCGCACCGTTTCGGCCGTGACCTTCTGTATAAACGAATATCTCATATCCGCTATGGCAGCGCTTCTGTCGAGACCTCTCTCCTGCTCCATCTGAAGAACTATGTGCTCCATTGTCTCAAGTTCATTTTGAACCAGGCAGAGGTCCTTTATAACAGCCTCGTCACCTTCAATGACTTTGGTCGCCGAGAATCTCCAAGGAAGACCGGCCTCTATTGCATGGTCGTGTATAAGGTGTGCCACGGCGTGTATGCATCTGTGAACCGCACCGCCGTGATCGCTCTCATCGCAGAAATCCGCTCTTGTAGGTTTCTCCTGATACTTGGCGATGTGTATGGCGTGATCGATAAGTTCGTCGACACCCTGATTCTTAACGGCAGATATCGCTACGACCGGAGTTCCCAGTTGGCTCTCCATCTCGTTTACGTCTATGGTCCCGCCGTTAGCAGCCAGCTCATCCATCATATTGAGAGCCACTACCACCGGGATTTCCATCTCGAGCAGCTGCATGGTCAGGTAAAGATTTCTCTCTATGTTGGTAGCATCGACTATATTGATAATCGCATGAGGTTTCTCCTTAAGAACGAAGTTCCTTGACACTATCTCCTCGCTGCTGTAAGGCGACATAGAATAAATGCCCGGAAGGTCCGTTATCCGAGTGTTCGGATGTCCTTTAATCACACCGTCTTTTCTGTCTACCGTAACGCCAGGGAAATTTCCGACATGTTGATTGGATCCCGTAAGCTGATTAAAGAGCGTAGTCTTTCCGCTGTTTTGGTTCCCTACCAAGGCGAACTTAAGCACTGTATCATCAGGCAGTGGGTCTCCCGTTCCCTTAGGATGGAATTTGCCTCCTTCGCCGAGGCCCGGATGCTCCGACGGCTGCCTTCTTTCTCCTTCGGTTCCCGTACCGACAGAATTGGTGCAGGAAAAAGGACATGTCACACAGTCTTCGGACAGCTTATCTTCTTCTCTCGGTATTTCGCGTATACCGATCTTGGATGCATCTTCAATTCTCAGTGTCAATTCATATCCGTGAATGCAGTATTCTACAGGATCTCCGAGAGGAGCTTTTTTTACCGCAGTGATGCAAACTCCGGGTATGACACCCATATCAAGGAAATGCTGCCTGAGGGCTCCGTCCCCTCCGACAGCTTCAATTACCGCAGTCCTTCCTATAGAAAGATCACTCAGTTTATTCGCTACCGATTTTTTCTTTGTCGTTTTCAATTCTTCCTAAATACTCCTCAAGGCATTGGCCGCTTTCCGTAATTTTCTTTGCGTGTTCCTCGCCTACATATCTGTAGTGCCAAGGCTCATAGATAATACCTGTAATATCTTCCTTATCAGCAGGATATCTCAATATGAATCCGTAGTTTTGGCAATTATCCATCAGCCACTTCTGAGCCTCAGTATCCTCCTGCTCTTTCACCAGAGGATCTCCCCAGCCCGCAGATGCGGCATCTATAATATCTAAGGCCAGCCCGAGTTCGTGCTCGCTGGTGCCGGGATATGCCGTATCGTTTTTATTGGCAGTGCTGTCATAGAGGCTCTGCTGAAAGCCTCTTGTTCTGAAGGCGGATATTATCTGAGGATTGTACCCCGCCTCTCTGCAATCTGCCATCATTTTTTCAAGCGGCTCCTTGATTCTGGAATCTACCTCCCAGCCGTCTTCCGTAGATACTATATCCACATCTTCAAAATAGCCTTCAGGTATTTCATTCCATGGGTTGGCCAAAATAAGGCTCCATTCCGTCTCGTCTACTTCCGGAGGAAGGTTCAGCGTCTCTTCTTCATCCACCGTCACTTCCTCTTCCGCTATAGGCTCCGGAGCTTCCGCTTTGTCAAAGGTTATAACCCCTATTTTATAAAGCACTCCTACCAGCCCCAGCATCAGCAGCAATATCAGGTCCAAAATCAAAATCTTCTTTAGCATTTTATCAATCCTTTACATTTTCAGGCCCCAGCATTCTCACCAGCTTGTTTTTAAGATCCTCGCTGAATGTAATACGGCTGTCGGCGTTGCATCTCATAGCCTTCTGCCCCGGCAGATATACCAGCACGTCTCGGTTGCCCGGATACATGCTGAACATATCCGTCAGATGCATAAGCACAGACTTATTATCTCCGTGACTTTTTACGACTTCCTCCGTAATCCTCAGCTTAACCGGATCCTTAGGCGGCTTCCTGTCAGGGTATAAATCGTGACCGCTGTCCCTGACATAATCGTTGGACAGATTGGAAATATTATCAATAGGTACCACATCCTCTGCCAGAATCTCGGCGTCGTTTTCATCCTTGAAACTGACCCTTCCGGATACGGCGACTATCATATCATTTTGAATCAGGTTGCGTCGTCTTTCGAAGACCTTAGGGAATACTATGACATCTATTACACCTTCAAAGTCTTCCACAGTCATCCTGGCCATTTCCTGGGCCTTCTTGGTAATCATAGTCCTGACGCCGCTTATCATGCCGGCCATAACGACCTTATCTCCGTCATCATACTTCGAAGTGTTAATGACCATGCTCTCGTCGTCATTTTCGGAGCTGAACTCAACTCCGGCGGACGTGAGATCTGAACTCTTTACGTTCGCATATCTCTCCATCAGTTTCGCATACTCATCCAGAGGGTGTCCGGAAAGATATACTCCCAGCATTTCCTTTTCCATGGCGAGCTTAGTGTCGTTATCGAAATCCGCCACACGAGGAAGTGCAGGGCTCTCGAAAGCCTCTTCATCAAAGTCTTCGAGGTCGAAAAGGCTCATCTGATTTTTATTCCCCGTCTTGGCCTTCTTCTGCGCTCTTTGAACGGCGTCATTGCACACAGCCATCATCACCGCTCTGTTCGAATTGATCTCATCAAAAGCACCGGCTCTTATCAGAGACTCTATGGCTTTTTTATTAAGCTCTCCCGCATCCACATTCTCGATGAATCTGTATATATCACGGCAATCCGGGAGTTCTCTTCCCGCCTCTATTATGGCTTCTGCTATGCCCTCTCCCACATTCTTTACTCCGAGAAGGCCGAATCTTATGCGACCGTTTTGAACCGAGTAGTTCTTCTCACTCTTAAGAACCGAAGGCGGATCTATTTCAATTCCCATCTCCCTGCAGTTTCTGACGTAGTCAGCGGTATGCGCCGCATCTCCTGCCATACTCGTCATGAGAGCAGCCATGAATTCTACAGGGTAGTGGCATTTGAGATATGCCGTCTGATATGAAATAACCGCATAAGCAGCAGCATGAGACTTGTTGAATGCGTATGACGCGAAGCTTACCATATCATCGAATATGGCCTCCGCCGCCTCGGCAGGCACTCCGTTGGCCACGCATCCTGCTATCTCGACATTGCCGCCTGAATCCTTCTTACCGTTGATAAAGAGTTCTTTCTCCTCCAGCATCACGTCCATCTTCTTTTTACTCATGGCGCGGCGCACGAGATCAGACCTTCCGAAGGAATAGCCTCCGAGATCTCTTACTATCTGCATTACCTGCTCCTGATAAATCAGGCAGCCGTAAGTAACGCCCAGTATAGGCTCCAGGTGAGGATCTACATACTTAATCCTCTCAGGATGCTTCTTGTTTTCTATGTATTTCGGAATCGAGTCCATAGGGCCCGGTCTGTAAAGTGCAATCCCCGCCACTATATCCTCGAAGCAGCTCGGCTTGAGGCTTCGCATGAAGTCCGTCATGCCTCCGCTCTCCAGCTGAAATACGCCCTTGGTATTTCCTTCCGATATGAGCTTATAAACTTCCGGGTCATCATAGCCCATGCCCGCGAAGTCTATCTCCACACCGTGGTTTTCTTTTATCATGCGAAGTGCGTCGCGTATTACGGTCAGATTTCTCAGACCGAGGAAGTCCATCTTAAGAAGACCGAGTTCCTCTATTGTGGTCATGTTAAACTGCGTGGCAACTCCCTTGTCCGATGAATAAAGCGGTACGTATTCATCAAGCGGCATCTTGGAGATTACGATGCCGGCAGCGTGAGTCGACGCATGACGCGGCAGGCCTTCAAGTGCCATCGAAAGATCCAGAACCTGCTTGACCAGCGGATTGTTTTGATACTTATTCTTAAGCTCAGGATTTACATCAAGAGCTTTGGCAATCGTGATACCGAGTTCATTCGGAATGGCCTTGGCGATTTCATCACCCTCTGCGTAACTTGCCCCGAGGGCTCTCGCTATGTCTCTTACCGCAGCCTTGGCCTTCAGCGTTCCGAAGGTGATAATCTGCGAGACCTTATCCTTGCCGTATTTTCTCACAACATAATCTATGACTTCCTGCCTGCGCTCAATGCAGAAGTCTATATCTATATCCGGCATGCTTATACGCTCGGGATTTAAGAATCTCTCAAAGATGAGATTGTATTTGATCGGATCTATTTCCGTTATGTCCAGGCTGTATGCGACTATACTCCCCGCGGCAGAACCCCTTCCCGGCCCGACTGCGATTCCGTTCGTCTTGGCATAGTGTATAAAGTCCCAAACTATGAGAAAGTATTCTACATAGCCCATGCCCTCTATTACCTTCAGCTCCGTCTCAAGCCTCTCAACGTAAGGAGAATCATCAGAAAGCGCAGCTTCTCCGTATCTTTTTTTGAGACCCTCCATGCACAGCTCCCTGAGATACGCCTCACAGGACTTTCCTTCGGGCGGTATGTACTCCGGCAGATGGTAATCTCCGAAAGTGAAATCCACATTGCAGCGCTCGGCTATCTCCTGAGTTCTGGTTACCACTTCCGGCATCTCCGGGAAGAGCTGCAGCATTTCAGCCTCGGATTTTACATAAAACTCATCATTGCCGAAGCGCATGCGGTTCTCATCGTCTACGGCTGTCTGAGTCTGAATGCACATAAGCACGTCCTGTGCCACTGCATCGCTTTTTTTCATATAGTGAGCGTCATTCGTAGCCACCAGCGGAATTCCCGTTTCCCTGCTGAGCTCCTTAAGACCTTCTATGACCGGGATATCCTCTTCCAGTTTATGATTCTGTATCTCAAGGAAGAAATTATCCTTCCCGAAGATATCTCTGAGTTCCAGGGCCTCTTTCTTGGCGCCCGCATAATCTCTGTTCAGGAGCATTCTCTGGACGTTTCCGGCCAGGCAACCCGAAAGACAAATAATTCCGTCGTCGTACTGCCTGAGAAGCTGCTTGTCCACCCTCGGCTTGTAATAGAAACCGTCTACATAACTCTTGGAAACAATCTTTACGAGATTGCTGTATCCCTCCTGAGTCTCCGCCAGGAGAATTAAATGGCCTGAATTTCTGTCGCTTAAGGCGTCCTTGTCATACAGACTTCTTGCAGCCGTGTATACCTCGCATCCGATAATCGGCTTTATGCCCGCCTTCCTACACGACTTATAAAAATCCACCACACCAAACATGGCCCCGTGATCCGTAATCGCGCAGGCCTCCATTCCGAGTTCCTTCACGTATTCAGGAAGCTCGGAAATCCTGTTCATTCCGTCGAGCAGGCTGTATTCAGTATGTAAATGAAGATGTGTGAACAACTATCCTAATATATCCTTTACGTCTCTTTGGAATGAATCGACCATTAAGTTCACATCCGAAGAGTAAACAACTGCATCCGCACATTCCAAATAATCTTTACTCTGGTCTTTATCGAAGCTGAATATCATGAGATATTTGCCGGCCTCTTTCGTAGCCTTGCACACTTTCTCAATCGCCTCCTGAAACTTCGGATTGTCGAAATCACCCGGCATTCCGAGGCTCGCAGAAAGGTCATACGGACCTACGAAGATTCCGTCAACTCCGTCCAAAGCAACTATGTCTTCGATTATATCAACGCATTCCTTAGTCTCGCACTGAGGGAAGATCAGCGTTTCTTTATTGCAATTTTCAGTGTAAATCTCAAGTCCGGCCTTAGCCTTTTCGCTGTATCCGTATCCGGCCTTTCTGGCAAATGCCAGGCCTCTCTCGCCGAGAGGGAAATACTTGGCATATCTTATGAGATTCTTTACCTCATCAATAGTCTTAATATCCGGAACGATAATGGCCTCTGCTCCCACGTCCAATTGCCTGAGCACATTGGATCTCGTTACTTCGGTGATTCTGACACACGGAGTAATCTGACTGAGATCCGCAACTCTGCACATCTCCTGAGTATTCTCTATGGTGTACGGTCCGTGCTCATTATCTATGATGACGAAGTCAAGACCTGAATATCCGAGAGCCTCTACAGTTGAGGCACCTCCCATCCAAAGAAAAGTGCCCAGCACCTTCTTACCTGACTCCATTTTTTCTTTCATAACATTCTTCATCAGGAATACCCCCCTTTGATGTTCATTTTACTATTTTCAGACAAAATATTAAAGGCAAGAAAAATGTCACCCTTTATCAGGATGACATTTTTAAGATTGCGTCACTTGATACCGCGTTCCTTCTTAGCCATGGCTATCTTCAATCTCTTCAGGCACTCTCTGACATCCTCCTCGGTGTAGTTATTCTCACCGACGATGTTGGACTCTATGCCTTCAGGGTTTTTGTTGAAGTCAACTACGTTGTCAAGATAAGGACTCTCTACCACGAACTTCCCTGCCGTGCCACTCCAGTTAAGGCCGGCCACAGGGATGCCGCGCTCTCCTATCTCATTTACGCAGTTTACGAAATCTACGTCGAGATTGCCCCAGCCGTCAGTCTCTACTATTACGCCGTCGGGGCGTGCACACTCAGCGACCACTGCTGCGGTTCTTGAACATCTTATTTTCTCTGCGTTTCCTTCAGGAGATCCGAATACCAGAACTCCCATCAGGTCGATTCCCGGATCATTTTCCAGAATTTCTATAAGAGGATCTCTGAAATGATGCAGGCTTGTTTCTTTTGTTGAAGGACCTACTCCCATATCACACCTCCTAATTCATCGCTTTGATGGCACCGTCTCTGAACTCATTAGGAGTCAGCATAACGGGCATGCTTCCGTAATCAATAAGGGATTTGCCGCCCTCAACACCCGAAGGCTGGTCAGGGAAGATCCATGTGTCCAGCATAGCGCCGTGAGCAATCATCTCTTTGATGACGAGGACCTTCTTCTGTCCTTCCCTTATCCTGTCATAGTACTCGTGCTTCTCTGTGCACTTGGATCCGCTGAAAGCTCTGAGCTGCTCTCTGAACATATTCATCCATTCCTCGACCATTCTGTATGCGTCGATAACGGCATAGCGCTCCTGGCCCATTCCCTTCTTGAATGTGATGTTGAAGGAAATGATAAAGTCGTCGTCTCCCGGAGTTCCTGCTCTGTTAAGATAAAGCATATCCTTAAGATTCCCCTCGGAAGAACCGAATTCATGAGCCTGCTCTCCGTCCACATCAACTCCCGTAGGCATTACATACACACCGGTGATGGTATGAGTAATTCCCTCTCCGCATTTTCCGAGCACTTTTACGGAGATAGGGATGATGTCCATTATTGTATTTGTGAATCTGTCGTGATCTCCCGGGCGGATAATCTCGACATCAATTTTTTCGATTACTTCTTTGTATTTATCAAGCAAGGCAGGAAGGCAGTCGTTGTTGATGGTCATCTTTCCGTCCGTAGTGATTTTATTCTCATCACCCATCTCAACATCTGTCATGTGAAATGCCTTGATGACTAGTCTTCTGAGTTCAATGTCAGCCATTATCTTTACCTCTTTTTAAATTGGGGGCAGATTTCTCTGCCCCCGTCTTCAACTTTATGTTGATGTCCTATGCAATTGTACAAGTCATTACTGACTAGATAACTGCGTGGTACTCGAAAGGCAGTGATACGATCTTACCCGGAGTCTCAATAGTCTCCAGAAGCTCGAGTGAAGCCTTTACAATTTCAGTCTGCATCTCAACATCGTGAGGTGCACCTGCATTAGCACCCATAGGTACGATAGGAGCTGCTGCTCTCGGTGTACCTGCCTGTCTTACAACAGGTGGAAGTGCTGCGATGATAACTGTAGGGATACCTACCTCTTCGATTGCTCTCTGCACAATCGTTGCAGAGCGGTGGCAGGTTCCTCATCCGGCAGTGAGGAGTACTGCGTCCACTCCTTCTTCTTTGAGCATCTCCGCAATCTGTGGTCCTGTTTCATTGGTAAACTTTTCGATGTTACCGCCACCACCCATGAATCCTGCATGGTAAGGTGCGCATGCTTTAATGAAACCGGACGCTGCGAGTTCCTTGAGTCTTGTAATAGGGAACATGCAGTTGATGTCCTTATTAACGTCGGAGTTGTCGTAACCACCGTGTGTTACCATCAGCTCCTCTTCTGTTGACTCGTTAGGAATCTTTCTCCAAGTGAAGTCTCCGGCGAGATTGAATCTCTCCTGGTCTACTCTGTGTACTCCGGCAGCTGTAGCGAGAGCAACTGTCATCTCGCTGAGCGGCTTAGTAACAGGAGCCCAGACTGATTTTGGAGTGATTGGTACGAAGATCTCAGATTGTAATCCTTTTACAACTGTCATACTCATTTGTATAATTCCTCCGTTTGTTTACTTACTTTGCATTGCGTCTTGAAGTTCTTTGGATTTGGCTATCGTCACAAGATATCTCTCGTTTACTTCGGGGTTCTCCTGTTCTACGAAACTCATATTCCAGGCAACTTCCTGTCCGACTTCGAGATCGTAATCAGAGATTATCATCCTTTTCGGAATTCTGAGATGTCCCAGCCTTCCCTTGAGGTCTATGGCTACGGCTCCGTCGTGAACCTCCACGATTACACCTTCCATTCTGATTAGTTTATCTCCGTATTTCATATCTTGAATATGCCTCTTTCCAATTAGTCGTATTTAGCTTTTCTCTTTTCGCTCAGCGGCAGTGACTGCTCGTTATCTACGAGTTCCATCTTAGTGCCGTAAGCCTTTTCGATGAGCTCTACGTTGTTCTCCTTAACGCTTGCGTTCCACTGTCTCTCAGGAGCCTTGATTGACTCACCGGCCATCTTAGCCTTCAGCATAGCCAGGCCTCTGATAGCATCTTCGTGGCAGAGTGTGTTGCAGGCAAGTACCTCATTCTCGATACCTGACATAGACTTGTTGTTGTCTACCATAGCATCGCAGTATGGGTTACCTGTTACGAGAGCACCCTGTACGGCGCAGAATGAGAATCCTACTACAGGTACGCCTCTCTTACCGATCTGCTCGATGTGAGAAGTGAAATCTACGTGGTTGTTACCGAATCCCTCTGTGGTTACGAAGGCTCCGTCTACGTTCATGGACTCTACCATCTGTCCGAGTCTTCTGGATACATAGAACTTGTCTGTGTTGGCCTGTGGTGAACCTACGAAGATTACGCCTACAACGTCAACGTCGTCGTCGTGAAGTGCTTCGTATACCAGTGGCTCTCTCCAGTAGTGTCTGGACATTTCCTTGGAAGCAGGTCCGATGCAAGTAAGAGCGTGTATGCATCCGTCCATAACTTCGAGTGGGTTGGCTGCTACAGGAACGTTACCGAGGTCTACGTTCGGCTTAGCTCCGAGTACGCCTACAGGCTCGATCGGGAACAGGAAGTTATCGTGCATAGCGCCCTGACCCATGATCTCCTTAACGATAACAATCTTTTTCTTACCCGGACGTCTTACCTGCTGCATTGTCTGAGTATCCACAATCTGCTCATCAGTAAGCTGTTTCTTCATAGCTTCTCTGATTTCCTGAGTAACGTGGTCTACTGCAGTATGTACAGCGATAGGTCCCGGTCTCTCCATGTTCTTCTTGTTGTCGATTACGGCATGAGCTCTGATGATGATTTCGCCCTTGTCTACTGCACCCGGACGCCCCCACATCATGTTCTCATCGATGTAACCTTCGGAAGAACCGAATTCACCAACCTGTACGCCTTCCTCTGTAATACCGGTTACTACCATTACTACTCCGTCGAGAACTCTTGTTACACCTTCGCCGAGTTCATCGTCACCTTCCTTAGTGGCGATTGGCTGGATGTCCATGATTGTCTCTGAGTAAACGTGGTAATTGTCCGGTGTGATTACGTCGAGTTCGAGGCTGTGTACGATTTTCTGAGCTTCAGCACCTTCTGTAGCTGCTTCCTTACGTACGTACAGTGTTGTACCTTCGATCTTGGTCTCATCACCAAGAACTACCTTATCGATTTTGTAGTGCTTACGTGTCATCTCTCTGACTACGACAGCTTCTCCTTCTTCCTCTGCTGCTGCGGCAGGTGCTGCTGCGGCTGCTGCTACATGAGCTGCTACTGCTCCCGGAACTGCTGCAACTGCGCCACCAAGGCCTGCAGGGATCTGGATGTTGATGTCCTTACCCTCTCCGATATGCAGACTGATTACTCCGCCTGCTACAGGAGCTGCTGCTACAGGAGTTGCTACTGCAGGTGCTACTTCTGCTGCTGCTACTGCTTCTTCTGCAGGTGCTTCAGCTTCAGCCTCATCTGCTGCGCCTTCTGCAGCATCGAACTTATCAACGATGTCTGCTGTTACAGGAGTAAGAGAGTCGACAGTTTTGGTAAGTTTACTACCATTGAGCACCTGGCCAAGCTTCAGTGCTCCGTCGAGGTTCAGCAATCCCGAATCTACGAGATCCGGAAAGATCGCAGGATCCTCGAAGTTTGCAGGTGTCAGTTCAGTACCTGCCTCTGCTCTGCAGCAGAGTACTGCCGGATCGTTTGCATGCTGTTTAGCTGTTTCAGCTGTTATTGACATATCGATCTCCTCCTAAATACTTACGCCTGCCGCACAATATGTGTCGGCAGTTATATAGATCTGAACCATTTTATGGGGATGGTTTCAGACTTATACCATAGTTATGACTTTTATATATTCCGACCACCGTATTATTATATCTTATAAACGGTTACTGAACGGTTTCATTATCCTCTACGTTATCTACAACATCGAGGTCCTGATCTACCTGTTTGGAAACTCTGAGAGTTCTGTACAGTGGGTGTCCTACGGCCATCATCGCAAGGTCTGTCATATGCAGAACCTTGAGTCCCATCTTAGGACCGGATGCCATAACTGTATTGGAGCAGTCAGAGCAGTTTCCGATGATAACGTATTCGCAGCCTGCCTTCTTGAAGTCGAGGTTGTTCTGAACCTGACCCGGGCAGTTACCCGGACGTTCACACTTACGTGTTCCGTTAGGCATTTCCTTAGCCTGCTTACAATAGCAAACCTGTGCCACGGTTCCGTTGTATTTCTCTACGAGTTCTTCCATTCTCTCCAGGTTTCCTCCGCATGCGCATACGAGGATTCCTACCTTAGCGCCCTTCAGATCTCTGAACGGACGGGTGAGAAGCAGAGCTCCGGTTGTCTTAGTGATAGGTGCGTCGAGAGTTGTGGACTTACCTGTGAAAGCACCGCCCATGATAATCTCTCCGTATCCGCATTCTTCATCAGCGCCGCCGGCCTTGTTAATCAAGGTGCCTACGCTTATACCTACCGGAACATTCTTGAATACGTGGGCTTCACTTCCGCCTTTCAGCATTCCTCTTACGGTAATCCATTTGTCTATACATGGCTTCTGATCTTCGATTGCGGCCACGCAGCTATATACCGTCTCACTGTTTATTACTACGGCGTTGGCTGCTGACGGAAGCTTCTCCGGCTCCAGCTCTATGCCGAGGCATTCTCTTACTACCGCACGCTCCTCTCCCATCGGATAGATATCCGGAAGAAGATGTCTTTCAATAGCAGGATCGTCCTTCAGAAGAGCATCAAGTTTTTCGATGGTTCCTCTGTGTTTCTTCTTTATTGCGATGATGCCCTTGTCTGCTCCTGCAATCTCCATGAGGTAGTGAATACCTCTGAGAAGGGCCTCCGGGTCCTCATCAATCTGTGCGATGTTATGGGCAAGTCCAGGCTCGCACTCGGATGCATTTACGAGGATGTATCCGTGGTCGAGAACAGGTTTGTCTTCCTGCCCGTTATATATCTTTATATATGTAGGGAATCCTGCACCGCCCTGTCCGATGACTCCTGCTTCTTTGATCATCTCCAGATTGCTACCCTTTTCAATCTTTACATAGTCCTTGCTTTGTTCAGCGTCCGGTTTGATTACGATCATTTCATCGTTAATCTGAATAACCTCTCCGCTTATGCTGGAGTGGACATTAGCACCGAGGCCAGTCGGCGTGGCGATAAGCTGTCCTCTTTTTACCTTGTCTCCTACATTTACTACAGGCGCACAAGGCTTTCCTACAGCACCTTGCTTGAGCAGCATTTGAATGTTTTCCATAATACACATCTCCTTATGCCATATCTCGAAAAACGTCTTTGACGGTCGATAAACTTGCGCACAAAAACGCCCTATAACCCAAATAAATGATATCACTTTTTTCAATAGCTCGGCAATAGTTTTTATTGTATAAATAATGCCCCATTCCCTTTATTTACCTGGAATATAGAGGTTTTTGCCTTGTATAAAAATGTTCTTAAAAAGACAATTAGAAAACCTTAATAAGCATGCACTTATTTAGATTGACTATGGCTCTCAAAAAGGTCTATCATTTACTTAGAAGAAGCACTTCTCTATATTGTCTTTTGTTTCAAAATAGGAGGTAATACCTATGTCAAAATACTTGGATCCTAAGATCAATTATGACCTCTATGATAAGCAAATTATCAGAACTATAGAGGCGCATACTGAGGGAGAGTACTGCAGAGTAGCTCTTGACTGCCCCGATGTGCCCGGCAACACCATGATTGAAAAGAAACACTATCTTGAGGAGCACTATGATTACCTCAGAACCATGCTTATGTTTGAGCCCCGTGGACATCACGATATGTTTGGGGCTTTTCTGGTGGAGCCGGTTAATCCGGAAGCTGACTTCGGCATCTTCTTTATGGATGGCGGCGGATATCTGAACATGTGCGGTCACTGCTCTATAGGAGCGGCCACTGTCATACTCGAAGCAGGTCTGATGGAGATGAAAGAGCCTGTCACAAGAGTAATCCTGGAGGCTCCGGCAGGTCTCATAACTCTCGACTGCAACTGCAAGGATGGTAAGGTAACGGGAGTCAAGCTCACAAACGTTCCGGCATTTGTGTACAAGGAAAACTGCGAGCTCGAATATCAGGGAAAGAAAGTCGTATTCGATATCTGCTTCGGCGGTTCGTTCTTCGCACTTGTTGATACAGAAAAGAACTGGGGCATAAAGGTCACTCCGGAACACACCAAGTTCCTCACTGAGTGGTCCAGTTTCGCTCTTCAGGAAATTAACAAGAAATACGAGATTCAGCATCCTGAGCTCGACATCACAAGCGTAGACCTTATCGAAAACTACTGCGATGATGAGCTCACGGAGGATGACAAGAAGTTCTGCCCTGAGGCCAAGTTCGCACTGAAGAATCAGCTGGTATTCGGAGAATTCGAAAATCCTCAAATCGACAGATCTCCGTGCGGCACGGGTACATCAGCCAAACTTTCATGGCTCTGGAAGAATGGTCATCTCGGAGTTGGAGAAAGCTTCGTTTACAAGTCATTCATCAACACGAGATTCATCGGACACATTGCCGAGGAAGGTCCTAAAGTCGGTGAGTTCGACACCATCATTCCGCAGATTACAGGAGCTGCTTATCTCTGCGGAGAGGCCAAATGGTTCATGGATCCTGACGATCAGATGACCAAAGGATTCTCAATCTAGCTAATCGTTATGACAAGAAGAGCAGGAAATATCACTGCTTGCAAACAAAGAGCCGGCTTGCGCCGGCTCTTCTACATTTTTAAATTGGTACTATCGGTGATTGATCTAATATTCTTTTCTGCGCTTGAGTGCAACAACCGATAGTGCTGCGGCACATATGGCCATAAGGCCTATGAGTCCTGCAATGTCGTTCTTATCACCTGTATCAGCTCCTTTTTTAATTGAATTAACCATGGCCGCCGTATTATCGTCTATTTCCTTTATTTTGGTGAAGGTATATCCCTCTACAGGCTCCTCGTAGACATAGTAATCTATCTCTTTCCCTTCATCATCATATTCAGGCAGATCTTTTATTTCATACGACCATCCATTCTCCTTACTGAGCACGAAGGAGTCTACATATTCGTTGTCTCCATTCAGTATGTGAACCTTAACACTCTTCGGTCTGATTCCCAGCCTATCGTTGTTATCATCCCACTCTTTTATGAGTGTACCGTTCAGCTTCGTAGACGGCTTAATCTGAGTGCACTCATTCGTGATATCAAAGCCATCATATGTTGCTTCGTATCCGTCTACAGGATCTTCCTTGATGGTGTATTCTATTTCTTTATCATCATGGTATTTAGGCAAATCACTGAAGGTATATCTCCAGTCATCTTCCTCAGTTACGGTAACAGTATCTACCACTTTACCGTCAGCCATAAGACGAACCGTGATTTCATCAGGACGAAGACCGAGCTCATCATCGTCATCTTCCCAGTACTTACTGCCGGATATATCAATGTACTTATAGGTATTAGTGATAGTGACAGTTTTTTGGAAGTCATTTTTATTATGCTTGTCCGGGTTGTGGCTCAGCTCAACTTCTGCACCGATAGTTCTGTTACCGTCATCATTGCTTTCCTCTGTCATATTAGCCGCACCATCGAAACTTACGGTATAGCCATTGTTCGGATCAGAGAAACTCTCATATACCTTATATTCACCTAATGCTAAATCCTCTATGACATATTGTCCGTCAACCATGTCGCTGTACTTGAACGTGTCCTTGAAGCCGTTAGGTCCTTCAACAGTAAACTCAGGGTCTTTCTCCTCGGGATCATTCTCTCGGTTCTCAAACAACTTCTTTATTGTCAAACTACCGCGAGGCTCGAGATATATTTTTACCCTGCGACCGATGTCTGTGAAATAGGTTCCGTCTGCCGCATAATTGACATACTGGTAACTGTGGTACGCCGGTCTGTTGATCGCATAAACCATATCAGGGTCCTTAAGTGTCGGATACTCAGGAGGTGCTGTCATGGTTATGTAGAATTGGACACCCTTGTTTTGTCCCAAAACAAGGTCTTCTCCGTTCTTCAGCTTTCTGCAGTCAACTGCAACAGCGGTTACGTCTGCAGGGTCATCCGGAAGCTCGGTGCTCCACAGTGATTCATCGTCGATCCATATCTCATCTTTACGTCCTGTAACATTATTGTAGTCAAGGAGTTTTGGATCTGCTGTGGAATAGTACACCACCGGGGCAATTCCCTGTTCCTCCAGCGGAGTAACATCAATGCTCTTAAATGAACCCTTCCAGGTTACTTCGCCTTCTTCCAACTGGGTATTTGCTGCTTCTTCCAGGGTATCGTATATGATGAGGTCGGTAACATTTGTATTCTCACCGTTTTGCACCCTCACCCTGTAATAATATTCTTTATTGATATCAGTGTGGTCAAGATCGGTCCATTTTCCGGAATCACCCATGATAAACTTATTTATTCCCGTTGTCGCACTCATAACAACGTTAGGTGATACAGTAGCGTAGGAGGCCACAATGTTATTTGTTTCGGAATCGCCATCCCCATTGATATCATCAAAAGCATAGCTTCCGTCGCTTCCTACCGCTTCCTCAAAAACAGCATAATTGTTTGAACTGTTAGAAGGCAATCCGTTATCAGGTACGCCTTCAAATACCGCTTTTGCGTCCCCCCTTTGCATCTCGATCAGGTTATTTTCATTTTGGAAATAAACCAGATCATCCCATGAAATATTGGCCACATAATCAAAGTTTACCTTCAGTCTGGTAATGGATAACTCTTTTTCCAATGAACCGGCTACAACATCCTCTACATCAACAGTAAATACTACCAGCTGCCTTCTTGTGCCTTTATAATTCTCAAAGACTTCATATGAAACAGGAACTTCAAACCATTCACTGTAATCGGTCAGCCTTGCGTATGCATCGGAAATAGGCGGCGTATAACTATACATTTTTGAGTTGATACTGTCGAAAGAATATCCTTCCGGTAAAAGATCATAAAATACGACTGTTTTTACGTCATCAAGATGCAATAATCCGTCAAACAATTCCGGGGCAGTTTTCTTGATGTCATACATTATTTCACTGTTTGAATCCTGAGGATATCCGCTTACGGAATACTCATATGTTCCTTCAACGGAGAACTCCACATCCACATTTTCTTTTCCCGGATTGTTTACTACATTAGTAACTTTTTTTGAAAGATTTGATTTTCCGGTTTCATCAAATGGCGTTAAAGTAAGCATTCCCCAGTCAGTTACGCTGTATTCCTTATTATTGTTGTGGTCATACAAATCAATGGTTGCCCAGTTAGTATACTGGTCAAGTTCTTGCCTCTTTAAATATTCTTCGGTAATGTCTGTTCCGTGGACAAACAGTTTAACAATATCTCCGCTTATAACAACATTATCGATAACATTGGTAAACCTTACCCGGGCCTGTTTGTATCCCTTACCTACCCACAGGTCATATATGTCAGATGAATTGTAGAAACTACCTATTACATTATCAACTCTCTCTGTAGCAACATATACCTCTTCCCAGTTTTCTCCGTCAACGGAACCTTCCACTATGGCCTCATCGAACCATTTCCCCTCAAATTCTTCTATTGTATTGGTTTCTTCATTAAATATCTTGACCTTTTTCTGCTCCTGCAGTATAGGCAGACCGAGATATGATATCTCGTATTGAAGTTCAGGAGCCCCGTTTGGTACCCCCTGCTGCGTATCTGTATCAACAGATTCAGACACAAGACCGGTATCCGTAATAATTAGTGTGCTGTTACCTCCGGCATTATTAAAAACTACATGGTCGTCTTCAACTCCGATCGTAAATCTTGCAGCACCGTGATATCTGGTTACTCCTTCATTAGTGTAATATAAGCCCAAATTCTTAGGTACTAAAAACTCCCCACGTGATCTTTCCTGGCCGATAGGATTTTTATACCAGTCACCTCTTGGTTTTTCAGGGTATTTAGGCCAGGTATACGAACACCACATTTTATGTTGGAGTCTATCGTTCATATCCGCCGGCGGCTCATGTGTATCATCATCGTATGCAACTGCGTTAAGCGTAACCCATAAGCTGTCCGCCTCCGGCTCCTCTGAATCAGGCCATCTGACATATATATCAAGCTTCTCTGTTTCAGCTCTATGTTCATTCGGAGAAATCGAGGTTGCAATATGAGAAGAATATTTGTAATAGTTTTCTGCCTCAGCCATGGTCATGGCAACGCCATTGTCAAAATTATCTTTCGGTCCTACTATTTCACCTCCGGTATCGCCGAAATCAAAGGATAAACTATGGTAAAAAGGTGAATTACCATGCGGGAAATATGAAAGATGCAGCTTGTAATACCTGTATCCGTCTTTTATCACAACCGGTTCAAATCCCTTGCCTTTAGTCTTATATGTCTGTTCAGAAATAGATTGAAGACCAACATCAAGCTGATAAGTTATCACAGGTGATTCTCTTTCCTCTTCTTCATATTGTCCGGCTTGCTCCGCAGCAGGAGTCGCCTTGGCTTTTGCCTGAAACTCAGCCTTGTCAAGGTCGACTATGTACATCGGATCAACATCATATTTTACCTCTATAGTTTCATTTGTACCCGCAGGGATTGCTTTATTATTGATAAAGACTAATTCTTCGTTTTCTTCATCTATCCTGTAACTGAAACTATAGGTTGCATTCGTCTCGGGATATTCCGGCACACTTATTTCCGAAGGCGATATTTTTTTAGGATTGTAAGGACGAACAGTCCCGTTGCTGTCACGGGTGACCATTCCCTCTCTTTGTTCAAAAATATAAAGCGGAATCCTTATCTCCATGCTTTCCGGATTATAAATTACAGAAGAAGTCTGAATGGTAAGTCTGTATTTAGGCTGAAGAATTGCAGAACCGGCGGTTACGACTTTCTGCTCATATTTTTGACTTGGATCTCCTATATCCCATTCAAGATCTATGGAATAATGCAGCCAGTCTTCATCGGTTACCACGATATCGTACTCTATTCCGGCAATGGTGACCTTCATCCACTCTTCGCTCTTGAAGGCCTTGTGGGCGGTGACCATCCACTTGCCTTCCTTCTTCTCTGCTGAGAAAAGTTCTTTATTGCTGACCTTAACATCTGTAGGTTCTCCCGAGAGGCCTATCTTTGCAAGAATGTCCGCGAGCTCTACGCTTGTATCACCCTCCATCACGTACTGCAGGTCGTTATATGTGAACTCGACAGTATAAAAAGAGAAGCCGTCTGTCTCGGCGGATATAACATCCTTATCCTTTTCCGACTTAAGCTCCTCAGCTTTGAGACCGCTATCGGTGTCGGCCATGTGATATACAGCCGCACCAAGATTAGCGTCTTCAACTTCATTTATTTTAAACGATACATCTGCCTTCTTTCCGTCAGCAGGCTGTAGCTCCTCGCCTTCCTTATCGAGTATTTTTATATCAAAACTATAGGATAATGCGACATTGACATCATCTTCTCTTACGTCATCCATCGCATCTTCAATCTTTTTCTCATCAGCATCAGACAGCATCTCTACCGAGAGAACAGCCCCCTTAGGGAATGTTCCTTCCTCGGCACTGACTTCCACCTTAACACCGTCAAGAATGGCACTATCCTTAAAAGCCGGCATCGTATCAGATTTATCCTTATCATCGGCCTTTGGCTCCGGCACCTTCTCTTCAGTGACTTGCTCCTTTTCAAGGACCTCTTCTGCAGGCTTGTCTGCCTCTTCGGTTTTCTCTGTCTTAGCAGGTTCTTGTTCTTGGATGCTTTCTTCTACCTGTTCCGTATTATCTGCGTTACCTGTTACGTCGGTTGACAACTCGTCAACAGCAAAAGCAAACTGACTCAGCATCATGGCTATACATACCAAAAAACTGAGAACGGTTCTACCCCTTCCGCGCATTACTGTAACCTCCCTGTAATCATAAGACCAAATGTAACTTTTTTGTAACCCAAGTGTACCTTTTCGAGCTTGAAAAAGTCAATCAAATTACAGGATATTAATATTATCGAACAAAAGAATAAGCTTCCCAATTTCAGAAGGAAAATATTATCTGTTCGTTGACTTTAATACTGCTCTATTGTATCATTGTGAAGTCGCAAATACAGAAATACGCGCTCTTAGCTCAGCTGGATAGAGTGTCTGACTACGAATCAGAAGGTCGGGGGTTCGAATCCCTCAGGGCGCACCACGAAAATCCGCAAACCGTTGTAAATACTGGAGTTGCGGGTTTTTCATTTTCCTGAAGAATCCCGTTTTTTGCCATTTGCCCACATTTTTGCCCACAAGTTTGTGGGCAAGTTCTTGAGGCACTACTACTATCACATCAGGCTTCTCTCCAGGAGCTCTACTGCTGACTTACGTGACTTCTCAGTAACATGAGCGTAAGTGTTTAGTGTTATCCCTATGTCAGAATGTCCCATCAGCATTTGCAGGTCTTTGAAGTTCGCTCCGCTCGCCACCATATTAGATCCGTAGGTGTGTCTGAGACCATGCATATGAAATGGTATGGTTTTCAGATTATCCTGTATCAACTTGTTACAGTTTTTCAGGGTCTGCACCGTGACGAGTTCTCCGTCTTCCTTCCTGCAGACGAATTCTAACGGAATCATCTTCAGGTCCGGTTGCGCCTTGTTTAGCATCATGCCATGTCCCACTCTACTTCCGATTATTCCACTATCAGTGTGGATATCCGTGAAGATGAGATTATGCTGTCTGCCGTTAATGCTCTGAGCCTGACAATAGTGTTTCTGGTAAAGTTCTCCATACAGTTTTCTGTCACGTTCCTGCGAGGCCTTGGCATTGCTTAGAATAGTTGCCAGCGTGTCTCCGAAATCAACTATTCTTTGCTTTCCGTTTTTTGGTGCTTTGAGCTCCCAGCACTTGGTCCGAGAGTTTTTGAACATAGATCTTCGCACTATCAGTTTATGACCCTGTATGTCTACATCATCCCAGCACAGACCTGCTATCTCTCCTGCACGTAATCCTGTGTAATAGGATATTTGTATCGGAAGAATCATATACTTGTAGTTTGCTCCGAAGCTGTTCGTATGCGATCCGAGAAAGTCTATAATCTCCCTGTACTCATCATGAGTAATTATCTCGAGTTTATCTGATTCACTGCCGAAGATATCTGCCTCTGCTATTTTCTTCCGCTTCTTCACATGCTGCATAGGACTCGCTTTCAGATACTCCTTTGGGTACACTGCAAATTTGAATATACCGTTGAGTACTATGAAATGTTCCTTCATTGAGCTAGCAGAGTATGCATGCTTTATTTCTTTGCCATTCTCGTCATACTCTCCGAAGTATTTCTCATCGACATATGCCTGCAGAGCCTCAACAGTCACCTCTTTGAGCTTCATCTTTCCTATCCTGTGACTGCGTATATGACTCATCACATTACGATAGTTATCTATGGTAGAAATAGCTCGACTGCTGGGCTCTATCTCGGTTGCGTACCATTCATCCATTAGCTGACTTACGCTTATGTTACCGGGATCAATGAGCTTTCCGCGTTCGTTGTACTCATCAATCGCCTTTCTCAGCATATCTTCCGTCTCGCGTTTGGATTTGGTTCCTACGAACTCGTGCATCTTCATCGTGCCATCAGGCTCTTCCATTCTGAATCTGTAATAGTACTTGTTACCTCTCTTTCTTACGCTTCCCTCTTGATAAGATGTTTTATGTTTCAAAAGATCCTCCTATTCCGGCAGAACCTTTTGTGGGTAAAGATATGTTTTGCTTAGGGGTATATCGTTCTCACAGCCAGTGCCGCCTATTATAAATTGTATAATTTGAGCAAAGTTTTCATTCGACCCTGTGCAACTTCAGGATCATGTGCATAGTTTCTGAGAAGCTCACTTATCTCATAAAATGTATTAGCCGTGTGCATGATCTCTCTAAGGAAGGAGACCGAGTTGAATTCATCCACAGACTCAAAGCCGATAGTCAGAGCCAGCTCTTCATGATCTTCTTCTCCGGCATATCTGTGGCAGGCAATTGTGAAAGACTTTGCAAACTCCTCATACTCCGCAAGAAGTAGGAGCAGAAGGTTCTCTGCAAACTCGTTATCCTTTGCATTTATGCCAAGTGGCAATGCGTTCTTGGCCTTCTCCATATAATCAACAATCTGTAGTGTTCTTTTATCATTCACTTCGGACTGGTAGTCGTCCGTCTCTCCTCTGAGATATTCCGGTGTTACGTGAAGAGCTGTGGCAAGGCCCTCAATTACCAAGCGCTTTGTGTTATCAATAACGCCCTTCTCATATCTCATAATAGTGGACTTGTTTACATCGAGCTTCTCTGCCATATAGTCAAGCGTAAGCCCGAGTTCTTTTCTTCTTGCTTTTGCACGTTTACCTATAGTCTTTCTTAGTTCTGTATCATGCATTGGGTTGCACTCCTTTTCTGTGCTCTGCGTTCGAACCGCAGTTTATTCGGAACATTTTCCACATAGAATATACCACTATTTTCAGATATATGCAATATGCAATTTATTATTTTCTGTTATTGTTGCTTTTTGCTTGACATTAAATTCAAAAATGATATTATATCAATAAAGATAAGTTGCATAATGCAACGTAGTGATTCGCACATCATGTGCAGAAAGGAGGGTCCATATGGCAGAGAAAATCGCACTGACAGTAGAAGAAGCAGCCGACTTCACCGGCATAGCCAGAAACACCTTAAGACAGCTAATCCGCGGGGATATGATTCCAACCTTGAAGATTGGGCGTAAGGTCCTAATTCGAACCGAAGACCTGGATACTTTCCTTGTCCTCAACAGAAACAACAATCTCAGAAATCCCGCCGAGATTCAGCCACTTCGGCAAAACTAAAAGCGGCCCAATACTGAGCCGCTGATGTATCGGGATATCCGGCCGGAGCCACGATATACCTCTAAGCAACACAAGTATATCACACGGCTCCTCCGGATTGCACAACAAATTTGGAAGGAGGCGTTATGAGAATATGCCATTAAAACCTATATCAGCAGACAAACTTTACTATAAACCATTCAAGCCGTGCCGTGCGCTGGTCGAGGGAATAATCCCAAAAGGCCTTACCGTGTTGGCTGGTACTTCAAAGATTGGCAAGAGCTGGATGATGCTGGATCTTGCGATCTCGATTGCATCAGGCACACCATTTCTCGGAAGACCCGTTAAACAGGCAGGAGTGCTCTACCTGTGCCTCGAAGATACAGAGCAGCGCATCCAAAACAGAATGTATGAACTTGTAGATGAAGCTCCTCCGGGTCTCTACTTCAGTATATGCAGTGACAGACTCGGAGCGGGTTTTACAAGAGATGTTGTAAATATGCTTAAGGATCATCCGGACATAGAGCTCATCATTGTAGACACACTTCAGAAGGTCAGACAGTCAGATGATGGCTCGGGCTCCGGTACATACAGTAAAGACTACGAAGAGATCGCAAAGATAAAAAAGATTGCCGATGTTAATGACAAGTCCATCATCGTGGTCCATCACCTTCGTAAGCAGAAGGACAAATTTGATCCGTACAACGAGATATCCGGATCCACTGCTATAAGTGGTGCAAGTGACACCAATATGGTTCTGAAGAAACCGGAGGGATCACGGACAGCAGAGCTGTACATCCGAGGCCGTGATGTAGAAGAGAAGAAGTTCATTCTCGAGTTCGAGCATCCGAGGTGGAAAGTCATTGATGAGATCGGAGCAAACGAACTGGCTGAGCAGTCGGTGCCGGGAGTGCTCTATCAAATAGCATGGCTTGTGAAAGAATACGGTAAATGGTCAGGATGTGCAAGCGAGCTACTCAATCTGGTAGACGATCTCAGCGTAGCACCCAACAAGCTCATGCAGAAGATCACCTGTCACTACTATGATGTTTTTCACCCTATGGGCATCAGCTATGAGCAAAAGCGTGAAGCAGACATAAGGCGCATCACTTTCACTTACGATTCTGCCAAGGATGCAACGCTGCAGGATGGCTCAGGTGATGACGATAGTGACGGTAGTGACGATACTATGCTACACCCCTACCCGATGCTACCGTCAGAAGGCGTTGCTGAGGCAACGGTGGTAGCCAATACCCGTGTATAGCCACAGGTATTGCCATCAGGACAGCCCATAAGCCTGTCCTTAAGAATAGCGAGCATAGGCTATGTATCGCCATATGTCCTTTGGCCATACGCACATAGCCGCGCTAATGCCACATCGTGGCAATACCGGGAGGGGCTCTGCCCCTGCAACCCCGACGAGGAAAGAGGTACCTCGCAATGTATCGTCATTATCGTCACTATCGTCACAAAAGGAGGAAAAGCCAATGGCAAATAGAGAAAGAAATGTAGGAATTAACATCAGAGTTACGCCGAGCGAGAAGAAAAAAATCTATCGCTATGCAAAGAAATGTCGATTAACTCTCTCAGAATATATCCGAAAAGTTGCCGTAAAAGATGATCCGAAGGTCTTCATCCCGAAAGAAATCGAGGACAGTTTTCTCAGAATAAGATCAGTTATTCGCGACATGGAAGAAGACAAGCTCATGGAGACCGACCCTGTTTCGAGACAGATTCTCACGGATTATTCAACAAATCTTCTCAAGATTGCTATCGATACCGTGCAGCTTATGAGAAATGTCAATGCAAATTCGGAGGTGGAATCTGATGGCAACGACTAAAATCTGGACGGTAAAGTGCAGCATGAAAAAACTCATGGACTACGCGACCAATCCGGATAAGACAACAGAATCTGATCTTGAAGCGGTCATCGATTATGCAATGAACGGAGAAAAAGTCGCAAGCACGGATGAGAAAGCCTGCTATGTGTCCGGAGTAAACTGCTCAGCAGATACTGCTCTTGATGAAATGATGAGCATCCAAAAGCATTTCGGAAAGACTAATGGCAATGTCGCTTATCACTGCTATCAATCATTTAGACCGGGAGAAATCACTCCCGAAGAATGTCACAGGCTCGGAGTTGAACTTGCTCGTAGGATGTGGGGAGCGGATTATCAAGTGGTAGTTGCGACTCATCTTGACAAGGGGCATCTGCATAATCACCTAGTTTGCAACTCGGTTTCTCTCATCGACGGAATGAAGTTTAACTGCAACAAGGGCGCTTACAGAAGACTCAGAAGACTCTCCGACGATTTATGCCGTGAGAACGGTTACTCGGTAATAGAAAGACCCAGAGGGAAAACTCCTCGCCCGATATATATGGCAGAGAAAAACGGTGAGCCTACCAGGTACAATCTCATGCGAGATGCCATAGATGAAGCGATAGCTTTGAGCACAGATATGAATGATTTCTTCGCTATTATGAAAAAGTGGGGTTATGTAATCGAATGCAAAGATACTCGGAAGTATCCGACTATACGCTCCATCCACTCTAAAAAAAACACGAGGATGTATCAGCTTGGAGATGAATATGAACTTCTCGGGATTGCCGAACGAGTCAGCGAGAACAGTCTTGAGAGAGTTTACCAAAGGCAAGACGAGTATCTTGCAAAGAAAAGACATCCTCGTCATAGCTATGGATACGGTGGACGAAGCAGGAAAAGTGCACGGAAAATCGGTGGGATTAAAGGTCTGTACTATAAATATCTTTATCTCACGGGATACCTTCCGAAGAAAAGACATCGTCCCCTTTCCCCTGAAATGAGAGAAGCAATGAGGATGTGCGACAAATATTCTGCATGCGCGAGGCTTCTTGCAAGGGAGAGGCTCGGCACCATTGAAGATCTTGAAAAGTATATGAAGAAGTCCAAAAAGGAAATAGATGTGCTTTCTCGGGAGCGAAATAAGATAAGAAATCGTCTGAGACGTGAGAAAAATCCTGGGACAATCGAAGAACTTAAAGGCAAAAGAAATAATCTCACAGAGCAAATCTGTTCAGCACGAAAAGACTTAAGTCTTGCCAAGTTCACGCTAGATCGAAGCGAACAGCTACGAAATGAGATTCGCATTGAGCATGAATACCGCCGCGGTGATCATATGAAAGAATATCAGCGCAGTAGGAAAACTAAATCTCGGGACGACTGGGAAAGGTAATGATCAGCATTTAAAACAAGCTCCCTAACAATTAGCTTGCTCTCTAGTCCGCAGATTCATCTGTAGTGCTGAAATTGCCGTTATGACAATGAATGATATTCTACAGGTTGAAGGTAGTCCGTTGATTAGTCTAGAAAATAGTTTTTGCAATTAGTGCAAGCGGGTACATCGATACGATTGCAAAGGCCAAAGGCCATAATGCCTTAAGTTCAGCTATTCGTATTGCACCGCGCCAAGCATCATACTTCTTCCATACTTGATCTGCATCATCCTTTTTACACATCTTGAGCTCTTGAAACCTTTCCATAATAACGGCATAGCCATAACAGTTATCTTGCCTCTAACCCAGATAATAGTTGCTATCACAAATATGACAATTGTAACTCCACTCTCTATTACACCGATTGTTAGTTTTTTAGTCGATTCATAGAAAGAATAATTAATCATAAGCGGAAATATAGACATGCATGTACATTGACAGTCAAAATAAATAACGCTTTTAAAAATGTTCCTTTTCTGCGTCTCTTCTGAGTATCGAATAGACAATGAGCAAAACAGCCCTGTAATCACAAATAATACAAAAAGCAAGGACAACTTAATGACCAGCGCCAAACAATTCGAGGGAATGCTTAACGGAAATGAAAATGCTATTCCAGCAATTAGTATTGTAAAAAACACCGTTTTTGACATTTTCTTAAATGATATCTTTTCATTCCCTGCAGCGGGGTTAAATATAGCCTTATCTATAAATGCTTGTATGCTACTCTTTTTCATACTCTCCTCTGTTTATACTTCCACTCTTTTGGCCCACTTTTTTCGCCATTTCCGAGCCTAAGTTTTCTCTGGCTCCTCTTGCACCACCTTCTATATAGTCACACACTGCGTTTTCTTTCATGCCATTACAATCGACGAATCCTATCGGGTTGCTATGGCAGTATAAATATTCGTTTCAAATTCTAATAAGGTGATTTCATTCTCATCAGTCCATAATCTCATAAATTAACGGGATCCAATCTTCTAATATCTAATAAGTCTACAGAAAACAAGGTTACCACCCCGTGGTACACACTTGCTGCAAATTCTTTACCTTTGTACTTTGCAAATTCTCCTTCTTTCAT
>CACYFZ010000010.1 GCA_902773835.1 uncultured Eubacteriales bacterium | reverse complement strand
TGGATACTCGGTCAATGCGAAAACGTTGGCGATGCCCGTTCGCTTTTAGAGAGGATCAATTTAGCAGACATTTCGTTCAGCGAGCAGCTTCCACTCTCTCCTCTGCACTGGATGATAGCGGATAAAGATGCTGTGATCACAGTTGAATCCGTTAATGAAGGACTCAAAGTGTATGATAACCCTGTTGGAGTAATGACTAACAATCCGCCTTTCGATAAGCAACTTTTCAGCCTAAACAATTACAGGCATTTGAGAACCGGCACTCCTGATAATACTTTCTGTCCAGGCCTTGAGCTTGATGTATACAGCAGAGGAATGGGCGGAATGGGCCTTCCGGGAGACCTGTCGTCACAGTCCAGGTTTGCCAGAGTTGCGTTCACAAAAGTGAATTCTCTGTCAGCAGAAGATGAGCTGTCCAGTGTTAGTCAGTTTTTCCATATTCTGGGATCCGTTGCTCAACAGCGTGGACTTTGTGATTTGGGAGATAACAAATATGAAATAACCATTTACACTTCCTGCTATAACACAAGGACTGGAGTGCAGTACTACAATTGCTATGATAACCACCAGATATCAAAGGTTGATATGCATAAAGAGAATCTCGAAGGGTGCACTCTGATGCGATATCCTCTGATTACAAACGAGCAGATTCACGAGCAGAACTAACCTGGCGATGCAGCAACTATGAATGCATCCATTATGTGTTGTAAGAAGCGAGACTTTTATTGTATTTATCATAAAGATGCAATCTTTTTCATAAAAGGAGAATTGTATTCATCGCGAATACATCCACGCATATTGAAGTGGCGACATTATTAAAAAAGATGTGATAAAATATCATAAAAAAGGAGAAACGTAATGGGGCAGTTGTTTTCAAAAGATAAAGTAAACACTGGCAGACAAGCAGAGCTGGATTTAGCAAAATTCCTGGCTCTTATTTATATGATTTTACTTCATTGCCTGATGGTGACTTACGGATTCAATAATACAATAAGTTTATTCATGCAACGAGGGATCTGGCAGCTCTTGGGAGGCCCGTTTGCCGCACCTGTATTCATGTTTACGATGGGTGTAGGAATGGTATATTCGAGAAACCAAGATCCGAATTATTTGATAAAGCGCGGAGTTAAGACGATGCTCCTCGGACTCGTGGTCAATATCGGAGAATTTTTCCTACCTCATTATCTTGCAGGTAAGCTGCTTGGAGAGTGGGATATTTTCCCGATTGCAGGAGGCCTTCTTCTCTTCTGCGTTGACATCCTGGCATTTGCCGGAATGTCGATGATAATGATTGGTCTGCTTAAAAAGCTAAATATATCGGCCGGAGGAATGGTAATAATAGCAATTATTATGTCAATTGCCGGAACCTTTTTAAGATTCCGTGATCTCGGAGGCAACGTTCCGAATTTAATAGCGGGATACTTCATCGGAAGTGCCGGGGGCTTTACGGCTTTTCCGCTTTTCAACTGGTTTATATTCCCTTCATCGGGACTCCTTTTCGGAGAATACTATATAAGATGTAACGACAAGAAAAGATTGCTGCGATTCTGGCCGTTAGCACTGGTGATATCTGTAGCATACTTCGTAGCATCATGGTTCATGCCGGAAGGCTTTTTATCAGAGACTCACCATTACTATTTCATGACCACCATAGATGCCGCATTTTGCCTCCTGTGCATTTACGGCGTAATCGGATCATGCAATTTGATTTGCGGATATTTACCGGATGGCGCAATTAAGTTCATCTCAAAGGCGAGCGGAAATATTAATGAGATATACATAATACAGTGGTTTTTGATCCCTGTTACTTACATCTTAATTGTTTACTTTATTAAAGGTGTTGTATTCAGCGATTTGTCACTTATCATAATCGCACTAATCGAAATCATCGTCACCACGGCACTCGCTGCAAAATATAAGGATTTTAAAAAATCGAAATAGAATAATCGAAAAATGTCGAAAAAACATGACTATTCCTGTGGCTGAGGCGGAACGTAACTGAGAGCTTTTTTCAGGTCATCATCAGTAGGGATATAGTCACTCATAATGCCGTCGTTAAACTGTTGGTAGGCAACTAAATCAAAATAACCTGTTCCCGAAAGTCCGAAGAGGATTACTTTTTCCTCATCGGACTCTTTGCATTTCAGAGCCTCATCTATTGCGGCCTTTATGGCATGTGAACTCTCAGGCGCAGGAAGAATTCCCTCAGCTTTAGCAAATATCTCAGCTGCGTCAAATATTTCTGTTTGCTCATATGCAACGGCTTCAAGCATGCCCTGATTATAAAGCTCGGAGAGTATAGTACTCATTCCGTGAAATCTGAGCCCACCGGCGTGTATAGGTGAAGGCATGAAACCGTTTCCGAGGGTGTACATCTTAGCGAGCGGACAGATTTGACCCGTATCGCAGAAGTCATAGAGATACTTGCCCCTTGTGAAACTCGGGCATGATGCCGGCTCAGCTCCGATAAATCTGTAATCTTTTTCACCTCTGAGTTTCTCTCCCATGAACGGTGCGATGAGCCCTCCGAGATTGGAGCCTCCTCCCGTGCACCCTATGATGATATCCGGTTTAACACCGAGTTTCTCAAACGCCTTATGTGCCTCGAGTCCTATCACGCTCTGATGAAGCAGCACCTGATTCAGAACGCTTCCGAGGACATAGCGATAACCGTCTCGTGTGACGGCGGCCTCTACTGCCTCGGATATGGCGCAGCCGAGACTTCCGCTGTCGTCATCGAAATTGGCCAGAATCTTCCTGCCCGCTTCCGTTGTATCTGACGGAGAGGCGGTCACTTCCGCACCGAAAGTTCTCATGATCTCACGTCTGAACGGCTTTTGTTCAAATGAGGAGCGAACCATGAATACTTTCAGGTCGAGTCCGAAATGTGCGCAGGCCATAGCAAGAGCCGAGCCCCACTGGCCGGCTCCCGTTTCGCTGGTAAGCCCTTTCAGCCCCTGCTTCTTTGCGTAGTAAACTTGTGCAGCTGCGGAGTTCAGCTTGTGACTTCCGGACGTATTGTTCCCCTCAAACTTAAAGTAAATCTTAGCAGGTGTCCCAAGTGCCTTTTCGAGATTGTATGCACGTACCAGCGGTGAGGGCCTGAAGGTCTTGTAGTATTCTATGATCTCTTCAGGTATCTCAAAATATCTTGTCTCATCATCCAGTTCCTGTTTCACCAGCTCCGCACAGAAAACCTCCTCCAACTCTTCCGCCGTCATTGGTTTCAGAGTTCCCGGATTAAGCAGGGGGGCAGGCTTCTTTTTCATGTCCGCTCTCAGGTTGTAATAATGAGTAGGTATTTCAGCTTCCGATAAATATGTGCGATAATTGTCCATTCCTGTTCTCCTTCTTCTTTTTTCAGTAGATCCTCGGGAAGAAGCCTGATATATAAAAAACTCCTGTCCCAAACATACAATGCTGGGACAGGAGCATATAATCTCCTGCGGTGCCACCCGGCTTGACAGCTTTGACGCTGCCCACTCACTGCGTACCATCATACGCATCATTTTTTTACGAAGTTTTCTCTTCGTCTCGCATACTCGGAAAAGCAAATCCTTTCAGCTCGCCCTCATGAGTCCATTCAGATTCGCCTCCGCACGCCGCACTCTCACCGTCTGCAGCTCGCTCTGGTGTAAGCATCGAATCCTACTCACTCTCATTCATAGGTTTATAGGTATTACATTAGTGCCTAATATAACACTCGCTTTAAATATTGTCAATCTGAGATTGTTTTTTGTACAATTGAGATTTGTTTTTTTGTGTTTCTATTGTAGAATATACGCTGTCAGAAAGAATGAAAAGTAAGAAGACAGAGGGAAAGAAATGATAGTAATTCTGAAACACGGTGTTACGGATGATAAGCGTGAGCAGCTGATAAAATGGTTCAACTCTCAGGGCCTCGGTGTTGATGTGTCTGAAGGTGAGTACCAGACCATACTGGGACTTATCGGAGATGTACTGAATTTGGATACCGATATGATAGAGAGCTTGGATATAGTTCAGGCCATAAGACGGGTTACCGAGCCCTATAAGCGCTGCAACCGCAAGTTTCAGCCGGATGATACCGTGGTGGATGTATCGGGTGTTCTGATAGGCGGAGGCAATTTCGCGATTATAGCCGGCCCTTCTTCTGCTGAGAGCGAAGAGCAGGTTGTGGAAGAAGCGAAAGCTTTAAAGAAAGCGGGCGCACACATCCTTACGGGAGGAGCGGTCAGCTCCAAGATCCGAACTCACACAATTCAGGAGCAGAATTACAAGGAACTCGAATTCCTCAGAGCTGCGAAGAAGGAGACAGGCATGCCTGTAGCCAAGGAAATCATCGCGGAAGAAGATATTCCTAAATATGATGATGTAGATCTTATGATAGTCGGAGAGAGGAATATGCATAATTATCCGCTTCTTGCTGCTCTCGGATGCATGGAAAGGCCGATTGTCATCAAGCGCTCTATTTCCGCGACTTTGGAAGAACTCCTCTTGGCTGCAGAATATGTAATGGCCGGAGGAAATAAGAACATCATACTTTGCGAGAGAGGAATCAGAACTTTTTCGGATTACACAAAGAACACTTTCGATGTTTCGGCAATTCCGCTTCTTAAGGAAATGTCACATCTTCCTGTTATCGCAGATACCAGCAGAAGTACCGGGCTCGGAAGACTGGTACGTCCGGTTTCGCTTGCCGCATGCGCTGCGGGCACGGACGGACTTATGCTGGATATACACCCGGATCCGACTCGTGCAGTTAAAAACGGAGCCCAGGCGGTATCGACCGAAGCTTTCGAGACTCTTGCATCGGATGTAGCTAAGATCAGAGAGGTGCTCTGCAAATGACGGTAGGTGTAGTAGGACTCGGACTAATCGGAGGATCAATAGTAAAGGCCTATCATGAAGCGGGGCATACCGTATATGCATGGAACAGAAGCAGGACGACTCTTGACTTCGCCATGATAAGCGGAGAGGTGGACGCAGAGCTCACCGAGGAGAATGTTTCCGAATGCGATTTGATTGTTGTATGCCTTTATCCTAAAGCATCAATAGCTTGGGTGGAGAGAATGGCTCCGCATTTCGGATCCAAACCGCTTGTAACGGATGCCTGCGGCACCAAGAGAGATATCTGCGAGGCCTGCTTTAAGCTGGCGGAAGAGCACGGTTTTACCTTCGTGGGAGGACATCCTATGGGAGGTACCAAGGATTCCGGATACAAGTATTCCAAGCCGAATATGTTTAACGGCGTTCCTATGGTAATAGTTCCGCCGAGATATGACGATATCGAGCTATACGCCAGAGTAAAGGAACTTCTAGCACCGCTGAAAATAGGCAGGTACTCTATTACAACGGCAGAGGACCATGACCAAATGATTGCCTTCACTTCACAGCTCTCACATCTCGTGGCAAGTTCATATATAAAGAGCCCGGCCGCCGAGAGGCAGGGTGGTTTTTCAGGAGGCACCTATAAAGATATGACCAGAGTGGCATATCTGAATGCTCCGATGTGGGCGGAGATATTCATCAGTAACAAGGACTGCTTAACAGCCGAGCTCGATTCGCTGATTGAAAATCTCAGCAAGTACAGAGAGGCCATAAACGAAGAAGACCTGTCCGAGCTGACTGAGCTTCTGGCAGAGGGCTCTCGCAGAAAAGAAGAACTCGGTTAGAGAAAGATTCCGAAATGTTTATGAATCTTGACTTAGAGCGGATATAGTGGTAAGGTTCAAACATCGAATTATTAAAGGAAAAGGCGAAAAATGAACAAATTCGACACTTTAAGGACAGAATACGGCTTTTATTTTGAAAGCTTTTTTGAGGGCTACTTTGAGGCCTTCTGATTTTACTGTCCTTAGACCATCAGATTTGTATTACCGGATCGGCATTGTTCTATAGGACAGGGCCGGTCTTTTTTATAGAAAAGCAAAGAGGTATTTATGGAACTTAACGAAGCGAGAGAAATCATTAATTCAGTGGATGAGAAGATGGCAGAACTCTTCGAACAGAGAATGGAAGCCGTAAAGAAGATAGCTGAGTATAAAAGCGAGAGAGGACTTCCCATCGAAGACAGAGAAAGAGAGCTCAGCCTTATAGACAGCATGAGTACTGTTATTAAGGATGAGGAAATCAGACCGTTTTATGTCAACTTCCTTCAGGATACGATGGACGTCAGCAAGAGCTATCAGCGCAAACTTCTGGACGGAATCAGAGTTGCCTGCGCGGAAGAGAAGTTTTCCGACGGAAGACCGGCATCTGAAATCATTTTCCCTGACGGAAATATTACGACTTTCGAAAAGTTTGAAGATGCATATAAATCCGTTGAAAAGGGAGAGAGTGACGTAGCAGTGCTCCCTCTTGAAAACGACGACAGCGGAGAGGTCGGAAAAGTATATGACCTGATATTTTCGGGCAGTCTTCATGTTAACAACATAAAGGCCATTGAAATGGATGGAAGCACCACGAGATATGCGGTTCTTTCAAGATCGGAAAACGAAAAGGATCTTAACGGAGACAACGAAGCATTCCTTATTATGTTTACCGTAAAGGATGAAGTGGGAGGACTCGCCAAGGCCATCAACCTCGTAAGTGCTTACGGGTATAATATGAGAGTGCTCAGATCAAGACCTATGAAAGATCTTCCGTGGCATTATTACTTCTATGCGGAAATGGAAGGCAAGAGAAGTCAGGGCAGCAGAGAGCGAATCACAAGAGGGCTTAATGCAGCTTGCCCAATCGTAAAAATCGCGGGACACTTCACGGAGGACAACGGAATCATCGACGGAGGGTCGCTTAAATGACGATAAGAATAGATCTCGGAGACAGAAGTTATGACGTTATAGTCGAAAAAGGGTGCATGGAAAAAGCATCTGAGCTTTTGAATCTGAACAGAAAGGTTTTAATTGTCACGGATGACGGCGTGCCGTCAGATTATTCCGAGTCATTGGCTGAGCAGTGCAAAGATGCAGTTCTTGTTAAACTTCCTCAGGGAGAAAGCAGCAAGAACATAATTAATTATGAGCTGCTTCAGAACAGGATGCTTGATGAGGGCTTTACGAGAGCTGACTGCGTAGTAGCTGTAGGCGGCGGAATGGTCGGAGATATTTCCGGATTTGCCGCATCGACATATATGCGCGGCATAGACTTTTATAACATACCGACGACACTGCTTTCTCAGGCGGACAGTTCCATAGGAGGCAAGACCGCGATTAATCTCGGTGGGGCTAAGAATATAGTGGGAACATTCTGGCAGCCTAAGGCAGTTCTTATTGACAGCGCGACTTTGCAAACCCTCCCGGATGATCAGATAGCGAGCGGTATGGCTGAGATAATAAAATCCGGATTGATATCCGATGCAGAGCTCTTTGAAATGATAGAGAATCAGGCGGATACAAATCTTGAGGACCTGCTGATAAGATCTCTGCTGGTTAAGAAGCATGTTGTAGAGGAAGACGAGAGGGAGGGCGGCCTCAGAAGGATCCTCAATTTCGGACATACCATCGGACACGGGATCGAATCAGTTACGGGAATTCTTCACGGCCACGCCGTGGCACTCGGAATGACACTGATGTGTTCGGACGAGGTGCGGGAGAGATTGCTCGGGGTTATGGACTCGTGCAGACTCCCGCTGAGCATAGATTGCGATAAGGATGCAGTATACAAAGCGGTCCTCAGTGACAAAAAAATGAAGGACGGAAAGATAGGCGCAGTCCGAGTGGAAGAACCGGGCACATGTGAAATAGTGGATTATACTCCTGATGAACTTAGGAAAAGGATAGAAAGGCTATGAAGAATACATTCGGAACAAGTGTAAGCGTGACTTTGTTCGGTGAGAGCCACGGACAGGCGATAGGTGCGGTAATCGACGGACTGGCACCGGGAATTAAAATCGACTTCGAATATATCGCTTCCAAGCTGGCGCTGAGAAAGCCGTACGGAAAGATTTCCACTTCAAGACAGGAAGATGATGAATTCAGCATTATAAGCGGAGTTCATAATGGCGTGACGACGGGTACACCTGTCTGTATTATCATTCAGAATGCAGGTCAGCACAGCTCTGACTATACCGGAACACGCGGGCCTGCCAGGCCGGGACATGCGGACTTTACCGCTTATGAAAAGTATCACGGATATGAAGACTACAGAGGCGGAGGCCATTTCTCCGGAAGAATTACGGCGGCACTCGTGGCAGCGGGAGCAATCGCAATGTACGCACTTGGGCAAAAGGGGATTAATGTGGGAACGCATATCTCATATCTCGGAGGAATATCCGATTCGGAGATAGGGGCGAGCGAAGAAGAAATTACAAAGAACATTGAGGCTCTTTCTGAAAAGAGATTTGCCGTAATAGATGACGCTGCAGGAGATTCAATGCAGAAGCTTATAGAAGAAATTGCAGAAGGCGGAGACAGCATAGGCGGAGTATTGGAAACCGCCGTTACGGGGATTCCGGCCGGAGTCGGAGAGCCGTGGTTTGACACTCTGGAAGGAGTTCTCGCCCACGCTCTGTTTTCAATACCCGGCATAAAAGGAGTTCAGTTCGGAGGAGGTTTCGATCTTGCTGATGCTAAAGGAAGCGAGTACAACGATGCTTTCTATATGGACGGAGACAAGGTAAAAACTAAAACCAATAATAACGGTGGCATCAACGGCGGCATTTCAAACGGCATGCCGATAATCGTAAAAACGGCCGTTAAGCCTACGCCTTCCATATTTAAAAAGCAGGAAACCGTGGATATTGTCGAAGGATGTGACACGACTTTCAAGGTCAAAGGACGTCACGATCCTGCAATAATACACAGAGCCAGAGTTGTCGCTGATTCGGTAGTTGCACTTGCGCTTTGCGACATGCTGGCGCTCAGATATGGAACGGATTGGATTGCCGAGAAATAAAGCAAATGAAATACGGACTTATAGGAGAAAAACTCGGACACAGTTTCTCTAAAGAAATACATGAGAGATTGGGTAAATACGAATACGAACTCAAAGAGCTGGCGCCTGATGAACTGGAAGGATTCATCAAGGCCAAGGACTTTGAGGGTATTAACGTGACCATTCCGTATAAAGAAGCTGTAATTCCGTATTTGGATGAAACAGACGATGCGGCAGCACGTATAGGAGCCGTAAATACGATAGTTAACAGGGGCGGAAAGCTCTTCGGATATAATACTGATGCGTACGGCATGAAAAGCCTCATGGAGAAGATGGGCGTTGATGCAGCCGGTAAATCCGTACTGATTGCGGGCACCGGCGGCACATCCAAGACGGCCGTGTATGTGGCCCGTGAGCTCGGAGCGTCTGAAGTAAAGAGGATGAGCCGCAGTGCTAAGGAAGATGCGATAAGCTATGAAGAGGCTTATGCGGATTATGCTGATGCGGATATACTCATCAATACAACTCCGTCGGGCATGTACCCGAATACGGATGCTGTTCCGGTGAACCTTGAGAGACTGCCGAAACTACAGGTGGTAATAGATGCAGTATATAATCCTTTGAACACGAAACTTGTTCAGGCTGCCCGCGAAAAGTGTATCGATGCCGAAGGAGGCCTGTATATGCTGGTGGCCCAGGCGGTAATGGCTGCAGGGCTTTTCACCGGTGAGGAAGCAGTCGAATCCGCAGTGGACTTGGTGTATTCCGAACTCATGCTGAATAAGTCAAATATAGTTCTTATAGGTATGCCGGGAAGCGGCAAGACCACGCTCGGCAGGATTTTAGCAGATAAACTCGGACGCGAGTTCGCAGATACTGATGACGAGATAGTAAAAGAGACCGGTGCGGAAATAAGCGATACTTTTGCAAAGCACGGAGAAGAGTATTTCCGCAATTTGGAAAGCGAAGTCATAAAGAAGATGTCCGTGACCGGAGGAAAGGTAATAGCAACAGGCGGTGGTGCCGTGCTCAGAAAAGAGAATGTTGATGCACTGAAGCAAAACGGAGTTATCGTATTGCTGGACAGGCCTCTTGACGATCTCGAACCTACATCCGACAGACCGCTTGCAAATGATTCGGATAAAATGAGGCAGCTTTATGAGAAGCGCATGCCTATATACAAAGAATGTGCAGATGCGATCGCAGAGCCTGAGGGCTGGGGCGAGTCTGCGGCAGGCGAAGTTTGGAGGGCGCTGCTATGAAGGTAACGATAAAACCGTCAAAGCTCAAGGGAAGAGTGTGCGCACCGCCTTCAAAGAGTATGGCGCACAGACTTCTCATTTGCGCAGGTCTTTCGGACGGTGTGAGTAACATAAGTAATGTAGCTGAGTCCGAAGACATACTTGCCACACTTTCATGCCTGAAAGCGCTGGGCGCAGATATAAAGGAAAATAGGGATGCGGACGAGGAGTATAAGACGCTGCAATTAAGGGGTATAAATCCTACGCAGGCAGAAGAAGCTGTTCTTCCGTGCAATGAAAGCGGCAGTACTCTGAGGTTCTTCATTCCGATTGCAGCATTATCAGATAAAGAAGTGCTGCTTACGGGAAGCGAAACTCTTATGAATCGCCCATTGACGGTGTATGAAGATATATTCAAAGAGCAGGAGCTTAAGTTTGAGAAATCGAAAAGCGAATTACGCATCAAAGGACGTCTTAAGGGCGGAGCTTTCAAGATAGCTGCTGACATAAGCAGTCAGTTTATAAGCGGACTGCTGTTCTCACTTCCTCTGTGCGAAGAAGACAGCACTATCGAACTATCGGGAGCTATCGAAAGCAAGCCGTATATAGATATGACCATAGAAGCTCTCAGACGTTTTGGCATTAAGATCGAATGGGAGTCGGAATCGACTCTTCGTATTGAAGGAGGCCAAACATACAGAACTTCCGACGAGAGAGTTGAGGGGGATTGGTCGAACGCGGCCTACCTTATGACACTGGGAGCTGAAGTAAAGGGGCTTGATGAAAATAGCCTTCAGGGTGATAAGGCGTGCACGGGTTTCTTCAAATTATTGGAAGAAGGATGCGCAGAGTTAGACATCGCAGATACTCCGGATCTTGCCCCCGCACTTATGGCGTATGCGGCCATGAATCACGGTTGCATACTTCGCGGAACAAGAAGACTTAAGATAAAAGAGTCCGACAGAGGTGCTGCGATGCAAGAGGAACTTAAAAAGTTCGGTGTAGAAACGAAACTTTCGGAGAACAGCATCGTCGTCGGACGCGGTATCAGCAAACCGAACGAGGCGTTCTCGGGACATAATGACCACCGTATTGTAATGGCGCTTGCAGCGCTTTGCACAAAGACCGGCGGAGTTATAGAGGGAGCCGAGGCGGTTGCCAAGAGCTTCCCGGATTATTTCGAAAAAATCTCTGAACTCGGTGTCAGAATGAATAAGGAGAATTGATATATGAATATGGAATTCAAGCGAAAGCTGCCGTTTCCGTCTGAGGTTAAGCTGATGTTTCCCCTGACCGAAAGCATCGAAGCTACGGTAAAGGAGCGCAGAGAAGAAATCAGAAAGATATTTGCCGGGGAGACCGATAAAATTGCACTTATTATCGGGCCTTGCTCTGCGGATAACGAAGAGAGTGTAATGGACTACATTACAAGGCTGATTTCCGTACAGGAAAAAGTTGCAGACAGAATACTGATTATTCCGAGAATATATACGAATAAACCGAGAACAACCGGAGAGGGATATAAAGGCCTGGTTCATCAGCCGGACCCGAATGCGGAGTCAGACCTTTTCAAGGGGATTATATCTACCAGAGAACTTCATATAAGAGCGGTAAGTGAGACGGGCTTTATATGCGCAGATGAGCTTCTTTATCCGGAGACATATAAATATCTTGACGATCTCCTGGGATATGTTGCAATCGGTGCCAGAAGCGTTGAAGACCAGCAGCACAGATTGACAGCCAGTGCCATAGATTGCCCTGTAGGAATGAAGAATCCGACCAGCGGAGACCTGGGTGTAATGATGAATGCAATCTCTGCAGCCCAGCATGAGCACGACTTCATATACAGAGGTTGGGAAGGGCACTCGTTCGGAAACGATTATGCGCATGCCATACTCAGAGGTTATGTAAACAGACAGGGTGTGACTCATCCTAACTATCACTATGAGACCTTGCTTTATCTGTCCTCACTATATGAGAAATCAGGTTTAAAGAATCCGGGTGTTGTGATTGACTGTAATCATGCCAACAGCGCAAAGGATCCTTTCGAGCAGCCGCGCATCATGAAGGATGTTCTTCTTTCATGCAAGAACAATCCGGACATAAAGAAACTTGTAAAAGGCTTTATGGTGGAAAGCTACATAGAAGACGGCAACCAAGCGGTAGACGGTGGAGTATACGGAAAGAGCATTACGGATGCATGTCTAGGATGGGATAAGACCGAAAAAATGATTCATGAAATTGCAGATTGGAGTTATTAAATGAAAGTAGGGTATCAGGGCGTAAGCGGAGCATTCAGTGAAAGTGCCGTAAGGAAGTTCTTCGGCGGAAAGAATTACGAGGATGTAGGATACAGCGATTTCATTTCGCTTTTTAAAGATGTGGAAAGCGGTGTGCTGGACTATGCCATGCTTCCGGTTGAGAATACAACTACGGGTGTAATTGCCAGGACATATGATCACTTTCAGCACTACAATGTTCACGCTATCGGCGAGGTAGTCCTGCCGATTCGAGAATGCCTAATAGTAAATCCGGGTGCGAAGATAGAAGACATCACGGAAGTCTACAGCCATCCCGAGGCTCTGAACCAATGCCAGGGGCTTTTCGGCGAATATCCGAATATGACTTCGTGTGCATATGAGGATACTGCACTCAGTGTCAGATACATAAAAGAGACAGGCGATAAATCTAAAGCAGCACTTGCGAGTGAGCTGGCGGCTGAGACATATGGTATGGAGATACTTCTTCCGAATGTTCAGGACAGTGATGTGAACATGACCAGATTCCTCTGTGTTAGTGCTAAAGAAAAATATCCGGATGATGCGGATAAGGTCAGCATAAGGATGGTGACGGCTCACACCCCGGGCGCACTGTTTAATGCCCTCGGAGTTTTCGCTTCTCTGGGAATCAATGTACTGAAGCTGGAAAGCCGCCCTATATTCGGAAGGGTATTTGAGTATTGCTTCTATTTGGATTTCGCAGGTAATCTTAATGACCCTAATGTGAAAGAAGCTCTGAGAAGGCTCGAGTATGATTGCTCGGAGCTAAATGTATTCGGAAATTATAAAGCGGCTGAGGAGTTTATCTGATTGTGAAAAGCGTTAGAATCAGAAACATTGTAATAGGAGAAGGATTGCCGAAAATATGTGTCCCGATTACGGGACCGAGGCAAGAGGATGTTCTTTTCGAGGCAAGACATATGCTGGAACTACACCCCGATGTAGTGGAGCTTCGTGCGGATTGTTTTGATGATGTTTGTGATTTCGAGACCCTTGAAAACACGCTGTCTGAAGTGCGAGAAATCCTGGGTGATACGCCTATTCTTTTCACCATACGAAGCTTTAATGAAGGCGGAGCTAAAGAGATAAATGATGAAGCTTACATCGATATAAACATAAGTGCCGTGCAAAGCGGACTTATTGATATGGTGGATGTGGAATTATTCAAAGGCAAAGATATAGTTGAAAAGATTGTCGAGGTTGCCCATGATGACGGAGTAAGCGTTATCATATCAAATCACGATTTTAAATCTACGCCGAACAAGGAAATTATAGCAAAGCGACTGTGTGCCATGCAGGATATGGGTGCGGATATAGTTAAGATAGCGCTTATGCCGAATAATGAAGATGACGTGAATACTCTTATTGATGCTGCGACAGAAGTTTGCAGAGATGCGACGTGTCCCGTCATAGCCATATCCATGGGAGATATGGGCAGAGTCAGCAGGACGGACTGCGAGAGAATCGGAACATCCGTGACCTTCGCATCAGCGACGAATTCTTCGGCACCGGGACAGATAAATATAAAAGAGCTCCGTGAGGAGCTCATGAATAAACACGGTCTTTCTTACTGAAGATAGAATGCTCTTAGTTCTTCCATATTTGAGATTCCGTAATCAGAAAGAAGAAGCTGGTCGTTTATGACGGCGATTTCTTCATACCACTCAAGCAGCTCATCTATTCGCGGCATATCCACCCCGGCGAGCTGTCCGATTTGGTATATTACCGTCAGGCCGTACGGAAAGTCTGCCGTAAAATATCTGGAATGAAGATCAGGGATAAGGGCCGTGCGCTTCCCTGTTTTTTTCTTTATCTGTTTTTTGCTGTCTTTTACATCTTTTCTGTATCTCCATTTGAGACGCTTATTCATATGACTTTCGATTTTACGGCTTCTGTGAGTTCTGCCTGAAATCAAACCGAAAAAACCTCTCCCTTCAACAGAGGCATCAACGTGAACCGAAGGAGTAGTAAGACCGAGCAGCGATTCCTCGGTGCATATGGCATGTGTCAGCTCTTCAGGAGTGTTTGAATTATAGAATTCGCGTTCCGAAACCACATATTCAAGTCCAAAGTCAGGAAGTGCTCTGCAAATTGCCTGTATTTCATCATCGCATGCGAGAAGAAGTTCCGACGATTCATCATCCCATTCCTCATAGAACAGAGGAATTGATTTATAGGTTACTCCCGGCTTGTAATCTTTGAATATGGTTTTCAGTCTCGAAGTGTGAAGTATTGGGTTTGAAGGAGTGAGCGTCAATGCCATAAAACCCGGCAGTCTTACGCACTCAATATCATAAATACTCTCAATAAGTGCGGCGCATTCTTCGGTATATTTAGAAGGGATGGCGCCGATATACAGCTTTTCTTTGTATCCTGAGCATGCGACGGTTTTACCTCTCTCCGTCAGCCTTGCTATCGCAGGCACGCGGTCGATTCCAAAGAAAGGATTGCCTCTCTCTATACACTCTTTAAAGGCAAACTCAAAACCACCATTGCCCGGAACGAAACCTATCATCGTATGGGCATCGGTGTTGTCATAAATTATTTCAGCCAGAGGAATCATCATGGTAGGAGGCATGGTGATTAAAATCAGATCCGCGTCGCTGAATGCCTCAGCCGCATCATTCGTAGCTTTGCGGATGTCTCCTTCATGAATTACATTGCCTTCTTTATCGACTATCGAAAGATGTTTGCTGAAATGCTTAGGGTTTGATGTATACATTATTACATCATGTCCCTTCTCCGCACTGTGAACTGCAAACTGTGTTCCGATATTTCCTCCGCCCACAACAGTAATTTTCATAAGCAGTCCCCCCCTTTTTTTTTCGTACTTAAAGAATGTATTTATTATACACAAGATGTGAATAATGACAAAAACTCAGAGTATTATGGTATGATAGCAACCGAAGAAAACGAAACGAAAGTGAGAAAGATATGATAACAGGTAAACAAAGAAGCGAACTCAAGAAAATGGCGCAAGAGATAAAGCCGACTGTCATGATCGGAAAAGAAGAATTGACCGAAGCTGTCATAAAATCAATAGATGATTATCTCGCAAAGCATGAACTGATTAAAGTTCAGATCCAGGACGGCGCCATACTGGATCCGAAGGAGACAGCCAACGAAGTGGCACAGCAGCTTGGAGCGGAATTCGTTCAGGCCATAGGCCGTAAGTTCGTTCTTTACAGGGCAGCGGCTGATCCGGATAAGAGAAAAATCTTCATATAACCGTCTGATAACTTTAAAAAGTATAAACTGTACATATCGAAGGCAAAAATTAAAAGTGAGGAAGTCAAGATATGTCAAAAGCCAGAACCTTTATAGGAGAACTGAAAGAAGAATTTTTTAATTCAACGGAAACGCTGTGGGAAAACGAAGTAAGGGCCAATTTATTCGTAGCGCGTATACTGCTGTACACCGCGGTTATTGCAGCTATTATAGTGTTGCTTTCCGTTTTTCATGTTTTTTCAATCAGCAGCGCTGTTCTCATACGCTACCTTAGCGTTGCAATTGTCGAACTCGTGATTCCGGCTGCACTCTGCCTTTACCTTAAGGGAGAAAAACCTTGGCTCAAGGTAATCCTGATGCTGGCTTATGTAATCGTACTGGCCAGACTCCACATGGTCCTCGGACACAATATCGTGCTCTGCCTGGTATTCCCGGTTGCGCTGTCGGTCAGATATTATTCCAGACCTCTTACATCATTCGCGTCAGGTCTTACGATAGTCACGTATCTGCTCGCGAGCTACTATGGAATCACCCACGGAATAACAAGAGTGGATCTTAATATGCTGGATATGCCGGCGGGGGCGGTTTTGGAATTTCCGATTGCAGAACCTCTGAGGGATGCGATTGATCCTTCGCTTATAGATAACAATCAATTATTTTTTCATTTCCTGCAACACAGCTTCCTGCCGAAATTCATTCTGTTTACTATGATAGCCATTATCTGCAGCATGATAGCAGAACGAGGAAGGCAGGCCATATTCGCTCAGAAGGCCGAGACAGAGAAGACGGAAAGACTTGCGACAGAGCTCGGACTTGCCAGCGCTATACAAACCAACGTAATACCGAATATCTTCCCGGTTTTCCCGGAGAGAAAAGAATTCGACCTTTACGCATCCATGACGCCGGCCAAGGAAGTAGGCGGAGATTTCTACGACTTCTTCTTCGTAGATGAAGACCATATAGCCTTGGTAATGGCAGATGTATCAGGCAAGGGAATTCCTGCAGCTCTCTTTATGATGGTAGCGCGTACGCTTATAAAAAACCGTGCCATGCTGGGCGGCAAACCTTCAGAGATCCTATACGATGTTAACAACCAGCTCTGCGAAGGAAACGTTGCGGGTCTGTTTGTAACGGTCTGGCTCGGAATAATCGAAGTTTCCACAGGTAAAGGAATCTCGGCAAATGCCGGTCACGAACATCCGGTTCTCAGAAGCGCAGGAGACGAATACAGATTAGTTGTGTATAAGCATTCTCCTGTTGTAGCTGCTATGGAAGACATGACATTTAAGGATCATGAATTCGAATTAAAGCCGGGTGACAGCTTATTCGTATATACTGACGGCGTGGCAGAGGCCACAAACTCATCCGACGAACTCTTCGGAACCGACCGCATGCTGGATGCTCTGAATAAAGATCCGGATGCAAAGCCGGAAAGAGTTCTGGAAAATGTGATGGATGGAATTGAAGAATTCGTTCAAGGTGCTGAGCAGTTCGATGACATAACTATGCTGGCACTGAGCTATAACGGGCCGGCTGCATAATAACTAATGAAGCAAGCTTGCTTTTAAAGACTGTAAATCTACGAAGCGTGGGTACAACATGACCCGCGCTTTTGCTATTCTTGACGCAAAAGCAAGCACTCGCTATGAATAAATGGAGGCGTAAGCAATGAATAAATATGTGACGGGAGCTGTCATACGAAAGCTCCGTGAGAATAAAAAGATGACTCAGGAAGAATTGGCGGATATTATACATGTCAGCAGCAAGGCTGTGAGCAAATGGGAGACCGGAAACGGGTTTCCGGACATCAGTCTGCTTGAACCGCTCGCTGAGGCTCTCGGCATCTCGGTGATTGAACTACTGTCGGGGGAGGACATCCGAAACGGGAACCGCGCATTTAATATGGCAAAGTGCGTATTCTACGTCTGTCCGATCTGCGGTAATGTAGTCACAGCGAGCGGGGAGGCAGTTGTCAGCTGCTGCGGAATTACACTCCCGCCGCAAGAGGCAGAACAGGCGGACGTAGTGCCTGCTGATGCTTCACAAACGATACAAAAGGAAGCGGCCGACGTTGAACACATGATAAAAATGGAAATTGTTGAAGATGAGTATTATGTCACGGTAGAACATTCTATGACTAAGGATCACTACATATCTTTCGTCGCAGCAGTATCCGACTTCGGAGTGCAGCTTGTAAAGCTTTATCCGGAAGGCAGTGCAGAGGCTCGCTTCAAAACAGACCGCGTCAAACGTCTCTACGCCTACTGCAACTGCCACGGGCTCTTTCGTGCATCTCGATGAAAATTGAGCATATGCACCTGTTTCGGAGACCTTTAGGCTCAATTTTTAGAAACTAATCTATGCAACTATTCATAACAGAAACTTCGACGAAAAGTAATTAATGGTTGGTGGACGAACAAACAGCCGTCCGCTATTATTATGTTATGAATAATTGCAAAGGTGTGAAAAATATGAGAAGGCACTATTTAGACAACATACGCTGGGCGACGGTAGCAATTGTAGTTGTATATCATGTGCTATTCATGTATACGACTGAGAGCGTCACAACCGGACTTGGAAGGATCACAAATCTTGAGCATCAGTACTATGATGTTTTCCTCTATATTGTGTATCCGTGGATAATGCTCGTTCTCTTCATGGTGTCGGGCGTATGCTCCCGCTTGTACCTGGAGCGGCACAGCGATACAGATTTTATAAAGAGCCGCACGACCAAGCTTCTCGTCCCGTCTACAGTAGGACTCTTTGCGTTTCAATTCATCCAGGGATATCTGAACGTAGCACTAAATGATGCTCTTAATACTTTCACGGGCATACCGCTACCGGTTCAGATCCTGATAATCATAGCAAGCGGACAGGGCGTGCTCTGGTTCATACAGCTTCTGTGGGTATACTCGATGTTACTGGTGCTTATCCGAAAAGCAGATAAAAACGACATGGTTTATCGGCTCGGAGGAAAAGTCAATATCAGCGCAATTATCTTGCTGGTGATTCCCTGCTTCATAGCGGCGCAACTATTAAACGCGCCGATTATAGCCGTGTATAGAATCGGACTATACTTATTCGCCTTTCTGCTCGGATACTTCGTGCTTTCGCATGATGAGGTTGTGAATGAGCTTAAGAAATGGTTTCCGATCTTTCTCATCTTTTCGCTGATACTCGGAACTGCGTTTTGCATCAAATATTTCGGACAGAACTATGCAGATAAACCTATCAACCGCACACCGCTCTTTGTAGGGTATGGTTACCTCGCCTGCATGGCGATTATCGGGGGTGCTGCAAAGTATGCTGACTTCCAAACTGCTTTTACGAAATGGATGAGCGACAGAAGCTTCGGGCTGTATGTGTTTCACTATCTCGGGATATCACTGGTAGCATACTTCGTTGCAAAACCGGGACTGATGCACCCGGCACTGACGTATATTCTCAGCCTCATCGCAGGATTTGGAGTAGGATATCTGCTGAATGCAATCATATCCCGACTGCCGTTCTTCAGGTGGGCGGTGCTCGGAATAGAGAAGGGTAAAGGAGATAAAGATGTTAAAAGATAATTTAGTTTAACTCAGAAAGCTGAATAGTCTGACGCAGGAGAAAAAGGAAGCGAGAACAAAAGAAGAGGAATCAGACTCAGATGATAAACAGTGAAACATTGATAGGAATAATGATACCGCTTATCGGCACGGCGGCCGGAGGTGCTTGCGTCTTCTTTATGAAAGGCGGGCTTAACACGAAGCTTCAAAAGATACTTTCGGGATTTGCGGCCGGAGTTATGGTGGCTGCATCAATATGGAGCCTTATAATCCCTGCGATGGAGCAGTCTTCGGATAAAGGACGCCTGGCGTTCCTGCCGGCTTTCATAGGCTTTTGGATTGGAGTCGTACTGCTGATGGGCTTGGACAATCTCATACCGCATATGCACATCGGATCTGAAGAATGCGAAGGACCTGCATGCAATCTCACCAAGACTACGATGATGGTGCTGGCTGTCGTTCTGCATAACATTCCGGAAGGGATGGCTGTCGGAGTTGTGTATGCGGGAGCACTGACGGGGTCTGCAAAGATGACGCTTAGCGGAGCGCTTGCCTTATCTCTCGGCATCGCAATTCAGAACTTCCCTGAAGGTGCAATTGTATCGATGCCACTTTATGCTGCGGGCAAGAGCAAATCTAAGGCGTTTTGGAACGGATTTCTATCCGGAGCGGTCGAGCCGATTGCGGCATTTCTGACTATTCTCGCTGCGGAGGCAGTAGTTCCTGCGATGCCGTATCTTCTAAGCCTTGCAGCAGGTGCGATGATGTATGTAGTTGTTGAAGAACTCATACCTGAAATGGCCGAAGGCGAACATTCCCACGCAGGTGTCCTGATGTTTGCCGCAGGCTTTACTGTCATGATGGCTTTGGATGTAGCCTTGGGCTAAGGACGATGGACGCATAACAAAACTATACAAAAGGCAATTGAGAGTTACAGAATAACAGATGTAAAGACTTGCTTGTTTAGTATTGATTCGAAAAGCGCATCTTGTGACTGACAAAGCACAGAAAGATAATGACTGGCCTAAGCTGGACATTGAGACAATAAAGAAAGTTCATGAAAAAATAGAAACGGGATGGTCGGTCCACTTATAACAGACGCTGGATGTCCCCCGCCTCAACGGAGTAGGCGGCGGGTTCCAGACTGACGATCTCATGAGCTGAAGCTCCCGTCGTCTGTTGACGGCGTCGCTCGCTCCAACCAAGCGAGCTTGATGGAGCTTCGCTCCTGGTTGAAAGGATTCAATGAAAGAAAAGAAACTGTCGATGAAGAATAACTATCAGAAGATTAAGATAACAGATAATGAAGTAAGGATATGCCTCCCGGACAGACCGAAGGAATGCCATAAGGGCGACTTCGGATATGTGGCACTTATCGGGGGCTCCATTGAATACAGCGGAGCCATTCGTTTGGCTGCCATGGCAAATGCCGCAATGAGATCGGGAGCGGGAGTTGCGAGCATCGCAGCGCCTGAGAGCATTTGCCCCGTAATAGCAGGGCAGATTCTCGAAGCCACACTGATTCCGCTGGCGCAGACCAAGGGCAATATCGTTTTCAATGAAGATGATTTCTCTAAAATTTGCAGTCGCTATGATGCCATCGCATTCGGTATGGGAATCGGACTCTCGGAAGAGACGGTCAAGGCAGTTAAATACCTGCTCGGGAATTACGACAAGACTCTCATAATTGATGCCGACGGCCTCAATGCAATGTCCGAACTTAACAAAGATCTTGTCAGAGCATCGAAAGCAAGACTTGTGCTGACGCCTCACCTCAAAGAGTTTTCGAGGCTTTCGGGCATCAGTATAGATAAGATAAAAGAAGACCCGGAAAATGCAGCTTTAACTTTGGCTGATGAACTGGACGCAGTTGTTCTTCTGAAAGGAAGAACAACATATGTGACAGAAGCTGCGAGCGCTGCCGAGGAACGCAGAGTCTTTGCAGTTAACAGAGGCTGCCCGGGCATGGCCACGGCCGGCAGCGGAGATGTTCTTTCGGGCATACTCTCAGCGCTATGCGTAAAGGCCGACGATCTTGCTTTGGCAACGGCTGCAGGGGCATACATAAATGGCCTCGCCGGAGAGATTGCAGAGAGCAAACGCTCGGATATTACGATGACATCAGCGGATACAGCTGCGAGTATTGCAGAGGCAATAGAACAAATAAAAAAGAGGAAGTAACTGATTATTAACTGTCATGGCGTACAATTGATTGTAAAGAATAATTAAAGGGAAAACGGAGGAAAACGGGATGAAAAAATATCTGATAAGAATCGGGGTTCTTTCAGCGGTAATCATTATGCTTCTGTCAATAACAGCGTGCAGCAAGAAGGAGGCAGAGGAGGAAAGTACAGAGATGCCTAATCCGTGGAGCGATGTCGATTCCGCAGAAGCGGCAGCTGAGGGTGCGGGGATAGAGGCCCTCAAAATTGCTGACGGAATAGAGCTTAGCCTTGGAGAGGTTAAGGTGGATAATTGGCGTTGTATGAAAGGCATGGTTGAGGCAAGTGTTCCTTTCCCTGCCGTTCAGATGACGGTGAGAAAAGGCAGCGATGACTTGGCCGATGAAAAAGGCGACATCTCAGGTGACTATAATGACTACAAGCACAGCTGGACTCAAGAAGTAAATAAGATTAATGTAGAATGCTTCGGTAACAGAGAGGGAGAAGCCACTAAGACCATCTTCAAATCCGGCGACTATCTATATTCCGTTACAGCATACGGAGAAGGAGGAGATGATGATTACGGATTGAGTGCAGATGACCTGCTCTTAATCGTCGGAGGAATTGATGACATAGCTAATGCGGAAGGCGTTGATTCACTCGCCGGAAACAAACTCGGTTACTCCGGAAACGACCCTGCCGAGATGGCTGTATATACATATCTTACAGATGAGATTGCCGGCAACTACGATAAAGCCGATTGCAGTATTCCTGTCGTAACTGTTATTGATGTGGATAAAAGCAATCCTGAAGATGTGAAAATCAAAGGAGACTATTGGATATATAACTACAACATAGAAGGGGATACTCTGAAATGCGTCTCCGGCGGAGCGCATCCGGGATGCCTGCACATCAAGCCTAGCGACAACGGCACATATGAAGTAATCGGATTTGACGCTGTCAAAGACGGCAGTGATTACGAAACGAGTGCCAAGGAAATCTTCGGAGATAAGTATGACGAGTTTATAAAGTGTACATCGGATGATAAGGCTCGTGAGGCCAGGAGACTTGAATCTGTTTCACTTTATGTAAATGCCAACGAAGTCCCTGTTACAAAGTATCAGGACGAAGGCTGGGACCCGGTAGATCTACACCTGTAATTCAGGATAGACTATATGCGATTGCTGACATATGGAGTTTAGCTGATAATAGTGTTTGCGGTCCTGATTGCGGCGTACATATACAGACGAAGGCGTTGACTGCAAAAACACAAAAATAACACAAAAATATTCGACAATACCGATTGCTTGTTCGGTATTGTCGAATTATTATATTGTCAGAAGATATTTCGCGATGATATATTCACCTTACCGACAGATAAGGGCGTCTGTAAAAAGCCCGCGGAGAAGATATGGCTAAAACCAAATCCGGAAGAATTCAATCAGTGGACAGGGCTCTGAACATACTTGAGCTCATATCCGAAGCAGAAGACGGACTTAGTTTAGCACAGATAGCGCAGAAGATCGGTCTTCCGAAGAGTACAGTACACGGACTTGTATCTACATTGAGAGATCATAAGTACCTGAGACAGGACGACGAAGACGGAAGGTACCTGATGGGACTGCATCTTTTCGAACTGGGGTCCAAAGCGGCGAGATCTTGGGACATAAGAGATGCTGCTAAACCGGCCATGAGATGGCTGGGCAAGGAGTTCGGAGAGACGGTTCACCTCGGATGTGAGGACAACGGAGAGGTCCTATATCTGGACAAAATTGCAGCCGACTCTCTTATAACCATAGTCTCGGATATCGGTACAAGGCTCCCGATGCACTGCAGCGGATTAGGAAAAGCGCTTCTGTCGCACAAGAGCGAATCTGAAATTAAGAGATTCATACAGACAAAGGGACTGACACCTCTTACGGGCAGGACCATCACAGATCCCGACAAGTTCATCAAAGAACTTGCGAAGATAAAAGAACAGGGCTTCGCCCTGGATGACGGAGAAATTATGGAAGGTCTGAGGTGCGTAGGGGTTCCGATATTTGACGAAGACGGTCTGGTCAGATACGCCATAAGCGTTTCGGGACAGGTAAAAGATATCTACGGAAACAGGCTTGAGAGGCTGATCATTGAAACCAAGAGGGCCGCGAAAGAGATAACATATGCACTTAGTAAAGGCAAAGGGCATATCAAATAAATACCAATTCACTAAAGCTTAAATACGTTTGATTACAGTTGAAAGGAGAACACAATGGCTGAGAAGAGACCTGAAATCGCTAACAGCGTACAGACAGGAAAGTTTAAGACTAACTATCATGACCTCGGAGAAGGTTTTCCGGTAGTATTTCTGCATGGCTCCGGCCCGGGAGTTACAGCTTACGCCAATTGGCATAAACTGTTCCCGATTCTGAAGGACGATTACAGAATCATCGCTCCTGACCTGGTAGGATTCGGATACACAGAGAGAGTTGAAGGCCAGACTTACAGCATGAGAGTTTGGGTACAGCAGACTAAGGAGCTGTTTGACGCACTCGGTATTGAGAAGGCCAACCTCGTTGGTAACTCATTCGGTGGGGCGCTCGCTATGTCATTTGCCATCAATTATCCGGAAAGAGTAAACAAACTGGTTCTCATGGGAGCTATGGGAGTTTCATTCCCTATCACATACGGACTTGATCAGGTTTGGGGATATGAACCATCACCTGAAAACATGGCTAAGCTTTTGGAGATCTTCACATATGATCACTCCAATGCTACACCTGAGCTGGCAGAGTCCAGATACCAGGGCAGCATCCAGCCGGGATTCCAGGAGAGTTTCTCCTCGATGTTCCCGAAGCCACGTCAGGACGGAGTCGAAGATATGGCAGGAGACCAGCACTATATCAGAGATATCCAGCATGAGACATTGATTATCCACGGACGTGAGGACAGAGTAATTCCTCTCTCCAATTCTTACGAGTTGATCCAACTCATTCCGAATGCAGAACTTCACGTATTCGGTAAGTGCGGTCACTGGACTCAGATTGAGCATACACAGGACTTCGCAAATCAGCTTAAGATTTTCTTTGAACGCTAATTCCCATATTGAATGAACATCCCGGGATGGGGCTTAGGCCTCATCCCGAGAGAACTGAAACGAAACCGTAGGCCGAGACTAAACACTTCAGAAAGTGCGAAAAACCCCGTACCTCGGTTTTGTGTACTTATATATATGGGATTCCACAGAGAAAGGGTTTAAAAATGGCAGCAAAAGAAACTATTCAAAAATTCGCGGACATGCTCTACGAAGCGGAACGCAGCAGAGTGGCCATAGAGCCGCTGACTGATATGGACAGCAGCCTGGATATAGATGACGCATATGCTATACAGCTCGCCAATATCGACAGAGTTGTAAAAGAAGGACAGATAATATCCGGAAAGAAAATCGGACTTACTTCCGAGGGAATACAAAAACAACTCGGAGTAAATGAACCCGACTACGGACATCTCTTTGAGTCTATGTATTGCAAGGACGGAACCTGCAATATCGATGAACTCATCAGTGCCAGGATTGAAGGAGAGATAGCTTTCGTTCTTAAAGAAGGCCTCTCCGGCGGAAACGTCACTGCGGAGGATGTCAGAAAAGCAACCGATTGCGTAGTTCCGGCTTTCGAAATCGTAGACAGCCGCGTAGTTGATTGGAGAATCAAGCTCATCGATACGGTATCCGACAACGCATCATCGGGAAGATACGTACTCTCCGATTCGAAATGGAAGATAGACGAAGTGGATCTTCCGAACGTGGAGATGAAACTTTACAAAAACGGCGAACTCGTAAATGAAGGCAAGGGTTCTGCCGTATGCGGAGACCCGGCAGAAGCGGTCGCATGGCTGGCCAATAAACTCTGGGGATACGGAGTTGAATTCTTTAAGGGTGAAGTAATACTCTCGGGTGCGCTCTCAGCAACGGTAACAGCCGAGAAGGGTGATGTATTCTTAGCAGACTTCGGAGACTTCGGAAAGGTTGAGGCCTGCTTCGTATAAAAATGTATTTCTACTGTAACACTAAGGAGTAAAACATGGCAGACAGAATCAAAGTGGGCGTTATAGGCCCCGGCAATATCGGATCGGATCTTATGTATAAGATCTTCCGTAGCAAACATCTGGAAATGGCCATGATGGCGGGTATAGTCGAATCCGAAGGCATTAAAAGAGCCAAGGGATTCGGAGTGCCGACGACAATAGAGGGTGTTGACGGTCTTATCAAAGACGGTGATAAGGATATAAAAATCGTCTTCGATGCCACCAGTGCCGCAGCACACCTCAAGTTCAACGGCCCTAAGCTGAAGGAGAACGGGATCATATCCATAGACCTGACTCCGGCGGCAATAGGCCCGTACTGCGTACCGCTTGTAAACCTGGACAAGCTCAAAGAAGAGCAGGACATAAATATGGTTACATGCGGAGGCCAGGCGACGATTCCTATCGTATATGCGGTATCCAGAGTCGCAGGTGCAGAATATGCTGAGATAATATCATGCATATCATCAAAGAGCGCAGGCCCGGGAACAAGAGCCAACATGGACGAATTCACGGAAACCACAAGCAAAGCTATTGAGGTGGTAGGAGGTGCGGAGAAGGGCAAAGCCATTATCGTACTGAATCCGGCAGAGCCGCCTCTCATGATGACCAACACCATTCACGTAAAAGTTAAGGATAAGAAAGTTCCGTTTAAAAAGATTGAGAAATCGATTCTGGAAATGGTAGAGGAACTCAAATCCTATGTACCGGGTTATCAACTGAGAGTTCCTCCTACAATGGACGGAGACAAGGTCACCACAATTGCACAGGTAGAAGGTCAGGCAGACTTCCTGCCGGCCTACTCCGGAAACCTGGATATTATCAACTCTGCTGCAGTAGCCGCAGCCGAGAAGATAGCTGAAAGGATGCTGAAGGAAGGAGGCAACAAGTAATGAAAAACAGAAGAGTAAGACTTGTAGATACCACCCTCCGCGACGGCAGCCATGCCGTAAGGCACAGTTACACAGAGAAACAGGTAGCTAAGATTGCAAAGGGACTTGATCAAAGCGGCGTAGAACTAATAGAGATTACGCACGGAGACGGACTCGGCGGATCCAGTTTCAATTACGGATTCTCCGGCACTGATGAACTCAAGCTCATCAAGGCAGCATCCAAAGAGGTTAAGAACGGAAAAGTAGCAGTATTGTTGCTTCCTGGAATCGGAACTATCGCAGATCTCAAGAATGCAAAAGCAGCGGGCGCTAAAGCGGTCAGAGTTGCGACTCACGTAACGGAAGCCGATGTTTCCGCAGAGCACATCTACGCGGCTAAAGATATGGACATGATGGCAGTCGGATTCCTGATGATGGTGCACATGGCACCTGTTGAGAGAATCGTCGAAGAAGCCCTAAAGATGGAAAGTTACGGAGCTGACTACATCAATATGGCAGACTCGGCAGGATATCTTCTTCCGGAAGATGTAGCCGCAAGAGTAGATGCAGTATCAAGAGCCGTAAAGATTCCGGTAGGCTTCCACGCTCATAACAATATGGGACTTGCCGTAGCCAACTCGCTGGCAGCGGTGGAAGCGGGAGCCACATACATTGACGGAACTCTCAGAGGACTGGGTGCGGGGTCCGGAAACACACAACTTGAGGTTGTGGCCGGAGTTCTCAAAAGGTCCGGAGTAGACACGGGAGATGTAGATTTCTACAAGCTCATGGATGTAGCGGCCGATGCGGTAGATCCTATTATGCAGAGACCGCAGGTCATAGATAACGGATCATTTATGCTCGGATACGCGGGCGTATACTCCAGCTTCCTGCTCCACGTATATGACGCAGCTAAGAAGTACAAACTCGACCCGAGAGATATTCTCGTAGAACTCGGAAGACGCGGTATGGTCGGCGGACAGGAAGATATGATCATTGACGTAGCATATCAACTCTCACAGAAAAAGTAATAATACCGAGGTGCGCTATGGAAAAGTACACAATCAAAGACGCAGAATCGGGCAGAGAGTTCATCTGCAGAGATGATGAAAGCATCTTCAGGGCCATGCACAAATCGGGCCGCAGCATTTTCAAAGGCGGCTGCGAAGGCGGAGGATGCGGCATCTGCAAAGTGAAGATCCTCGAGGGAGAATACGTAAAGTTCAAGAACATGAGCAGAAAACATGTCAGTGAGGAAGAAGAAGCGCAGGGTATAGTCCTTGCATGTTGTGTCAAACCCCTCGGCAGCATACTGCTGACGAAGGCATAAATAAGATAATCCTTATTAATAATCTATCTTTATAAAAAGGAGGAAAAAGTATGGCTATTACCAAAACTATCAGACCTGGACTGATCCAGATGAGGGTAACAGACCTCAAAGCTTCCGTTGAGTTCTATCAGAATATTCTGGGACTGGACATCGTAGGTCAGACATCGGACGGACGTGTAATGATGAAAACATACGATGAGTTCGATCATCACTCAGTAGTTCTGAAGCAGGCTCCTGAATCCGGCTTTGACTATGTCGCATTCAAGGTAGTTGATGAGCAGACTCTCGAAGAGCTTAAGGCTGCAACAGAGGCATTCGGTTATCCGGTAGATGTTGCATCAGACGAGCAGCCTGGTTACGGCAAGAGATACGGATTCAAGCTTTGCACAGGCCACAGAATCGAGTTCTATGCAGAAGTTGAACTGGCAGACAAGATTCCTATGCTGAAGAATCCTGATCCATGGGTAGAGATGCCACGCGGAATGAAAGCACAGAGATTCGACCATCTCCTGCTTTACGGACCAAACATCGAAGAGGCAGAGAGATATTTCAAGGAAGTTGTCGGCATGTTTGCTCCTGAGTTCTGCAACACTCCTGACGGAAAGAGATTTGCCACATGGCTGACAGGCGGAAACAAGGCTCACGACATCGCTTTCGTAGAGTATGAGAAGCCAAATACTATTCACCACCATGCTTTCTATCTCGAAGACTGGAATGCAATCGGAAATGCTGCTGACCTGATTGGTAAGAACAGAGTAAAGAGAGACGTAGGTCCTACAAGACACGCTATCACTCGTGGTCAGACAATCTACTTCTTCGAGCCATCCGGTAACAGAATCGAGACATATGCCGGCGGATACGCAGCATATCCTGATAATCCGCAGAGAGAGTGGGATATCGAAGAAATCGGCAGAGGCCTCTTCTACTATGAAGGAGAGCTCTTCCCATCATTCCTCGAAATCGTTACTTAATATTAGCGGTATATTAATAAGAAAAGAACTTAGATGTAATCTCCCTTACACTAATCAGCCCCGGGCCATACACCCGGGGCGTTCTTTTAGTTGATTTATAAAGAAAAAAAGTATTAAAACTGAATTAAATTTATATTAAAATGCACTTGAAAATATTTAACTGAGTTGGTATAGTATAGAAAACAGTTACAGAACGGTTACATTTTGTAAAGATTAGCGAAGGGGAGAGAAAATGAATAAGATAACCACCAGACTTAGTGTCCTCTTACTCGTAATTGCTTTAATGGTAAGCAGTTTCGGACCTTTTGGCGTGTTCAAAAGTTACGCTGAAGACGGACAGGAAGCACAGACAGAAGCAGCAGCAGAGCCTGAGGCAGAATCTGCACCTGCACCTGCAGCAGAGCCCGCACCTGCACCTGCAGCAGAGCCTGCACCTGCACCTGCAGCAGAGCCTGCATCGGAACCGGCAGCATCTCCTGCACCGGCAGCAGATGCGGACGAGGCAGCACCTGCAGAAGAGCTTGCTGAGGAAGAACCTGCTGAAACAGAAGAAGAAGCAACTGATGAAGAAGCTTCAAGAAGAACGATGAAATCCGCAGCACCTATGCTCGGAGCACCTAACGATGAAACAACAGATGAGAGCACAGCATCCGGCTCTTCTTCCGCTGTTTACGTAGACGCCGACAACGGTGATGACGAAAATGACGGAAGCAGTACTAACAGCGCCGTTAAGACTTGGAATAAGGTAAGCGAACTTATCGGAGATACTGTAAAAGACGTATTCGTTAAGGGAGTTGTAGATATTACCGGAACAATTACCACTAACGGAGGAAGCGTAAAGAGAGCAGAAGGCTATGACGGCACTATGTTCAGAGCTTCAGGTGAGACTAACTTCAAGGATATCGTACTTGACGGCGAAGAAAAAGAAGCAAAAGATAGTGCTATAAAGACCACTACTGATACAGAGCTGAACTTCCTTAAGGGAACAATTGTACAAGGCATGAAAGCTGCTATCGGAGCCGTTGCAACTCTTAATGAAAACAATACTGTTCTGGTTGACGGAGCAACATTCAAAAAGAATGAAGCAAATCAATATGGAGCACTGTTTTATGCCAGTGACAAAAATGTAGACGTTACTATCAGATCAGGCATTATAGAAGAAAACAAGCTGAACGTTTCCGATAGTTCGGATTATTGGAAAGGTCTGATTTATCACAACAGACGTACAAGCGCCAACAACAAATTAAATATTTACAACGCTGCAATACACGATAATACAAGCGGAAGCAAAAGCGCTGTCATGTATATCTGTGGTGCGTATAGTACAGCAATTAATAACATGAATGTTGACGGCGTTGCGCTGTACAATAACACGGTTAACGACATAAAGCAGGAAAGTTCCAGCGGTTCTACTACGCTGGGCGGAGACACAATGCTCGGCGGCGGAGATCATAACTTCACATCCGCGGGAACTCGCACATGGAAAGCTAATCCAAGCGATGAAGATATAGCCATGGCTAATCAGAAAGCTGTAACAATCATCAGAAATAATGATGCAGGTACCGGTGCTGTCGCCTCCCTGAACGGAGTGATTAATCTCGGACGTAAGAAAGCAGTTTTCGAAGTGCGAAAGATTGATTCTAAATCAGGCACCGCGCTGGAAGGAATTGAGTTTAAGCTTACAGGAACACTGGAGCAGCCGGTTGGAAGAGCTATTGATCCTATTTCTTACACGACAAATGCTAACGGAGTGTTCACACTGGACGAACTCAGTCCGGGTGAATATACCCTCGAAGAAATCGGCAGAGTTAAAGGTTATAAGAAGACCACAGAGACTTGGAAGATAAAAGTTGCAACTGATGGTACTTATACTATAGAGAAACAGGACGGAACTCCTGTAGAAAGAAACGAAAATACTAATTATTACTATCAGTTCGAGAACAAACCTACCGAGGTTAATATCAGCAAGACTGACATCAACGGCACTAAGGAGATTGCAGGAGCTGCTCTTAAGATTGTTGATGCAGATGGAAACCTGGTAACTTCTTGGGTATCCGAAGAAGGAAAGACTCATACAGTGAATTATCTCGAGCCTGGAGTATACACCCTCATCGAGGAGACTGCTCCTAACGGATATGTTGTCGCAGAGGCCATAACATTCGAGATCCTTGAAGACGGAACACTTGCAGATGCAGACGAATCCAGCAAGATCGTGATGAAGGATGATCACACTAAGGTAACTATCTCCAAGCAGGACATTACAAACGGCAAGGAGATTGGCGGAGCTACACTTCAGGTTATCGATAAAGACGGAAAAGTTATAGAGGAGTGGGTATCCGTAGAGGGCGAGTCTCACGCAATCAACGCTAAGCTCGTTGCAGGCGAGACATATACACTTAAAGAGATCACCGCACCTGAAGGTTACCTTAAAGCTGAAGAAATAGCATTCACTGTAAATACAGACGGTTCAGTAAATACAGTTGTTATGGAAGACGATCATATGAAGGTCGAAACCACAATTTCCAAGCAGATCCTCGGACAGGGAACAGAGCTTGCAGGGGCTACTCTGAAAATCGACGGAACTAAGTTCAATGGCGATGCACTTGAAACAATAGAGTGGGTTACTGACGGAACAGAGCACAAGGTCAACCTTCCTGCAGGTGAGTACACATTGACAGAGACATCTTGCCCGGATGGTTATCTCAAGGCAGAGACAATCTCGTTCACAGTTGATACTGAAGGAAAAGTAAAGGTTAATGGCGAAGAGGTTCTCAAGGTAGTCATGGAAGATGACTATACAAAAGTAACTATCTCCAAGCAGGATATCACAAGCGGTAAAGAGATTGCAGGAGCAACACTCCAGGTTATCGACAAAGACGGAAACGTTATAGAAGAGTGGGTATCCGAAGCAGATAAATCTCACTACATCAACGCCAAGCTCGTAGCGGGAGAGACATATACTCTCAGAGAGATTACCAGTCCTAAGGGTTACCTCGTAGCTGAGGATATTCAGTTCACGGTAGGTGATGACGGAGTTGAGCAGGTAATAATAATGAAAGATGCTCATGAAGAGGAAGATGATCTCACAGCTGACTCAGGTAAGGAAGAGAAAGAAGTTAAAAAAGAGTATAAAGATGAAACTGAGAATGTTGTCGTTAAGACAGCAGATAACGGTAATCCACCGGCAGCCGCATCAGTAAGATCAGTTAACACCGGTGATACTACACATGCAGGCATCTTCGGAGCTCTTATGGGATTTGCTGCAGCCGGACTGTTCGCAATCAGACGCAGAAGATCTGCCGGCAGATAATCCTACAGCAATCAATTACAAGTTACGAACCGGGATCTTCGGGTCCCGGTTTTGCATAGGATCAATTACTCATTGACAAGAGTAGGATTACATATGACAATAGATTCATACTTGGAATCGAAAGGGATGATGGTGATGGCATCGATGAATGAAACGCCTAGCGGCGAAAGAGTACATATAGGCTTCTTCGGAAGAAGAAACGCGGGTAAATCAAGTGTTGTAAATGCGGTGACGGGCCAGGACCTCGCAGTCGTATCGGATGTGCGGGGGACTACGACGGATCCGGTCAGTAAGGCTATGGAGATACTTCCTCTCGGGCCTGTTGTAGTGATTGATACGCCGGGCTTTGATGATGAGGGTTCTCTCGGAGAACTCAGAGTTAAGAAGACAAGGCAAATACTCGGAAAGACGGACATAGCTGTTCTGGTGGTGGACTCCACTGAGAGAATGCAGGCTTGTGACATGGATTTGGTCAGACTGTTTGAAGATGCCAAAATACCGTACATTCTTGTATTAAATAAAACAGATTTGGCTTCTGAAGATGCCGCGGCATTTGGTGTTATAGGAGTCACGGGCCCGTCAGCGATTGTGAAGACAAGCGCACTCACGGGAGAAGGCATCCATGAGCTGAAAGAGAAGTTGGCTTCTCTTAAACCGAGCAATGAAGAAGGCATGCTCATATCAGATAAGATTAATCCGGGGGATCTTATCATTCTCGTAGTGCCGATAGATAAAGCTGCCCCTAAGGGGAGGCTCATCCTGCCTCAGCAGCAGGTAATAAGAGATATACTCGACAGTGGAGCGACGGCGCTTGTGCTAAGGGAGAGCGAGCTTGAAGAGGCTCTTTCGAAACTCGGAAGAAAGCCGGATTTGGTAGTTACTGACAGTCAGGTGTTCGAAGAGGTAGATAAGCTGGTTCCTTCGGATGTTCCGCTTACATCTTTTTCGATTCTTATGGCGCGTTATAAAGGTTTTCTGGATTCAGCAATCAGGGGAATTGCGGCCATTGACGGTTTAAAGGACGGAGACGAGGTCTTAATTGCCGAGGGATGCACGCATCACAGGCAGTGCGGAGACATCGGGACTGTTAAGATCCCGGCTTGGCTTGAAAAGTATACGGGAAAAACTTTTGTTTATGAGACGACCAGCGGAGCAGGCTTTCCTGAAGACCTCTCGGAATATGGTCTCATCATCCACTGCGGCGGCTGCATGCTCAATGAAAGAGAGGTGCTCAGACGCGCTAAAGAGTCAAATGCACAGGGCGTTGCAATTACCAATTACGGAATCCTTATAGCCCACGTACATGGTATACTGAAGCGTAGCATTGAGATTTTTTCAGAGTATTCAAATCTATTATAATTTGAGAGGGGTTGCAGATGAGAAAATATAAATGCAAATATGATATTGAGTTCCAAGATCTTAAAGAGATTATGGATTTCGTTGCAAAAAAGTACGGAGACAATATCGGATTTGTATATAAGAATGAGGACAGGACCTCGAAGGTGGAGATTACTTATAAAAAATTCAGGGAAGACCTGGATGCTCTCGGCGCTTATCTCATAAGCAAAGGCCTTAAAGATAAAAGAATTGTCGTAATAGGACCGAATTCATATTCGTGGCTCGTGGCATACTACGCGGTTGTTATAAATGTCGGTGTTGTGGTGCCGCTGGACAAAGGCCTTCCTGAGGAAGAGATAGTAAACTCGCTCATAAAGTGCAAGGCTGATGCAATTATATATGATGACAGTCTGGGAATGGACTTTGAGAGCATTATAAAAAAACCGGGTATTGAAGTTAAGACGCTTATTCCGATGAGTGATTTTTCTCAGAAAAAAATGCCTGAGCATGCAGCACTTATTAATCAGTATAAATCCGAATTCAAAGTGATCGACAAGCATGCGCCGGACATTATTCTTTTCACCTCCGGCACATCGGCTGCAGCCAAAGCTGCACAGCTCACCCAGCGTAATATCGCATCCACCATTGCTGCTATGCGCAAAGTAGAACCAATCTATGAAGACGATGTGGAAATGGTCCTGCTTCCGCTGCATCATGCTTTCGGTAACCAGGGAGTGCTTATGTTCATAAGTAACGGATCTGCCAATGTATTCTGCAGCGGCCTTAAATACATACAGAAAGAGATGAAAGAATACGGTGTGACGGCATTCTTCTGCGTACCGCTGATTATTGAATCTATGATCAACAAGGTTCTGAAAGCTGCAGAGAAGGAAGGCAAGCTGGAAAAACTCGAAAAAGCCCGCAAGATAACAAGAGCTTTAATGAAAATAGGCATCGATGTAAGACGTAAAGTTTTCAAAGATGTTATCGACGGTTTGGGAGGAAAGCTGAGATTTCTTATTAGCGGAGCTGCACCACTTGATCCGAAGACTCTTGAGTATGCAACAGATTTCGGGCTCTTGACTGTTCAGGGATACGGACTTACCGAAACATCGCCTACTATAGCATCCGAGAGCTATTTCTACAGAAAACCGGGTTCGGTTGGACATCCGATGCCGGGAGTTGAAGTTAAGATAAACAATCCGGATGAAGACGGAATAGGCGAATTATTCGCAAGAGGCCCTAATGTTATGCTGGGATATCTTGATGACGAAGACGCCAACAAAGAGGTTTTCGTAGACGGATGGTTTAACACGGGAGACTTGGCGCGTATAGATGAAGACGGATATGTATTTTTAACCGGCCGCAAAAAGAACGTAATCGTCCTTAAGAACGGTAAAAACATATATCCTGAGGAAATAGAGGTCCTTATAGATAAAATCCCTTACGTAGTCGAAAACGTCGTTATGGGTGAGGCGGACGGAGATGACTACAGACTTGTCGCCCACGTCGTTTATGACACGGAACATGAAAATGTAAAGGGAAAAGACATTATTGAAATACAGGCCATGGCAGATTCTGACATAGAAAAAATCAGTGCCGAAATGCCTGGCTTTAAGAGGATAAAGCAGGTATACTTGAGAACGGAACCGTTCGAGAAAACTACTACACAAAAGATAAAACGTCGCACGGTAAAGACACCGGCTAAATAGAGTTCGGTCAAATATGGGGAGGAAAGGTTAATGATGAGAAGAGTTAAAGTGCTGATAGCGTTAATAATGACGATTGTTATGTCTCTTTCGCTGTTTACGGGATGCAAAGCTAAACCAACGCCTGAGGACGCACAGAATTACGTCAGGGCAATATTGGATATTATATGCACCGGAGATCACGACCACACAGTTGAACTTGTGGACATTGAAGAAGGAAAAGAAGGAGAGTTCCGCGAAGATATTCTCGATGAAATCATGACCGCTGTAACAAAGGAGCAGGAACTGAGCGATGAGCTTAAAGAAGAGTACAGGAATTTCTTCAAAGCGGCTTTCGAAAAGTGTAAATACACAGTAGGTGACGCAACCGAGCTGGAAGAGGGCGGTTATGATGTTAACGTAAGCATAGAACCGCTGAAGATCTTTGACACATTGGACAATGGAGAGTTTGAAAAAGAACTTGAAAAAAAAGTTATGGCAGATCCGGATAAATTCTTAGCTATGTCAGAGTCAGAACAAACAGAATACGGATTTAAGTTCTTGGTAGACAAACTCAACGAAGATCTGGAAAATCCTAAATACGGCGATCCCGTAGATGTTACGGTTCGTTACGAGCTCCTGGATGAAAAGGAGAATGTCTACGGATGTACGGAAGAAGAAGGAGAAAAACTTGGGGAGCACCTGTTTGACTTCGGATCACTCTAAGGATTGCTAAAGAGATACATTCAAAAGCGGGCGAAACAAATTGCTGTTCCGCCCGCTTTTTATAAGCTTTTTATCTCACCTTCAAATCCGGCTCTATGGCTTCAAATACCGGAAGGATTCCCGTCTTTTCCGGTGTCTGTGCCGGAAGTTGCCAGAAGTCATGAGCACAGTAGTTGTTTCCCTCAACGACCGCGGGACCGTCAGGAGTGATGGCTATATCCCATCCGACGTAACGCACCTGAGGAACCACTTTTGAGGCCGCCTTGGCGAGTTCGCAGGCTTCCTTAAACATAGGAACTTGGTAACCCACCAGCTTAACATGAGTCATAGGGTGCTCGTCATAGACAATTCCCATTGAACCATCACCGCTTACTCCGGGTGAGCAGATTTTACCGGTCTCAAGGTCAACTCTGGTACCGAAGCCGTAATTATCTACGACGCGGCCGTTTAATCCGTACTTCTGTGTAGCAAAGATCACATGAGGCTCTCCCTTTTTATCTACTACCGTAATAATACGAAGGCAGTTTATAGCGTTAGGGTATACCTTTGCATTATCCGGATGCTGCTGCAAAACTTCCTCTATAAGCCACGACTCCTCTCTTCCGAGCTCGTCATAAAGGGCATCGAAGCTTTCGTAATCAGCTATATCTTTTCTCATACAGCCTTTACCGCAGGCACCTTCTACAGGCTTGCAGAATATTACTTTATGCTTATCAACGAAGGCTTTAACCTCCTCTTTTGATGCTCTTTGGAAGTTGATGAAGTCTCTTTTTATGAAATCCTTAAAGAGGGTGTTGAATACTTCCTTGTCGTCAAATATGACGCCGTATGTATCATCGTTGAAATGCGTGATTAGTTTTTTGTTACGGAACCTGGTCAGGTATGTATCTCTTTGTTCATCCGTAAGATCCCAAAATCCGAATGTGAGATAATCGAAATAGCCCGCTCCGAATTTGATGGCGGATCTGACCATATCTTTTGTGATGGCGGATCTGCTCATTCCGGAAAACTGCTGGGTTCTGTCCAAAACTTCCTTATACTTTGAAAGGCTCATACCTCCCAATACTCTCATTACATAACTGGGTTTCAGCAATTGAATACCTCCTTATTCAGACGCTGTGCTTCGAATTACTCCCATAGGTGTGGACTCGCAGTCCTGTCCAAGCGGGTTGTCCTTCAGAATAGCTGCGTATAAGTCTCTGTCGATGCTGCTGTCCGGTGCTCCCAGGATGTTACCGTCCAGGTCGTTAATATCTACGATTATCGTTCTGTAGCCTATAGCTTCGCTGATATCTTTGGCGACCTTATCCGGCTCGAGAGGTCCGAGAACAACGCATTTGTTGTATGGCGGAATCGTATTCGGTGTAGGCCCGTCTATTGACTGTGCTTTATAACCGGCCACGGTATAGAACCAACCTTTGCGCTTGAATACTTTACCTACAGCTGATACGCCCGCCGCGAAAAGAATGCGCGGAGTGCCGCATTCACGGAGTGCGTATTCCATGGTCTCCGGCATACCGAGTCCGATGCCTGCAGGTGTTTTGGTTACGAACCTACTCAGAAAATATGCCAATTTTCTCGGCTTTATTTCATCGATCGGAATTGCTCTTCCCTGGGTGCAGGCAACGCACTTTTCGGAAATGAAAAGAACATCATCCGGCTCACTGAGAACCGGGAGCCCGTATTTCTTTGCTACTTCAATAATGTCGTCTTTTTCCGTAATGAGATGTGTTTTTATCGGAATCCTTATGTATTTGCCTCCGCCCACCTCAATAACGGCTTTCTTACCTTCGTTTACTGTATAATCTTCCATTGTTATATCCTTTATCTCTTATTTTTTATATGTGTCCTCAATCATTATCCCGAGCTGCTATGGGACTATATGGCCATAGCCGTAGATAACCGGATCTTCAAGTTTATATCTTTTCTGCCTGCAGCGATTGCTGGAATTGCCCTCGACGGTATAGACATTGTCATCTATAACTGCCGTCACTATGCCGACATGATCCAGTGCTCCGTTTTGTTCCCATGAGAAGAAAATCAGATCTCCTGCTTCGGGAGTTTTTTCTCCTATATAACTCCACTGCTCGCGGTTCATAAACCAGTCGGAGCCGTCTTCCACCATAGCGAATTTCGGAGCGGCGCCTGACTCTATATATCCGCATTTATCCTCAGCCCATGATACAAAGCATGCACACCAATCTACCTGCTCTTCAAATCCGAACCATGACCAGAAAGGCTCGCCGCCTATATTTCCGACTTGTGATACGGCCTCTCTGACGATAGGCATATCCGCGGTTACGGACTCAGTCTCTTTAAGCGTGAGCTTGTAGATTCCGTTTCCGATGAGTTTGCCGATACCGAAACCTGCAAGTCCGAATATGAGAATGGCGATACATGCGGAGATAAAACGTCTTTTCCGCATTTGGGCACGCTTTCTGGCGCGTTTTCTCTCCGCGATGCGACGTCTGACTTCAACTTCGCTTACGGGAGAAATGTTGTAATCATTCATATGGAATTCACGTCCTTTCTTCAAGAACAAATATACATCATTAGACAAGTGTTCACAAATGCTATATTATTGAGGACAATGAAAAGTTCAGCAGAGAAAAAGTTAATAGCGTTCCTCATAGCACTCGCAGTGCTTTTCTTAGGGATTGCGATTGTGACGAGCGTGCATACATACGAGCAGAGACTGGCAAATGAAAGCTTTGATGAAGTCGATCTGTATTCCATGCATGAGTTCAGCCGTGTTAATTCCGAAAAAGTGATTCAGGCTCTTAAGAACGGAGACAGCTCTAAGCTGGAGAAAAACCTTATTTCCGAAAAGGGTGTAAGTGACGTTATGGGGTTTGCGGATTGGAGCAGTATAGATTTAGACAGACTCGCCTCTATGGGGTCGGGCAGCCTCAGTGCGGGAGCTGACTCCAAGGGGAAGATGGATATTAGCGAAAGATGGATAGTTGAAACTGCGGAAGGTAAATACGTTTTCTTTATAGAAACCCTTACATCGAGATGGGGCAGAAAAAATGAAGGCGTAAGCGCCGTGGGCGTTACAAGATTCGAGCATTTTGACGAACTGGACTACGCGTGGAACGGGGAGGCTGATGAGAGCAGCGCTCTGGCCGGAGAGCTCTTCTGGCCGACCAACCAATAATCAGCTGCGGGTTATCAAAGCACGGAGGATCGTGCTTATTCCCCCGATAATAAATACATAGACGATGAGCTTCCTTATGAGCAAGTCGTCTATTTTTTTATCTATCTGCATTCCTATCCACATTCCGATGAGTGCGGCAGGAAGAGAGATTGCTGCGATGCTTAAAGAAAAAGCCGTAATAATATCGCTTGCTCCGTAAACCGCCAAACGGAATATGCTTTCTATAAGAAAGACAAGACATATGCTTCCGCGGAACTCATCCCTGTCCGAACTGGTTCTCTCGAGATACACCAAGAACAGAAGGTTAATCCCGAACAATGCGGATGTCATACCGGAAGAAAAACTCATCACTGCCATGAATATCGGATTGGGCTTGGAACTTGGCTCGTCGGAACGGGTCATCATTTCCGCTCCGAGCAGAACAATCAGGACTCCCAAAACAAGTTTCAAAACCCATGAAGTGGCATACTTCAGTAATAAGGTTCCCGGTATTATTCCAAGCAGCATCCAGAAGCATATCGGGAGCAGCTTTTTAGGGCGTATTGAATCGCGGCTTCGATACACAATGACGGCATTCAAAAGAAGAGAGACAGGAAGCAGACCCGGAGATATATATTTATTATCAATCTTTACTGAAAGCAGGGGATTGTATAAAAGGGGATCTCCGAATCCGACCAGACCCTTGATGATAAATGCAAAGAGTATAACTGTGAAAATGTAAATACCGAGAGAAATAGTCATTGATTCGATTACGCTCCGTCGGATTATTTTCCTTCAACGAAATAGGTGCTGTTCCTGATTAATTTAGCACCTGATAAGGGTTATTACAATGAAAAATATGCGATTGAAAAATGGGGAGCATATAAATATAATATGAATTAATAGAGGTGTCGCGAGAGCCTGAAGCACCTCAAATCAGGCTCTTCAACCGCATTGTCAATAATTTAACAATTCTTGCTACACTGCGGTGCATGTTTTACACTTTTATTGTTGGACTAAGTAATTTCAACATAGTTTTAAAGGAGGAAAACATTATGAAACTGAGAAAGTTACTTGCATTACTTCTCGCCGGATTAATGGTATTCGCACTCGCAGCATGCGGTGGCGGTGGCGGCGGAGAAGAAGCTCCAGCTGAAGGCGGCGAAGAAGCTGCTGGCGGCGGCAAGACAATTGACGTTATTCTGAAGACAACATCTTCCGAATACTGGGGTTATGTACAGGCCGGTGCTGAGGCTTATGGTAAGGAAAACGGCGTTACTGTAGAGGTAAAAGGACCTCCGTCAGAGACATCTTTCGATGAGCAGCAGAACATGATCGAGACAGACTTGAACGACGACAAGTATGACGGTTATGTAATCGCTCCTCTGCAGAGTGACACAGTTGCAACACTGATTGCAGGAAAAGAGAAACCGATTCTCGCTGTTGACACAAAGATTGAGGCTCCTGAGATTAAGTCCTTCGTAGGTACAGGTAACGAAGAAGCTGCTAAGCTTGGTGCTACTAAGGCTGTTGAGCTCGCTAAAGAGCGCGGCTGGGAAAAAATTCAGTGCATCGAGATCGCAGGTGTTCAGGGCGACCAGACTAACGAAGCTCGTTTCGCAGGATACAAAGCCGGCGTAACAGAGGCTGGTGGCGAATTCCTTGACGGTGAGACACAGTATGCTGACGGTACTGCTGATAAGGCTACAACAGCTATGGAAGCTATCATGCAGAACCACCCTGAAGGCGTAGCTATTATCTGCGCTAACAACGACGATATGGCTCAGGCTGCTGCACGTGCTGCTGCAGGTAATGATGCTTGGAAGAACACAGTATTCCTCGGTTTCGACGGAACTCTTTCTGCTTGCGATTCAATCCTTGCAGGTGAAGAGACTATGTCCGTTGCTCAGATGGCATACGAGATGGGCTACAAGGCAGTTGAGGCTTGCTGCAAGGCAATCGACGGTGAAGAGCTTGAAGCATTCATCGACTCTGGTGCTGACGTAGTTACTCCTGACAACGCTCAGGAACGTAAAGATACTCTTAACGGATATCTTGGTAAATAATAAGACGCCTTAAGGCGTATACATTTCCGCTCAGGGGGCTTCCTCCTGGGCGGAATGTTTATCACAAACTTTTGTAAGAAGAAAAAGCAGGTGATAAGGTGAGCGAAAATATTATTGAATTAAGAAATGTAACAAAACGTTTCCCGGGTGTAGTTGCGCTCAGCAATATGCAGCTGACAATTAAACCCGGAGAAATACATGGTTTGATCGGCGAAAACGGAGCCGGCAAATCAACACTGATAAAGGTTTTGACCGGCGTACATCAGCCGGATGAGGGACAAATTATCGTAGAGGGTCAGGAATGCAAATTTAAAGACCCGAACGAATCAAAAGCGAAGGGTATTGCCTGTGTATACCAGGAACTTAATATCGAAAAGCTCCTGAGTGTAACGGATAATGTATTCATAAATAACTGGACTAAAAAGGGTTTTCTGCTGGATTACAACAGCATGCATAAGAAAGCTTCGGAAATAATGACATCTCTCGGACAGGACGTAGATGTTCATAAAGCAGCGGGCACATACGGCATGGGTATTCAGCAGATGATCGAAATCGCGAAAGCGGTTTTACTCGATGCTAAGGTAATCATCATGGACGAGCCTACATCATCACTCGGTGAGAAGGAAGTTGCTCAGCTGATGAAAACCTGTCGTGACCTTAAGGCGCGCGGCATCGGTATTCTCTTTGTATCACATAAACTTGAGGAGCTCTTCGAGCTCTGCGACCGCGTAACTGTAATGCGTGACGGTGAGTTCATAGCCACGAAGGATATTTCCGAGTGGGACAATGACTCACTTATCGCCGCGATGGTAGGTCGTACACTTGATAACCAATTCCCTAAGGAATTCGGTAAGAAGGGAGAATGCTTCCTGAAGGTCAAGGATTTGACCATCGGCGGCGTACTTGACCATGTCAGCTTCGAGGCTTATGGCGGTCAGATACTCGGCTTGGCCGGACTTGTAGGTGCAGGACGCACAGAGACAGTAAGAGCCGTATTCGGCGCTGATCCTATCGATGGCGGAACCATCGAAGTCAAAGGCAAGGAGGTTAAGATCAAATCTCCTGAACATGCCATCGAGGCCGGAATCGCCCTCCTGACAGAGGACAGAAAGGGCCAGGGACTTGTTCTTGCACAGCCTATCCGTACCAATCTGATTCTTTCCAGTCTTAAGGAACACTCTTCGGGTGTACTTCTGGATGAAAAGAAGATTGAGGAAAACGGACAGAGGAATATGTCGGATCTCAGAATCAAAGCCCCTTCACTGGATGAAATCACGGGACAGCTGTCCGGCGGTAACCAGCAGAAGGTTGTAATCGGTAAATGGGTAAATGCCGATGCGGATATCTACATATTTGATGAACCGACCAGAGGTATCGACGTCGGTGCGAAAGTCGAAGTATATAATGTCATGAACCGATTGGTTAAGGCAGGAAAATGCGTAATCATGGTTTCTTCGGAAATGCCGGAAGTTCTCGGTATGTCTGACCGCGTCGTAGTAATGCGTGGCGGAAAGGTAATGGCTGAGATTGATCGTGACAGTAAACATTTCAATCAGGAAGACATCATGAAGGCTGCATGGGGAGGTAGTTTAGATGAGTGATAAGGTAAAAGAAGTAAAAGATGTGGCTGAAGTCTCGGAAAAAGCCATGAAAAAGCAAAAGGGCGGTTTCCAGCTCGGTACAGTTTTAGCTCTCGTTCTGATGTGCGTGATTCTATCGGTTCTTAACCACAATTTCTATAACGTCACGAACATCATGAGTGTATTTAAGCAGACAGCATTCAACGCCTTCCTGGCTACGGGTATGCTCCTCTGTCTCATCACGGCAGGTATCGACCTTTCAGTAGGTGCTAACGCCGTATTCTGTGCTTGTATCATGGGTGCCATGAAGCAGGCAGGAATGTCCAGCGGAATCTTGATGATACTGGTAGCTATCCTTCTGGGTACTGCAGTCGGAATGACAAATGGTCTGCTTCTTACTAAGTTACATCTTCCGCACCCATTTGTTTCTACGCTGGGTATGAAGAATGTACTCTGGGGTTTGGCCCTCGTAGTCACCAACTCACAGATGGTAAGCGGATTCCCGGAATCAGTACAGTGGCTCGGTAAAAAGACAATCGTTGCCGGCTTCCCTGTAAGTTTCTTGGTAATCATAGCTTTGTATGTAGTAATGCACATATTCTTAAGTAGAACCGCACTCGGACGTTCCATATATTGTCTGGGTGGTAACAAGGAAGCAACCAGACTATCCGGTATCAATACAGACAGAGTACTCCTCTTCTGCTACTCGGTATCCGGTCTCATGGCTTCCCTGGCAGGCATCCTGTCGGTAGGACGTTCCGGTATCTGTAATGGTGCTAACGCTACACAGCCATACGATACAGACGCTATCGCAGCTTGTATCATCGGTGGAGCTTCCTTCATGGGAGGTAAGGGTACAATGATCGGAACCATGCTCGGATGTCTGATCATCGCCGTACTCCGTAACGGATTCACACTCCTGTCAGTAGACTCTGCTGTACAGAACGTAGTGCTCGGTCTCGTTATCATCCTCTCCGTATTCATGGACGTTGTTCGTGAAGAAAGAGAAGTTAAGCGTCGCCGTCTGGCTTCAGCTAAGAAGTAAGAAAAAGGGGCTCCTTTTTCAGATTTAAAAGGAATTTGGAGCGGGGGTGTCTTGCGATAACGCGAGATACCCCTGTTTTCAATAATAATTGCAACTCAGTTAAAAGGGGGAGTTATGGACAAAGTACGCGTTGGCATAGCCGGACTGGGCAGACTCGGCAAGGTGCATGCAAATAACATTGCCAATAAGATTAAAAATGCAGAACTGGTGGCCGCCTGCTCTATCGTGCAAGATGAGCTGGATTATGCGAAGAAGGAGTTCGGTGTGAAATCCCTTTATACGGACTTCCATGAGATGCTGAAGAATCCGGATATAGATGCCGTGGCTATAGTGACGACATCTTCTGAGCACTGCTGGCAGATAGAAGCAGCCATGAATGCAGGAAAGCATGTCTTCAGCGATAAGCCTCTGGGCGTTAATTTAGAAGAATGTCTTCAGGCTAAGGCTGCAGTGGATGCACATCCCGAGCTTAAATTCTTCCTCGGCTTCATGAGAAGGTTCGACCCTTCATATTCGTATGCAAAAAAGAAGATTGACGAGGGCGCTATCGGAAAGCCGTATCTCGTCAAAGCGACGGGGATCGACCCGGAAGCTACGGTAGAAGGGTCCATAAGATTTGCAAAAAATTCGGGAGGCATCTTCCTGGATATGTCCGTACATGATATAGATCTGATGCGCTGGTTCCTCGGAGCAGATCCTAAAGAAGTATATGCAACAGGCTGCACATTTAAGCATCCTGAGTTCGCAGAGGCAGGAGATGACGAGACTGGCGTAGCGATGTATAAATTCGATAACGGAGCTATAGGCACGATTCATGTAGGGCGCACAGCGCCTCACGGCTACCACATTGAGACTGAGATAGTAGGCACAGAAGGAACTCTCAGAATATCTCCTGTGCCGGAAAAGAATCTGACAATGATCTACAACGAGCACGGAGCCGTGAAGGAATGCATAGAAAATTTCCAGATTCGATTCGATGAAGCGTACAGGATAGAGATGGAATACTTTATCGATTGCGTTTTGAATGATGAGAAACCGAGCGTTACGGTCGAAGACGGAGTTGAATCTACGAGAATCGGATTTGCCACAACAGAGTCCTGGAAGACAGGCGGAATAGTCAAAATATAACAGGAAAGTATTAACTAAGATGCGTATATATTTATTGCTGGCGGTTTTAGCTGCCACCGTCATTTCATATTTGGTTCTCTTACACTTCCGCATCCCTTTCGGGATTGCCCTGCTTATAGCGATGGCCATCATGTGGGGCGGTGTTAAGTGGGTCAGAACCAATTATCCGGCTGATGAAAACTCGTCGGGAACTACCGAAGAGGACGCTTCGGAAAAAGAGGAAAAATGACGAAAAAAACACATTCATAAGGGCCTCTGTTTATTGAAGAGACGGCTCTGCAAATGGTATAATTTAAAGGCTGTACATATGATCCGATTTGAGGGCATTGTACATATATATAATTAAATAATTAAACTTCAAAAGTTTTATGAAGTTCTTGCGGATAGCGGGGGGCTGCCGTCGGATCCTGAAATAAAACAAATCACCAAAGCATAACATAAGGAGGTAATTTGTTATGGGCAAAATCAAAGTAGGTGTAGCAGGGTACGGTACTATCGGACAGAGACTTGCAGACGGTGTTGCAATGCAAGGAGACATGGAGCTTGTAGGTATCGCTGATCTCGCTCCTACACTGTCACTTCAGGCTCTCAGAGAAAGAGATATGATCGGCGCCAACGGTGTTGAATATAAACTGTATCTCGTAGACGGAGCAGACGAGGACGCTTTCAAAGCTAAGGATATTCCTGTAGAAGGCACATTTGAAGAGCTCTGCAAGAAAGTTGATGTAATGCTCGATTCTTCTCCTGGCGGAGTCGGAGCTAAGAACAAAGAAAATTACTATGAGAAGTACGGCGTTAAGGCCATCTTCCAGGGCGGCGAGAAGAACTCCGTAGCTGACGTTTTCTTCCACGGATATGCCAACTTTGAAAAGGGCGTAGGACAGGACTACCTGAAACTGACATCCTGCAACACAACAGGACTCATCCGTACGGTTGATTGTCTCGATCGTGAATTCGGAATCAGCAAGGTTGCCATTACTATCATCCGTCGTGTAGCAGACCCTGGTGACTATCACAGAGGTCTTACCAACGCGCTTCAGATGGACAAGGCTCCTTCACACCAGGCAGTAGACCTGATGACCATTATGCCGCATGTAGAGGCTACGGGAATTCTGGTGCACACACCTGTAACACACGGACACATCATCACCGTTCTTGCTTCCGGTAAGGACGGAAAGAAGATCACAAAGGAAGAGGCTCTGGCAGCATTCCAGAAGCACCCTCGTATCCGTGTTGTAAAAATCGACGAAGGCTTCAGCGGAAACGCATCCTTCTTCAAGTATGGTCGTGACCTCGGAAACAGAAGAGGCGACATTTATGAGATCGGTCTCTGGGAAGATTCCATCGTAGAGTCCGGTAACGATATCATGTTCGCTATTCATATTCCTCAGGAGTCAGTTACTATTCCTGAGTCAATCGACGCAGTCAGAGCTCTCATGGGAGTACAGAAGACTCGTGAAGAGGGTACTGCTGAGACCAACAAATACCTCGGAATCGGTAAGTTTAAGAAGTAATATTTTTTAAAACCAATAAGGGAGATGGGCTTATAATGCCTGTCTCCCTCGTGTTTTCATGAAAGGAGATTACAGTGCGTTTCGGTATCTGTACATTAGATGAATTTGATCTGCAGGGTAAGACCGTACTCTGCAGAGTAGATATGAACCAGCCAATAGATTGGGAGAATGACTCACTTAAGAGCACTGCCCGAATCGAGGCATGCGCACCGACACTTAAGGAGATATCCGACGCCGGTGCCAAGTTAGTTGTTATGGCGCATCAGGGAAGTGACATCGAATACGAAAACTTCTACAACACCAGACCTCATGCAAAAGTTCTTGAGAGCCTGATCGGAAAAGAGGTTAAGTGGGTGGAAGATGTTTGCGGACCTACAGCCAGAGAAGCCATCAAGGCTCTTAAGGACGGAGAGATTCTCCTTCTGGACAACGTTCGTTACTGCTCAGAGGAACAGACACTCTTCGAAATGAAGCTTAACCTCACTCACGAGCAGCAGGCTAAGACACAGGTCGTTCAAAAGCTGGCGCCTCTCGGAGATCTTTACGTATGCGATGCATTTGCCGCATCACACAGAGACCAGCCTACACTTTGCGGATTTGAGCAAATACTTCCTTCCGCTATGGGCAGACTCTTCGAAAAGGAGTACGTGGTTATTTCCGAGCTTATGGAGTCTCCTGAAAAGCCATGTGTATTTGTGCTCGGCGGAGCTAAGATTTCAGACGCCTTTATCATGATGGAGACAGTACTCGGAAAGGGAGTTGCCGATAAAGTGCTTACAGGCGGACTTGTCGGGCAGATTCTGCTTCACGGAATCGGTAAAAACGTAGGGCAGGGAAGCGTTGACTTCATCTATGCCAAGAACTACGAAGACTATATCCCTAAGGCTAAAGAGCTTTATGAGAAGTATGCAGACAAAATCGTACTTCCTGTCGATATAGCGTCCGTTGAGGACGGCGTGAGAAAGGAATATGATCTCACAAATGTTCCTGCAGACATGAGTGCAGTAGACATCGGTGCAGAGACTGTCAAGATTTATCAGGATTATATAGCAAATGCCAAAACAGTATTTGTCAACGGACCTATGGGAATATTCGAGCAGGAGCCGAGCGAGGCCGGCACCAAGGCTGTATTCGAAGCACTGGCTGAGACGGATGCATACACCGTAGTCGGAGGCGGAGACAGCGTAACTGCAGCTAAGAAATACAAGGTCACCGACAAGCTCGGATATGTCTGCACGGGCGGAGGAGCTCTTATCCGCTTCCTGACAGGGGAGGAGCTGCCGGTAGTAAAGGCTCTGCGCCATGCCGGTTCCAAGTTCGGGCCTGAGAAAAAATAATAACGGGAGATTATAAATGAAATTATCATTTGGATTCGGAGACGGAGTTCAGGAAGTTGAACTCCCCGAGAAAAATCTAATAGCAACTCTGAAAGCTAATGAGATGGAACATGAGAGAAGAGGCGCGGATGCAGTCCGCTATGCTCTCGCAAATCCTATCGGGAAGGGTCTTCTCAGAGATGAGGTAAAGCCCGGTGAAAAAATCGTTATTGTTACCAGCGATATATCCAGACCTCTTCCGAGCTATGATGTGATTCCGGCCGTACTGGATGAACTTTCGGCAGCGGGAATTCCGGATGAAGACATCACGGTTGTGTTCGGACTGGGCTCTCACAGAAAGCAGACTGAAGAAGAGATGCGGCATCTCGTGGGCGATGAGGTGTATGACAGAGTCAAGTGTATCGATTCCGACGTTGATGATTGCATCAACATGGGAGAGACAGAGAACGGGACACCTCTGGATATCACCAGGTCTGTTGCGGAGGCCGACATAAGAATCTGCCTCGGAAACATAGAGTTCCATTACTTCGCAGGCTATTCCGGCGGAGCCAAGGCCATAATGCCGGGAGTATCGACTCCTGCAGCCATTCAGGCCAACCACAGCAGAATGGTATCTCAGGATGCCTGCGCAGGTAAGCTCGAAGGTAATCCCGTGAGAGCGGACATAGAGGAGGCCGGAGCTAAGGTCGGTATAGACTACATCGTAAACGCAGTATTGGATGAACATAAGCACATAGTTTATGCGGTAGCGGGAGATGTAGTTGAGGCTCACAGGGTCGGATGCGCATATTTGGATAAGATGTACCGCGTTGAGATTCCTGAAAGAGCTGACATAGTAATCGTATCTCAGGGCGGTGCGCCGAAAGATGCCAATCTCTACCAGACTCAGAAAGCTTTGGACAATTCCAAGCATGCCGTTAAAAAGGGCGGCACCATCATCTTGATCGGATCGTGCAAAGAGGGGCTCGGGTCTGCTCGCTTTGAGGAGTGGCTCACAACTGCGCCTACCGCACACTCCATGATAGAAAGAATCGAGGAGAACTTCCAACTCGGAGGCCATAAGGCAGCGGCCATCGCAATGGTGCTGGAAAACGCATCCATCGATTTGGTATCAGATATGGATGATGATTTCGTAAGAAGCATCTTCCTGAATCCTCAGCCGAGTGCACAGAAAGCATTGGATGAGGCATTCGAAAAATACGGCAGCGATGCCACGGTGATCGCCATGCCGTTCGGAGGCGCAACGCTTCCGATTGCCAAAGGTAACAATTAGATTAATCATAAGAAAGGAAAGTGTAGTAATGGATTATGCAAAAGAATCACTGAGATTGCACGAAGAATGGAAGGGTAAGATTGAGGTAATCTCAACGGTACCTGTAGCGTCCAAGGAGGATCTGTCTCTGGCATATACTCCGGGAGTTGCGCAGCCTTGCCTTGAGATTCAAAAGGATGTAGAGAAATCATATGAATTGACACGCCGTCACAACCTCTGCGCCGTTATCACTGACGGTACGGCTGTACTCGGACTCGGAGATGTAGGTCCTGAAGGCGGAATGCCTGTTATGGAAGGGAAATGCGTACTCTTCAAATCCTTTGGAGGCGTAGATGCATTCCCTCTCTGCGTTAAGACTCACGATGTTGATGAGTTCGTAAATGCCGTATACCTGATTTCAGGTTCTTTCGGCGGAATCAATCTGGAAGATATTTCAGCACCTCGCTGCTTCGAGATCGAAAGAAAGCTGAAAGAAAAGTGTGATATTCCTATCTTCCACGATGACCAGCACGGTACTGCCGTAATCACTCTGGCAGGACTTACCAATGCCATGAAGATCACCGGAAAGAAGAAGGAAGATGTAAAGATCGTAACTTCGGGAGCAGGAGCTGCTGCTATCGCCATCGTTAAGCTGCTGCTGTCCTCGGGATACAAGAACATCGTAATGTGTGACAGAAAGGGCGCCATCTACGAAGGAAGAGAAGGTCTCAACTGGATCAAGGAAGAGATGGCGAAAGAAACCAACCTTGAGAAGCGTCAGGGCAGCCTGGCAGATATGCTGGTAGGCGCCGACATATTCATCGGCGTTTCGGCTCCGGGACAGGTTACTACAGAGATGGTTAAGACGATGAATAAAGATGCCATCATCTTCGCCTGCGCGAATCCGACTCCGGAAATCTTCCCGGATGAAGCGAAGGCAGGCGGCGCCGCTGTAATCGCAACAGGAAGAAGTGACTTCCCTAACCAGATCAACAATGTACTGGCATTCCCGGGAATCTTCCGCGGAGTATTCGACTGCCGCGCCAGAGAAATTAATGAGGAAATGAAGATTGCAGCAGCAGAAGCTTTGGCCAATCTCATTCCTGAAGACAAACTCTCACCGGATTACATCATTCCGGAAGCTTTCGACCCTGCAGTAGGCCCTGCAGTTGCCAAGGCAGTCGCCGAAGCAGCCAGAAAGAGCGGAGTTGCAAGAATATAAGGAGGGACGACAAATGACTACAAAAGAATTGCAAAAATTTGCCGGAGAGATTCGCTTGGCAACCGTCGAGTGTATCAAGTCAAGAGGTTTCGGACACATAGGCGGAAGCCTCTCCGTGTGCGATGCTCTTGCAGTGCTCTACGGAGACATTATGAATGTAGACCCTAAGAATCCTAAGAAGGCCGACAGAGATAAACTCGTCAGCTCCAAGGGACATGCAGGCCCTGCGGTATATGCAACACTGGCTCTTAAGGGATACTTCCCTAAGGAAGATTTGTACACGCTGAACCAGCCGGGAACAAACTTCCCTTCACACTGCGATATGAATAAGACCGTCGGAGTAGATATGACCACAGGTTCACTCGGACAGGGAACTTCCGAGGCTGTAGGACTTGCCCTCGGTGACAAGCTCCAGGGAAGAGACTGCAAGACATATCTTCTCGTAGGAGACGGCGAAGCTAACGAAGGACAGGTTTGGGAAGCAGCTATGTTTACGGCAGCTAAGAAACTGACCAATCTCGTATGGCTCATCGACTGGAACAAGAAACAGCTGGACGGATTTGTTTCCGATATTCTTGAGCCTTTCGATTTCGAAGAGAAGTTCAGAGCATTCGGCTTCGACGCATGCACTGTTGACGGAAATGATGTTGAACAGCTTAAGGAAGCTCTTTCCAAGAAGGCTACAGACAAACCTATCGCCATCATCATGGATACGGTAAAGGGCAAGGGCGTTAAGGAGATAGAGGAAGCCGCAGGCAACCATTCCATGAACGTAGCTCCTGAAGTATTCGACGGCTGGATTGAAGAAATAAAGAGCAATCTGAAAGCTCTTGAAGCATAGGGAGGTGCGGGCATATGAAAATCGTATATAACGGAGAAAAAGATTCTCGTCAATTCAAAAGCGTTATCGGAGAGACCGTTGAAGCTCTCCTGAACGAAGATAACAAAGTAGTATGGCTTGATGCCGACCTCATGGGATGCAGCGGCACCAATAAGATTAAGAGCGACCGCGTTATCAACTGCGGTATCGCAGAAGCCAATATGGCAGGAATCGCAGCAGGTCTTTCCGCATCCGGCATGAAGCCTTATGCACATTCATTCGGACCTTTCGCATCACGTCGCTGCTTCGACCAGGTATTTCTGGCTGCAGGATATGCGAAGAATCCTATCACAATGATCGGAACAGACCCGGGTATCACTGCCGCATTCAACGGCGGAACTCACATGCCTTTCGAAGATGTAGCACTTTATCGCTCACTTCCGGAGGCCACCATCTTTGATATCACTGACGTACCGATGCTCCAGGCTGCACTCAAAATGGCCAAGGATATGCCGGGCGTTAAGTACATCAGAGTGCCTAGAAAAGATTCATATCAGGTATATGAAGACGGCGCTTCTTTCACACCGGGCAAGGCAGAAGTCCTTCGCGAAGGAAAAGACGGCGTTATCGTAGCTTCCGGAATTATGGTTCACGAAGCACTTCAGGCTGCAGAAGCTCTTGCAAAGGACGGCGTTGAGATGACAGTAATAGACCCTATTACAATTAAGCCTCTCGATGTTGACACAATCCGCAAGTATGCAGAGGAGACAGGTCTTTTGGTAGTTGCTGAAAACCACAACCACATAGGCGGACTCACATCGGCAGTTCAGGAAGCAGTTTGCGGACTTGCCCTTAAGTTCGGATATGTAGCTGTAGAGGACGTATTCGGAGAAGTAGGTCCTGTAGATTATCTTCGTGAGAAATTCGATCTCACATCAGATCATATTGTTAAAGTTGTAAAAGGATTGAAATAAGGAGGATGTGCAAATGAGCATGTTCAATGAAAAAGAAGTGAATCTCGGAATCGCACCTATCGGTTGGTGCAATGATGATATGCCTGAGCTGGGAGCAGAAAATACATTCCAGCAGATAGTAAGTGAGATGGCGTTGGCAGGTTTTACGGGCTGCGAAATCGGAAATAAGTATCCGACGGATCCTGCTGAGCTCAAAAAGGCTCTCGATCTTCGCGGAATGAGAATTGCCAGCCGCTGGTATTCATCATTCATTATCACAAGACCTATCGAGGAAGAGGAAAAGGACTTCATTGCAAACCTCGACTTCCTTGAAGCTGTAGGAGCCAATCGCATCAATGTCAGTGAGCAGAGCCATTCCATCCAGGGAAAGATGGATACACCTATCCTGACAGGGGATAACAAATACGTTATGAATGACGAGGAGTGGGACAGGTTCTGCAAGGGGCTGAATCACCTCGGAAAGATTGCAAAGGACCGTGGATTTAAGCTTTGCTTCCATCATCATATGGGTACTGTCGTACAGACAAGCGAAGAGACTGACCGCATGATGTCCAACACAGATCCTGAGCTCGTTTTCCTCTGCTATGACACCGGACACTTCACATTTGCAGGAGAAGATCCTCTGGCTATGCTGAAGAAATATGCAGACCGCGTAGGTCATGTCCACCTCAAGGACATGAGACTTCCTGTAGTTGAAGAGGTAAGAAAGCAGAATATGAGCTTCCTTCAGGCTGTCAGAAACGGTGCGTTCACGGTTCCGGGAGACGGAGATGTTGATTTTGATCCTATCTTCAAAGTCCTTGCAGATGCAGGCTACAAGGGATGGCTTCTCGTAGAGGCAGAGCAGGATCCTGCAAAGGCAAACCCTCTCGAATATGCCATGAAGGGCCGCGCATACATTCGTGAGCATACAGGACTGTAGAAAGGAACGTATATATGAGTTCATATATTGAAAAGAATGATTTAAAAAGAGGATACAATGTGTATATCGACAGCGATGTCGATGACCTCGGCACCCTCATGGATGTAGGCCTCCTGATTATGGAAGAGGGAGATACCTGGACTTATCATGAAGCTGAGAAAGAAGTGGCAGTGCTCCTCTTTGAAGGAAAAGTCACTTTCGAGTGGGACGGCAAGAAGGTTGAGGCTGACAGACCTAATACCTTCCATCACGAGGCATACTGCCTGCTGGCTCCTTGCGACACCGAGATTAAGCTGACTGCACATGCGCACAGCGAGATCTATGTACAGGCTACAAAGAATCCTAACAAGTACGAGCCGGTTATGTATACACCTGAGACAGTTCAGGTTCAGTTCGCAGGTTCTAACGGAGAGCTTATGGGATGCATGCAGAGAGAGATCAAGACATTCTTCGATTATGAGAATGCTCCTTTCTCAAACATGGTGCTCGGAGAGGTTCTGAACCATCCGGGCAAGTGGTCATCATATCCTCCGCATCACCATCCGCAGCCTGAGGTATATTTCTACAGGTTTGATGAGCCGCAGGGCTTCGGTGCGGGATTTGCCAACGGAGAGATTTTCAAGACCACACATAACGGCCTGATTCCTATCACTTCGGCATTCCACTCCCAGACAGCAGCTCCGGGATATGCTATGTGCTACGCATGGGGTATAAGACACCTCGAAGGTGATCCTTGGGAAAAGACACGCATCGACGACAAAGAGCATGAATGGCTTTGGAAAGACGATGCAAATGAACATATATATCCGAATAAATAGCAGGAGGTAGGATTATGAAAACAGTACGTTTAACAATGGCTCAGGCGCTGGTTCGCTTTATGGAAAACCAGTATCTGGCTTATGACGGAAAAGAAGTACGCTTCGTAAGAGGCGTGTTCATGATTCCGGGTCACGGAAACGTTCTCGGTCTCGGACAGGCTCTTACTCAGGAAGCTAAGAAACTTGAGATTTATCAGGGTAAAAATGAGCAGGGCATGGCTCAGGCTGCAGTAGCTTTTGCTAAGCAGATGAAGAGAAAACAGATCTTCGCCTGCACATCATCCGTTGGTCCCGGTGCTGCCAACATGGTAACGGCTTGCGGAACAGCCACAGCCAACAATATCCCGCTGCTGGTTCTGCCGGGTGACACATATGCATGCCGTCAGCCGGACCCTGTACTTCAGCAGGTAGAGCAGACGCAGTCACTGTCCATTACAACTAACGATGCGTTCAAGGCTGTATGCCGTTACTGGGACAGAATCGTAAGACCTGAGCAGCTGATGAGCGCTATGCTCAACGCATTCAGAACTCTGACAGACCCTGCCAACACAGGTGCAGTATGCATTGCTATCCCGCAGGACGTTGAGGGTGAAGCATATGACTATCCTGAAAGCTTCTTCGCTAAGAGAGTATGGACTCTCGACAGAAGAGCTCCTCAGCAGGAAGTTCTGGAGCAGGCAGCTGCAGCTATCAGAAAGGCCAAGAGACCTATCATGATCTGCGGCGGCGGTGTTCGCTACTCAGAGGCTCACGAAGAGTTCATGAAATTCGCTGAGAAGTTCAACATTCCTTTCGGAGAGACTCAGGCAGGAAAATCCGCAGTTGTTTGGACACATAAGCTGAACCTCGGCGGTATCGGCGTAACGGGTTGCTCGGCTGCAAATGAGATTGCCAGAAAAGCAGACCTCGTTATCGGCGTAGGTACAAGATATACAGACTTCACGACGGCTTCTCGTTGGCTCTTCAAAGAGAATGCTAAGTTCGTAAACATCAACATCAGCCAGTTCCAGGCTCTGAAGCTGGATGCCGTTCCTGTATTTGCTGATGCCAAGGTTGCACTTCCTGCGCTTTCAAAACTGCTCAGCGGTTATAAGTCCGGATACAAAGATGAGATTAAGAAGGCTCGCGATAAATGGGCCAAGGAACTCGACAGACTGGACAACTTCAAATACAAGAACACTAAGACTTGGAAGGCTCTCGTTCAGGATGACAATATGGATTCTGCACATCGCTTCGCTAAGGATCTCGATGCTCAGCTGACTCAGACTGAGGCACTCGGACTCATCAATGCGTTCATGGACCCTGAAGATGTTGCTATCGGAGCTGCCGGTTCGCTTCCTGGAGATATGCAGAGAATGTGGCGTCCGAATGCCGTTGATACCTACAACATGGAATACGGATATTCAACAATGGGATATGAAGTAGCCGGTGCTCTCGGCGTTAAGCTCGCTATCGGAGACAAGAAGGAAGTTTACTCCTTCGTAGGAGACGGCAGCTTCAACATGATGCATAGTGAACTTCTCACTGCAATTCAGGAAGGACAGAAGATCAATATCTGCCTCTTCGACAACGCCAGCTTCGGTTGCATCAACAATCTCCAGGTCGGTCACGGAAACAAGACTCTCGTTACAGAGATGCGTTATCGCACCAAGACAGGCCTCACAGGCAAGTTCATGGATGTTGACTATGCGAAGGTTGCCGAAGGTTACGGCTGCAAGAGCTATTCCATCAGAACTCTTCAGGATCTGAAGGACGCTCTCGAAGATGCCAAGAAGGTTAAGAATCAGCCTGTACTCTTCGACATCAAGGTTCTTCCTAAGACAATGACAGATGGTTACAGCTCATGGTGGAGATGCGGAGATACTGAAGTATCCACACGCCCTGCTAACAGAGCTGCTTACAGAGACATGCTGGAGCACCTGAAGACAGCACGCAAATACTAATTTCGCAGTTTAATAGTGTATAGAGAGGATTAGTTATGGAAAAAGAATTAAAAATCGGAATCGTGGGCTGCGGTGCCATCGGAAAAGACCACTGCAGACGTCTTATCAATAACATTGCAGGATGCACGGTAGTTGCAGTAAGCGACTATGTGGCAGAGGCTGCCGACGAGACAGCAAAGCTTTACGGCATCAAGTCATACGGAAATGACTGTGACGGCATGATTAAGGATCCGGATGTTGAGGCTGTTGTTATCACATCCATCGACCCTACACATCATGACTATGTTATGAAGACCCTTGCCGAGGAGAAGTGGTGCTTCTGCGAAAAACCGCTCTCACAGAACGCCAAGGATTGTGAAGAGATTATGGCCAGAGAGCAGGAAATCGGAAAGAAGCTCGTTCAGGTCGGATTCATGAGGAGATATGACACAGGATATGCAGAGATGAAGAGAATCATCTCATCCGGAGAAATCGGAAAGCCGCTGCTTATCAAGGCAGCACACCGTAATGTTTCTCAGGGACCGGGATTCAAGACCGAGAACGGAATCACTAACGTAGCTATTCACGAACTGGACATCTGCCGTTGGCTGCTCGACGATGAGTATGAAGACGGTCAGGTTGTAAAGGTGCGTCAGACTTCAAATACTACAGAATATGACAACCCTCAGGTTGTACTTCTGAGAACAAAGAACGGATGCTTCATCGACGTTGAGATTCAGTGCGCAGACGGTTACGGTTACGACATCCAGTGCGAAGTAGTATGTGAGAACGGAACTGTTAAGCTCCCGGATCCTTACGCAGTAGTAAGAAGATCCAGACCGGACCCTAACAAACTTCCGGGAGAGAGCATGCCTATCATGGTGGACTGGAAAGACCGTTTCATCGATGCATACGATATCGAGTTCAATGACTGGGTTGAAGCAGTTCACGAAGGAAAGCTCAGAGGACCTTCATCATGGGACGGCTATGTAGCATGTGTAGCAGGCGATGCTCTTAACGAGTCACGCGGTTCATCTGAGTTCAAGAAAATCGATACAATCGAAAAACCGGATATGTACAAATAAAGGAGTACTATGAGACTCGGAATTAAAACCTGCACGCTGGATATGAGCTTTGAAGAAATGCTCAGGTTCTGCGTGGAACAAGGGCTAGAAACTTTGGAAATAGGGACCGGGAACTGGTCCTCTGCACCGCATATAGACCTGGACAAGATGGTGGAAAGCGATGCAGCCAGAGACGAGTGGTACGGAAAGATTAAGGACGCAGGGCTTTCGCTCTGCGCCCTTAATTGCTCAGGAAACCATTTGGCTTATGAGAAGGACATGGATGTCACTCTCAAGACGTTTGAGCTGGCTGAAAAGCTCGGTGTAAAGAAAGTCGTTATGATGAGCGGGCTTCCTACGGGCTGTCCGGGAGATAAAACTCCGGTATGGGTTACGGGCTCATGGCCGCCGGAACTCCTCGACGTTCTTAAATATCAGTGGGAAGATGTGGCCATTCCGAGCTGGAAAGAGTTGGTGAAGAAAGCCAAGGACTTTGGCATAGAAAAGATAGCCCTTGAGAATCACGCACAGCAGCTTGTGTACAACACAGAGACTCTTCTGCGCCTCAGGGATGCGGTAGATCCTATCATAGGCATGAATCTCGATCCTTCGCACCTCTTCTGGATGGGAGGAGACCCTATTGAGGCGGCCAGAGCGCTCGGAGATACGGGGGCGCTCTATCATGTTCACGGTAAGGATTCCAGAATTGAGCGTCGACTCGTCGGCCCCAACGGAGTGCTGGACACAAAGGGCATAGATGAATATGCTGATCGCTCATGGAATTACGTAGCAGTAGGCTGCGGTCATGACATGCTTTGGTGGAAGGAATTCGTTTCCGTTCTACGCATGAGCGGATATGACGATGTCATTTCACTTGAGATGGAAGACCTGACTATGTCGATGATGGACGGCCATCTCACTTCCATCAAAACACTTAAAGAAGCGATGGTACTGTGTTAAATGACATAGTGAAAGCAAAGAGTGAATTATGAATGAGTTCAGAGTAAAAAGTGAATTTCAGCCTACGGGAGATCAGCCGCAGGCGATTAAGAAGATTGCGGACGGTATACTTGCGGGAGAAGAAGCCCAGACCTTGATGGGAGTTACCGGATCCGGCAAGACTTTTACGATGGCCAAAATAATAGAGGCGGTTCAAAAACCTACTCTCGTCATTTCACATAACAAAACTCTTGCGGCCCAGCTTCACGGGGAGTTCAAGGAATTTTTCCCTGACAATGCCGTTGAGTATTTTGTTTCATACTACGATTATTACCAGCCGGAGGCATATGTGCCGTCGACTGATATGTATATAGAAAAAGATGCGGATATAAATGAGGAGATAGACAAACTCAGGCATTCTGCGACAGCAGCTCAGCTTGAAAGAAAAGACGTTATTATTGTCGCCTCCGTATCCTGCATATACGGACTCGGTAGTCCGAGTTCATATCGAAATCAGCTCATAAGTCTGAGACCGGGTATGGAAATGGACAGAATGCAGCTGATGCGAAAATTGACGGAAATACAATACAACAGAAATGACATGGACTTTGCGAGAGGCACTTTCAGAGCCCGGGGAGATATTATAGATATATATCCTGCAGGCGGAGAAAGCGCCGTCAGAGTAGAGCTTTTCGGAGATGAGATAGAGAGCATCAGAGAAATAGATCCACTGACCGGAGAGGTAACGGGTGTCCGCTCCCATATATCGATTTTCCCGGCAAGTCACTATGTTACAAGCAGAGAAGACATGGAGATGGCAGTCGCTTCGATTAGAGAGGAACTGAAGGAAAGGCTCGACTGGTTCCGTGCCAACGGAAAGCTCCTGGAAGCGGAGAGATTGGAACAACGTACCAATTATGACATCGAAATGATGATGGAAGTCGGTACTTGTAAGGGCATAGAAAACTATTCCAGGCATATCAACTTCCTGAAGCCCGGAGAAAGACCGTATACGCTGTTAGATTACTTCCCGGACGGAGACTTCCTTACAATAATCGATGAGTCACATGCGATGCTGCCGCAGCTTCGCGCTATGTATAACGGAGACCATTCAAGGAAAGAATCTTTGGTGGAATACGGATTCCGCCTTCCGTCTGCCTTCGATAACAGACCTCTTAAATTCGATGAGTTTAATGAGCTTACCGGGCAGACTATCTATGTGTCTGCAACTCCGGCCGCATATGAGCTGGAGAAGTCCGGCGGAGTGACGGCAGAGCAGCTCATCAGGCCGACAGGCCTACTCGATCCGAAGATCGAGGTGCGGCCGGTAGAAGGCCAGATAGATGATCTCATCGGTGAGATATATAGGACGGCAGAAAAAGGAGAGAGAGTCCTCGTCACCACTCTTACAAAGAGAATGGCGGAAGACCTCACCAAATTCCTCCAAAATGAAGGCATAAAGGTGCGCTATCTGCACTCAGAAATAGACAACTTCGAAAGGCTTGAGATTATTCGAGATCTCAGAATGGGCAAGTTCGATGTTCTGGTAGGAATCAACCTTTTAAGAGAGGGGCTGGACCTTCCGGAAGTTTCCCTTATTGCGATACTCGATGCGGATAAGGAAGGTTTCCTGAGAACCGAAACCTCGCTTATTCAGACTGTAGGACGTGCAGCCCGTAATGCGGAGGGCAGAGTTATCATGTATGCGGACAGCATCAGCAAGGCCATGAAAGTCTGCATAGATGAGACTGCAAGGCGTCGCGCAGCGCAGGATGAATATAATAAAGAGCACGGAATAGAGCCTAAGACAATAGTCAAGCCTATAAGAGAAATCGCAAGGGCTACGGGCGAGTACGTAGGAGAAAAGGATCTGAAGAATCCGAAGGCCATGACGGCTGCCGAACTCAGAGAGACCATAAAGGAAGTGGAAAAGGACATGAAAGAGGCCGCCAAACAGCTCGATTTCGAGCGTGCCGCAGAGCTTCGTGATATTCTCTTCGAACTCAGAGCATCTAAAAGAGTATGATGTTTATACAAAAGCCTAAAAAAAATTAAAAAATCTCAAAAAAAATTAGCATGAAAACGCTCAGAAGTGTATAATGTTATTATCTTACAGAAATAAAACAGGAGGGTATTATGTCCGATAATAAAAAAACAGTAGTACTCCTGCGTGGAGGAATCGACAGTTCAGTATGCCTCGCCCAGGCAGTGGAAGATTTCGGAAAAAATAAGGTAATCGCACTCAATCTTTATTACGGAGAAGAACGTAAGAAAGAAAGAGAAGCTGCCAAGAGAATAGCAGAGTATTACCGCGTTGAATACATTGAGCTGGACATCAGCAATACGGTAGACGGAATCAAAAAGGATATTCCTTTTAAGAACGGACTTATGATTTCCACAGCTGCTTCCGTAGCTCTCAGCAAGGGTGCAGGATCTATTCAGTTTGCAGTTCATTCAGATGAGTCCGCAGGACACGCCAGACCGGATTGCAGAGAATCATTCTACCGCACTATGGCAACGGCTATAAATGAGGGCACAGACGGAGAACTCAAGCTGGTTCTTCCGTTCACGGATATGTCCAAGAAGCAGGTCATGATGCTCGGAATGAAGCTGGGTGTACCTTTCGTTCACACTTGGTCCTGCTACAAGAGCAAGGAGAAGCCTTGCGGAAAATGTCTCGGATGCGAAGGCAGAGCCAAGGCGTTCGCCCTGATTGACGAAGAAGACCCGCTGCTTAAATAACAGACGCCGGATGTCCCCACCTCAACGGAGTAGGCGGCGGGTTCCATATTCGATCGTCAGTGGCGGGTCGCAATCCCCGACTGACGATCTCATGAGCTGAAGCTCCCGTCGTCTGTTG
>CACYFZ010000009.1 GCA_902773835.1 uncultured Eubacteriales bacterium | reverse complement strand
GAGCGAAGCTCCATCAAGCTCGCTTGGTTGGAGCGAGCGACGCCGTCAACAGACGACGGGAGCTTCAGCTCATGAGATCGTCAGTCGGGGATTGCGACCTGACACTGACGATCGAATATGGAACCCGCCGCCTACTCCGTTGAGGCGGGGGACATCCGGCGTCTGTTATATTTTTATTCCTAGTTTTGAAAGTTCTACTGCAGTCTGTGCTGCTACTTTCGCATTATTGAATACCAGTTGAATATTTGAATCCAAGCTGTCTCCTCCGGTAAGTTCTTTTACCTTTGCGAGAAGGAAAGGAGTAGTTTCTTTTCCTTTGATTCCTTTAGCATTACATTCTGCGATTGCTTTATCAATTGCAGGATTAATTACATCAGGATCCATTGAGTATTCATCCGGTATAGGATTTCCTACGAGTATTCCGCCCTTAAGTCCGAGATCTCTTGAAGTTTTGTAAAGCTTCGCAAGTTCTGCAGGGCTGTCAACTTTATAGTCTGCTTTAAATCCGCTCTTTGATGTATAGAATGCAGGGAAGTCTTCCGTTCCCATTCCTACTACAGGGACTCCGTGTGTTTCGAGATATTCAAGTGTAAGTCCTATATCCAGAATTGATTTACAGCCTGCGCAGACTACCATAACCGGAGTGTTTCCGAGCTCTTCGAGGTCTGCACTTATATCCATTGTTGTTTCCGCTCCACGGTGAACACCGCCTATTCCGCCTGTTGCAAAAATCTTTATATGTGCCATATGGGCAATCATCATTGTGGTTGTAACAGTGCATGCGCCGTCTTCTCCTTTGGCGCAGATGGCGGCCAGGTCTCGTCTTGAAGCTTTTGCAATTTCAGGGCCTTTCTTTCCGAAATATTCTATTTCGAGTTCGCTGAGTCCGGCTTTCAGGCGGCCGCCTATAATTGCAATAGTAGCCGGGACGGCGCCGTTATCTCTTATAACCTGCTCAACCTGAAGTGCTGTTTCAACATTCTGAGGATAAGGCATACCGTGAGAAATAATTGTGGACTCGAGGGCTACTACAGGTTTTCCTTCCGCAATTGCCTTAGCCACTTCATCTTTTACATCTAAGTATTTTAAATCTTTACCCATTTTTTTTTACTCCTTATATTCTTATAACTTTTTTACCTGCATACTTGAATTAATAATTTTATTAAAAGCAGCTTCGTGAGATATATCCGAATTGTTGGTTTCTTGTGTGGAAACAGTCATGGCAGCTACTACATTAGCTGCTTTAGATGCAGTTACCAGCGAATGTCTGTCTGCTATTACGGTAGAAGCCCATACAATTGCAGCTATTGCCGAATCTCCGGCGCCCGTGGTGCACACAACTTCCGTAGGATATTCTCCGACTATATACATATTGTTTTTATCTGCAGCTATCATACCTTCAGATCCCATTGACATAAATACGCGTCTTACTCCCATATCCAGTATGGCTGAAGCCGCGGCCCTGTAATCGGCTTCGGTCTGGATGGTCATTCCGGTCAGGTATTCAGCTTCAAGACGGTTCGGTTTTATGGTGTCTATTCCGTCCAAACAAGGTTTAACTCTTTCCGCCAATGCGGTGGAAACAGGATCTACATAAATAGGCGCTTCGCAGATTTCCTTTAGTGCCGCGAGAGTATCAGTGGAAATATTGGTATCTATCACCACGGCCGTGGCCCCGTTTATTACATTTGAAATTGATGCTATATATTCCGGAGTAATCTTGCTGCATATGGTCATTTGATCTATGGCCACATGCATATCTCCGTTATTCTCATTTATGTACAAGTACATAGAAGAGGTCTCATCCGGAATGCGAATAACATGGGAAGTATCCATACCTATGCTTTCGCAATGACGTATCATTTCTTCTCCGAGAACATCGCCGCCTATTGCGGTTATGAATTTGACGGGTACTCCGAGAAGACAGAGGTTATGCGCGATATTTCTGGCAACTCCTCCGTAGTTAATTGAGATATGTCCCGGATTGGAGTCGGCGGGAATAAGCGTATTGCCAGGAGTTCCTCCTATATCTATATTCGCTGCTCCTATTACTACTACATATCCTTCCATTACTTTTCCTCCGCCTGCTCTTTTATGCGATCGGTCCAGCACTTGTGGCACATAGCGGTATAGCTGTCGTTTCCGCCGAGCATAACCTGACTGCCTTTAGTGACCATCTTTCCGTTTTCGTCTATTCGGGCATTTACGGTTGCCTTGCTTCCGCATTCGCAAATGGTTTTTATTTCCGTAATAGAGTCGGCAAGTTCCATTAAGCGCTGAGCGCCGGGAAAGAAATGAGTGAGAAAGTCGGTTCTGAGTCCGAAGCACAGAACGGGAAGATCTTCCTCATCGACGAGTTTTCTCAGTTGTTCTATCTGATTCGGCGTTAGAAACTGAGCTTCGTCTGCGATGATAACATCGTAGTTACCGGCATTTTTGTACGCCTCAATTATATCTTCGTCAGGCGCGATAATCTGTGCTTTCTGGCTCAGGCCGATTCTGCTTTTAATGATATCAGCGCCGTCTCTTGTGTCTGTGCCGGGCTTTATGAGCCAGACGGTCATGCCTTTTTCTTCATAATTGAATTTGGTAGTAAGCGCCTGAGCCGATTTGGATGAGCCCATCGCGCCGTATTTAAAATATAACTTTGCCATAATATTCCTCCGAAGACATTATACTACGAAGATGCATTATATATTAATATATATAACTCAGTGCAAAAAATTTTTAATTGTTCTAAAATTTTTTCTTTTTTCTTCTATTTTGATTAATAACAGAGTATAATTACTACGCAGGAATTTTAATTCGAAATTCCAAACCACATTAAACTTTGAGATTTTCAGAGGAGGATCAAAAATGAAGAAGTTTCTTATGTTAACCCTCGCAGCTATTATGGTACTCGTACTGGCAGCATGCGGGGGCGGTAATTCCGGCGGCGGAGAAGAAGGCGGAGAAGAAGCTGATGCAGCTGCTATGAAGGTTGCAATGGTAACTGACTACGGCGACATCACAGACCAGTCCTTCAACCAGACAACTTATGAAGCTTGCAAAGAGTATTGCGAGGGCAACGATATTGACTTCACATACAAAAAGCCTGCTTCCGATTCCGATGCTGACCGTGTTTCTTCAATCGAAGAAGCTATCGAGGAAGGCTACAACGTAATCGTAATGCCTGGTTATGCATTCGCTAATGCTATCTACGAAGTAGCTCCTATGTATGAGGATGTTAAGTTCGTAGCTCTCGACGTATCCGAGGGTGACCTCACAGCATACGGTGAGAGAGAGTTCAAGCAGGACAACGTATACAGCGCTGTTTATAAGGAAGAGCTGGCCGGCTACATGGCAGGATATGCTGCTGTTAAGCTCGGATACACTAAGCTCGGATTCCTCGGCGGAATGGCAGTACCTGCCGTACAGAGATACGGACACGGATTTGTTCAGGGTGCTGATGCTGCTGCTCAGGAGATGGAGAAGACAGACGTAGAGATCAAGTACGTATACGGCGGACAGTTCAACGGCGATGCTGACATCACAGCTGCTATGGACACATGGTACGGTTCTGGCACAGAGTGCGTATTCGCTTGCGGCGGTGGTATCTACACATCTGCTTGCGAAGCTGCTGCTAAGACAAACGGCAAGGTTATCGGCGTTGACGTTGACCAGGCACCTACTATCAACAAGGATTATCCTGACATGACAGTTACTTCTGCTATGAAGGGTCTTGCTCCTACAGTTAAGACACTCCTCGGTGCTATAAACGAAGGCAAGTGGGACGACTACAAGGGTAAGATTGAGAGCCTCGGACTCGTTTCCGAGACACCTGCTGACAACTATGTACAGCTGCCTGAATCCACTCAGTGGGGCGACGGCTTCCAGCAGGCTGACTATGAGACTCTCGTAAAAGAGCTCTTCGACGGAACAAGAACAGTTTCCGACGACACAGAAAAGATTCCTGAGACTAAGGCTGTAAAGGTTGATGATCAGGGAGCTATCAAGGGCTAACGCATTTGCGCATGAGCCGTTACTTGAATAGTTAACAGCGAAGACGGTCTCGAAAAGAGGCCGTCTTTTTTATGTCTTGAAAGAGCAAAATTATAAGCATTTTATGATAAAATAATAACATCTTAAACTATTGTTATATGAGACGGAGGAGTTGAAGTTATGGGCCAAGAATATGCCATAGAAATGGTGAACATCACCAAGCGATTCCCCGGCATTATTGCAAATGACAATATTACTTTGCAGCTGAAGAAAGGCGAGATTCATGCCTTACTCGGTGAGAATGGTGCCGGAAAATCCACTCTTATGTCCGTCCTGTTCGGTCTGTATCAGGCTGAAGAAGGCGTAATCAAGAAGGATGGCAAAGAGGTAAAAATCAACAACCCTAATGATGCCAATGACCTCGGCATCGGAATGGTTCATCAGCACTTCAAACTCGTTCAATGCTTCACCGTACTCGAGAACATCATCCTCGGAGTTGAGTCTACCAAAGGCGGAATGCTCCAGATGGAAGAAGCAAGAGCCAAGGTTATGGCTCTGTCCGAAAAGTACGGTCTGCAGGTAGATCCGGATGCCAAGATTGAAGACATCACGGTCGGAATGCAGCAGAGAACCGAGATTCTGAAGATGCTTTACAGAGACAATGAGATTCTCATTTTCGATGAACCGACAGCCGTACTTACACCGCAGGAGATCGAAGAGCTCATGCAGATCATGAAAAATCTCAGAGCTGAGGGCAAATCGATACTCTTCATCACTCACAAGCTGAATGAGATTAAAGCAGTTGCCGATAGAGTTACGGTACTGCGCCGCGGTAAGTACATCGGAACCGTTGATGTGGCTGATACTTCAAAAGAAGAAATGAGCCGCATGATGGTAGGCCGTGATGTAAATATGGTAGTTGAAAAGAAGCCTGCCAAGACAGGAGATGTAATTCTCAAAGTCGAGGGAATGACAGTTGCTTCTAAAGTACATGCCAACAACGCGGTCAAGGATGTAAGCTTAGAAGTCAGAGAGGGAGAAATCGTTTGTATCGCCGGTATCGACGGAAACGGTCAGACCGAATTCGTTTACGGACTCACCGGCATGGAACCTCTGGTTGACGGAAAGATCACTCTCTGCGGAGAAGACGTGTCCAAGTCCTCTATAAGGCACAGATCCACGCACGGAATGTCGCATATTCCTGAGGACAGACACAAACACGGACTCGTTCTCGATTATCCTCTCGAGTACAACATGGTTCTCCAGAGATACTTTGAGCCTGAGTTTACGGCCAAGAGCGGATTCCTTAAGAAAAAGGAGATTCGCGCATACTCCGAAAAGCTTGAAGCTGAGCATGACGTAAGATCCGGACAGGGCCCTATCACAATCGCCCGTGCTATGTCCGGCGGTAACCAGCAGAAAGCAATCATCGCACGTGAGATAGACAAGGAACACAAGCTCCTCGTTGCCGTACAGCCGACAAGAGGTCTCGACGTCGGCGCTATCGAGGGTGTTCACAGACATCTTATCGAAGAACGTGACAACGGAAGAGCCGTTCTGCTTGTATCGCTTGAGCTGGAAGAGGTTATGAATGTTCCTGACAGAATCCTCGTTATGTACGAAGGCGAACTCGTCGGAGAACTCGATCCTAAGAAAACCACGGTTGAAGAGCTCGGTCTTTACATGGCAGGCGCCAAGAAAAATGTTACGGTCAATGCCAATACGAGCGAGATCGAAGAATCAGAAGTTATTGACAATGTAAGAAGCGGGAAGGAGGAAGCGTAATGAACGAGAAAGCTGAAAAGAAAAGCCTTCTGAAGAATCCGTCCTTCCAGGCCATACTTACATCTTTGATATGTATAGCTCTCGGACTTTTGATCGGATACATCGTACTTTTGATAATCAATCCGGTAGGTGCAGGAGAGGCCATCAAGACCATCCTCCTGAACTTCCTGTCGAGATCAAGTCATCCGGCCAGAATGAAGGCACTCGGTAATACTCTGGCCAAGACAGCACCTCTTCTGATGTGTGCGCTGTCCATCTGCTTCTGCTATAAGGTAGGTCTGTTTAATATCGGAGCTGCCGGACAGTACGAAGCCGGTGCATGTTTCGGACTTTATGCAGCGCTCGCATGGCATATGCCATGGTTTGTTTGCCTTCTGATCGCAGCCCTCGCAGGTGCTGTTGTCGGAGCTATTTCCGGAGCACTTAAAGCATACAGAAATGTAAACGAAGTTATTTCCGGTATCATGCTTAACTGGATACTTTTGTATCTTACAAATATGATGCTGAATAAGGTAAAAGATCCGGCCAGCCCGTACACGCTGAAGCTGGCATCTGCCAACAAAGCAGCACTTATACCTACAGCCGGTCTGAATGCAATGTTCTCAAACAACAAGACAGTAACACTTGCCATTCCGCTCGCAATTCTCTTTGCGATACTGATTTGGGTTATTCTGTCCAAGACCAAGTTCGGATATGAGCTGAAGGCTACCGGTTATAACAAAGAAGCCGCTATGTATGCGGGTATGAAGGAAAAGCAGAACATCATCGTAACGCTGGCTATCGGTGGCGCTCTCGCAGGCATCGGTGCAGCATTCCTCTTCCTGACAGGTTATCAGGAATGGTCCACTACCCAGACATCCGTTCCGGGCATGGGCTTCAACGGAATCGCCGCTACCTTCCTCGGAGGACTTCACCCTATCGGCACGATATTTGCATCCTTCTTCATCCAGTCCATTACGGACGGCGGAGCGCTTATCAATAAGTCGGTATATCCTTCGCAGATTTCCGATTTGATCTCATCGATCATCATCTACCTCTGCGGATTCGTACTCTTCTTCAAGTTCGCACTGAACAACTGGATTGACAGAGGTTCTAAGAAGAAAGAAGTTTCAAAGGTGACAGGTAAAGAGATTAAAGCTGACGATGCTTCAAAAGGAGGTGATAAGTAATGTTACTATTAGTACAATACACAATTATATTCGCCTCGGTTCTTTGCCTGGTGGCGCTCGGCGGATGCTTCTCTGAGCACTCCGGCGTAATCAACCTCGGACTTGAGGGCATAATGGTAATGGGAGCTCTCGGTGGTGCGGTAACAATGTTCCTGCTTCCGTCAGACAGCTCAAAGATCGTTATCGTTCTGGCTACTACTTTAGCAGCCGTCATCATCGGAGTTATATACTCCTGCTTGCTGGCCGTAGCGTCCATCAACTTCAAAGCTGACCAAACGCTTATCGGTACTGCTATGAACCTTCTGGCAACTGCCGCAGCGACGGTATTCGTAAGAGCCATGAACACATCACTGAATCCGGACAACGTATCTTCCTCGATTCAGTACATCCACGAGAAGAAGGCTTTCCTGAAATATATAGGAAAATTCGAATTCAACTGGTTCATGCTTATGGCTATAGTTCTGCTTATAGTCTCCTACTTTGTTCTTTACAAGACGAAGTTCGGACTCAGGCTCCAGGCCTGCGGCGAGAACCCACAGGCTGCAGATTCTGTAGGTATCAATGTATATGCCATGAGATGGGCGGGAGTTCTTATCTCAGGATTCCTCGGAGGACTCGGTGGTATCGTATATATCACTGCCGGTGTATCAGAGTGGAAATTCGAGATGGGTGTTGCCGGCTTCGGCTTCCTGGCACTCGCCGTAATGATCTTCGGTCAGTGGAGACCTACCAAGATCGCTCTTGCGGCACTGCTCTTCGGAATGTTCCGTGCCCTGTCCAATGTATACACAGGTATCGGATTCCTGGCAGCTCTGCACATGCCTAGTACGGTCTACAACATGCTGCCGTACATTATCTCTCTGATTGTTCTGGCATTCACATCCAAGAACTCCAGAGCTCCTAAGGCAGAAGGAATACCTTACGATAAGGGCATGAGATAAAAACATAAAATAAATGGCATGAAATAAAATACAAAATAAGGGAATGAGATAAAAACACAAAAACTGAGCCTTTGACTATTAAATAAAAGCTAAAGGCTCAGTTTTGCTTTGAAATCGGCTGATTTCAAACGATTTTTACTGTTTTTTATAGATTTTCGGTAAGAATTTAAAAAAAATTGAGCCTATTAGCCTTTTTTCAGACTGATAGGCTCAATTATTTACATTTTATCTATTTGAATGCGACTATTGGATTTCCTTTAATCTATTTAAGGCAATTAATGGATTTCCTTTAATCTATTTAAGGCGACTACTGGATTTCCTTTAGGAATGAAGCTCCGTCGCCACGGTAGCTGATGCCGAAGAAGTCAGCTATGGTGGCTCCCATATCCGCGAATGTGTCGCGGCATCCGAGGTCTACGCCCTTCTTCAGCTTCGGTCCGTAGATGAGGCACGGTACGTCTTCCCTTGTATGGTCTGTTCCGGTATATCCCGGATCACAGCCGTGGTCTGCCGTTACGATTAAGATGTCATCATCTCTCAGCTTTTCCATGAGCTGTCCGATCTGAACATCCACATCGCAGAGAGCCTTTGTATATGCGGGAACGTCTCTTCTGTGTCCGTAAATCATATCAGTATCTACGAGGTTAACGTAGCATAGTCCTTCGAAATCCGAATCTGCGATATCCAGAACTCGTTCCATATTGGCATTGTTTCCTTTATTAGGATAGCTAAGCATAACGCTCTTTCCTGCGAAGATATCGTAAATCTTTCCTACACCGATGTTTACGAAGCCTTCTTTTTTCAGGGCATCAAGAACGGTTTCGCGTGGCGGCTGAAGGCTGAAGTCATGGCGTCTTACCGTTCTCTTATACGGCCATTCGCCTTCGAACGGTCTGGCTATGATACGCCCTACTCCGTGCTCACCCTGCATTATTTCTCTGGCTTGTCTGCAATATTCATAGAGCTGCTCGATAGGAACTACATCTTCGTGTGCCGCTATCTGAAGAACGGAGTCTGCACTTGTGTAAACTATGAGGGCTCCGGTTTCTATATGCTCGTTTCCGTAATCTTTGATTACCTCGGTCCCGGAGTACGGCAGGTTGCAAATAATCTTCCTGCCCCAGGCTTTTTCCAGCTTATCCAGGACATCCTGCGGGAATCCTTCAGGATATGTAGGAAGAGGCTTCGGAGATACCATTCCGGCCATCTCCCAATGCCCTACTGTCGTATCCTTACCCATTGATTTCTCATGCATGCGGCAGTAACAGCCGACTATATCATCTTTAGGCGCACGGAATGTCGTGCCCTCGATATTGGCCAGCCCCATACTTTCCATATGAGGAACTTTCATTCCCCCGCTCTTATAACAGCTGCCGAGCGTATCGGCTCCGTCGTCCCCGAAGTCCGCCGCATCCGGTGCGCCTCCGAGGCCTACGCTGTCTAATACTATCCAAAATACTCTTTTCATAATAACAACTCCTATAACCGGTAATTAAGAGATCTCTATTTCTTTTCGTTTTCCTTATCTTCCGCAATCAACATGCGGATGGCTTCGATAGCGCATTTTATGGCCAGATTTGTGTCGTGTTCCTGCGGATTAGGAAGTCCGGCCTTCTCTCTTTCCTGATTCGCAACCGTCAGGAATACGGAGCCGACCCTGAGTCTTCTGTAGGCGCCGACGATAAAGAGAGTTGCAGACTCCATCTCGGACGCCTTGCAGCCCAGTCTCAGCCAGGCCTCCCACTTGTTCAGAAGCTCATAGCTGTTAGGAAGAGCTTCCGGCATGTGCTGTCCGTAGAAAGCGTCCTTACACTGAACCACTCCCTGGTGATAGTCGGCGCCCAGTTTCTTGGCTGCCTGTACGAGTGCAGCTGCTACCGTAACATCCGCAACTGCCGGATACTCTATAGGAGCATACTCCTTGGAAGTACCGTCCATGCGGACTGCACCTGTCGCAACTACGATGTCTCCGCCCTTTACATCTATGTCCATTCCTCCGCAGGTTCCGACCCTGATGAAAGTCTTTCCGCCCACATTGGCTACTTCTTCAAGAGCGATTGATGCGGATGGTCCGCCCACTCCGGTGGAAGTGCAGCTTACTTTTACTCCGTCGAGGTAACCCGTGTATGTGACATACTCACGACTGTCGGCAACTTTTTCTGCGTTGTCGAAATAAGCTGCAATCTTCGGAACCCTGTGCGGGTCTCCCGGAAGGATTACATATTCTCCTACATCTCCCGGTCTCAGTCCTACGTGATATTGATAGCCGCCACCTTCTGTATAATCTACCATTTTTTCCTCTTTTCCGTTGATACATCGGCTCTCTCAGAGCGATTCAACTATTCAATTTCATATAACAATATTACGATTTATATAAATATGTTTTGAAAAACGGCCATTTTTCGCCATTTTTCGATACCTTTTATAAGTTGTCGATAAAATCGACAGTTTTTATCTTTAGTAAGAACCTTCTTCTGCTTCGAGTCCTTTTACGGCCTTCACGATGCGGCTGGTTCCGAGTCTTCTGGCTCCGATTTCAACATACTTTTCCGCATCTTCAAGACCGGAAATTCCACCTGAAGCTTTTACCTTAACTCCGTCCCCTACGTTCTTAACCATGAGCTCAACATCCTCGAAAGTAGCTCCGCCGCCTCCGAATCCTGTTGACGTCTTGATGAAATCAGCTCCGGCAAATGTCACGATCTCGCACATTTTCAGTTTTTCTTCTTCCGTCAGCATGCAGGTCTCGATGATAACCTTCAGAATATTATCTCCGCAGATCTCTTTGAGGGTTCTGATTTCGTTTTCGATTTCATCCCACTTCTTATCCTTGACCCAACCGATATTTATTACCATATCGATTTCATCTGCACCGTTGTCCAGAGCGTCACTTGTCTCGAAAGCTTTTGTAGCGCTTGTGTTGTAGCCATGAGGGAATCCGATTACTGCACAGATACGAACCTTGGAGCCCGCATATTCTCTGGCCTGTGCTACGTATGAAGGCGGAATGCATACGGTTGCCGTTTCATACTTTATGCCGTCATCGATTACGGCTTTGATCTCCTCCCAAGTGGCAGCAGGTGCCAGCAGAGTGTGGTCTACGTAACTGAGTATTTTTTTTACATCCATTTTCTTTACTCTCCTTCTTTCATATGAAGCACCGCATCCCGGTGGAACGGCGCAATTCTTCACATATATATTATATAACTTCCGGCGCTGTTTGTTTATCCTTTTTGCTATCTCTGTGGTAGAATAGTTAGAAACTTATAACAGACGCCGGATGTCCCCCGCCTCAACGGAGTAGGCGGCGGGTGGCGGGTCGCAATCCCCGACTGACGATCTCATGAGCTGAAGCTCCCGTCGTCTGTTGACGGCGTCGCTCGCTCCAACCAAGCGAGCTTGATGGAGCTTTGCTCCTGGTTGAAAAAGAGAAAAAGGAGTTTATTGTGGCAGATACAATTGCGGCGATTTCAACAGCGCCCGGAGAAGGCGGAATAGGAATAGTAAGGGTCAGCGGGCCGGCCAGCTTAGACATCATGAAACATGTGATGGAAAAGTGTCCGGAGGATGTGGAGCCGAGACATGCATATCTCGGAAACGCAGTAAGTGACAGCGGCAACCCTCTTGCGGAGGCTATAGACAAGTGCCTCTTCATTTACATGCAGTCCCCTGCTTCCTATACGGGAGAGGATATGCTGGAGATTCAGGCTCACGGAAGCAACGTTTCCCTTAAGAGAATTCTTGAAGCCGTGCTGGATTCGGGAGTTGGCGGTGTCAGGATGGCAGAGCCCGGTGAATTCACCAAGCTGGCATTCCTGAACGGAAAAATGGACCTGTCTCAGGCTGAGGCCGTTATAGATATCATAAAAGCTAAAAGCGACCTGTCCCTTGGAATTGCTGAAGCGCAGCATGAGGGAAGACTCAGCGAAAGAGTCAGAGAGATCAGAGAAAGCATGCTCGATGTCCTGGCTGAGATGGCTGTCGGCATAGACTATCCCGAGGAGGATTACGAACTTGACGGAAGCGGAGCTAATAGCGAACTTATAGGAAAACTCAGATGGGTTTCCGCAGATGTTGATGAACTTCTCGATACAGCGAGCATCGGAAGAATTGCCAGAGAAGGAGTAAGAGTCGTAATTGCCGGAAAGCCTAACGCCGGCAAGAGCTCTCTTATGAATGCGATTCTCGGAGAAGGAAGAGTTATTGTCACGGATGTTCCGGGAACGACTCGAGACACGGTTGAGGAAAGCGCATCGCTTGGCGGAGTTCCTATCGTTCTGGTTGATACAGCAGGCATCAGAGAGACCGGAGACAAGGTCGAAAAAATCGGTGTCGAGCGCACTACTCAGGCCATAGCCGCTGCGGATGTGGTGCTACTGGTGCTGGACGGAAGTCGTGAACTTGACGAAGAAGATAGTGCTGTTATCGGATACATCGAGCACATGAATACAGATTACATTCTGGTTGTAATAAACAAAGAAGACCTTGGTAATTCCATAAGCGAGGAGACAGTAAGAGAAAAGCTCCCGGGAGTCAGGATTATCAGGACTTCCCTTGTGGGCAAAGGATCTCAGGACGCTGCCCGCAAAGTATCCGAAACTATCGGGGAGATGTTTGAACTCGGGTCTATCAATCCGCAGGAGACCAACATCATCATAAATGAAAGGCATGTTCAAATGCTTAAAAATGCCGCGATGAATCTGGATGAGGCTATCGGAATGCTTCAAAACGGTGAGCCAATGGAAGTTGCCGAGCTTTCCGCACACTACGCCTACGATTCTCTCGGCAAGATAATAGGAGAAGAAGTCGGAGACGAAGTTTTGAACACTGTCTTCAGCAAGTTCTGCCTTGGCAAGTGATAACAGCAGCCATAGGTTCGAACGTAAAGAAACGTATTTATGACTAATTTAAAATATGACATAGTAGTAATCGGTGCCGGTCACGCAGGATGCGAGGCCGGTCTTGCTGCGGCCAGACTCGGAATGAAGACGGCCGTTCTTTGTACTGATTTGGAATCAGTGGCAATGATGCCGTGCAACCCGTCAATCGGAGGCACAGGTAAAGGCCACTTGGTACGTGAGGTGGACGCTCTTGGCGGAGAGATGGGTGTGAATATAGATAAGACATTCATCCAATCTAAGATGCTGAACATCTCAAAAGGCCCTGCCGTTCATTCACTCAGAGCCCAGGCAGATAAACACAGATATCATGATGAAATGCTTAGAACCCTTGAAAACACTGAGGGTCTGACGCTTTTAGAAGATGAGGCCCTGGATCTTATTACAAGGACCGATGGGTCCATCGGAGGTGTAAAAAGCCGTGAGAACGGAAATATCGAGGCCGATTCTGTGATCATCTGCACCGGAACTTTCCTTTCCGGTAAGATTTTCATCGGAGACGATGTTACCGAGGCGGGACCGGCCGGTATGAAGCCCGCAAAAGAGCTCGGCATAAGGCTGGCTGAGAGAGGCTTCCCTATCCGTCGATTTAAGACAGGGACTCCCGCCCGCATGAGAAGGGACAGTCTCAACTATGATGAGATGAAGGAACAAAAGGGAGATGAAAATATAGTTCCATTCAGTTTCCTGAACGAAGACAAAGAATATGATATAGATCAGATTTCCTGCTGGCTTTCATATACCAATGAGACGACGCATGAAATCATCATGGAGAATATAGAAAAATCTGCGATGTACTCCGGTAATATCGTCGGTGTCGGTCCGAGATACTGCCCTTCTATCGAAGACAAGGTGTCCAGATTTCGGGACAGAAAAAGACATCAACTATTTGTAGAACCCGAAGGCTTGGATACGGATCTTATGTATATACAGGGAATGAGTTCCAGCCTCCCCGTCGATGTACAGGAAGCATTTTACTCCACCATCCCGGGGCTTGAAAATGCTGAAATTGTAATGCCTGCGTACGCTATAGAGTACGATTGCGTAGACCCCCTTTCTCTCAAGCCGAGCCTGGAGAGCAAGCTTATAGAAGGACTCTTCTGCGCCGGTCAGTTTAACGGAAGCTCGGGCTATGAAGAAGCAGCAGCACAGGGACTTATTGCAGGTATTAATGCCGTAGCCAAACTTAAGGGAAAGTCCCCTCTCGTTCTCAGGCGCGACCAGGCGTATATCGGAGTTCTGATTGATGACCTCGTAACTAAGGGAACAAACGAGCCTTACAGAATAATGACATCACGGGCTGAATACAGACTTCTTCTCAGGCAGGACAATGCCGATAGAAGACTCACCGAAACAGGAAGAGAATACGGCCTTGTCAATGATGAGAGATATGAAAGATATAGGACCAAGAAAGAAAAAGTGGATGCGGAAGTAGAAAGATTAAGGTCTAAAAAGGTTGAAATTTCAACATTTAGAGATTTTTTGACGAAGCATGGCGAAGCCAATGCAGAAGAGACTCCTAATCAAAGCTTCGCTGAGATACTGAGAAGACCGAATATCACTTATGATGATCTGGCCGAAATTGATGAGAACAGACCGGATCTCGGAAGAAATGAGAAGACGGAAGTAGAAGTAATACTTAAGTACGACGGATATATTCAGAAGCAGATCAATGAGGTGGAGAAACTTCAAAGTCTTGAAAACAAGCGCCTCAGCTCTGATTTGGATTATCACTCAATAGGAGGTCTCAGGCTGGAGGCCAGACAGAAACTTTCAGAGATAAGGCCGGAGACAGTCGGACAGGCATCCAGAATTTCCGGCGTCTCCCCTGCCGATGTTAATGTCCTTCTGATATATCTCGAGAAGATGAACAGAGAAAGCAGATAATGGGAACTTATAAAGAAGTTGAAAATTACATAGATTATCTTAAGCAAAGCCACGGAGCAGATACAGCTGAGAAGCTCCTGGCTTATGTTGACAGAATCCTGGAGATTAATGAGCATATTAATCTTACGGCAGTCAGAGACAGAGATGAAGCCATAGTGAAGCATTTGGCGGATTCTCTTTCGGTTCTTGAAGTCCCTGAGTTTTGGGAAGCGGAGACGATAATAGACGTAGGCACCGGAGCGGGATTTCCGGGAGCCTTACTTGCTATAGCCTGCCCTTCCAAATCCTTTGTCCTACTGGACTCCACTTTGAAAAAACTCAGGGTAATCGACGGCCTTTCGGAAGAACTGAGTATTTCTAATCTTAAGACTGTTCATGCAAGAGCTGAAGAGATTGGCAGGCAGGAATATGCCGGATGTTTTGATCTCTGTGTTTCCAGGGCTGTTGCAGATCTTAAAAAGCTTTCAGGCTGGTGCCTGCCGTTCGTAAGAAAGGGAGGCGCGTTCATATCTTATAAAGGATCCAATTACGAGGAGGAACTCTCCCCTGCCCTCAAAAGCATTTCAAAAGAAGGGGCGCGCTTTGATCGCGCCGTCCCTGTCGACACTGATTTTTCCGAAATAGACGGACACGTCCTTTTAGTTATCAAAAAATAGTTTCACGTGAAACAATTCATTTGTGTCGATCCTGCAGATGTTGTAGCAGTTCATCGACCTTCCGAGCTTGACCGGGCATTCCGCTTTCGGCACAGCCCGATGGCCCCGGTTCCCGTGACAGACGCCGGATGTCCCCCGCCTCAACGGAGTAGGCGGCGGGTTCCATATTCGATCGTCAGTGGCGGGTCGCAATCCCCGACTGACGATCTCATGAGCCGAAGCTCCCGTCGTCTGTTGACGGCGTCGCTCGCTCCAACCAAGCGAGCTTGATGGAGCTTCGCTCCTGGTTGAAACGCCTGAATTGCTTAGCGGAGCTTAATGAGAAACCTTAATAAAAAATCACATTTATTGACATAGTTTCACGTGAAACATTAACTCAATATATTGTGGTAATAAAGCTTCTCCACCACAATTTATTCCGTGTTTTATATTTAGACCAGCAAAAACACCCAAACTACACAAAAACAGCACATTATAAAGTAGAAAACTACACGCTCTTGGTGTAAAATACAGAAACGTGTTTAATCGGGCAGTATGCCCGCAGGAGGTAATAACAGATGGGCAAGTCAATTGCTATTTTTAATCAGAAAGGCGGCGTAGGTAAAACTACGACCAATATTAACCTGGCTGCAGGCCTGGCGAGTAAAGGAAAAAAGGTCCTCATGGTGGATATAGACCCTCAAGGTAATACCACCAGCGGAATAGGCATCAGGAAGAGAACCCTGAAAGCCACCCTTTACGATGCGCTTATTGATACGGACTTCGAGGTCCAAAAGGCCGTGCTGCCGACCAATACGGAGAATCTATATATTATTCCGGCCAGCGTAGACCTGGCGGGTGCAGAGGTGGAACTGGCACATCTGGAAGGAAGAGAAGGAAGACTTAAGAGAGTAATCGACGCAGTAAGAAACGAATACGACTATATTTTGGTCGACTGCCCTCCTTCACTCGGCATACTCACCATCAATTCGCTTACAGCCGTAGACAGCGTGCTGATTCCGATTCAGTGCGAATTCTATGCGCTTGAAGGAGTAAGCCAGCTCATAAGCACGATCGAAATGGTAAAAAGCAGGATGAATCCTAACCTGTACATTGAAGGGGTAATTCTCAGCATGTTCGACGGCAGAACAAACCTGTCCCAGGCAGTTGTTGAGGATGTACGGAATTTCTTCGGTTCGGTTCTTTATGAAACCATTATTCCGAGAAACGTAAGGCTCGCTGAGGCACCTAGTTACGGAGTGCCTATTATCAAATACGATTCTTCTGCTCCGGGAGCCAAGGCTTATCAGGCATTTACGAAAGAATTCCTTGCAAGGGAAAGATCCAACAAGAGAAAAGGGAGGTAGGACATGGCAAGGAAAGCAGGACTGGGGAGAGGCCTCGACGCATTGTTTGCAGATGTCGCTCCTATAAAAGAAAACGATGCGGCGGAGAAGGCGGAGCCTTCGGGCAGCCGTGACGCTGAAAGCGCATCCGATGATAAGGCTGCCAAGGCCTCGAAGAGCGCGGTGAAAAAGAAAGCGACTCCCGCCGTGGCCGCAGAAGCGAAGGCGGATGCCTCAAGCGATGAAGACAGAGTCATCTATGTGGATATTAATGATATCAAGCCCAACTCTGCACAGCCGCGTATGGTATTCGACGAAGCCAAGCTTCAGGAACTGGCCGGCTCTATAAAAAGCAACGGCGTAATACAGCCGCTGATAGTAAGAGAGAGCAACAACGGTTACGAACTCGTTGCGGGAGAGAGACGCTGGAGAGCATCCAGGATCGCAGGTCTCTCAAGCGTTCCGTGCATCATCAGAAATTTCGATGACAGGCAGAATGCGATAGTTGCCATCATCGAGAACATGCAGAGAGAGGACTTAAATCCCATCGAAGAAGCGAAGGGTCTTAAGTCCATGACAGAGAAATACGGCTTCACGCAAGAGCAGGTTTCATCCTCGCTTGGAAGAAGCAGGACTTATATAGCCAACAGCATAAGACTGCTGAAACTCCCGCAGGACATACAGGATTACGTATCAAGCGGACAGATGTCTGCAGCCCACGGCCGCACCATTATAAATATTCCGGATAAGGTAAAACAGAAAGAAGTTGCGGATAAGATAATCCGAAATGATCTTTCCGTAAGAGCAACCGAAAAGCTGGCGGAGAAGATTAAGGATGAACTGAGGCCGGAAAGAAAGAAAAGAAAGAGAAAATCGGACCAGCCTGAAGGGCAGGTACCGGCGGAGATAAAGGCAGTAGAGTCTGAATTGAAAACCCTTTTCGGAACCAAGGTTAACATTAGAGGGGACGAAAAAAAGGGAAGAATAGAGATCGAATACTACAGCCTTGAAGAACTCAACAGACTCATAGATTTACTCAGGGACGTCGGCAAGTAGTCCGTGAAAACAGACGGACAGGCCGCAAACAGAGGTGAAATCATGGATATAAGTTATATTAATCAAATACCGATGGCAGCATGCATAGTCGATGTTGACGGTTATGTAACGGCAGCCAATGCTCTCATAAAGAACGTCTTCGTATATGAGGATATCAGCGGATCCAAGTTCTTTACGCTTACCGGCGTAAAGAGGGCGGAGCTTCTGACGGTCAATGAAAAAGAGCGTGTTATTGAAAAAAATGACAGGATTTTCAGACTTAAAACCAATGAGAATCCTAAAGAAGACGAGGATATCGTCGTATTTTTCGACGAGGCCACGGCTCGCTACAGCTACATGACCAAGGTGGAAAGCGACAGAGCCGTTATAGTCTACATAAACATAGACAATTATGATGAATTCATTGCCAGCGCCAGCGAGGATTCTAAAAGAGCGGTACCGGCCGAAGTTGACAGTATGCTGCATAACTGGGCGGACAAGTTCGAATCACCGCTTGTGCACATGGATGAAGAAAGATATGTCATGTATACGAATCAGGGCAGGCTGGACGAGATGATAGAGGATAACTTCAGCATCCTGGACGAGGTCAGGTCCATTGAGGGGCAGATTGACTTCCCGGCATCCATAAGTATGGGAATCGGTATTTCAACCGTAAACCTCAGAGAATCATCAGACCTTGCAGAGGCCGCACTTGAACTGGCGCTCGGACGCGGAGGAGACCAGGCGGTCGTGAAGACCGACGAGGGAACTCACTACTACGGCGGAACGATGCAGACCGTAGAGAAGGTAAACCGCGGAAAATCCAGGGTTATTGCCCACGCGATGCGCGCCCTTATAAAAGACGCAGACAAGGTCATGGTAATGGGGCACAAGCTTCCGGACATGGACTCGTTCGGAGCGGCGATAGGAGCTTACAGTATATGCAGGTTCCTGGAAAAGGAAACATACATCGTACTGGATAAAAGAAATGATTCTCTGGATATCATTTATGAGCAAGCCGAGTCCACGGGAGACTACGAGATCATCAAGCCTGAAAAGGCGCTCAAGATGGTAACCCGCAAGACTCTGCTGATCATAGTAGATACCAACAGACCGATGCTGGTGGAAAGCGAAGAATTGGTCGCTGCCTGCAGAAACAGAATCATAATCGACCATCACAGAATGACGGAAGATTCATATCATAATGCTTCGGTCGCATATATTGAGTCTTATGCGTCGTCTGCCAGTGAGCTTATGGCAGAGCTTATGCAGCATATCTCACAGAAGAGATTTATAAATAAGTTTGAAGCAGAGGCCATGCTGGCAGGGATAATGGTAGACTCCAACAATTTCTCGGGAAGGACCGGAGTCAGAACCTTCGAGGCTGCATCCTGGCTTAAGAGGGCCGGCGCAGATACAACGGAGGTAAAGAGATTCTTCCAGATGAGCGGAGAAGACCTGAAGATAAAAGCCAGAGCCATAGGCAACGCAGAAGTTACCGATCAGGGAATAGCCTTCGCGGTAAATAATGCCGGCGGGGCGAATTCTCAGATCATAAATGCGCAGATAGCAGACGAACTCCTGATGATAAAAGGCGTAATCGCATCATTTGTTCTTGGCTTCAACGATAAGGGTAAGACGCTGGTAAGCGCCAGATCCCTGGGAGATGTCAATGTACAGAGTCTTATGGAAAAACTCGGCGGCGGCGGCCACTTCACATCGGCCGCGGCTCAATCGGACAAGGACTTTGATGAGGTTTCCGCGGAACTTCACAAGCTGGTTAAGGAAAGCCTGGAGAAGACGATTGAAATAGACGATGACAGCAAAATAGATGCTATAAACAGAAGAGACACACTTTTCTAAGTAAGTTTAACAATATTTGATACAAAACGTACAAAATTTAAGAGAAACTGCGCAGAAATCGACGCAAACATGCCGAAATGATGCGAAATTTAACAAAAATCGAGGTGAAATATGGAAGTAATTCTGAAAAAAGACGTAAAAGGAACCGGAAAGGTCGGAGATATAGTAAAAGTCAGCGACGGATTCGCCAGAAACAAGCTGATTCCGAGCGGTGCAGCAGTTGAAGCCACTCCTGCTAACAAAAAGGCGATGGAAAGAGCGGCTGCCAAGATGAAAGAGCAGTTTGAACAAGATAAGGCTGCGGCAGAGGCGTTTGCCAGGAAACTATCGTCAGAACCTGTTGTTATCAAGACAAAAGTAGGAGACGGAGGAAGACTTTTCGGATCTATCACATCTATGGATATAGCAGATGCGATAAAAGAGCAGACGGGAGAGGAAATCGACCGCAGGAAGATTGTCCTGGACAAGCCGATAAAAGAAACCGGCGTAAGTGAAGTGGAACTTAAACTCTTCCAGGATGTAAGCGCTAAGATTGAAATAAGGGTCGAAGGCGGCAAAGAGGACTAGCAAAGAAGACGGATATGGACGAAGAAAGAAACGAAAAAGTATTGGTACCACCGACGGATATCGAGGCGGAGAAAGCGGTGCTGGGCGCCATGCTGAAAAGCCAGGACGCCAGGGCTGACGTTACCGGAATACTGAGGCCGGAGGATTTTTATCTGAAGGAGCATCAGGAACTGTTCAAGACCATGCTGGAAATGGATCAAAAAGGCGTGGGAGTGGATATAACCACAGTGTACTCGGCTCTCAAGCAGAGAAAGACCGCAGATATGGTAGGCGGAATGACATATCTGAGCAAGTTGTTGGATGAGGCCATCGTGGTTTCGAATGCGAAATATTATGCGGAGACCGTCGATGATAAATCAAAGATGCGCCAGCTCATAAATGAAGCCGATTCCATAAGGGATGCCGCATATTCGGGCGAACTTCCCCCGGAAGATGTTTTGGATAATGCGGAGCAACGCATCCTCAACATAGCGAACAAAGCTCAGAAGAGCCAATACGTTCCTATTGGAGATGTCCTTATCGAAAACCTCACGGAGCTGAGGACACTTGAGCAGCAGGGCGGAGCCATCAAGGGAATAGAAACGGGCTTCAGGGAAGTAGATAAGATTCTCGGAGGATTTCAGAAGACAGACCTCATCATTTTGGCTGCAAGACCGGGCGTCGGAAAGACGGCATGGGCACTTAATGTGGCAGAGAATGCCGCATCAAACGGATATAAAGTGATGGTGTTCAGTTTGGAGATGGCCAATACACAGCTGGGACAGAGACTTCTTTCCATGAAGGCAAGCGTTCCTTTGGAAAATATCCGAAAGGGAGACGTAAGCAGCGATGACTGGGAAGCCCTCAGCATGGCACAGGAAGAGCTTCATTCAACAGATATGGTAATAGATGAAACCTCAGTTATTACTCCTGTGGAAATGAAGAATAAAATAAGACGCTTTAAGCAGGAGAAGGGAAGCATTGATCTTGTTATCATCGACTATCTTCAGCTTATGAGCATGGGAGGATACAGAATCGAGCAAAGAGAAAAAGAAATTGCCGCGATTACAAGATCCATTAAGATCATGGCCAAGGAACTCGACTGTGCGGTAATACTTCTTTCACAGCTGTCCAGAGGACCGGAGCAAAGAGGCGGAGACCATATGCCGAAACTTTCGGACCTCCGAGACTCGGGGGCCATCGAGCAGGATGCGGACGTAGTAATCTTCCTTAAGCGTGACGACTACTACAACAATGATGAAGACAAAGCGGAAGTAAGTGAAAATGCAGCACTTACCTGCGCCGTTAATATAGCTAAACACAGAAACGGACCTGTAGGAATCGCCAATCTTACATGGATTCCGAGATACGTTAAATTCGGCAATATGGCCAGAGAGTAAGATTTCTAATGTTCATTTAAGGAAACCTGCGGATAATAATGTCAAAGATAAAGCTTAAAATTGCGGAGCGTAACGACAAGCTCCTGTATATGACAAGGGTGGAGAACATCTTTATTAACGAATTCCTTCCGGATGCTCCGGGGGAGTACGTTAAGCTCTTTCTGTTGGCGCTGTTTTATTCGCAGTATGAAGAGGAAACGAATAACCGCAGCCTGGCCATGATTCTGGGAATGACCGAGGAGGAAATAGAAGAAGCTTGGGAATACTGGGCCGCAAAGGGCTTGGTCACAAAAAACGCCGACGGATCCGTAATAGAATTCAACAGAATGCTTGAGAAATTCTACGGGAAAAACACGCTCAGCCTCGACTTAGATACACCTTCGGAAGAATATGAAGACGACTTCGATGAAGAGGATGTGGACACTTTCTACGACTTCGACAGCGACGAAGAAGATGCGGAAGCAAGACTTATAGATCAGCAGCTTCAGCAGCTGTTTGCCAGATATGAGGAGGTGGTGGGAAGAACCACCTCGAGAAAAGAACTGGAGAAACTCGAAGATGCTTTGAAGGTATACGGAATAAAAGCAGAAGTTCTGTTCTACGCGATAGATTACTGCGCGGATATAGGAAAAGATAACGCAGATTATATTTTCAAAGTTGCGCTTCGCTGGAAGGAGGACGGATGCGAAGACATCTCTTCGGTTAAAAAACTCCTGGAGAAGCACAACGCCAGAAACAGCGCATACAGAGAGGTGTTCAAAGCGCTCGGCTTCAACAGAATTCCGAATCCGGGAGACAGAGAAATAATGGATCCTTGGTTCGATGAGATGGGATTCTCCTTAGATGAAGTTTTAGATGCGTGCAAAGCATCGGCCGGAATAAGAGAGCCGAGTCTGAGATATGTGAATAAGGTTTTGGAAAACAAGATGCTTGAAAAGGGAGGCGTTAAAGTTCCGTTTTCAAGAGGAGAAGAAAAGCCGGCGACGAAAGCTGCTTCGGAAAACGACGGCGTAAAAGTCAGCCGAAAAGTGCTCCGAGACTACTATGAATACATAAGAGAAGAGGATGAAAACGCTTATAAAGCCAGGCTGAACGAGGCTGCGGAAAACATCCCGGGAATGAAAGAGGTTCTGGACAGAGAAAGAGAGCTGGGCGCGACATTGGTAGGACTCAATCCGAGCGGTTCAGGCAGAAAGTCCAGAGAAGCATTAAGGAATGAAAGGAAAAGCCTGGAAGAAAGAAAGAGAATAATTCTTGAGGACGAAGGACTTCCGCCGGACTACCTCGAGAGAAAATACAGATGCAATATATGCCGAGATACGGGATACACCGACGAAGGAAAGGTCTGCACATGCTGCAGAACCAGAGCTGATGAAGCATATAACTGGTACAGGAAGAAGAGTGAAGCGTGAGCAACGACAAAGATAATAAAAAATCTGAAAATTTAAAAGCCGAGAACATAAACATAGCGAGGGCCGTGGCTCAGACACACGCCGAGGAAACGGACTCAAAGGGTCTGAATCCTAAGGATTCTTCTGATGCGCCTAAAAGGGAAGCTCCGAAGAAGTATGAGGCCGAAAACGTCCACTACATGAGCGCCTTGGCACAGGCATATGCAAAGGCCTTGGAAGCCAGAGGCCTTAAACCGGGTGATGTCACCAACATACAAGCGGAGAACAAACCGGATGAAGAAACTGCAAAGGCAGCGGCCAAAGCCATGGCACTTATTCAGGGAAAGAAAGAAGAGGAAGCTGAGAAGCCGGTCGAGGCCGGCGCCGAGGCAGAACTAAAGGTAGCAGAGTCTGCAGTTACAGAGCCGGAACCTCCGGAGACAGCAGAAGAGACAGAGGCAGAACTCAAAGGCATTGCACCTGCCGTTATCGATCTTGATGATCAGGAAACGCAGGAAAGAAATGATGCAGAAGAGAAGGCAGCGGCCGCCGCTTTGTCAGACGCCAAGAAAAAAGCGCTGACGGCGGAGGAAGAGCAGCCGGAGGAGCCGAAGGACAAAAAGAAAACCGTTAAGGGAAGAAAAGCCCTGAAACTAAAAAGAGGACCTTACGAGAAAAGTTTCAAAGGACTTTCTCTTCTTTCCAAGACAATAGAGCTGGGAGATAAGGTTCAGGAAAAAGTGGACGACGTGGCCACGGGTATGGGCAAAGACTTTATTATTGCCTCACACAACATAGCTTCCACCTACAGAAACACCAGACGATCTATAGGTCTGGGACTCTTGGCTATTACAATAATCGTTTCCGGAATACTCATACTCTTCGACCGTTTTACGGTCTACGAGTATGCATATAACGGAAAGGTCCTCGGTTATGTAAGAGAGCAGGAAGAGGTAACGGATGTTTTGGATATAGCCGGAAAGAAGCTATCCGAAAACAGCAGCAGTAATTTGGACGTTGAATTCGTTGCCAATCAAAATGTTACGTTCAACGAGGTTGATTCGAGCGGCAAAGTTTTGGACACTTCCGACGCTGCGGTTAATAAACTCGTATACATGACGGACATTGAAACTGAAGCATACGGTGTATACGACGGACAAAACCTCGTGGCCATCGTGAAAGATAATAATGATGCGGAAACTCTGTTGAAGGAGACTCAGACCGAACTCTCGACACCTGACAGAGGAATGAAACTGGTATCCACTGAGTTCGCAAACACATTGGACATTAAGCCTTTGAATGTTCTTCTGACAAGCGTGCAAGACAACACCAGCGCCAGAGAGCAGATGATCAGCGGCGGAGAAATGCAGATTTATCATATTGTAGAAGAAGGCGAGAATGCAGCAAGCCTGCAGTCAGACTTCTCAGTCAGTGCTGAAAACATCTTCGATGAAAGCAACACTGAAGTGGTGGCGGAACCTGAGCAGGGAGACAAGATTTGCATTCACAAGACAGTGGATCCGCTCAGCGTTACCATGGTGGAAAACGGCCGAATGAAAGAAGTCGTTGAATACAAGACCATCAAAAAAGAGTCCGATGAATACTATAAAGGAGATACATTCATCAAACAGGAAGGTAGAGACGGCATTCAAATCTTCGAGGGAACTATCACCAAGCAAAGCGGAGAAATCGTAAAAAGAGAAGGTGAGGTCGTAGACGAAACCAGAAAGGTTCAGAACAAGATCATCCTGGTAGGTACGGCTGAGAGACCGAAGACTGCAGCGACCGGAACATTTGCCATTCCGTGTGAGAGATATACTCTGACCTCAGGCTTCGGACCGAGATGGGGCCGCGCCCACACCGGTCTTGATATGGCAGCACCTATCGGTACGCCTATCTATGCCAGTGACGGAGGTACTGTCATAACGTCGGGATACAGCGGAGCCTATGGAATGTGCATAGATATCGACCACGGAAACGGCTATGTAACAAAATACGGACATTGCAGCAAGCTGCTCGTAAATGTCGGAGAAAAGGTATATCAGGGACAGCAGATTGCTCTTATGGGCAGCACCGGACGAAGCACGGGATCACATCTGCACTTTGAGATAATACAGAACGGAAGCAGGATAGACCCTGAACCGAAACTCGGAATATAAAATGACAGAAGGAAGAGAAGTATACAAGGAAGAATTAGAAGACAGAGAAGATTATTACGAAGAGGAAGAGCTTGAAGAAGTCTCTTCCTCGGATGAATTTACTCCGACAGAAGCGGAGGGAGAAGCGGACTTCGAAAAAAGGGTGAGGAAGCGTAAAGCTAAAGTCGCCCGCAGGAAGGCCAGACGCAAACTCCTTCTCGTGGTTCTTATAATTGCTTTGTTCGCCAGCCTGGCCACCATGTGCGGAAGGGATATTATCAGGCTCAAGGCTGAAAACCGCGCACTTAAGAAAAGGCAGAAAGAGCTGGAGGTCGAAAGGGACAAGCTGAGAGAAGAGGTCAAAAATGCCGGAGACAGAGATTACGTTCAGGACCAGGCCAGAAAACAATTGAGATTGCTCAACCCGGGTGAACTGCTCTTTACTTTCGAAGAAGAAGAGGAGAAAAAGTAGCAATGGACAAGATTTTCGTAAATCAGGCCATTGTTGTCGAAGGAAGGGATGATGTCAGGGCCGTATCCGAGGCATGTGATGCGCTTATTATTCCGACACACGGATTCGGTATAAGCGCTGAGACATGGACTCTTATGGAGAAGGCATATGCGAAAAAAGGACTCATACTTCTTCTGGATCCGGACTTCGCCGGCGAGGGCATAAGAAACAAACTGACTAAAAAATTCCCGAATGCCGTTCAGGCATATTTGGACAGGGCTGATGCCACTGAAGGAACGGATATAGGAGTCGAAAATGCAAGACCCGAAGTAATAGCAGAAGTCATATCAAAAGCCCTGGAGCGTGAATCTCTGGCGGATGCCCGTAAAGATGAAAAGGATGAAGAGGCCTATGCGAACATAAGAGATCTTACGGAAATGGGTCTGGCCGGAGGAGCAGGAGCGTCCGAAAAAAGAGCCAAGGTATGCAAAATCCTGGGCATAGGATACGGAAATGCTTCTGCCATGATTAAGAAACTAAAAGGATTCGGAATAGACAGAGATGAGCTCAGGCAAGCAGTCGAAAAAATTGAAGAATAAGAAGCGTGGAGGGCGTCCCAAGACGCCTTACGGCTATGGCGGCGTCAGACCGCAGAAGAGTCTGGGACAGAACTTCTTGGTGGACGAGGGCGTTATAGACGCCATAGTCTGCGGCTGCGGAGCAGACGAGGGCGCGCTTGTCATTGAGATAGGCCCGGGAACCGGAGCTCTTACGTTACCTTTATCTGAACGTGCCGGATTCCTTGCCGCCGTAGAACTCGACGAGAGCCTCATAGAACCGCTCAGAGTTAAGACCTTCGGATCGGACAATGTCCGCATAATCCATGAGGACATTTTGAAGCTTGATATAGACGGTCTTATAGCTGAAATAAAAGACTTATACGATATTAACAGCGTAAGAGTCGTCGGAAACCTTCCTTACTACATCACCACACCGATTATTATGAAACTGCTGGAAACAGCACACGGAATAGACAGCATCACGGTAATGATGCAAAAGGAAGTTGCGGACAGGATAGCCGCAGAGCCGGGAGAAAGAGCCGGCGGAGCTATAACATATTCGGTCCATTATTATGCTGAAGTCAGCAAAGTGACGGATGCGCCGAGAGAGTGCTTCTACCCTGCGCCGAAAGTGGACTCGGAAGTCCTGAGGCTGGATATACGAAAAGAGCCTGCTGTTAAAACGGATAATGCAGACTTTATGTTCAAATGTATAAAGACGGGCTTTTCACAAAGAAGAAAAACCCTGCTGAATGCTCTTTCTGCCATGGAGGGTACGGACAAGAAAAAGGTCTCTGAAGCATTGGCTGCTTCGGGTATAGATGAAAACAGAAGAGCAGAAACCCTTTCTTTGGCGGAATTCGCTGCACTTGCAAATAATTTACGGGAGGAGTGACCTTGCGAGGCCTCGGAATCAGAAAGACCTTTCAAAAAGTTTTCCCCAAAAGAGAAGCTAAATATTACGACGCGAAGAGACATGAGCTTAAGTATGTGGCGCTGATGGCGCTGTATGCTTTTCTTATCAATCTTTATATGGAATGGTTTGCCAGACTCAGCACCGGTCCGCTTGAAGGTTTTCGCTGGGCAATTGCAAACCCGATTGTCTTTCTGTACAACATGCTCATAATTTTTACCAGCATGACGGTTGCGCTGCTATTTAAGAGGCGCAAATTTGTTTGGTTTATAATATCTCTTCTGTGGATAGCTCTCGGAGGCGTTAACGGCATGATACTTATGTCACGCATGACGCCGTTCACGCTGTACGATATGCAGAACTTCGCGGATGGTCTGACAATTGCGACGACCTACTATTCCGTTCCTCAATTGATTCTTATGGGAGCGGCAGCTCTTCTTCTGTTTGGGGCAATAGTGCTCATATTTATCAGAAGTGAAAAATGGAAAAACGTCAGCTATAAAAAAAGCATAGGGACTATTGCGCTCGCCGTAATTCTTTCTCTGGGCTCTACCTGGGCCTTGATAGGTCAAGGCATAATAGGGACATTCTTCGGAAACTTAAACTATGCCTACAGGGATTACGGGCTGGCCTATTGCTTTATCATGACATCGGCCAATGCCGGCATTTCCAAACCGAAAGGATACTCGGCATCGGAAGTATCTTCAATTCTCGAGAACAAGACCAAGCGAGGAAACGACACCTCGCTGGAAAGCAAAGACGATTCAAAAGATCATCCGAACATAATAGTCCTTCAGATGGAGTCATTTACGGTGGCAGATGATTATTCGAATATAGAAGTATCTGAAGATCCTACACCGGTTTTCAAGAAATTATATAAAGAGTATTCATCCGGTAGTTTCGAAGTACCGGCCTGCGGTGCGGGAACAGCCAATACGGAGTTCGAGGTCCTGACGGGAATAAGCGCCAAGTTCTTCGGTCCGGGAGAATACCCGTACAAGGGAAAACTAAGAGAAGAGACACTGGAGAACCTGGCATATATTACCAAGGCTCATGGCTACAGAACCAGTGCACTGCATAATCACAGAGCACTTTTCTATAACAGAAACGAAGTATACAAGAATCTCGGCTTTGACACCTTCACCTCAGTCGAATACATGAATAACGTATCTTTTACTCCGACCAACTGGTGTAAAGACACTGTTCTCACCGATGAGATTATGGAAATTATGACCGAAAGCGAAGAAAGAGATTTCATGCATGTCATATCCGTAGAAGGTCACGGAGCCTATCCGACGACTCAGGTATTTAAGAGTCCGTATACAGAGGTAACTGCAGAGGATGAAGAGACCAAGTGGAAGTATGAGTATTATCTGAACGAATGCCACGAGATGGATACCTTCATCGGAGATCTGATTGAACGTATCGAAGAAACCGGTGAGCCGACGGTAATGCTGATATACGGTGACCATATCCCGGCGCTGGATGTAAAGGAAGAAAACTACAAACAAAAGGACTTGTATACCACAAGATACGTAATCTGGGACAATATAGGACTGAAGAAAGAAGATAAAAACATTCACTCCTACCAGAGTGGCGCATTACTGCTGAAAGATGCAGGCCTTTCTCATGAAGGAATCATTTTCGATTATCAGCAAACGAATTCGCCAAAGGCTGCGGATTATCTGGAAGATATGGAAGCATTGGCATACGATATGCTTTACGGAAAGAGATTCGCATACGGAGAGAAGAATCCTTACAAGCCTGCGGATATGCAGATGGGACATAAGAAGATCGCCATAAAAGACATAATGAAAATCGGAAATCGTTATTACATAGTGGGAGATAATTTCACGGAAAGATCCATTATAAGCATGGACGGAAAGAAGCTGTCGACTGTGTATCTGTCGCCGACACTGCTGGCTTTGGGAGAAGAATTAAATACCGACGATATCTCCAGGCTCAGCGTCAGCCAAGTGGATAAATCACAAGAAGAGATACTGACAACCGTCGGTGCCAACGAAGAGCTCTAAAAAAGAGGAGGGGACTATGCCAAGAAAGAAAAAAGAAGAAATCGAAGAAATCAAGGAAGAATCTTTGACTGAAGAGATTGAAGAAGAGACTGCAGAAGAAGAGGCCGAAGAGCCTGAGACTCAAGCACCCGCTGAAGAGGAAGAGGAAAGACCCGAAGTGGAGGGCATCCTGGAGATTGCTGATGACGGGTTCGGATTTCTGCGCTTCGATAATTTCCTGACTTCTTCCAAGGATATATATGTGTCTCACAGCCAGATCAGAAGATTCGGCCTCAGAACAGGGGACAAGATTCTGGGTATTTCAAGAAAGCCGAACGGCACCGAAAAGTTCGGAGCCCTGCTTTACGTTAAATCCGTAAACGGCATCGATCCGGTAGAGTCAAAGAGACGCCCTTACTTCGATAATCTCACTCCGGTATTTCCGGATGAGAAGATTGTGCTGGAAAGCTCCAGCATAGATCTGTCCACAAGAGTTATGGACCTCGTGGCCCCTATAGGCCGCGGCCAGAGAGGACTTATAGTAGCCCAGCCTAAAGCAGGCAAGACCGTACTCCTGAAAAAGATTGCGGCATCGGTGGAAGATAAGTATCCGGACATTGAACTCATAGTCCTCCTCGTTGATGAAAGACCGGAAGAGGTTACGGATATGAAGAGGAGTCTAAAAAGGTCCGAGGTTATTTCTTCAACTTTTGACGAGGAAACGAAGAGACACGTAAAGGTAGCGCATATGGTGCTGGAGCGTGCCAAGAGACTGGCGGAAACAGGAAAGGACGTAATGATACTTCTCGATTCCATAACCAGACTGGCCCGTGCATATAATATGGAAGTGCCGACATCCGGAAGAACACTATCCGGCGGTCTCGACCCGGGTGCTCTGCACCCGCCGAAGAAATTCTTCGGCACAGCGCGTAAACTCGAGGAAGGCGGCAGCGTAACCATACTCGCCACCGCGCTGGTCGATACCGGCTCACGTATGGACGATGTAATATATGAAGAATTCAAGGGTACGGGCAATATGGAGCTCCACCTTGACAGACAGCTCTCAGAAAGAAGAATCTTCCCTGCCATCGATTTATACAAATCCGGCACCAGACGCGAAGACCTCCTTCTTACTACTGAGGAGTATGCGGTTATGAACTGGCTGCGCCGCGCCATGAGCTCCGGCAATCCTATGGACGTGACCGAGGAGATTATTGAAAATCTTTCATCCACCAAGTCTAATAAAGATTTCATTGACTTTATGTTAAAAAAGATAATTTAGAAGTATAATAATAGTGTTATGGCTAAAATAGATTACAGCAAAATTTTCTTAAAAGACGCCTGCCCGACCAAAATCGGAGGACAGGCCATAATGGAAGGCGTTATGATGCGCGGAGCAGACCGCACCGCCATTGCCATGCGCCTGCCGAGCGGAGAACTCTATCTCAAAACAAAGATGAGAAAAGAAGATCCGAAAGCTATGAAGGTGCCTCTGGTAAGGGGCGTCGTTGCTTTCGTGCGTTCCCTTATCGACGGAATGGGAACACTGATGGAATCCGCAAGCATACTTGAAGAGTATGCTCCCGAAGAATATGAAGAGGGTAAGTTCGAGGCGTGGATTAACAAGAAATTCGGAGCCAAGGCGGCATGGAATATTCTCATGACGCTTGCTCTTATAGTCTCCATCGTTATCTCGGTGCTCTTCTTCGTTATACTTCCTACATGGGTGGTCAACTTCATGAAGGAATGGACGGAAAATGCCGTAATCCTGAACCTCATAGAGGGATTCCTGAGGATACTTATGTTCGTGGCATATGTTCTGGCCATACGAAACCTGAACGATGTAAAGAATCTCTTCAGATATCACGGAGCAGAGCACAAATCCATACACTGCTTTGAAAATAAAGAAGACCTGACCGTAGAGAATGCGAAGAAATACTACACACTTCACCCTCGCTGCGGCACCAGCTTTATGATGTTTGTTCTCATCATAAGCATACTTCTTTTCAGTTTCCTTGGCTGGCCGAATCTCCTGTGGAGAATAGTTTCCAGGCTCCTTCTACTGCCGGTTATAGCGGCCATCAGCTATGAGCTGCTGAAATGGGCGGGACGTTCGGACGGCAAGCTTGTAAAAATCCTGAGCTGGCCGGGCCTTATGCTCCAAAAACTCACGACGGCAGAACCTACTGACGATCAGCTGGAAGTTGCCCTTCTCTCCCTTAAGTCCGTACTGGTAGATCCGGAGACTATAGAGATAGAAGGATTCGTAGACAAGGACGGTAATATAGTAAGAAGTAAAAAGGAAGAAGAACAGGCCAAGAAGGAAGCCAGCGAGTGGGAAGAAGGCGTAAAGGCCAACACCGAATACAACAATGAGATCAGCTCCAAGGATGCAGAGGCCATTCCTCCTGCCGGAGATGATGAGATAAACGAAGCAATTAAATTCCTGGATAATCTCGACTCCGACGGATACACACTCGTGGCCGGAGACGTCGGTGACGGAAGAAGAATCGTAGACATAATTACGGAAAAAGAAGCCAATGACGCCAAGAAGAGAACATTGGCCAGAAGATATACGGCAGATATAAAGACATACGAGAATGCTCTCAAGTGGGGACAGGCTTCTCTCGGTATGATAGAAAACGGAAGAAACGAAGCCAGGATAATTATGTCATATGCCACGGGCCTTTCGGATTCCGAGATGATTACCAGAGGGAAGGAACTCATGAAAGAGGACGACTTCTATGAATACGAAAAGCGCATCTCGGCCAGACTGGAAGGCATGCCGCTTCAGTATATAGTAGGTATCCAGCAATTCATGGGACTTCCTTTCAGAGTTAACAAGAACGTACTTATTCCTCGCATGGATACAGAGATAGTCGTAGAAAAACTGCTGTCCGAGATCAAGAAGAGAGGATATACAAAACCGGAGGTTTTGGATATGTGCACCGGAAGCGGAGCCATCGGGGTTTCGGTTGCCGCTAAAATAGAAGGCTCACATGTTACGATGACGGATGCATCGCAGGAAGCACTTAAAACAGCAATCGGCAACGCCGCATTGAATAGAGTAAACGGACAGTGCACATTCCTTGAGGGCGATATGTTTGACGCCATCTCCGAGGATGCGATTTATGACGTAATAGTATGCAACCCTCCGTATATTCCTACTAAGGAAATAGACAAATTGGCAGTAGAGGTCAGGATGCACGAGCCTGTCAAGGCTCTGGACGGAGGAGAGGACGGACTCGATTTCTACAGGATTTTGGCGGATGAAGCAAGCTCACATATTAAGAGCGGCGGAATTCTGGTTCTTGAAATCGGCCACGATCAAGCTAAAGCAGTAAGCGAACTCTTGGAAAAGGCAGCCACTTACAGAAGCATAGAAAGTTTCAAGGACCTGGCAGGCCTGGATAGAGTCATAGTCGCAGAGCGCATATAATATATAAAGGAAGAAAAATGTTTTACAGAGATTTTCAAGGCGAGAAATTATCGGCTCTGGGCCTCGGCTGCATGAGGCTTCCGTGTATTGACGGAAAGGAAGAGAATCCGGATCAGGCAGCCACGCAGGAGATGGTCGATTATGCAATAGAAAACGGTATCAATTATTACGACACGGCCTGGGGATATCACTACGGAAAGAGTGAAAACGTAATCGGAGAAGCTCTTTCTAAGCATGACAGAAGCAATTTCTATCTGGCATCTAAATTTCCGGGTTACGATCATTCCAACTTCGCAAAACACGAAGAGATTTTCGAGAAGCAGCTCGAAAAATGCAAGGTGGATTACTTTGATTTCTATCTCTTCCATAATGTGTTCGAAGGAAACATAGATAAATACGTCAATGATGATGAAGGTCTCAGAGAATACCTGCTGGCACAAAAGGCCGCGGGTCGCATTAAGCATCTCGGATTTTCAATACATGGTTCTCAGGAAGTGTTACTGAAATTCCTCGAGGCCCATGGAGACATAGTGGAGTTCTGTCAGATTCAGCTCAACTATCTCGACTACGAATTCCAGGATGCAAAATCAAAGGTTGAGGAACTTAATAAGAGAGGAATCCCGATTTGGGTTATGGAAGGACTCAGGGGAGGCAAACTTGCTCAGAGCTGCCTCGGCGCGGAAGAAAAATTAGCTGAAAAGAGACCGGAATACACTCCGGCCAACTGGGCCTTCAGTTTTCTGCAGACAGTGCCGGGCGTTACAATGATACTTTCCGGCATGTCAGATATGGAGCAGCTGAGACAAAACATAGAATTCTTCTCAGAAGAAAAGAAGCTTACTGAAGACGAATTAAACATTCTGATCGACGCAGCAGCTGAGGACACCAAAGCCAAAGAGGGCACGGTCCCGTGCACGGCTTGCAGGTATTGCATGTCCGAATGCCCTATAGAACTCGAAATACCTAAGATTCTGGAACTGTACAACGAGCACGTATATACAGAGGAAGGATTCTTGGGAATCATGGGCGTGGAGGCGCTTCCGTCCGGAAAGAAACCTCAGGACTGCATAGGCTGCGGAGCCTGCGCATCCGTGTGTCCTCAGAGCATTGACATACCGGGCACCATGAGCAGGTTCTCAGAATTATTGGCAGCCGCCGAAGATTAAAAAAACATCATTAAGCAAGATTAAACAATATTAAACAATACATATAGATATATAGCGCAGAAAAGCGCTATATTTTGTTTTAGCTTGAAAAATGGGGAAACTAACATTAGAAATAGATTAAAAACAGCAAGAAAGTTAACGAAAAATGTTGACTTGACACCACGAAATGATATATAAATACCCTATATAGTTACAGAACAGTTACACTAGGATAATTATGACTGTTCTTTTTTTAATCACAACGGTTACACAACGGTTACAAAACATAGATTGTGGAGGGAAGAATCTTATGAACGCAGGTTATCAGAAACTCAGATCAAGAGTATTGGTTGCTGTCCTGTCATTACTGATGGTCTTCGGGAATGTGGCTACGCCTCTTTCCGGAGCTTTTAGTGTTTACGCAGCAACACCTGTTAACAGCTGGGAAGCACTTAAAGCAGCTGTTGCAGAAGGCGGAGAAATCACAGTCAGCGGCGATATCGTAGCTGAAGGTGAGAGCCTTGAGATAAGCAAAGATGTTACACTCAAAGGAGAAGGAGCTGTAAATATCTTCCGTAAGAAAGCTGACAGCTATGACAGCTTGTTTAAAGTCGTGTCAGGCGGCTCTCTTACTCTCGGAGACGGAATTACTCTCTCCGGAAAGGCAGCAGAATGCGAGGGGGCAGAGGCTGCAACTTATGATGATATCGAAGAAGTAACGAAAGCAGCTGAAAATGAAGACATAAGTGCTGACGAAGAATCTTCCGATACTACGGGAAGTGAAGATCAGGACAGCGCAGCTTCCGATGAAAGCTCAGATGATGAAAATGCAGATACAGAGACAGCTGACGAAGACGCTTCTTCAGAAGATGCTGATACAGCTGATGGAGATGCACCGGAAGATGCCGATGCAAATACAGATGCAGATGCAGATGCAGACGCAGACGCAGACGCAACTACAACTGTTTATAAGTTCAGAGATTCAGAATATGCCACTCGTGAAGATGCTGAAGCTGCAGTAGACGCTTACAATGCAGAAAACGCCGGACAGAAATGTGACTCCGAAGCAGCAGAGTGCAATGTTATCACGGGAGAACAGTTCACAGGAACAATTGATAACCCAAAAGGATTCTTCGTTCAGGTAGAAAACGGCGGAGCACTCAATATTAACGGCGCAACCGTCAGAGATTTCATCACTGACGGCACTGTTTGGTATGCAGCTCCTGTAGTAGCAGACGGCGGTGAGTTCAACATGAGCTCCGGAACTATTACACATAACTCAGTCGGATATACCGCAGTTAACTCAAAATCCGGAATTAATGCAGATCATAACATTGGTGAATTTATAGGTAGAGAAACCTGGGACCACACTTCAACAGGAAAACTCCTCGTGTGGGATAAAACAGAAACCGCAGGTGCTCTTATTTTGACAAAGGGTGCTACATCATCGATTAGCGGCGGAAAAATCTCGGAAAACAGAGCTGACACAGGAGCGATTGTTGTTCAGGGAGATGCTGACAGAAAAGCAAATACAGTAGTGTACTCCGGACAACCGTCATCCCTTTCTATTAGTGGCGACACTTTAATTGACAATAACGTAGGTATCCACCATGCCGGAGCCATTTTCATCTTCAATGGTGGTAAGGTTGTGCTCAAAAACGGAAAAATTTCCAACAACTTCTCATGGCACAAAGGAGGAGCTATTTGGGCCAGCGAAGAAGCTTATGGTTCGTCACATTTCCACCCAACAGATTTTCCTCAAGGGTCAAAGACTCCTGCCGGTGACGCGACATTCATCATGCGTGGAGGAGAAATTAGTGGGAACCTCGCTGTAAACAGAGGCGGAGCTATTGAAGTTGAATCAAACCACGTAGCTCTCTTAGAAGGAAAAATCATAAACAATGCCTGCAGAGTTCTCGGCGGAGCTATTTACGTCGAGGGAGACGGTCCTGACAGAATGTACAACATGTACATTACCAAGGGAGATGTTACGGGCAATACGGCTGTAAATCCATCTGATCGCAGCAACGAGATTCTATACAGAACACTCCCGACTGCTTCAGATCCTTGCGACTTCAGCAATGAGTATTCTATCGCAACAAGAGGAGATGTCTCTTGTCAGAATGGCGGCCAATATAAGAACTACTATGGCCACGGCGGAGGAATTTGGCTCTGTCCGTTTGGCGGAAACATTGTAATCAATCTCGAAGATAGCAATGATGTATTCATTGGAGATAATTCCGTTAATGGCTTCAACAATTCTTGGACTAATGATCCTGTCGGAGAAGATATTCTGGTGCGTCCGTTCAATACGGGACAGGGAAATGGTGTAGACCTCCAGACATCAGGAAAATACAACAAGTTTGAAGACCAGGATGGTAACGCTCTTGAGGATGGCAACTTCTACACAGGTCCAATCGGCCTCAAGAACCTGAATCACGAAAAGGTCAACGATGGAGTTCTCATAAGCGGAAATATTGCTGCGAACGGCGGTGGTATCGCATCAAACGGTACTATTATGTTCGGTAAAGCTAATCCGAAATATATGGCAGACTTCAGCTTCGAAGTTACAAAGAGATGGAGTGAGAATATTCCTGAAGAGGAGAGAAGCCCTATCACTGTTGAAATTTGGACGCTGAACGAAGACGGTTCAAATCGCAGCAAGATCAAAGAAGCTACAATTGAAGGCCAGAACACAACTGCCTCTTTCGAAGTTTATCTTCCATACAATGTTGACAATGATGCATACAACTTTGCCACACTTTCTATCGAGGGTGACAGTGAAGATAAGGATATAGTGAATCCTGCACACCTGAGAGATATTTATGAAGCTTTGCAGGAAAAGAAGGAAGTAAGCGTAAAAGAGTGGCGTGTAGGCGTAGTAGAGAAAATTGACGGCGAAGTAGTAGAAAACTACAAACTCCCTGAAGACGGAGTAAGCGTTAAAAGTATAGATGTAGATGAAGAAGATATTGTTCTTGGTGATGGAGCCAACATCAACTTCTCAGTAAGAACATTACAGTTCACTTTCGGCGAGGTTATCGGAAACGATAGTGAACCTGAAATAGAGAAATATGTAAATCAGGCAGTCCACAAAGACGTTAAGCTTGATGAGGTGTTCAATTATGACGTCCTCGCATACGTTACGATGGACGCAGATAAAGTCACTATCACAGATACTCTTGTTGATGATCTTGAATTTGTATCAAAGGCAGATGAAGTAACAGTTATCGATCTTGGTGAGGAAAACAATCACCAGGTTAATAACGATGTTAACGGTGAGGCTACAGGAAATAACGGAACAGTAGGAACTGCCGTAACAGAAGAAAATACCGTAGCACATAAGACAAATATCAACGGACAAACTCTTACAGTGACTCTTGATGACGAAGCTACTGTAAAGGCACTTCGCGGACACTGGGTTAAGGTCGGATTCCAGTCACAGATTAAGAAGAGTCTGCAGGAAGAGATTGCTGCAGGAACTAAGAAAATCGAAGACCTGAAGAACGTTAAGATTTCCGCAAATAAAAACGAACCTGTGCTTTCAGATGAGGCGCATGACGGAATTGACAATACCGCAAACTACATAATCGAAGTCGACAACGAAGCTAAGTATGAGGATGAGTCCAATACAGTAACAGTTAAGCCTGAGACAACAAAGCTTACAGTTAAGAAGACTTGGGCAAACGGCGAGTGGCCGAAAAACAACCCTAAGGTTACTTTCGGAGTGTTCCTCGACGGAGAGGAATCTCCTGTAAGAACAGTTGAGATGGATAAGGACACTCCGGATTCAACAATTGTAGTTGAAGGACTTCCTGTATATGTAAGCGGAGCTAAATACACAGCTCGCGAAATCCGGATTAACGGAAAAGACATCGAATATGATGACGCCAAAGAAGCCGGAGCTGTTATCATCGAAGCTATCAACAAGATTAAGTATGTTGTTGAGATGACATATGATGATGAAAAAGCAGAGTACACTGCAAAGAACAAAGTTGATTCCGTACAGACCAAGATCAACAAGACAGACCTCGGCGGAGATGAAATCGAAGGCGCTACAATCGTTGTATATGACAGCGAAGGAAACGAAGTTGAATCTTGGGAATCCAAGAAGGATGAGACATTCGATCTCATGCTGGAGCCGGGAACATACACATTCAAAGAGACAGTAGCACCTGAAGGCTACGAGCGTGTAGAAACGAAGATCGAGTTCACAGTTGATGAAGACGGCAAGGTAACAGTAGAAGAGATCGACGGAGTTCTGAAGCAGCTTGACGACGGAACTATGGTTCTCAAGGATGAACCATACAAGGGACCTGAAGTAGAGAAGTATGTAAACAACGACGTTACATATGACTTCGACAACTTCGACCAGGTATTCGAGTATGAAGTAATGGCATATGTGCCATACGATGCTACCAAAGCGACAATTACAGATGATCTCGTAGACTCCCTCGAGTTCGTAAACGGCGGAAACGTAAAAGTTTACGACATGGGAACAGAGAATAACCACAAGGTTGACGGAACGGTTGCCGCTAACGGTACGCTTATCGAAGGCGTAAACCCATCCGTTGAGGGAAGGCACCTCGAAGTAGTAATGGACGAGGAGCAGGTAAGTCCATATCGCAAACACTGGATTAAGGTAACATTTGATGCCAGAATCACTGAGGACGCCCGCAAGGCTGTAATGGCTAAGCTGGCTGAGAAGGCTGAGAACGGCACAGCTGCCACAGCAGCAAATCAGTGGGAGAACATCGACGTTAACCTGAGAGTTCTCACAGATACAGAGCATGACGGAGTTCCTAACAAGGCTAATTATGCTTGGGAGACATCCCAGAACGGAAACTCCGAGATGGAAACAAATACAGTAACGGTAGAGCCTAAGACAGTTAATCTTAAAGTTAAGAAGAGCTGGAAGAATATTCTTTGGCCTACAGATACTAAGGTAACATTCGCTGTTTACAAATATGTAAACGGCCAAAAGGCTGAAAAGGTAGACGAGGTAACTCTCGACTCCGATAAGACTGAAACGACAGTAACACTTCCGAGACTCGAGAATGTTAAATACCGGGCTGAAGAAGTTAAGGTAACAAAGAACGGCGTTGAGTCAAAGGTAGACGCAACAACCGGTAATCTCGTAATCGGAGCAATCAACTACATAAAGGACATCATCACAAACCTGTTTGCAGGCGAAGAAGATGGCGAGCACGAGACACGCAACGAACTCAAGGTAGAGGTTAAGATCAACAAGACAGACCTCGGCGGAGAGGAGATCGAAGGCGCTACAATCGTTGTATATGACAGCGAAGGAAACGAAGTTAAATCTTGGGAATCCAAAGAGAAAGAGACATTCGATCTCATGCTGGAGCCTGGATCATACACATTCAAAGAGACAGTAGCACCTGAAGGCTACGAGTGTGTAGAAACGAAGATCGAGTTCACAGTTGACGCAGACGGCAAGGTAACAGTAGACGAGATCGAAGGAGTTCTGGAGCAGCTTGACGACGGAACAATGGTCCTCAAGGATGAGCCATACAAAGAGCCTGAAGTAGAGAAGTATGTAAACAACGACGTTACATATGACTTCGACAACTTCGACCAGGTATTCGAGTATGAAGTAATGGCATACGTGCCACACGATGCAACAAAGTTCACCATCAGTGATGAGCTGGTTGACTCACTCGAGTTTGCAGAGGGCGGAGATGTAAAAGTCTTCAAGATGGGCAGAAACAATGACCACGCCACAACAGTTGCAAAAGACGGAGAGCTCATAGCAGCAGGAAAATATACTGCAAATGTTGACACAGAGAATAATACTCTCGAAGTAGTATTCGACGGAGACGAAGCTAAGGCCCTCAGAAGAGAGTGGGTAAAGGTAACTTTCAACGCTCAGATCAAGGAAAGTGCATATGATGCAGTTAAGGCATACATCGACGCTAAGGCTGCAAGCGAAAACAATGCAATTGATACAGTAGACGGTAAGTGGGAGAACATCTCCAAAAACCTCAAAGTTAAGATTGAAAAGAATCACGACGGTGTTCCTAACAAGGCTAAGTACAGCGTTGAAACAGAGAACAACGGAAAATTCAATCCTGAGACCAACACTGTAACAATCGAGCCTAAGACAGTTGAGCTTAAGATCAAGAAGAGCTGGAAAGACAGACTCTTCCCAACAGACACTAAGGTAACATTCGCTGTTTACCAGCACAAAGACGGCCAGTCCGAGAAGATCGACGAAGTCGTTCTTGATGCAGAGCATAACAGCAAGACCATCACACTTAAGAAACTGGAAGGCGTAACATACAGTGCAAGAGAGATTAAGGTTACGAAGAACGGAAAGGATTCAGTAACTGCAGAGTCCGGCAACCTCGTAATCGGAGCCATTAACTACATCGCAACAATCGTTAAGGATGTTGTTGCAGGAGAAAGCGATGGCGAGCACGAGACAAGCAACGAACTCAAGGTAGAGGTTAAGATCAACAAGACAGACCTCGGCGGAGAGGAAATCGAAGGCGCTACAATCGTTGTATATGACAGCGAAGGAAATGTAGTTAAATCTTGGGAATCCAAGAAGGATGAGACATTCGATCTCATGCTGGAGCCGGGATCATACACATTCAAAGAGACAGTAGCACCTGAAGGCTACGAGTGTGTAGAAACGAAGATCGAGTTCACAGTTGACGCAGACGGCAAGGTAACAGTAAAAGAGATCGACGGAGTTCTGGAGCAGCTTAAGGACGGAACTATGGTTCTCAAGGATACGCCTATTCGCAAGATCAGCAAGAATGAACTCGGCGGTTCCGAAATCGAGGGAGCCAAGATGACACTCACAATGCCTGACGGTACAGTTAAGGAGTGGACATCAAGCGCAGAAGAAGCATATGAATTCGCAGCAGTTCCGGGAACATACAAACTGAAAGAGGTAACACCTCCTTCAGACTACACTCAGGTAACTACTGAAATTGAGTTCACGGTTGATGATCACGGTAACATCACTATCGTAACTACTGAAGTAGACGGAGGCGGAAAGATTTCCGTAAACGAAGACGGAGACACTGTAGTTCTGGAGGATGCACCTAAGAAGGAAGTCAAGATCAGCAAGACTGACCTCGGCGGAGAAGAACTCAAAGGCGCTACAATTACCGTAACAGGTAAGGATAATGCCGGAAACGAAGTTAACGAGACTTGGAAATCCGAGACTACCGCACACACACTTAAACTCGATCCTGGTACATATACTATGGAAGAGAAAGTTGCACCTGCCGGATACCAGTGCGTTGAAACAAAGATTCAGTTCTCGGTAGACGCAGACGGCAAGGTCACAGTAGAAGAGATCGACGGAGTTCTGGAGCAGCTTGAAGACGGAACAATCATCCTTAAGGATGCTCCTGAGAAACCTGCAATCGAGAAGTATGTCAACAAGAAGTATGAGAATCTCGGAGAAAAGGATCGTGACGGAACGGTTCACTATGATCTCTCCGCATTCAACGAAGTTTACACATACGACATCCAGGCATACATCACTGCCGACGCTACAATCGTAGAAGTAAACGATGAGCTCAAGGAAGTACTCGAGTTCGTAGGAGACGCACCTACATCAGTAGTTGTTAAGGACGGTGAAGGACAGAGCAAGGCAGTTGCACCTAAGCTGACAAAGGCAGGAGAAGCCGTTGATTACACAATCGACAAAGACGCATGGGATGAAGGCAAACTCGTCCTGACTATCGGCAGCGATGCAGAAGACGCTCCTAAGCTCTACCCTAACGGCAAGTGGCTGCAGATTACATTCGATGCTAAGATCAAGGACAAATACAAATCCCTTGAAGCTATCAAAGCTGCAGACGGAGTATTCACGGAAATCACTGTAAACGAGGAAATTGACGACGCAGACGTAAACGCAACATTCAGCGGAGCTGAGGCAGATGCACATGAAGGTATCGTTAATGACTCAAGCTACAGAATGAAGTCCAAATATGCTTCACTCAACGTAAACGTAGACAACGAGTGGGCATACGGAGTTAAATCCAATACAGTAACTGTAGTCCCTCCGACAACAGAGGTAACATTCAGCAAGACTGATCTCGGCGGGGAGGAAATTCCGGGAGCTACCATCAAGGTAGTTACAGAGGACGGAACAGAGGTAGATAGCTGGACATCCACAACGGAAGACCATGTACTGCACCTCCCTGACGGCACATACACCATGACAGAGGTTGTAGCGCCTGAAGGATACCAGACAGTTACTACAGAAATGGTATTCGTCGTAGAAGACGGAAAGGTAACTCTCGAGACAACAGAGGTTAACGGCGGAGGAAAGGTCCGTGTTGAGGATATGACTCACGTAATCCTCGAGGATGCTCCTGAGAAACCTGCAATCGAGAAGTATGTCAACAAGAAGACAGACGATCTCTCAGACACAGAGCGTGACGGAACAGTTCACACAGATCTGTCTGCATTCGACGAAGTTTACACATATGACATCCAGGCATACATCACAGCTGATGCTACATACGTAGAAGTAACTGACGAGCTCAAGGAAGTACTCGAGTTCGTAGGAGACGAACCTACAGCAGTAGTTGTTAAGGACGGAGAAGGACAGAGCAAGGCAGAAGCACCTAAGCTCTCCAAGGCCGGTGAGGCAGTTGATTACACAATCGACAAAGCCGCTTGGAAGAAGGGCAAGCTCGTGCTGACAATCGGCAGCGATGCTGAAGACGCTCCTAAGCTCTACCCTAACGGCAAGTGGCTGCAGATTACATTCGATGCTAAGATCAAGGACAAGTACAAGAGCATCGAGATGTTCAAGGCTGCAGGCGGAGATGTATGGAAGACAGTAACAGAAAATGAGTGTATTGATGATGCAGATGTGGTTGACGAATTCAGCGGAGCTGAAGCAGATAGCCACGAAGGTATCGCAAACGACTCAAGCTACAGAATTAAGTCTGCAGTAGTAGGACTGAATGTAGACAACGGATGGGCATATGAAGTTAAGTCCAATACGGTAACTGTAGTACCTCCGACAACAGAGGTTAGATTCAGCAAGGAAAACCTCGAGGGTAAAGAACTTGAGGGAGCAAAGATGGTTCTGACAGATGGTGAAGGAAATGTAATCGACAAGTGGACATCCACTAAGGAAGAGCATTTATTCAACCTCGTAGACGGAGAGTATATCCTTATCGAGAAGGTCGCCCCTAAGGGATACCAGTGCGTTACAACTGAGATGCACTTCGAAGTTAAGGACGGAGAAGCAACTCTCAAGACTGCCAAGGTAGACAACGACGGAGAAATTGAAATTCTCATCGGCAACAAGATCATCCTCAAGGACGCTCCTAAGGTTAAGGAGGAATATGTGGATGAGACCGAAGATAAGGACAGCGGCGATACACCTGATGATGAAACAAGCATCAGAGGAACTCGAAAGGTCAACACAGGCGACGCAACAAACATATATATCTGGGTAGGAATGCTGATGATCTCACTGATTGCAGCAGCTATCAAATTCATCAGACGTCGCAAAACTAACTAAGCAAGATTAGCAGCGTAACCTGCGTTAATCTGTAACGATCTGTAACGAGATCGGAGAAGAGGGGGATAACCGCCCCTCTTTTCCATTGTGCGGATAATATGTCGGTTTTTTTGCAAAAAAGCCTTGAAATACAACGCTTTCAGTGATATTATATGCAAGCTGTCGCAAAGACAGATGAAAACGTTTTCACAAGTTATAACACAAGTAATCAGAAAGAGGTACCAACATGAAGGAAGGAATCCATCCTGAGTATAAGGAATGTAAAGTTACTTGCGCATGTGGTAATTCATTTACAACTCAGTCCGACAAGGAAGAGATGAGAGTAGACATCTGCTCTGAATGCCACCCGTTCTTTACAGGCCAGCAGAAGTTTGCTAACCGCGGCGGACGTGTAGAGAAATTCAAGAACAAGTACAACCTGTAATTATACAGAATCAGGACACAAAGCCGGATACGTTCCGGCTTTTCTTTTTAGGCTAAATAGGCTGATATTTCAACGCTGTTATGATAAAATACGCCTTGGAATATTAAGAAAATAAACATATAGAAACAGAGGGATTAAGATGTTCGATAAACTCGATTTTATCCAAGAGAAATACGATGAGCTGTCCGCAAAGGTGGCAGACCCGGCAGTCATAGCAGACCAGAAGAGTTTTCAGAAGTATATGAAGGAAATGTCTGAACTCGAGCCGGTGGTAAAAGCATATGAGGAATACAGAAAGATGCAGTCAGACTTGGCTGATGCCAAGGAGCTGATTGAAATGGAAGACGATGAAGAGGTCAAGGAATTGGCCAAAGAAGAGGCCAAGGAACTTGAGTCCGCTATGGAGCAGGCACAAGAAAATCTGAAAGTACTGCTGCTGCCTAAAGACCCTAACGATGACAAAAACGTAATCGTTGAGATAAGGGCCGGTACAGGCGGAGAAGAAGCGGCTCTCTTTGCCAACGACCTTCTCAGGATGTACCTGAGGTATGCCGAGCGTCATCGCTGGAAATCCGAGATTATCGAAATCAGCGATACCGGTATCGGAGGCATCAAAGAAGCCGTTGTAATGATTAAGGGAAAAGGTGCATATTCAAGACTCAAGTTCGAATCCGGAGTGCACCGCGTGCAGAGAGTGCCGGAGACAGAGTCGTCGGGAAGGATACACACATCAGCTGCTACGGTTGCGGTCCTTCCGGAAGTAGATGACGTAGAGGTTGAGATCAACCCTAACGATCTCAAAATCGATGTGTTCAGAGCATCCGGTAACGGCGGTCAGTGCGTAAACACGACGGACTCTGCCGTAAGAATTACCCACCACCCTTCCGGCATAGTTGTTACCTGTCAGGATGAAAAAGATCAGATAATGAATAAGGAAAAAGCCATGAGGGTTCTCAAGGCAAGACTCCACGACAAGATGGTTCAGGAGCAGAACGATAAGATTTCTGCAGACAGAAGAAGCCAGATCGGATCGGGCGACAGATCGGAGCGTATTAGGACATACAATTTCCCTCAGGGAAGAGTCACGGACCACAGAATCAACCTGACACTGTACAAGCTTGATCAATTCCTGGACGGAGATATAGAGGAAGCCGTCGACGGCCTTATAACAGCCGACCAGGCGGAGAAGATGAAGGACTTCGGATAAAGACGGATTAGCGGAGGATTTGAAAATGGAAAACAGCAAATTCAAAGCTTTTATAGAATGCATTAACAAAGGCAGTGTTACGGCTGCTGCAGACTCGTTGGGATATACGCCGTCTGCCGTAAGCCAGCTTTTGAGCTCACTCGAAAGAGATTTGGGCCTTAAACTCTTGAACCGTTCCCAAAAGGGAGTCTATCTGACTCCGGAAGGGAAAGAGATGGAGCCTGTCATCAGAAAGTGCCTCGCAGACGAGGATGAGGTGATTCAGCTTGCAGCTGATTTAAAGGGCATGTCCGCGGGGACCCTTTCCATCGCGTCATACCCGAGTGCAGCCATAACCTGGCTCCCGAGAATAATCAGACGCTTTAAGAATGATTATCCGGGTATCAATATTAATATAGTAGAAAACATTCGCTCGGATATTTTCGAGCACCTCGAGAATAACGAAGCTGACATGGCTATACTGGCGTATTCGGAACCGATGCCTTATGAATGGATCCCGCTGACTGAAGTGGAGATGCTGGCGGCAGTGCCTGAGGATAATCCTTATGCAAATGCCGAAGCATTCCCGGTTAAGGAAGTCGAAAACTACGATTTCATCATGGGATCTTGGGGTGACGAAAGGGAGATCATCGAGATCCTCGACAGAAATGAAGTTAAGCCGAACGTAAAGTACACCACATACGATATTCCCGTCACGGTTGCATTGGTCAGGATGGGGCTGGGTATCAGCATGGTAAATGAACTCGGTGCACAGTACTGGGAAGGCCATTACTCCAAGCTCCCTCTGGAGCCGCGCGAATTCATAACATTCGGAATTGCAATTCCGTCAAGGGAAAGGCTTTCAAAGGCTGCTCAGAAATTCCTGGCCTACGCCATGGAGGAGTTTAAATAGAATTGAACACAATACGACTTAATACAAATGAAGAAGATATCAGGCGTGCCGGAGAGATTATCAGATCGGGCGGGCTTGTTGCTTTCCCGACGGAGACGGTTTACGGACTTGGGGCAGACGCCCTGAATGCCGAGGCCGTCGCTTCTGTATATAAAGCAAAAGGAAGGCCGTCGGACAATCCGATGATAGTCCATATAGCAAAGATGGAAGATATGGATGATTTGGTGGATGGAGGTACTTTCAGAATCTCTCCGTACGCGAAGATATTGGCTAAGCAGATGTGGCCGGGTCCGCTGACGATGGTTCTTAAGAAGAGCGCGTCGGTGCCGACCGTGACCACAGGAGGTTTAGACACGGTCGCGATCAGGATGCCTATGGATGAGACTGCCCGCAGCCTGATCGAAGCGGCAGGCAGGCCTGTCGCTGCACCGAGCGCCAATAAATCCGGACGTCCGAGCCCTACCACGGCATATGATGTACTGGAGGACATGGACGGCCGCATAGATGCCGTCATCATGGGAGGCCAATGCGATGTCGGCATTGAGTCCACAGTCGTGGACATGACAGGCGACGAGCCTGTCATCCTGCGGCCCGGCATAGTCACCAAAGAATGGCTGGAGGGTGTTCTGGGCTGCGAGGTGCATTATGATAAAGCACTTGTTACCGATGAGGGCACTGAAAAAGAAGCGATGCGCACTGCGCCGGACCAAGGCGGACCGGCGCCGAAATCTCCGGGGATGAAGTACACTCATTACTCTCCTAAGGCCAAGGTTCGGCTTATCGCAGGTGACGATGAGACCTTCGGCAACAGGGTCATGGAGCTCGGAGTAGAGGCATTTAGAGAAGGCCTGAAACCGGCGATACTGGAGTACGGAAACGATCCGAATAAAGCAGCTCATAAGCTGTTTGCCGATCTCAGAGAACTCGACAGACAGGGCTATGACATAATCTTCATCCGTGCCATAGACACCAAGGGTGCGGGCTTCGGCGTTATGAACCGCATGATTAAAAGCGCCGGCTATGACATCGTTAAGTAGATAAAAGTGATTGCTAAAGTTTAACGAATTGAACACATAATAGCTAATAATATCTATATAATATAGAAGGTAAATAAACAGAAACACAGGAGGAACTTATGGGAAAGATAATGGTATTCGATCATCCGCTGATTCAGCACAAGGTATCGATGATGAGAGACAAGAACACTACGAGCAAGGAGTTCAGAGATTTGGCCAGAGAAGTGGCTATGCTTATGGCATTCGAGGTAACAAGAGACCTTCCTACACAGGAAGTTCAGATTGAGACTCCTATATGCCCGACATCCGTAAAGATGCTGAAGGGGCTGGACGTAGCCATCATCCCAATCTTGAGAGCCGGTCTCGGATTTGTAGACGGCATGCTGGAGATTATTCCGAATGCAAAGGTGGGTCACGTAGGTCTTTACAGAGACCCTGAGACTCACGAGCCGGTTGAGTACTATTGTAAGCTTCCTGAGGATATAGATAAGAGAAGGGTTATCATCGTAGATCCGATGCTCGCTACAGGCGGAAGTGCGGTCGCTGCAGTTGACTTCGTAAAGAAAAAAGGCGCCAAGGACATAAGCCTTATGTTCCTCATCGCAGCACCGGAAGGCATCGAGGCGCTCACATCCAAGCACCCTGATGTAGACATCTACATCGCTGCTAAGGATGAGAAGCTAAACGAGAACGCGTACATCGTACCGGGACTGGGAGATGCGGGAGACAGAATCTTCGGCACCAAGTAAGGTCCCCATCGGATTATTCGGCGTTGCCGTAATGACGGAAAATCAGATCTCCGTCGGCTTCGCTCCGCCGATAAAGATTTAAAAGATGATAGGAGGCAGAAAATGAAGATTGCAATCGGAAATGATCATGCTGCATATGAAATGAAATTGGCAGTAAAGGAAAAACTTATCAACGACGGTTATGAAGTTATAGACTGCGGCTGCGATTCAACTGATTCCGTAGATTATCCTAAATACGGCCACGCAGTGGGAAGAGCAGTAGCAAACGGAGATGCAGATCTCGGCATCGCTATTTGCAGCTCAGGAATCGGAATCAGCATGGCTGCCAATAAGGTACCGGGCGTAAGAGCGGGACTCGTGCATTCCGTTCATACCGCACATATGACTAAACAGCATAATAACGCTAACGTTCTCTGCTTCGGAGCCAATATCGTAGATAAAGACCTGGCATTTGCCATGGTGGATGAATGGCTGAAGACTGAATTCGAAGGCGGCAGACATGAGCGCAGAGTAGCGGAAATAGAAGACCTAGATTTCTAAAAGGAGTATAGCTATGAAAATAGTAGTGCTTGACGGATATACAGAGAATCCGGGAGATCTTTCCTGGGAGAGACTTGAAACAATGGGAGAACTCACTGTTTACGACCGCACTGCTTACGAGGAGTCGCCGCTCATAGCGGAGAGAATCGGGGACGCCGAAGTGGTTGTGACGAATAAGACTCCTGTCAGCAGGGCGACGATGGACGCCTGCCCTAATCTTAAGGCGGTCGCAGTACTGGCTACCGGCTATAATGTCATAGACATGGAAGCTGCTAATGAAAAAGGCGTTACCGTAATGAATGTCCCTACCTATGGGACGGACATAGTAGGCCAATATGCGGTAGGGCTTCTTCTCGAAATCTGCTCGCACTACGGTCATCACGACCAGGCCGTAAAGGACGGCAGGTGGGAACTGAACCAGGACTGGTGCTTCTGGGATTTCCCGATGATAGAACTCGCAGGAAAGACGGCGGGCATCATCGGACTCGGACGCATCGGAAAGACCACAGCCAGAATTCTCGGAGCCATAGGTATGAAAGTATTGGCACATGACGGATTCGAAAATGACGAAGGCAGAAAGCTCGCAGAGTATGTAAGCCTCGATGAGCTATATGCGAAGTCTGACGTCATCTTCCTCCACTGTCCGCTCTTCCCTGAGACCGAGGGGCTTATCAACAAAGAGAGCATCTCTAAGATGAAGGACGGAGTTATTATAATCAACAACAGCCGCGGGCCTCTTGTAGTTGAGCAAGACCTCGCAGATGCTCTTAACTCCGGCAAGGTATATGCTGCAGCCGTAGATGTGGTTTCAACGGAGCCGATAAGAAGCGACAACCCGCTTCTCAAGGCCAAGAACACCATCATCACGCCACACATCTCATGGGCCGCCAAAGAGGCACGCCAGAGAATTATGGACATAACTGCGAACAATATTGAATCCTATGTAAAAGGAGAACCTATTAACGTAGTTAACTCATAAAGCTATGAATGAAGCATCACCACAAGTCAATACAAAAGAGATACCTGCTCCCAAAGTTTCTCTGATAGTCCCGATGTACAACTGCGAGGACTATGTAGAACCTCTACTGGATAATCTTTGCGGGCAGGACTTTTACGATATCGAAATCATTTGCGTGGACGACGGATCCAAAGACGGCACCCTCGCGGCCCTCGAGTCTTATGCAAAGAAGGATTCTCGAATCCGAATCCTGCATCAGAAACACAAGAATGCGGGCGCTGCCAGAAATTACGGAATATCTGAGGCTAAGGGCGAATACCTCATGTTTCCGGACGCAGATGATGAGTATTCTCACAACTACATCAGCAGGATGTATGAGGCTATAGACAGCAATAACGCGGATTTGGCAATCTGCCAGTTTACATGCATTGACTACCGAAGTAAAACAGAAAAGAAATATATGGCATACGATTGTCTCTTCTCTCCTAAGGACAAAGCGATTCCGCCTGAGTCAATTCGAGATGCCATAAAAGTGATTGAAAACTATCCGCATAATAAGATTTTCAGAAAAGAAATGGTAATGTCCGCCGGCTTGCATTTCTCGGAAACGGATAGTTTGAATGACTTTTTCTTTTCGTCGGCAGCTCTGCTGAGTGCAAATTCGGTCGTTATAATTTCGGACCATTTGTATAACTACAGGGTGTATGCAAATCCGAAATCAATATCATCACACAGAGATAAGAATCTTTCAGATATGCTGAGTGTCACGAGAGAGCTCTTCGAGTGGCTTAGGGATAAGGGCCTGTATGAACGCAATCGAAGGGCATATCTCAGAAAGTGGAATGCTTCCTTTCACAGCTATGCGGCACGTTGCAGCAGAGAAGAATTTGCAAGGGATATTGTCGACGAACTGACAAAAAAAGAACCTTGGCGAAACATGAGCGACCGTGAGCTCAGATATTACGCACTCATATATACAGGCGTACCGCGTCGGTTTAAAAAGAATATAAATCAATCGCTGTTATCAGGACTTGAAGAAGCTAACATCAAAGAGGTTAGAAGAATACTCAGCGAAGAATACGGGAAAAATATGGGCAGAGATTCATATCTTACAATGAGATTTGCTCAGATCAGACAGGCAGGTCTCGTCGGAACGTTGGAAATAATATACAGAAAATTAAAGAATCAGAGGTTGTGATAGGGATATGAAAATTACAATAGTCGGTTTAGGATATGTGGGATCAGCTTATGCCGCGCTTTTTTCAAGAAAGCATGACGTTATTGCCGTAGATAAAGATCAGAGCAGGGTTGATGCATTAAACGAAAAGATATCCCCTGTCGGAAACTCTTTGATGGAAGAAATCCTGAACAAAGAAAGAAGCGGTAGCCTGACTGCGACCACAGACCGTAAAAGAGGATATTCAGACGCAGACTACATCCTCATAGCCACAGACACCAGACTTAATGAGACGGGAGATGTCCTGGACACATCGTCAATTTACAATGTAATTGATGCCATATGCAAAGCGCAATTCAAATCCAAGGCACCTACAGTTATCCTAAAATCTACAGTTCCGACAGGTTTTACAGCTAAACTTCAGGAGGAATTTCCTGATTTCAGATTCATATTCAGCCCTGAATTCCTGAGAGAAAAGACCGTAATGGAAGATGTTCTCAACCCGACACGCATCGTGGTAGGCTGCGACGGAGAAAAAGAGGCTGCAGAGATATTTGCAGAGGCACAGATTGCATGCAGCGATAAGAAAGATATCCCGCTTCTTTATACAAGCACAGCAGAGGCAGAGGCCATAAAACTCTTCTCTAATTCATACCTCGCGCTTCGAGTGGCATTCTTTAATGAACTCGACACCTTCGCTCAGGTGAAAGGCCTAAGCACAGACAAGATAATCAAAGGAGTCTGCTTAGACCCTCGAATCGGAGACTACTACAACGTCCCGGGGCCCGGATTCGGCGGTCACTGCCTCCCTAAAGACACCCGCCAACTCGTCGCAGACTTCCAAGCAGCCGATACTCCTGAGCAACTAATAAATGCTGCAATAGAAGAAAATGAGATTCGCAAAGAATTTGTAAGTGAAAAATGACTCATACAAGGAAATCTTAAATAAGATAAATTATTGTTTCTTCCACTGCATTGTGTAAAAATATTTCTTGTGAGAACCTAAATCATCACACCAAAACACCTCGATTTTTCCGGCATCAAGATCTTCAAGCAATCTGTCAGGCAAATCTTTTTCGCGATTAGGAAACTGTTCTTCGGCAAGCCAAAGAACAACCTTATCAGGCTGCATTGATTGTGCGTAAATGCTATCCAGACATTGATGAATAGTTTCCATTCTGGCGGGATATGAAGTGAGTGAAACAATCATGGTTTACCTTTCATAGCTCATGGTGTTCATCGTAATTGGGAAGACTGCGATAAACTTTTGAGAGTCTTTCCAGCAGTTCTTGCACCTCCGGATTATTAGAATCTTCTCCTTCCAGACATTTGCTTATTACCTTGTTAATCCATGCTATATGTTGATCAAAGTATTCTTTTACACAAATACTGTCGGAATACTGTGAGAGTATATCTCTTTTGATTTCAAGGCCGTCAATTATTTCAGAGATTCTCTTGGTGTCATATGTATTTGTTGCGGAGTTCGGTCTCTGAACATAATAGTACTTGGCTTTATTATCCAAAACTATATCTTTTGTTATCGAACCCACTCGAAGCAGGAAGACCACGTCTTCGGAGACTCTGGTAGAACCGTAACGCGCAATGGGATTAAGGAACAAATGTTTATGATATATAGCAGACCAATGATCGGAATTAAAGTCAGACCAAAGAGGAGCGCTATCGCTTGAATAGTTAGCAATTTTTTTGTTCAGCGATGAAGGTTTTTCAATACCGGAATCAGGGAAAATCTTGATGCTTGTTCCCTTGGATATCATATGAGATGCTCCGCGCTCGGTAGCCTTAGAGTAAAGCCTCTTTAGAAAATCACGCGATATATAATCATCTGAATCTATGAATGACAGATATTCTCCGCGAGCTTCCTCAATTCCTCTGTTTCGAGAGGGGCCGGGCCCGATATTATGGTCATTCTTTATGATTCGAATGCGAGAGTCAGACTCTGCTGCGCTACGCACTATCTCCATGGAATTGTCAGTTGATTTATCGTCTATGATAATTATTTCAATTTTACGAAGCGATTGGTTTTGAATTGACTTCAAGCACTTTTCTATATATGGTCCGACGTTATATACGGGAACTATTACAGAGACTTTTATCTTAGAATTTGATGCACGTTTTCTCATAAAAGATTTGATCTTACTAAATGCATACAGCTTATTCTCTTGCATCTTAAGACTGTTTTTTAAACCTTCATTATCAGTATTAAGTGCAGAAGATAAAGAAGACTTCAACTGCTTATAAGCATCCCTTATGCTTTTTCGATCCATTTGAAGGAGCTTCATGAGCTTTGAATAGCGCATCTCCTTCCAAGGGTCAAGATTCTTGAGAGTAAATGCTACGCCTTCCGCAAATTTCTCGTTGTAATCATAGCTCGCATTATAGTGCAGCAGAATTCGGAACTTCTTTTAATAACCTTCTTGAAGAAGCTCCCATTTCCCGTTTGATACAATCCAATTGTAAAGATGCTCCATAACAGGGGTGAAGTCTTGTGTGTATTCGGAACGATTAGAGGATATCGACTTATCGTTAATATAGCGTCTTACGGTAAGCAGGTCTTCGTGAATTGTGACTAGCCTTTTTGCGCTGACTATCGCTGTTGAAACGAAGAATTCATCATTCATCATTCTGGTTTCGGAAAAACTAAGATTGTATTCTTTTATTAGTGAGTGTTTGAATAACTTGTTCCAGGGAGCCCCGATAACACGGCATAGCAGATATGGCACTTCTGAAGGGTTGATTACGCAACCAGGGGGTAACTGTGAGAGATTAAATCCCACGTTTTCAGTTCTTGTTTTTTTCCATTCGTTAGTCTCCGTATATGTGCACATTACGACGTCGGCGTCCCATTTTTGAGCCTCGCCATACATCTTTTCACACATATGTGTTTCAAACAAATCATCGGCATCCAGGAAAAGCAAGTATTTTCCGTGAGCTTCTTTCAAGCCTGTGTTCCTGGCAGCACCGGCGCCCCTGTGATCTTGCACGATGCTGATTATCCGCTCATCTGTCTTTGCTCGCTCGTCCACGATGCTCCTTATTGCTTCATCAGGTCCGTCGATGACGCATATTATCTCTATGTCTTTGAGGCTTTGCCTGCAAACCATGTCAAATAGTCCGTCCAGATAGTCTGCACATTTATACATCGGGATTATTACGGATATTTTTATTTCGTTATTATTCAACATATCGTCAAGCGTGTTTAATAGTTTTCAATTCTGTATTTTACATACGTACATGTATCAATCAGGAGATATATTGGTGTAAAGAACAGTATTTGAAATCTTCTTTTTGGTCTGAGCTTTGAAAGCTTAGCGCGGACATTTTTTTTGTCGCATCTCTTTTCTGTTCGTGTCCTGAAAAGCGCCAGAACCTCTGAGCCGATTGCCTTAGCTATCAGGTCTGCACAAGCCTTGTCGAAACTTATGTCTGCATTAGGATGCTCGGAAAAAAACTCTACCCAAGCAGGAATGCAATCGCGATAACTCATTACTCCCTGTACTTTACGGGACGGAAGAATCTCGTTATAGCTATTAATTGCAGCAAGACAAGCGTTCTCTTTGATTAGTTTTTTCTCATCGGGAAATCTGGACATCTGCTCCTTAACAGCAGCGATATATGAGGCTTTGTCCTCTTGCGTGAAATTTTCTGCTATAGTCGCCAGATAGTAATTGTTAGTGTACCCTTGAATTTTACCTGCGAACGATATGTACGTATATTTGTCAATCGGATAGTTTAGGATGGTATCAATTTTTTCTCGAAGAGAATCGATCTCTCCCCAGGCTCTCTTTAAGGTGTAGCTTCCGGTAGCGGCACCGGTTCTTTGCAAATAATAATATTCAGCATCATTTTCAAATGCTATGCTTTTCGTTTCCAGACATAGCCTGAGCAGAAAAGTTGTATCCTGTGCATTTGCGGAAGTACCGTATCGGACGGACTCGTGTTCTTTCAGAAATGATCGTTTGTATATTGCGCTTTGATGTTCATGTGTAAATACGGAGTAAAGAGGATTTCCTCTCCTTAGCGTGTCTCTGATACGTCGATTAAGCTCTTTCGGATTGACATTCGGAAGCGGCGCACTCTCGTCCCCGTCAATCGGTACGCGTATGCCTTTAACTATATTTGCACTCGTCTCCTTCGCCTTCACATATAACAGCTCGTAGAAATCATCAGCGACTCGGTCGTCCGGATCAACAAAAGAGAGGTATTCGCCGCGGGCTTCTTCGATTCCGCGGTTTCTGGATCTGCCTGATCCGATATTCTTCTGATTTCGGATTATCCGCACTCTATTATCTTCTGCCGCCCAGGCCTCGACCTGCTTCATGGAATCATCACTTCCCAGATCATCCACGAAAATAAACTCGAGATTCTGAAGTGTTTGCTTCTTCAGACTCTCTATGCATTTGCCGATCCAAGGCCCTACGTTATATACGGGAAGTATGACTGAAACGCTTATTTCGCTCACTGTTGAAAGAGCAACCTCCAAATGATTTTCGCTTGATGAAAGTATAACAGAACACATAAGAGGCAATCAATTTCATGAATTCCCGGAGAAAAGGGAATAAACCCTTAAAGTTTTTTAAGAAAGCAAGCATAATATACCTTGATTTCTTTTGATTTCTTAACTTATAATTAATGTGTATATTTGTGTATTTAAAACAGTATTGGTTACATGTATTTCACAATCCGCTTAAAGGAAAGCGGAACGATGTTTAGGAGGAAAAATGAAGAAAGGTTACAGTAGTTCAGAGCGGATAGGCCGCATAGTCTTTACTATGCTCCTGTCTTTTTCTATGCTTCTTTCCGGCGTTACGCCGTGGCTGGGCGGTGCACAGGAAGCTTACGCCAGGGACATAAACGAAAAGAACAAAACCCAGAAACAGGGCTGTGATAATGTTGTAAAGGGTAATCCGCCTACCGATTATACAACAGTAGTCGACGGAGCGGTATTTAGTGGCGGAAATTCGTACTCAAAGTCGGACGGAAAAGAGCTTGACCAGGATGTGACAGACTTTGCCAAGCCTCTTCCCTACGGCAATACCTATATTGATGTCAGCAAACTGAACTGGAATACGCCTTCCAATTTCATTATAGATATCAAGGACGACCGTTTCCAGTGGGTAACCATAGGAGAAGACCAACTCCGAGACAAAGAGGGTCATACATCTACAAATGACCCCATGAAACTGGATACCCCAAAACCGCTTAAACTGAAAGACGGCGTTAAAGATCCTGTAAGGGGTATATTCTATGTGGGTCCCCTGCAGAGCTATCATGAGAAGATTACTGATGAGACAGATGACGACGGTTATACCAATGTCATTGAACCTAAGGGCGGGGCGCCTTATCTGTACCGTATCACATACCTCAATGCAGTGACTCTTCCGGACGGCACCAAAGGAAACCTGGTGCTGACCATGACCAAGGTCCAGATCGAAACACCGGTCACGGTAAATGAAGCTAATCCATTCACTCCGGTCATTGCGGCCACTTCGGATACTCCGGAAATAAAAGCGGATTATTCCTATACCAAAGCGATCATGATCATTCAAAAGGAAAACCAGCTCGGGAATGATACGGGCAATGGCTTCCAAGACGCTGAGGGGTTTCCGCTGAATCAACAACACTCAGTGGTCATGACTAAAGCAGAAGCAGCGACGCGCTTGACTGAAATAAATAGTAACCTGCCTACTGGAACGGATAATAAGATTCCGAGCGCTGATCCGAACGTCGATACGGATGTTATTCCGTATGATGAGAATGGTTGGGATAGTAACGACAAGTACATTCGTAACGCAATGGGAAATCTGCTTGACCTTGATATCGAGGTCACTGATGCAGCAGGCAATCCCGTAAACGGAACCATTGCCTACGCGGCTCACGATATGGACTTTGAGAGTGTTCAGAATGTCTGGGGACGCACCTTGGGCGATGAGTTCAGTGAGGGCATGAAGATCGTCAGCGGCTCCCAGTCTTATGCATTGGTGCCGAACTATAATCACCAGGATGCAATCACCCGCGATGAGGGATGGTTACCGGTAGGCCCCGGAGAAGAGCCTCTGGAAAGAGCGCTTACGATAACCAAAGAAGGAAACGGCAAGTTCGCTAATGGCGTCCGCTTTGCTTCTCCCTTCCTTGCGAACATGAGGGATGCAAATGGAACCTTTAATGATGCGATCTACGGTAGGACTGGACAATTGCTCACATACCAGGGCGATGGATTGACTGCAGGTAACAATATTATTGTCAATAAATATGATCCTGAACTCGGTAATTATAATAAAATTCTTAATCATAAGACTGCTACTCATGCAAACAACGATGTGAGGAAGCAACTCTATGCCATGCTGAATAAAGCAGGCGAGCTTCCCGAGGGTGTTACAAGCTGGACGGATATCAAGCCGGAAATGGCCTGGGAGGGGATTGGTAACTATTACTGGAAGGCCGCTCGAAACGATGATGATCTGAGTTTCGACAGTGGTTTCGCAGTTCTTCTGGATGCAAAGAAGAGCTCGATTCAGTGGTCGGGATCCAGAGGAACAGGGGCTAACCTCTTCACTACACTCTTTGATAGTACTCTCTTCACATATGTAGAGCCTACTCATGGTACGGGTGGAGGTGCGTATATTGAGACGTATGATATATCAACTGAGAACTGCGAAACCGCTCGTGACGAAGGCGTTGTCACAATGGGAAGGGGCGCTGACGCCACGGTTACTGCAGTTCCGGAAGACGGATACCGAGTTCAAACCATCCGAGTAGGTGGCGCAGGCCTTTCCGATCCTGTAGTTTACAACATTGCGGATTTGGAGTTTACAGATGGCATATATGAGGATACAGAAAAGAAGCTCAAGATTGAAGATAATGGAGACGGCACCTATGACGTAATCTTAACCGACGTGCAGGATCCGCGCCATGTGCACGTAGACTTTGCAACAGATTTCAACTTCCATAAAGTCTGGGTAGGCTTGGATAATGTTGTTAAAACGCAAGATCTTGAAATGACTGCGACGCCGTACATATATGATGAAGAAACTAAAAGTTTTGTACAGAAGGGTGATCCTGTAACATTTACGCTTGCCAAGGACGATGCCGAAAGCACCTCCGAAGCCCATGTAACAGAAGAAACTGACTCTGAAGGCAACAAGGTTTGGAATGTCTCTTATCCGTCTGAGGGTTATGAGGGTGCTGAGTGGCCTGCTCTCGCTGTAGAAGTCGAACCTGATGCGCACAATGTTGATCACGTAGAGCGCATCTACTGGTTCGTGACAGAAACGGTTCCGAAAGGCTTTGAAGAGTCGTACAGCAACGATGATGCTGAAGCAGCCGGTAAGATTTCCGAAGCGGAAGGCCGTAATGAAGTCTATATGGAAGGAAGCGATGGAGATCTTTCCAATTGGGCACAAGCAGCCACCAAGGACTATGAAGCTGCTAAGAGTGCAATCCCTGAAAAGGCTGAAGAAGACCAGGCATACATGTCAGTTTTCAATACCGAAGATGATTTTGCCTGGGGCGGTGAGATAAAGAATGAATATAAACCACCTACTCCTAAGGATGATGAAACCTGGGGTCTGAAGGGACAGCCTCAGAAGGGTAGACCAAGCTTCGAAGGAGGCACTGCGGAAATAGAGAAGGTGCAGTTCCTCGATGAAGACGGAAATCCGACTGATTCGACAACGATAGATGCCAAAGATGCTGATGGCAATGTAATAGGTACTTATACGCTTAATGAAGACGGTAGTGTAACATTCACGCCTAATGCAGATTTCGTAGGAGATCCGGTACCGGCTAAGCTGCGTGGCACAGATGCGCTTGGTAAATCAGTCGATGCTGAGTACAAGCCACATGTTCTTGATAGTGGTGAGACGGATACGGTTAAGCGCACCATTCACTATATCTATGTCGATGATGGTGAAGAAGTTGCCGTAGACGTAGTTCAGGAAGCGAAATTCACCCGCGAAGCTATCAGCGTAGATCCTAAGACAGGAGAAATCGAATGGGGCCCATGGAAGATTACCGACAACGGAATTACCGATGTTGTAAGTCCTCCGGATACAAAGAGAGACGGAACGTGGAAACCATCAAGTGACGTGGTAACAGGTTTCCCTGATCTGACTTACGAGGACCGTGACCAGGTTAAGGACGTTACGGTTGTATACAGCAAACCACCTGAGGGCGGAGAGAAGAAGACCTTCGGCCCTAAGGGAGAGCCGCAGAGCGGAACACCTCCGTTTAAGGAAGGATCATCTCCGTTTGAGAAGTTCGAGCTTGTCGACGATGAGGGCAATCCTAAGGATAAGCTTACAGCCTACGACAGTGACGGCAACCCTGTGGGAACCTATACAATAGACGAGGCTACAGGCGAAGTCACTTTCACGCCGGACCCTGACTTCGTAGGAACACCTACGCCGGCCAAGGTATTAGCTACATGTGAAGACGGCTCTACAGCAGATGGATTATATACTCCGAGCTGCGTTGAAAACACTGAAAAGAAGACTGTGAAAAAGACCATAACTCATGAGTATGAGGACGGAAGTCCGGTGCTCGGAAAGGACGGAAATCCGATAGTTACAGAGATGGAACTTGTCTTCGAGAGAGAAGGCAAAGTTGATCCTGATACAGGCGAAATAACTTGGGATACATGGGAAGAGCAGACCTTCGATGACTGGGATGCACCGGATGTTCTCGGATACTCTCCTGACAAGAAGCAGAGCAAGGGAGAGACTGTAGATCCTAACGACGATGACATAGTCGACAAAATCGTCTACAAGAAGGACTACTATACAGTAACTTACTTTGACGGCGACCACGGTAAGAGCGACGGCAAGGGTAACCAGAAGGGCGTTCCGTACGGAGACAAGGTTAAAGGTGGCAACAAAGTTAAACCGGATAAGGGATACAAATTCACCGGTACATACAAGTATGTCATCAAGGATAAGGACGGAAACGTAATTGAAGAAGGCGAGACCGATGATCCGAAGAGCATTGAGGTAATCGGTAACGTAGAGTTTACTCCGGTATATAAGAAACTGCCGACGGTAACATACGTGGATCCTGCTACAGGACGCACGATTATGAAGACCACACCGTTCCTCGACGAGAATACGGAGCCGGATCCACCGAAGGACCCTAAGAGAGATGGCTACAGATTCGTTAAGTGGAACAGGTTCGAAGAGTACGACGAAGAGGGCAATCTCGTAAACGTCAGATACGAGGCGGTCTGGGAAGAAGTAGCAGATGAGGAAACAGCAGCTTCCGGCTCAGGAAAGAGCAAGAGTAAGGGAACAAAGACAGGAGATGCTTCGTTGCCATACCTCTACGGATCGTTCGCAGTACTCTCTGCAGCAGGACTCCTGGTTCTGAGACGCAGAAGAAAGACAGACAGATAGTAAAATGCTATCTTGCAAGAAACACTAATATGATGAGAGGGTACATAATGTGCCCTCTCACATTTTTTTACGATATCAGCTCAGATTGAAATTATCTGCTTAAAATGTTATATTTTGAGGAGTTTCAGACAAGGAGAAAGAACATGAAAAACTTAATACCTGACAATGTCAGTAAGCATACAAACGTATATGACGTCCTCGAGGAAAGAGGTCTCCTCGCGCAGTGCACAAATCCGGAAGGATTCAGAGAATTGCTCGGAAAAGAGAAAATCAAATTCTATATCGGATTCGATCCGACGGCAGACTGCCTGCACATCGGACACTTCATTCCGATGATTACCATGATGTACATGCAGAAGTACGGACACACACCGGTATTCCTGCTTGGCGGCGGAACCGGAGAGGTTGGAGATCCTTCAGGCAAGGCAGATATGCGTCAGGTAATGACGATAGACACCATCGATGAGAACTGCAGACAGTTCAAGAAACTCTTCGATAAATATATCGACTTCGACGATGAGTGGAAGTATGAAGGCAACGAAGGCGTATATACTCCGGGTCACCAAAACCGTGAGCCTAAGCCGGGTTACGCAGTTTCGGTAAACAACGCGGAATGGATAAGACCTGCCAAGTTTACTGAGTTTGCCAGATTCATCGGCTCACAGTTTAACGTAAACACAATGCTCAGAGCAGACTGCTTCAAGACTCGTATGGAGAGAGACACCGGTCTCACCTTCTTCGAGTTCTCATACATGCTGCTCCAGAGCTACGATTTCTATGTAATGCACAGAGACTTCGGCCTCATGGCTCAGCTGGGCGGAAACGACCAGTGGTCTAATATCATCGGCGGAGTTGAGCTCACAAGAAAGCTGATGGGAGACGAAGTGTTCGGACTTACGGTTTCTCTTCTTCTTAAGAGCGACGGAGAGAAGATGGGTAAGACTGTAGGAGGAGCTCTTTGGCTGGATGAGAGAAGAACTCCTGTATATGATTTCTTCCAGTACTGGAGAAACGTAGACGATGCAGATGTAAATACCTGCCTTCGCATGCTGACCTTCCTTCCTATGGAAGAAGTTAACAGACTTTCGGCTCTCGAAGGAGCTGAGATCAATAAAGCTAAGGAAATCCTCGCTTACGAAGTTACTAAGCTGGTTCACGGTGGGGAAAAGGCACAGAAAGCTCTCGATGCCAGCCGCGAGGTATTCGCAGGCGGCGGAGTGTCCAAGGATATGCCTACTACAGAGATGGAAGCTTCTGTGTTCGCAGGAGAAGGTATGGGCCTGGCGGCACTCCTTAAGGAAGTCGGACTCGAGCCATCCACTTCCGAGGCATACAGAACCATCCAAGGCGGCGGTGCCAGAATCAACGGAGACCAGATAACAGACAAGAGGTACTCCGTATCAGAGAAGGACTTCGAAGACGGAGAGATGGTACTCCAAAAGGGTAAGAAGAAGTTTATGAAGATAGTTATGAAATAACGAAGACACAATGTGAAAGCCTGCGGACAGCTCCGCAGGCTTTTCTGCTATTTGAAATCTTGTCTGAGGGCGCAGGTCGGGCAAGCGTGAACGCAGCGGCCGCATCTGATGCACTCAGGAGAGTTAGGTTTGGTGACCGGGTCTGTATCCATAGGACAGACATCACTGCACTTCCCGCAGGAGATGCACTTCTCGGCATCGTGCTTCATGCTGTATATGCTAATCTTATTAAGCAGGCCGTAGAGGGCTCCGAGCGGACACATGACTTTACAGAAGAACCTGTTGCAGATTACGCAAGAGATAATCGTCCCTACTAAGATGGCGGCTTTTACTGTAAATAACTTGCCAAGCATAGTTCTCAGGCTAGGTATGGTCAGAAGGAGCGGGATTCCGCCTTCAATGGTGCCGACCGGACAGATATATTTGCAGAATGAGGGCGCACCTATTCCGTATTTGTTTACTACGAGAGCAGGCATCAGGAATACGAATATGACGAGAAGCGCATATTTAATATATGTCAGAGGCTTATATATGCGCTTTTTTACTGACGAGATTTTATACAGGAGTTCCTGAATCAATCCGAATGGGCAGACAAATCCGCAGATGGCACGCCCGAAGATTACTCCGATGGCCAGAACGAAGCCGAGGGCATAAAAACCTACGGCAGAGCCGGGTTTGGTGCTGACGGCCTCCATGGCGCCTATAGGACATGCGAAGCGGGCCGCAGGGCAGGAATAACAATTCATACCCGGGTTGCAGAAGTTCTTCCACTTGCCCTGATAGAGTCTGCCGGAAGCGAGGTTTCCGAGATAGGAGTTGGAAAATCCGAATGCGGCTATTTGTATTATCTTTCGTTTTACTTCATGTGAAAGTTTCATATTCGCGTGATTCCTTTCGGTCTATCCGAGACCTATGCACTCAAGGCAGACATTAACAGCCTTGGTAAAAACCGTACTGACTTCTCCTCGGTATACGCCGAATGCAATCATGCAGACAGCCGCTGTGAAGATTAATACCTGTGCAACTCTTTTCTTTTTTCCTTCCATTCCGTCCTCCGAATTTTTGTGAATGGTTTTATTGATACGATTATACTATACTAATCACAGTATGAAATATTTGGAATTAAAGATAGAACTGAATAAGGATATTCTGGACGATGCGGTAGATGTGCTGGCGGATGCGGGATTTGAGTCGCTGATGATTGACGACCCTGCGGACTTTGCGGAGATAGCGGAGCACCCTGAGTGGTACAAGTATGATTATATAAATGAAGAATTGGCGGCAGCAGAAGGGCAAACTCCGACTGTTACTTTGTATTTTTCAAACGATGAAGAGGGGCGCGCGGAGGCTGAGAGGGCCGAGAGAGTGCTGCAGGATTTCAAAGATTCCGATGCCGTGAAGAAAGACGGGAATTGTATCGCTTGGACACTCGGCATGACCGGAGACGACAGCGAGTGGCTGTACAAATGGCAGGAACATTTTAAGCCGACGCGCATCGGGGAGAACATAGTCGTGAAGCCGAGCTGGGAAGATTGTGTTCTTGAATCGACCGATTTGGTCATAGAAATGGATCCGGGCATGGCTTTCGGCTCGGGACTTCATGAGACTACTTCGCTGTGCATCAAGGCTCTTGAAAAGAAGATTAAGCCTGTAGAAGCTGCAAGAGACTCATCGGATACCGGGGCAAGGGTTCTTGATGTAGGAACGGGAACAGGCATACTGGCAATAGCCGCAATGAAGCTCGGCGCACATGACTGCCTGGGAATAGATATCGATGAGGATGCCGTAAGGATAGCTGCTGATAATATCGAAAGAAACGGATTGTCATCTCGTATTGAAGTGCGCGTAGGAGACCTGATGGAAGGAGTCGACTACGATGCGGATATAATCGTGGCCAATCTTATGGCGGATCTCGTTATCAGGCTGACGCCGGCCGCGGCTGCAGAGCTTAGACCGGGCGGTATTTTTATAAGCTCAGGCATTTTGGATATTAAAGAAGAAGTAGTGAGTGAGGCCGTAAAAGAGGCCGGGTTTGAGATAGAGGAAGTGCTTCACGATGGCGAGTGGTGTGCCATCGCAGCAAGGAGGAAGTAGTATGGTAAAGGAAGTAAACCTTCAGAAGATGCTGGATGATGCGACGGAGAATTTTACTACGGGCTTTATGTGCTCGGAATCCGTGCTGGATGTGCTCAACAGGCACTACGGGCTCGGGATAGGAGAAGAAGCCATAGCTATGTCCACGGGATTCCCGTATGGCTTCGGAGACGGAGGAAATGTCTGCGGAGCTGTTGCGGGCGCCACGATGGCGCTCGGAAAAGTCTTCGGCCGCACGATAAAAGGCGATCCCGCATACGAGAAATGCATCGCCCTGGTCAGGGAGCTGAACGAAGACTTGGCCGCTGCTTACGGCAGCAGCCTCTGCCCGGAACTTATCAAAGACTTCGAGTTCGGGCAGCCCGAGCGCAAGACTCACTGCACCGGCATCGTTCACGAATGCATACGCTCATTTGCCAAGATTATGGCACGTGAATACGGGGTTGCAGTTAAGTAAGAAAGAGCTTGAAAACAAAGGCTTTAGTTGACATTTTATGCCGTAAAAAGTTAAAATTTATGCGTATGGTTTAGAGTCTGTGGGGGAGAACGCAGACTCGCGTTCAACTCACAAGGAGGAAGCAAACTATGGATATGAATGATGTAATGAAAATGATGCTTAACAGCGGAAATCTCGGACAGATGGGACAGCTTCTCGGCGTAAACGAGCAAGAAGCTACGTCTGCTATCGAAGAAGTTCTGCCAATGCTTATCAAAGGCATGCAGGGACAGGCTACAAACAAGGAGACTCAGCAGGGATTCCTTCAGGCTCTGAATGACCACAGCAATGATGATACAAGCGACTTCACAAGGTTCCTGAAAAATGTAGACACTGAAGACGGCGCTAAGATTGTAAAGCATCTTCTCGGAAACCAGACAGAGGAAGTAGCTGCTAAGGCTCAGAAGAAGAGCGGACTTGATGCCAAGAAAATCATGAAGATTATGGCTATCGCAGCACCTTTCCTCATGAGCCAGATGGGTAAGAGCGCTAAGACAAAAGCTCAGAACGTTGGATCTGCAGATATGCTCAGCGTTGTAGGCGGTCTGATGGACGGAATTGATGCTAAGGACGTAATCAACATCGTTAAACTTCTTAAGAAATAAGAATTGTAGCGAAGCGTTATAACAGACGCCGGATGTCCCCCGCCTCAACGGAGTAGGCGGCGGGTTCCATATTCGACTGACGATCTCATGAGCTGAAGCTCCCGTCGTCTGTTGACGGCGTCGCTCGCTCCAACCAAGCGAGCTTGATGGAGCTTCGCTCCTGGTTGAATACTGAAATTCAAAAAGTGACAAAACAGGGAGCATTGCTCCCTGTTTTTTTCTCTTTTCAGGCTTATTTTTGTACGCTGCTCTCTTTTTTCCGGTGATGATCTTATAGTGTCAGCTTTGAGAGCAGCTCGACAAGAAATTTGTATACTTTCAGCGTAGAGGAGATACTCACGCGCTCCTCGGTCGAGTGGAAGTTCTGACAGTCCGGTCCGATGGAGATTATATCCAGCTCAGGCATAGCTGATGCAAAGAATGCGCTCTCGAGTCCCGCATGAACTGCTACCGGATTCATTTCTTCCCCGAAGAGCTCTCTGTATGTCTCCACAGACAGTCTTTTAAGTTCGGAATCCGCTGCGGATTTCCACGGAGAGTAAGCTGAGAACGTCTCTATATTTGCATCGGCAAAGTCTGCAACGAGTTTTATTGTTTCCAGTATATCGTCAATCGTAGCCTGATAAGATCCGCGCACCTCAGATACCAGGCGTATGCTGTCGTCAGAGGTCTCTATAATACCGATATTATCCGACGATTCCACAATGCCTTCCATATCATCAAACATACGGATTATCCCGTTCGGATATGCCCTCAGAACAAGGCGTAATTTCATATATGACTTCGTATCCAAAGGAGGAGCAGTATTCTCGGATTCTTCGATATCCATACGCAGCTTAGCTGCACTGACGTATTCTTCTTTTAAGCTGTCTTCATACTCTTTGATGATTTTTTCGAGGGCGGGCAATTCATCGGTCATTATCACGGCTGATGCTTCTCTCGGGATAGCCAGACGGTTGCTTCCGCCGTCTATGCTCACGAGAGGAAGATTCGTTTTCTCAACAAATCGCATTAATAAAGAGATAGCATTCCCGCGGCCTCTGTGGATGTCCTCTCCTGAATGTCCTCCTACAAGACCGCTAAGAGTCACCTTATATGCCTTAAATCCTGACGACACTGAAGCCTCTCGCCCTATCGGCATCTCAAAGTTCACGCCGGTGCCACCACAGCTTCCGATAATAACTTCGCTCCCGCATGCGTGGTCCAGATTTATCATACGAGTAGCCTTAAGACCTGACTTATCCACTTCGGCTGCACCTTCGAAAGTCGTTTCCTCCTGAACGGTAAAGATTACCTCAAGAGGAGGGTGTTTAAGGCTATCCGCTTCCAGTATGCTCATGGCAATTGCGACGCCGATGCCGTTGTCCGCGCCGAGGGATGTATCCTCTGCGGTAAGCCAATCACCGTCTATGACGGGGTTTATAGGATCTCTGCTGAAATCGTGGGGGCTGCCCGGCGACTTCTCGCAGACCATATCCATATGTGCTTGCAGAATAACTGCATCTCCGGTTTTGCAACCGGGAGATGCAGCTTTTTTAATAATTAAGTTGCCGAGCTCATCCTGCGCAACATCAAGGCCGAGGCCCTCAGCCCATTTTTTGATGTAGTCACTTACGGCCTTTTCGGAGCCCGAGTTTCTCGGAAACCTGCTTATGTCCGCGAAGTTCGCGAGGATGCTGTTAGCTTCATATGTGATCATTTATCCTCCCTTGAATAGCGAGGGGAATCTATTCTTAAGCGTAGCCGATGGCGACGGCCGTAACCAGCAATATGATGGCCAGCACACTCCAAATTCCCCAAAGAGGTGCGATGAATTTGAACCATTTTTTATAAGGTACGTGGCAGATGGCAAGTGCCGCCATAATTTCCCCGGAAGTAGGTGCAACTACGTTCGTAAATGCATCTCCGAGCTGGAATGCCAGTACCGAAGTCTGTCTCGTAATTCCGAGGATGTCTGCGAGCGGAGCCATGAAAGGCATCGTGATGGCTGCCTGTCCCGAACCTGACGGAACCAGGAAGTTAAAGAGATCCTGGAAGATGTACATGCCGGATGCGGCTACTCCGCTGCTGGTTCCGCCGAGCAAAGTACCCATGGCATTTACGATCGTGTCCATGATCTGGCCTTCTTTCATCATGGTGGTAGCGGCATAGCACATTCCGATAATAAGGCCCGCCCAGACAAGGTCCTTGGCACCTTCAACAAAATTATCTGCTACGTCATTGACCTTGAGACCACCGACGAGGGATACGAGTAGGCCTACGATTACGAAAATCCCTGCCATCTCATCGATGTAGAATCCCCATTTGATTACGCTGAAAGGGACGAAGATGAATGCACCGAAGAAGATAACAAGAACGGCAATCTGACGACCTGTGATCTTCTCCACGTCAGTAATCGCATCGAGGTCCATGTCCTTTTTATATTTCTGATCCACTTCATAATTGTAAGCGGACTCAGGATTGTTCTTGATTTTTACGCCGTACCACATAGCGTAGATGATAGTAGCCAGCACCAGAACGGCCCAGACAACGTATCTGTACTGAATGCCGGAGAAGAGCGGAAGCTCAGCTATGGTCTGGGCAACTCCTACTGAGAAAGCCTGTGTCATACCGCCTGCATAACCGACAGCGGATGCGCAGAAGAGCAGACAGACCGCCATTATTGAATCAAAACCGCAGGCCATGCATACCATATACATAAGCGGCATGAAGGCGAGATATTCCTCGCAGCATGCGGCGAATGCGGATATGAGCGAGAATATGATGAGACAGATCGGTATGAGAATAATCTCTTTGCCGGCAGTGAACCTCAGCATATTGTTAATGCCCGCGTGCAAGGCTCCCGTGGCCTCAACTATCTTGAACACCCCTCCGAGAATGAGCAGGAAGAAGATAATATATGCAGCCTCCTGCAGCCCTTTTGTGAGAGACATAAAAAAGGCGAAGACTCCGATTGGGTTGCTTTCCACCGTGTGGTAAGACCCCGGGACTACTCTTTCGTATTCAGTGCCCTCAATGGCCACTCTGTCAAAGGTACCGGCAGGAATGATATACGTCATAATTGCTGCCAGCAGCATAATACAAGCCAATATGATAATAGGGTTTATCGGCTTGATTTCTTTGATTTCATCGTTACCCTTTTTCTTAAACATAGTTCCTCCAAATTTCCTTAAAAATTTCCAATAATCAGCACTTTGCTTTATTGCTTTAGCACGCTAAATTATTAAAACGACATTGATATCTTAACATTGTTAACTGCGTGCGTCAAGTTTTCTGAACCTATTTCTCGGAAAACGGGAGCTTTTTCTTCGTCCGAGTTTCAACTCTTTTCGTTTACCCGTATTGAGAATACCAAACAAATTTTGGTACAATTAAGTGCACGCATAACGCAGTTATGAAAGTGAAAAGAAGTAAATATGAAGCTTAAGATTATCAGAACAGATAACACTAATCCGTATGAAAACCTCGCACTCGAAGAGCATTTGACACTAAATGCCAAGGAGGACGAGGTTTTGTTGTATCTGTGGCAGAACGAACATACGGTGGTAATAGGACGCAATCAAAATCCGTGGCGCGAATGCGATGTCGAAGCCATAAACAGAGACGGAATTTATCTCGCCAGGCGTATGAGCGGAGGCGGTGCGGTTTACCATGACATGGGGAATCTCAATTTTACCTTTATTGCACGCGACGGACTCTTCGACATTGAAAGGCAGACTGATGTTATTTTACTTGCCTGCAGACTGCTCGGTATAAATGCCGTGAAGACGGGGAGAAACGATTTAACCGTAGATGAGAAAAAGTTCTCGGGGCACGCATATTTTTCGACCGGCGGCTGCAATTATCATCACGGAACCATAATGATGAACGTGGTTCCCGATGATTTAAGCAAGTATCTGAATGTTCCGGATGAGAAGCTTAAGAGCAAGGGTGTGGAATCCGTCAGATCAAGAGTGACCAATCTTTGCGAATATATCAAAGATGAAAAACTTGCCGAAAAGTCTTTGCCTGTTCAGATAGAGGCAATGAAAAACTCCTTGGTCATGGCAGCGGAAAAGATCTACGATACGGAAGCTCTTTCTGCCGTCGCACCGAAGACTCCGGAGGAGTTGATTAATAAATACAGCTCAGAGGAGTGGCGCCTCGGAACGAGGATTCCGTTCGAAAAGGACATAATTCACAGATTTGAATGGGGAGAGGTAGAGATACAGCTTTCCATGATGGGCAAGTATATAAAGAATGTAAAGATATACTCAGATGCCTTGGAAACGGAAGTGTTCTCTGTGGTGGAAGGCCTTCTCAGAGGCTGCAAGTATGACAGGGCCGAGGTCGGCTCGTTGAAGCCGCCTGTCGGAACTTCCGCAACAGCTAATGAGATACTGAGGCTTGTGGTAACATCCATATAGATACATCAGAGAAATATTACGAGGGTATAAGACTTTTTACGTTATTGCATTAATTGAACATGAGGTAACAAACTATGAGCGATTATAATTATGATCTTCTGATAATCGGAGCAGGTCCTGGCGGCTACGAAGCAGCATTTGAGGCACAGGAAGAAGGCATGAAGGTTGCCGTAGCGGAAAAGGACAGACTGGGAGGCACCTGCCTGAACAGAGGCTGTATTCCTACTAAGGCACTTATGCATTCCTCTGACGTATACAGAGATGCCGCAAACGGTGCGGAAGTCGGAGTTGAGGTGAACGGTCTTAAGTCTAACAGGAAGAGAATGGGAGAGAGGAAAGACGAGGTTCTGGATACTCTCAGAAACGGTATTTCCGCCCTCCTCGCCAAGAAAAAGATTGATGTTTTGGAAGGTTCTGCCGTTATTACGGGAGAGCACGAAGTTAAGGTAGGTGCAGATACATACACGGCGGAGAGAATAATGGTGGCCACCGGATCTGAGCCTTTCATTCCGCCTATACCGGGAGCGGATCTTCCGGGTGTTATCGACAGCACGGAACTCATCGATATGGGAAGCGAAGAGATACCTGAATTCGTAATCATCGGAGGAGGAGTAATCGGAATTGAGTTTGCCACCATCTATGCCGATCTCGGTGACCACGTAACGGTAATCGAAGGAATGGACAGACTGCTTCCTCTTATAGATAAGGAAATCGGACGTAGCATAAAGATGACACTCGAGAAGAAGGGTGTGGATGTTCATGTAAGTTCTCCGGTGCAGAAGATAGAAAAAGAGGGAGACAAGCTGGTTGTTACCCTTAAGAATAAAAAGGATGAAGAGGTTCAGGTTAAGGCTGACAAGGTACTTATGTGTGTCGGCAGAAAACCGAACACGGAAGGCGTGTTCAGCGACGAGTTCCTGGCCAAGTACGACGGCATTACGGATGCCAAGGGTTTCATCCTCGTCAATGATACTTATCAGACTGTCTGCCCAAGCGTATATGCAATAGGTGACTGCATAGGCGGCATCCAGCTGGCTCATACTGCAACTGCGGAGGGAAGAAGCGCTGTGGCGCTGATGGTGGGCGATGACGCAACCATAAATATGGAAACCGTTCCGAGCTGCATTTATACAGACCCTGAAATCGCCGTAGTCGGAATGACGGCAGATGAAGCAAAGGAGGCAGGGATAGAAGTAGTAAGCAAGAAGTATCCTATGTCCGCCAACGGTAAGACTGTAATCGCGGGACTGGACAGGGGCTTTGTAAAGCTTGTGGCAAGAGAGGATGACCACGTTATAATCGGAGCGCATCTGCTTTGCGGAAGGGCGTCCGATCTTATCGGAGAGCTTGCGCTTGCCATAGGACAGGGTATGACATTGGAAGAAGTCGGTGACATTATTCATCCGCATCCTTCATTTGTCGAATCAATAATGGAGGCTGCAAGACTGTAAGCGGTAAGGCATTTAGTTTTTGTTCCTTATACTGAGAGGTGTGATTATGGGAGAAAAAGATACACGCAGAAAAGAAATGCTGGACAAAATATTGAAGGACGGAGCTTGGTTCTGCGTCGGACAGGACAGATTCGTTAAGATCGGATTCAGCAAGGAAGATAATTGCTACTTCGCCAGAGAATGCTTCAGAAAGGACGGCGGCCTTCAGGGCGGAGCATATACATTCGGAACTGACTGGTTCGATATCAGCTTCCACGGAAAATATATAGACATTTACGCAGATGCCGAAACTTTCAAGGATTGGGATATTTCATATGATGCCGGAAAGACGCTGGAAAGCGAACCCGTCGACGATAAGGAAGATACGGCTGAAAGGCTGCTGGAGTTCTGCCGAGCTGCCGATGCAGAGGTTATGGAGGGAGATCCCGCAGCTTACCGCATAGACGGCACCAACTTCGAAAAGATTCTGGCTATCCGCGCAGGGCTGGAAATCTAAAAGTATAGCATAAAGAAATGCGCATGAGAGCTTGTTTGCTTTCATGCGCATTTTTGTTGTTATTCTGTTAGTAAATCTACTTCCGGCGGAGCGTTTTTCTGCTCTTTGGATTCGAAGAGCTCTCCGATTCTGCCGGCCTTCCATCCGAGATACAGACATCCCAATCCGAGGAAGAGGTCCAGCAGCGTGGCCGGGATGGCGCCCTCAACTCCGAATGTATAATCATAGATCAGGTTGCTTTGGGCATTGACTGCATCCATGTGGAAGATGGATGTCTCGGATACGAAGCCGCTGTTAGGAAGCCCGAATATCAGATTTTGTGTGAAGTTCCACGCAGTATGAACACCGAAAGCAGTCCATATGCTGCCGGTGTACCACTTGAGCAGCGAGAAGCCGATTCCGCAGAAGATAAGATCTGCCATGGCCAGTGGCGTAATGCCGTCATTGAACGAATGAAGCAGGCCGAATACGGTTCCGTTTATGAGTATGGCCACCCACAGAGGATAGTGCACATTGATTCTTTCATACATAAAGCCGCGAGTCCAAATCTCCTCGCAGGAACTTTGAATAAATACCGAAAACAGGGCGAAAAGCATAAGAGGTATGCCGGCCGGTGAGAAGTCGAAGTAGAGCTTGATGTCTCCGTGTATCAGTGCGCAGAGTATGCATGCGAAGTTCATAAGAAAGCCTATGAGCAGGCCTTTGAGCAACTTGCTGAAGCTGTTGGGTTTCTTTTTCGGGAGAACGTCATGAAGCACGTCTCCGCGGTTTTTCTTAAACAGGCACAGAATGAGGAAGGCTATCCAGCCGCATATTGTCTGTGTATACATAAAGACAAATCTCATAGCGTCAGATACCTTGAGACTTTTGAAGAAAGCCTCAATCGGCATGCCTATAAATCCGTCTCCGACTATCAGATACCAGAAAAAGAAAACCAGACATATCCAAATGATGCGATCCGTTATCTTATACTTCTCTATAAATGATTGACTTTCCATAAAAACACCCCTTGTATTATATTAAGTGCAATTTAAGACTCTTTTAAATTCTTTTAACTTTACTCATTATATGTCGAGACGTACAATGACCTTGCAAAGAGTCATCTTTGGTTATTTTATAAGATTCAGGCCGAAATTGAAAGGAGGCATACTATGGTAAACGTAATTATCACTATCGCATTTATTGGTGTTCTTGTAGCTAAATGGAGCTTTTTTTCCAAGTATGCCGGCAAGAAATAAATATTAGCGAAGAAATCGGATTGTCATAAATGACCATCGGAAGAGGCGGGAGCTTATGCTCCCGTTTTTTTCAGATAAAAAACTGCAAAAACGATAAATTATTTATAAAAATGCATAAATATACTTGAAGAAGCACAGATATTACACTATTATTAATAGGAGTACAGAAAGGATGAGATATATTGAAAAAGGTTTTTGTAGACGGCGGTCATGGAACGACGGGCCTGATAATTCATGAATATATATGCAAAAGAGACGATTTAGAGCTTATTGAAATCGACTCTGAAAAACGCAAGGACATAACGGCAAGGCTTGATTGCATAAGCGAGGCAGACGTAAGCATACTATGCCTTCCGGATGATGCGGCCAAGGAGATTGCCGCCGCAGCACCTAAGGATGCAGTCCTTATAGACACATCGAGTGCACACAGGACTGACGATGAGTGGACTTACGGAATGTCGGAACTTGCTGAAGATCAGAGAGCTAAGATAATAAGCAGTAAGAGGATATCCAATCCGGGGTGCCATGCCAGTGGCTTCATTCTTCTTATAAGACCTCTGGTGGATGCGGGGCTTCTCAGCGAAGATGCTCTTCTGAGTGCGTTCTGCATAACGGGATATTCCGGTGGAGGCAAGTCGATGATAGCAAGATATGAAACTGCGGACAGACCGAGCGAGCTCGATTCTCCTGCCCAGTATGCACTGGGGCAGACGCATAAACATCTTCCGGAGATGATAAAGATGTCGGGCATAAAGAATGCTCCATGCTTCAGCCCGATTGTGGGAGATTTCCCAAGAGGAATGGTAATGACGGTTCCGCTGCACAGAGCACAGCTTAATAAGAGCGCCGGGACGAATGAGATAAGAGAAGTGCTGAAGAAGCGCTATGCCGGAGAAAAATTGCTAACTGTTTCGGATAATATACCGGCTGATGGATTTATGTATTCCAATCCTATGGCAGGGAGTAACGGAATGCAGATGTACGTGAGCGGGAATGAAGACAGAATACTGCTCATGGCATCATATGACAATCTCGGAAAAGGCGCATCCGGGGCGGCCGTGCAGAATTTGAATATACTGCTCGGGACTGATGAGTACACGGGTTTGATGTAAAGAAGGAAATGAAGCAAGAGGAGAGAATTAATGATTAAACATGTCGAAGGCGGAGTAACCGCGGCTAAGGGATTTAAGGCAGGCGGTATCTACAGCGGAATCAGAAATAATGCCAGCAAGACAGACCTGGCGCTTATTGCAAGTGACGCGTTATGCAACGCGGCTGCAGTATATACGAAAAACAAAGTTAAGGCAGCGCACATACCGGTTACGATGAGACACCTTGCGGACGGCAAGGCTCAGGCCGTTCTGTGCAACAGCGGCAATGCCAACACCTGCACGGCAGACGGAGAGGAAATAGCCGAGAAGGCGTGCGCTCTTGCAGCCGATGCGCTCGGGATAGACAAGTACGACGTGCTTCCGGCAGCTACAGGTGTTATCGGCGTGCCTCTTCCTATAGAACCTTTTGAAAAAGCGATTCCGGATCTTGCGGCATCTCTTTCCGAGAGCGGCTCTTTGGATGCAGCTCTCGCCATCCTCACCACCGATACATACATCAAAGAGTATGCCGTGGAATTTGAGGCAGGAGGAAAGACCTGTAAGCTCGGCGGTATAGCCAAAGGAAGCGGAATGATTCACATTAATATGGGGACGATGCTCAGCTTCATTTCGACAGACTGCGCCATTTCTCAGAAGATGCTGGATAAGGCTCTTCATGATGAGATCGCCGACAGTTATAACCAGGTAAGTGTGGACGGAGACACTTCAACCAACGATACAGTAGTTCTTATGGCAAACGGCTTGGCCGGCAATGAGGAAATCACATCTGAAGGCGATGACTATGATGTGTTCTGCGAGGCTCTTCATATTGTAAGCGTGGAGCTTTCCAAGAAGATCGCCGGAGACGGGGAGGGCTGCACCAAACTTCTCGAGGCGCACGTGGCAGGCGCTCCGGACAAAGAGACTGCAAGGCTCGTATCCAAGAGCATCATTTGCTCTTCTCTTTTCAAAGCGGCTGTATTCGCATCAGATGCCAACTGGGGGAGAATCCTCTGCGCTATAGGATATACCGACGCGGAATTCGACGCGACCGACATAGATGTAAGCGTGAAGTCTGAAGCCGGGGAGGTTCTCGTCTGCAAGGCATCGGCATCTGTGGAATTTAATGACGACTTTGCGACGGAGATTCTGTCAAAGGAATACGTCACGGTTGAAGTCGACCTTCATGACGGTGATGAAGAGGCTTATGCCTGGGGCTGCGACCTCACTTACGACTATGTAAAGATTAACGGAGCTTATCGCTCTTAATTAAGATGATCTTGTCTTTATAGAATTCATAATCAAGGAGCAGGGCAGAAAATGATAAACGAAAAATACATGGAAAAAGCGAATGTCCTCATAGAGGCGCTTCCGTATATACAGAGGTTCAACCGAAAGATAATTGTTATTAAGTACGGAGGCAGCGCCATGCTGGATGGCGACCTGATGAAGCATGTTATAGAGGACGCCGTTCTTTTAAAACTGGTAGGATTTAAACCGGTCATAGTTCATGGCGGCGGAAACGATATCAGCCATTGGATGAAGAAGACGGGCATAGAACCGAATTTCGTAGACGGCCTGCGAGTAACGGATTCAGATACGCTGGAGATTGCCGAAATGGTTCTCGGAAAAGTCAACAGCGATCTCGTTACTTTGGCACAGCAGCTCGGAATCCGTGCCTGCGGAATCAGCGGAAAAGACGGAAAACTTCTTAAAGTTAAGAAGGCCACACCTGAAGGGCAGGATATAGGATATGTGGGAGAAGTTATTCATGTGGACACCAAGATAATCATGGACCTTTTGGATAACGACTTCCTGCCGGTTGTCTATCCTATCGGCATGGATGAGGAAGGACAGTCATACAATATTAATGGTGACCACGCAGCTGCCAGAATTGCAGAGGCGCTGAAGGCCGATAAACTTGCATTCCTTACGGATACATACGGAGTGCTTACGGATCCGGATAATCCTGATTCTTTTATTTCCGAACTCAGGGTAGATGAAGCGGAAGACCTTATTGCAAACGGCACTATATCCGGCGGAATGATTCCTAAGGTTAGGAATTGCTGCCACTCAATTGAGAACGGAGTAAACCGTGTGCATATTCTTAACGGTAAAATACCACACTGTGTTCTCCTTGAAATATTTACTGACCGCGGAGTCGGAACCGTAATAATGAAAGATAATGTAAAGTACTATAAGGGAGATTCGGAAGGGACTGAGTAATGAACCGGGATCAAATCAAAGCAAAAGATAATGAGTATATAGTTCACACCTACAATCGATATGACATAGTTGCAGACCGCGCAGAAGGCTGCATAGTGACTGACGTAAACGGAAAGGAATATGTGGATCTATGCAGCGGCTACGGAGCCAATTCCCTCGGCTATGCAAATGAGGCCTGGCTTTCAGCCGTTACTGAACAGCTTAATAAGCTGCAACACATATCCAATCTGTATTACACGGAGCCGGGAGTAATGCTGGCGGAGAAGCTGGCAAAGAGAAGCGGACTGTGCAAGGTTTGGTTCGCCAACTCCGGAGGAGAGGCCAACGAAGCCGCTATTAAGACTGCGCGAAAGTACGGAAATACTCTCACAGATCATAAGAAGAATACGATAATCTCACTGAAGAAATCCTTCCACGGACGTACTATGGCCACAGTCACTGCGACGGGTCTGGCCGAAGCGAAGGAAGTCTTTGAGCCTCTTATGCCGGGCTTTGTTCATGCGGAAGTAGATAACAGTGAACAATTGAGGGAACTCGCAGAGAAATACGATCCTTGCGCATTCCTGATGGAACTGGTGCAGGGAGAAGGCGGAGTACACGCACTGGACAAGGGGTATGTTCAGACGGCTGCTGAGCTTTGCGCCGAAAAAGATATTCTCTTCATTGATGATGAGGTTCAGGCGGGTATCGGCAGGACGGGTACGCTTTTCGCATACGAACAGTACGGAATCGAACCGGACATAGTTTCCTTCGCTAAGGGCATAGGCGCAGGTCTTCCGATAGGAGGTATTATCTGCGGACCTAAAACCTGCGATGTTCTGGTTCCCGGAGATCACGGCTCTACCTTCGGAATGAACCCCGTGGCATGTGCGGGTGCTTGCGTTGTTCTCGATACCTTGGATGATAAATTCCTTGAGAGCGTAAAAGAAAAGTCCGAGAAGATTCGCTCAGAACTTCTTAAGATGGAGAGCGTTACAGGCCTTGACGGACTCGGCCTCATGATAGGAATAGACCTTGACGGTATGAACGGAGCGGATGCTGTAGCCAAGCTTCTGGAAGAAGGAGTCCTGGCCATACCTGCAGGAGACAGGCTCAGACTCCTCCCGCCACTTACAATAAACGATGAAGAAATAAAAAGAGCACTTACTTCATTAAAGAAAGTGCTCAATAATTAAGCATTCGCTACTGTAATCATTATAAGTCGATCTCAAAGTTGGCTTCGTGCGGATTGTTATTACTATCAAACTGTTGTATCGTAAAGTAAAGAGGACCGCTGCCTTTTTTCAGAATATAGCCGCTGCTTCCTTCCGTGCTTTCGCCTTCGGAGATTTCCTCAGGGGCTTCTCCGATAAGATACCAGTCAAGATTGTTTCCTTCATCATCCGTGACCACCATTGGCATTATAAGCAGTCCGTCCAGCAAGCCGTCCGGATCTTTATATCCCAGATTATCATAGTGATATTTAATCAGGGCGACATATTCAGGATTCTCGTCAAAGTAAGGACTTCTCTCATCGGTGATTTCAGCTGAATCAACTGTGAAATTCCATTCCCCGTCAACTGTCCAGGTTTCGCCTATTTTATACGTCTGGGTATTGCTTTCAGTCGGGTCTATACCTTCATCTTCCGGAGTTACCTCTTCTTCGATTGTTTCTTCCGGAGGAACTGTTTCTTCCTCATCGCCGCCATTACCACCTCCGCAAGATACCAAGGAGAGAACCATGATGATGGTTATAAAGATGGCAAAAAACTTTTTCATTACGTTAACCTCCTTTGAATGTGTTTATATGTCAAAACGAACTATAAGAATTGTCCGTCCAACATCTTATCTGTAATTATGCTTCCGCAGTCGAAGAGATTGTGCATGGCAGGTTCGAAAATGTCCAAAGTCTCGCTGTTTTCAGTATAAAGCGATTCTATACAAGCAGTACGTTTGAATTTCATTTGACGCCTCCGCGTAAACCGAAAAAGCATTTCATACTGAAACTTTACCATTGGGGAGGATTAATTATCAATCATTTTGTGCGTAAGAATAATGACTAAAGCGGGAGTTTGAACTCCCGCTTGTTGGTTTTTGAAGGCGCGCATTTTCGTGTGCGTTATTCAATTTCGAAAGACTAATCCCAGGTGTATCTGAGATGAGGCTCTCTCGCAGCCTTGGTGTCATCCAGTCTCAGTACCGGTGTGGTCTGAGGTGCCTGCTGTACTGACTCAGGCGCATTGAAGATCCTGTCGTAGATCTCGCGGAAAGCCGTAATGGCTTCGTCCAGAGTCTCCTTCGTCTCTGTCTCGGTAGGCTCTATCATGAGGGCCTCGTGAACGATCAGAGGGAAGTAGATTGTAGGCGGATGGATACCGTAGTCGAGGAGAGCCTTGGCTACGTCCAGAGCCGATACATGAGTCTTTCTGTAAACAGGATCCAGACCGATTACGAACTCGTGCATGCAGGTGGTGTCGAATGCGATAGGATAGATATCCTTCAGCTTCTCCTGCATGTAGTTGGCATTCAGAACGGCGTTCTGTGCCAGCGTAGGAACATCCTTGCCGATGGTCAGAAGGTATGTGTATGCCTTGACCATTACGAGGAAGTTTCCGTAGAAACCTGTTACGTTACCGATGGACTTCTCTGCTCTTGTGTAATTCTTGCCGTCTTTGCAAACAAGTCCCGGTGCAAATGGTGCGAGGAAATCCTTGTATGCGCAAGGGCCTGATCCCGGACCGCCTCCGCCGTGAGGAGTCGAGAATGTCTTATGCAGGTTCATGTGGATTACATCGAATCCGATGTCTGCAGGACGTACGATTCCGATTACGGCGTTGAGATTAGCACCGTCATAGTAGTTGAGACCTCCGGCCTCATGTACGAGCTTGGTAATCTCCATGATGTTAGGGTCGAAGAGACCTACCGTGTTAGGGTTGGTCAGCATCAGGCCCGCTGTCTTAGGACCGAGGTGTGCTTTGAGGTCATCGATATCTACCGTACCGTTTTCATTGGACTTGATAACGATCGTCTTATACCCCGCCATCGTAGCTGACGCCGGATTGGTTCCGTGTGCAGCATCCGGAACGATGATCTCGTTTCTCTCATCATCGCCTCTGTCATGGTGATAAGCCTTAATCAGGAGAAGTCCCGTGAATTCTCCGTGAGCACCTGCTGCAGGCTGGAAGGTAACACCGTCCATGCCCGTAATCTCGCAGAGGAATTCCTCCAGCTCATTGATGAGCTCGTTAGCACCCTGAACAGTCTCTGCAGGCTGGAGAGGGTGGAGCTTGGCAAATCCCGGAAGATTAGACATCTTCTCGTTGATTCTCGGATTGTGTTTCATCGTGCAGGAGCCGAGCGGATAGAAGCCGTCGTTTACTCCGTGCGCTCTCTTGGCAAGTGCCGTATAGTGTCTGCCCATTTCGTTTTCCGAAATCTCAGGAAGACGGGCCTTTACTTTCTTAGCTTTTACATCAGGCATCTTGACAGGTACATCGCATGCAGGGAATATATCTTGTCCTCTGCCCGGAATGCTCTTTTCAAAAATCAATTTCATCCTAGAACACCTCCTTTGCGATAGCTACTACTTCATCGATGTCTTCTTTGCTGTTAAGCTCGGTGCAGCACCAGAGGATGTTTCCGCCTTCGACAGGAAGTCCGCCGAGGATGCCTTTCTTTTCAAGTGCCTTATTCAGCTTCTCCGCATCAGGGCATGTGGTAACGAATTCGTTCCAGAACTCGCCCTTGTATACGCGCTTCATTCCGATTTTTTCAAGTTCATCTGCCAGGTAGTGAGCCTTGGATGAACAAAGAGTAGCTACATCCTCGAATCCCTTAGGGCCGATGGTTGAAAGATAGATGCCGGCGCGGAGCGCGCACCATGCTTCGTTGGAGCAGACGTTGGAGCTTGCCTTCTCACGTCTGATGTGCTGCTCTCTGGCCTGGATGGTCAGAACGAAGCCTCTTTCTCCTCTTGTGTCTACGGTCTCTCCGATGAGTCTGCCCGGAATCGATCTCATATTTTCTTCCTTCGTTGAAAGGTAGCCGAGGTACGGCCCGCCGAATTCAAGACCGAGTCCGAGAGGCTGGCCTTCTCCGACTGCGATGTCTGCGCCAATCTCTCCCGGGCTTCTGAGAGCGCCGAGTGCGAGAGGCTGGCAGTACATAATGAACTTAGCACCTGCATCATGCGTAATCTTGCAGAGCTCATCTACGTCTTCGATTACACCGTAGAAGTTAGGATACTGTACGAGGAAGCAGGATGCTTCAGGATCGTCAGAAAGAAGCTTTTTTAGAGCGACCGCATCCGTAACTCCGTCTTTTTCCGGAACTACTACAACCTTGCTTTCTCTTCCGAATGAATAAGTGTTGATTACCTCTTGGATTCTCCCATCAACGGCGCCGGATACATAGATGGTGCTGTGCTTTCTGTCCTTGCACATCCAGCACGCCTCAGCGGCAGCGGATGCACCGTCATAAAGCGATGCGTTTGCTATGTCCATGCCCGTGATTTCAGCTATCATTGTCTGATATTCGAAGATGGATTGGAGAATACCCTGGCTGATCTCAGCCTGGTATGGCGTATATGCCGTAAGGAATTCTTCCTTGTTGGCAATGGCGTCTACTGCGGACGGTACATAATGATTGTACGCGCCTGCGCCACGGAAGACCGAACGGAAGACTACGTTCTTGTCAGCCAAGCCCTGAACCTTGCGGTCTACTTCGATCTCGCTCATGCCCTCAGGCAGATTGAGCTCGCCCTTAACCTTGGCTTCGTCAGGGATGACTTTAAACAGATCATCGAAGTCTTTGTAGCCGATCTCCTTGAGCATCTTCAATTGCTCTTCCTTGGTATTAGGAATAAATGTGCCCAATTTGATTCCTCCTTCCTTCAATTGAAAAGGGGCACCGCGTGAGAGCGGCGCCCCGCGTTAATCAGCATTCAGCCTAATCGCAGAGTCTATCCTCTGTATTCATCATATTCGTCAGCGGTCATAAGCTCGGCTTCGTCAGTGACATTCCCGACCTTTACAAACCATGAGCCGTAAGGATCGTTGTTAATCAGCGAAGCGTCGTCGAGAAGCTCTTCGTTGACTTCCAGAACAATACCGGAAACAGGCGAGATAACATCGGCTACAGCCTTAACAGACTCAACGTCGCCGAGAGGCTCTCCTGCGATAACCTCATCGTCTACCTCAGGGAGGTTTACGAATACGAGGTCGCCGAGTTCGCTCTGAGCATAATCGGTGATGCCTACATAAACTGCATCGCCGTCATAGCGCACCCATTCATCGTCTCTGCTGTACTTTAAATCTTTAGGATCAATCATTGTTCTAATCTCCTTTACATAAAACGTAAAAAAAGTAACATATTGATGATGAATTAATAATAGCACCCGAAGAGCCAAACCGTCAACGATATAAACCTTTGTGAGAGCCTTGCAAACAGTGGGGTGCAGGACTCTATAAAAAAATACAATCAAGGACAAAAGCACATTTGAAAATAAGTTTGTGAAAGCATTAATTAAGGGGCGAAAGAAGGGGTGATTTTCTTTAACAGAAGGCGTGAATTTGGTATGATAGTAACGGTGCGGCTTTATGCGCCGGCCGAGAGGAGATAAAGATGAAGTATAAGACAGATATAGAAATTGCACAGGAAAATCAGCCAAGGAGAGTTTCGGAAATCGCAGCCGAACTCGGCATTGAAGAGAAATATATCGAGCAGTACGGAAACTACAAAGCTAAGATTGACTATAACTTCCTGAAGGATAATCAGAATAAGTCGGACGGAAAGCTTATTCTGGTAACGGCCATTACGCCGACACCCGCAGGTGAGGGCAAGACAACGACATCGGTCGGACTTGCCGACGGTCTTCGAAAGATAGACAAGAATGTAGTCGTGGCTTTGCGTGAGCCTTCGCTCGGACCTGTATTCGGAATCAAGGGAGGAGCAGCAGGCGGCGGATATGCTCAGGTGGTTCCTATGGAAGATATAAATCTTCACTTCACGGGTGACTTCCACGCCATCGGTGCAGCCAACAACCTTCTTGCCGCAATGCTGGACAACCACATTCAGCAAGGCAATTCCCTCGGCATAGATCCGAAGCAGATAACATGGAAAAGAGCTGTCGATATGAACGATCGTCAGCTGAGAAATATAGTGGACGGACTCGGTGGCCGCCTCCAGGGTGTGCCTCGTGAGGACGGATTCGATATCACCGTAGCTTCGGAAGTAATGGCAGTGCTTTGCCTCTCGTCGGACATTACGGATCTTAAGAAGAGATGCGGAAATATCATCGTAGGATACACATATGAAGGAAAGCCTGTTACGGCCCGCGACCTTAAGGCGGACGGCGCTATGGCAGCACTTCTGAAAGACGCTCTTAAACCTAACCTGGTTCAGACTCTGGAACACACGCCTGCATTTGTACACGGCGGGCCTTTCGCCAACATCGCTCACGGCTGCAACTCGGTAACAGCCACGCGTATGGCTCTTAAGCTCGGAGACTACGTTGTGACAGAGGCCGGCTTTGCCGCAGATCTCGGAGCTGAGAAGTTCTTTGATATCAAGTGCCGTATGGCGGGGCTTGCACCGGATGCGGTTGTTGTAGTAGCCACCGTGCGCGCTCTTAAATACCACGGCGGAGTTGCCAAAGATGATCTCAACGAGCAGAACCTGGATGCCCTCGAGAAGGGACTCCCGAATCTTCTGCAACATGTTTCGAATATAAAGGACGTATACGGACTTCCTTGCGTAGTTGCCATCAACGCTTTCCCGACGGATACGAAGGAAGAGCTTGATCTTGTAGAAGCAAAGTGCAGGGAGCTCGGAGTAAACGCCTGCCTGTCTGAAGTATGGGCCAAGGGCGGAGAAGGCGGAGTCGCACTCGCCGAGGAAGTCGTAAGGCTCTGCGAAGAACCTGCTGACTTCAAGTTCGCATATGATGACAATCTTTCAATAGAAGAAAAGCTCACGGCCATAGCACAGAAGGTATACCACGCCAAGGACGTCAACATCCTTCCGGCTGCCAAGAAGAAGGCTGCCAAACTGGAAGAGCTCGGCTTCGGCAGCATGCCTATCTGCGTAGCTAAGACGCAATATTCCTTCTCTGACGATCCTAAACTCCTCGGAGCGCCGAAGGACTTCACTCTGACGGTGCGCGACATAAAGGTATCCGCAGGAGCGGGCTTCATCGTTGCTCTTACCGGAGAGATTATGACCATGCCGGGTCTCCCTAAGGTACCTGCGGCAGAAAAGATTGACGTGGACGAGACAGGAAAGATCAGCGGACTCTTCTAAGAGGAATTGTCCTGACAATTGACAGAAGGCTTACTTGAAAGGTTTTAATATATGGAACATATTTTGAAAGGCGCTCCCGTAGCGGCTTCAATAACGGAAGCTCTCGCAGCAGATGTGGAAGAGCTTAAAGCAAGGGGCGTAATCCCTACACTGGCCATAGTAAGAGTCGGGGATAACCCGGACGACATGGCATATGAGCGCGCCGCGATGAAGAGGGCTGAGAAATGCGGAGTGGCTGTCGTAAACAAAGTCTTCCCGACAGACATCCCGGAAGCAGAGTTCTTCGCGGAGCTTGATGACCTTAATAAAGATGAGAAAGTCCACGGCATACTTATGATGCAGCCACTTCCGAAACAGATAGACGGAGCGGTGGCGCGCGAGATGATAGCCCCTGAAAAGGATGTGGACGGATGCACTTCGGCATCAATGGCCGGGGTGTTTACGAATACTAAAGTAGGCTTTCCGCCGTGCACGGCAGAGGCTGCCATGGAAATGCTTCATTTCTACAAAGTAGATATAAAAGGAAAGAAAGCGGCCGTAATCGGAAGGTCTCTTGTAATCGGAAGGCCGGTTGGCATGATGCTTATGCATGAAAATGCTACAGTGACCAACTGCCATACGGGCACAGTTGATGTTCCGGCCGTAACAAGAGAGGCGGACATACTTATAGCTGCGGCAGGAAGGCTCAGATCTGTTACTCCCGAATTCACAAATCCGAATCAGGTGGTAATAGACGTCGGAATCAACTGGGACGAGGAAAAGCAGGGCATCGCAGGAGATGTGGATTTCGATGCGGTAGAGCCTGCGGTAAAAGCCATATCTCCTGTTCCGGCAGGCGTCGGATCGGTCACTACCAGCGTATTGATGAAACATGTGGCAGAAGCCGCCAAGAAGTAATGGGTTGAAAAGGGACAGCAGGGAAAACAATGGATATGCATAAACTGAAGATAAATACGTTTTTGGATAAACTCGGATCATCAGAACCGTTCCCGGGAGGAGGCGGAGCATCTGCTCTGGCCGGAGCCATTGCGGCTGAGCTCGGAAACATGGTCGGATCTCTGACCGTCGGTAAAAAGAAGTATGCCGATGTGGAAGAGGAAATCAAGGCTATGATGGAGGAGATGACTAAAATCTCAAATGAACTGACGGCTTGCATCAATAAGGATGCGGAGATGTTCGCACCGCTTGCCGAGGCTTACGGCATCCCGAAGGATGATCCGGGAAGGGATGAGACTTTGGAAAAGTGCCTCAGAGACGCCGCGGCCACGCCTTTTGAGATAATGGAGCTTTGCTGCAAGGCCGTGGAACTTTTGGAAGATTTTGCGCGTAAAGGATCCAGGATGGTCACATCCGATGCTGCTACCGGAGCGGCACTCTGCAAAGGAGCCCTGATGGGAGCGGCCGTAAACGTAAAGGTAAACACGCGCCTTATGAAGGACAGGATTTATGCAGAGGATATGGATGTGAAGGCAGACAGAATGCTTGAAGCCTACTGCGCCCGCGCAGAAAAAGTATTCACTGACTACTACAATAAATAGATAATTTCTATACTTAGAACTAATAATGGAAGGGTTTTTATGGGAGTTAACACACCTAAAGAAATCACGGATATTTGGATTAATAACGGAGTAAATAAGGCCAATCTTAAAATCGGAAAGATGTTGGTGCTGGGAATTATGGCGGGAGCATTTATCGGCTTCGGTTCTTTTGTTTTCGTACTTGCGACTTCAGGAATCACGGACGCATACCAGGCCGTAATCGGGAAGCTTATCGGAGCATCGCTCTTTCCGGTAGGACTCATGATGGTAATACTCTGCGGAGCAGAACTCTTTACCGGTAACAACCTCATGACATTGGCTCTTATGGATAAGAAGATAACGGCAGCTCAGATGCTAAAGAACTGGGGCGTCGTATACATAGGAAATCTTATAGGCTCTGTCCTGGTTGCCGCTCTCTTTGCGAAGAGCGGACTTTTGATAGATGCATTTGCCGAAAGAGCGGTAGCTATAGCAACAGCCAAAAGCAATATGCCTTTTGATGCGGCAATTATCAGAGGCATTCTCTGTAATATGCTCGTAGTCCTCGCGTGCTGGATGCAGGCGGGCGCCAAGGAACTCATCGGAAAGATATTCGCCATTTGGTTCCCGATTATGCTCTTCGTATTCGCGGGTTTTGAGCACAGCATTGCCAATATGACATACATCCCTATGGGTATTTTCCTCGGAGCAGAGGTGGGCTGGGGAGCATTTATCATCAATAACTTGCTGCCGGTCACCATAGGAAATCTGATAGGAGGGGCACTGATAGTGCCGGGAGCATATTATTATGCGTACAAGAAATAGAACTCAGCAACTTGTTACGGACGCGATGCTGGCTGCCATGGCCGTGGCACTCGGATTCATGTCCGTAAGGATAGGCAATATAATGAAGATATCGCTTGAAGATTTTCCGGTGATATTCGCAGCTTTGATGTACGGACCCGTTGACGGCATGATAGTCGCAGTCGTGGGAATATTCCTGTATCAGCTTCTGAGCTACGGCATAACCGCCACAACGGTACTCTGGATTATTCCGTTTGTCGCAGCGGGCTTGGCAGCAGGGCTTTATGCAAAGCGTGCTAACTTCAACAACAACAGAAAAGAATTGATAATCATCTTCATAGTCTGCGAGCTCATCATATGGGCGCTGAACAGCGGTGCCATCTATGCAGACTCAAAGATATACGGATACTATTATCCTGGAATCGTAGCGGGCATGCTTCTTATAAGATTCGGCACGGCACTTGCCAAAGGCATAGTGCTCGGCGCCATCTCTCAGCCGGTGCTGAAGGCCCTCGCAAAGTATACGGGCAACGGACTCGGCGGAAGAAAAGCGGAGAAAGAGTAGATGACTTACAAAGAAACTCTGGACTATATCAATTCAGTAAGACTCAATCAATGGAAGCTCGGGCTGTCTAGGACGCGCGAGCTTCTTCATATGCTGGGTGATCCGCAGGATAAGCTCAAGTTTGTCCATATAGGCGGAACCAACGGCAAAGGCTCCACATCTGCCATGATAGAGTCCGTCCTGCGTAATGCCGGGTATAAAACCGGACTCTTTCCGTCGCCGTATCTGGAAGAATTCAGGGAAAGGATCAGAGTCGGCGGAAAGAAGATTTCCGAAACTGATCTCTGTCGAATTACAGAGAAAGTAAAGGCGGCAGCAGATACAATGGAAGATGAGCCGAGCCACTTTGAAATCGTCACTGCCATAGGCATGATTTATTTCAGTGAGATGAAATGCAACATCGTTGTCCTTGAAGTCGGCCTCGGAGGGGAGTTCGATGCCACTAATATTATCAAGGCGCCGGAAGTATCCGTGCTGACAAATATCGGATTTGACCATACAGATTACCTCGGAACGACACTTGAGGAAATCACGAGGACAAAGTCCGGCATAATAAAGAGCGGATCGCCGGTGGTCCTTTATCCGAACGTAGCCGAAGTAACGGATGTCGTTTCGGAAATATGCGCCGAGAGAGGCTGTGAGCTGACCATAGCTGACTTCAAGCGCATGGAGCCTTTGGATACAAAGATAAGCGGACAGACATTCGCCTGGGATGGGAAGAAGATAAAGCTATCCCTCCTCGGAGATTATCAGATGAGAAATGCAGCGCTGGCGCTCACTGTCATAGAGATTCTTCAGAAAAAAGGATGGAAGATAAGTGAAGAAGATATTATGAACGGAATGGCGTCCGTTAAGTGGCCCGCCAGATTCGAACTCCTCGGAGCCAACCCGGCGTTTATACTTGACGGAGGGCACAACTCTCAGTGCGCTGCCGCAATTGCCGAATCATTGGACAGATACATGCCGGATATGAAATTGACGTTCGTCATCGGTATGCTCAGAGACAAAGATTACGAAAATGCACTGGACATATTGCTGCCTTATGCAAGCAAATGCTACTGCCTGACACCTGACAGCAACAGGGCGATTTACGCGGAAGATTTAGCAGAGATAATAAGGTCAAAGGGTGTAGAGGCTGAGGCGTTCAGCTCCGCAGAAGAGGCGGTCGAGAGATGCTTTGTAAACAGGGAAAGTGCTCTTGCGTTCGGATCGCTGTATATGGCCGGGGATGTAAGGAGGGCATACAGAAATCTTCTGAAGAAAAGGATTAGGGTTGCCAAGATTGCGGCCAGAGAAGGACTTGCGGAAGCTGACAGAATTGCCTTTTCGGAAGTGATTTGCGACAGAATAGCGGAGACGGAAGAGTATAAAATTGCACATACTATATTCATGTACAAGTGCATATACGGAGAGGTAAAACTCGATAAGCTCGAAGAAAGGGCTGCTGCAGACGGAAAGAGAGCGGTATATCCGAAGCGTGTGGATACTGCCATTATGGATGTGATTGAGCCGGGAGAGGGGGAAGACGCATGGGATGACTGCGGATTCTGCGGAATAGTGGAACCTGTTTTGGAGAAGGGCACTGTCGTAGACCCGGAAGAAATAGATCTCATCGTGGCTCCATGCACATCGTTCGACGAGTATCTTAACAGACTCGGCATGGGAGGTGCGTTCTATGATTGCTATGTTCCGAGGTGTAAGAACGCAAAAGTAATAGCAGCCGCATATGAAGTCCAGAAAAGCGAAAAACTACCGATCGAAGAACATGATCAGCCGGTAGACGCAGTTGCAACGGAGCTAAAGTTATATAGATTGTTCCGCTAAAACACATTGCAAAACATACGCGCTATTCAACATAATGCGCACACGATTCTGCAAAAGAAGCATGAAAAATGATATTACGGAGGAGAGGTGAGAGATGACAAAGGCTGATAAATACCTGGTAGAAGACATTCACAATATATTAGACAACGGATATAAGGATGAGAATCCTCGCCCGAAGTATGAGGACGGAACTCCGGCGCACACAATAAGCGTCAATCATGTGATGAGAAAGTACGATCTTTCCAAGGGGGAGTTTCCTATCTGCACTCTCAGACGTCAGGCTTGGAAGACGGGCATCCGTGAGATATTTACGATTTATCAGAAGTCCACGAATGTTCTTTCGGAAATGCGGGACATGGGGGTTACATGGTGGGACCCGTGGGATATAGGCGACGGAACTATCGGCCAGAGATACGGAGCGACGGTAAAGCGTTACGATCTCATGAACAATCTCATTGAAGACATAAAGAAAGACCCTTACGGACGTCGTAAAATCGTATCGCTTTGGCAGGAGACTGATCTCAGAGAAACAGAGGGGCTTCCTCCGTGCGCATTTCTGACAATTTGGAATGTTCGCGGTGAGTATCTGGACATGGTTCTCGTTCAGCGTTCGGGAGATATGCTTACTGCGTCCGGTGCGGGCGGTATTAACGAGATCCAGTATGCATCACTTCTGATGATGATTGCCAGAGTTTGCGGGCTGAAAGAGGGTGTTTTCACTCACTTTGTGGCTAATGAGCAGATTTACGATCGCCATATGGAAAATGCTGAGGAGATGCTGCGGCGCGCCAAGGAGGATGAAGCTTCAGGAAGCGTTGCTGCTCCGAAATTACTGCTTAACAAAGAGGCGGGTTGCGACTTTACGGATATAACACTTGAGGACTTTGAAATAGTCGACTATGAACCGATGCAGCCTCAGTTGAAATTTGAACTCGGGATATAAAAAAGCTATACGAAATCAAGGGGCGCAAGCCCCTTTTTCGTTGACCGAAATCGGCGCCGGGTGTTATACTTTATATGTTAACAATAGGTGGAATTGTATCGGTGGGTAAAGTGTTTATGAAAGATACTGGCCGTGATTTCTCAGATAATAATATAGACATGGTGGGCATGGGGCCTGCTGTGTCTTATTTTGTTATCGGCTGATTCCGCCTTTTTTAATTTGTAAGGAGAAAGGAAGTTGATATGGCAGAGCTAAAACGCACACAACTTTACGACGTTCACGTCGCAGAGGGCGCCACTATGGTGGACTTCGGCGGATGGGAAATGCCTATCCAGTATCCCGAAGGCATCATTTCAGAGCACCTCTATACCAGACATTTCTGCTCCATCTTCGATGTATCCCACATGGGAAGACTCATCGTTGAAGGACCGGACATGGTTAAATTCCTGCAGCACGTACTGACAAGCAACGTTGAATCACTTATTGTCGGAAAAGCTCAGTATTGTATCATCCCTAACGAAAAGGGAGAGGCAATCGACGATGCTTATCTCTATCGTTTCTCGGAAGATCGGTACCTGCTGATCGTAAATGCGGGCAACACCGAGAAAGACTTAGAGCATCTTAATAAAGAGATTAAGAAATTCAACTGCACGCTCACAAATATTACAGGCGAATGGGCTTCCATAGCTGTACAGGGCCCTAAGAGTAAAGAGCTCATGACAAAGCTTGCGGGCGGCGCTGCCGTAACAGAGCCTGAGAAGAACGCGCTTAATCATCTCGATCTCGAAGGACACGAAGCTTACGTGGCCAAGACAGGATACACAGGCGAGCCTCTCGGATACGAAGTATTCGTTAAATCAGGAGACGCTGAGTGGTTTTGGAAGAGAATGGAAGAGCTGGGAGCCAAACCTGCAGGACTCGGAGCTCGTGACACTCTGAGACTTGAAGCAGGCATGCCTCTATACGGACATGAGATGTACTATGAGCCTGGCGATGAACCGGGACCTGACGATATCGCAATGCCGATTTTTGCGGTTTCCCTTGCTAAATTTGCCGTATCCTTCTCGGACAGAAAGGGAGACTACATCGGCCGCGAGGCACTTGCCAAGCAGAAAGAAGCATTCGACAAGGTTCAGAACAGAGACTACAGCATGAGTGATGTTCTCCCTAGACGAGTTATGCCTATCGCTCTGACAGACAGAGGCGTACTTCGTAAAGGCATGGACGTATACAAGGACGGAAAGCTCGTCGGATTCACTACATCCGGAACAATGGTTCCTTACTATAAAGCAGAGGGAGAAGGCCTTGAGAGCGTAATCACGGATGAAGTTGTTAAGAGATCCATCGGTCTTTGCTACATCGACTGCGACCTACTTCCGGATGATGAGGTTGAGGTAGATGTAAGAGGTAAGAGAGTAAAAGCCGTTATCGTGGACAAACATCTCGATACAATGGCACCTCCTTATGCGCGTCCGATGATTTACGGAACTGAGATCAGCGAGATGGAGATAGGCGACGAGCCTAGAGCCACGAAGGCACTCAATCTCATTAAGAAGGCAGAAGATAATCACCTTTGGAGACAGAAGAAGTGCATCAACCTGATTCCGTCTGAGAACACGCCGAGTAAGGCAGTTCAGATGCTGTCCGCTTCAGACCCTAGTGCTCGTTACGCAGAGCATAAGAAGGTTAAATCCTTCTACGATAAGGACATCTTCTATTATCAGGGAACGAAATTCATTGATGAGGTTGAGCAGCGCGGTGTGGATGAGCTGAAGAAATACTTCGGATGTACTGAAGTTGAGACCAGAGTAATCTCCGGACAGATGTCCAACGTCTGCGCATTCTCAGCTCTGATGGACTGGAAGAACAGACTGAACAGAAAGCAGACTCCGCTGAGACTCGGATACATTCTGAACAACCACATCATCAAGGGCGGACATCTTTCCGCGCAGCCGATGGGAGCTCTGCACGATTACGTAGCAATTGACCCTAAGACAGAGAGAAGCGCAATCGTCAACTTCCCTGTCCTTAAGGACAATATCTTCAAGATTGACGTTGAAGAGACCAAGAAGGTAATCGACGAGTACAAACCTGAATTCATCATCTTCGGTAAGTCGATGGTAATTCATAAAGAGCCTGTGGCTGAGATCAGAAAATATGTAGATGATATGGGCCTCGACACAACCATTATGTACGATATGGCTCACGTTCTGGGTATCGCAGGTGACTACTTCCAGAAGCCGTTCGAAGAAGGTGCCGAGATCGTAACAGGTTCCACACATAAGACCTTCTTCGGACCTCAGAGGGGTCTCGTAGCCATGAACTACGATGAGGATGACCTCAAGTACGGACTCTGGGAGACTGTTGAGAGAAGAGCGTTCCCGGGCAGCGTATCAAACCATCATCTCGGAACGCAGCTCGGACTCTATATGGCAGCCCTCGAGATGAATGAGTTTAAGGATGAGTATCAGAAGGCTGTTATCAACAACGCCAAGAGCTTCGCTAAGGCACTCAAGGCTGAAGGACTGAACGTCTGCGGAGACCCTGCCAACGACTACACCGAGACACATCAGGTGCTCGTAAGCGTAGGCTACGGAGAAGGTCCTGAAGTTGCCGAGAGACTTGAAAACAACAATATTGTTGTTAACTATCAGGCAACTCCTGATGAAGAGGGATTCACGGCATCCGGCGCTCTGAGAATGGGTGTCAGTGAGATGACCAGATTCGGATTCGGAGAGGCAGAGTTCAAGAAGCTCGCCGCACTTATGGCAGACTGCATCCTGAGAAACAAAGACGTCTCGGAAGATGTAAGCAAGCTAAGAGCCGACTACACGGAAATGAAGTTCTGCTTCAAGGACAAAGAATTCCTCGATGCACTTGAAGAGTTCGCAGGAAAGATCGGATTCTAAGGCGGGATCGTCGGAGAACCCGAACAATACGAAAAAAGCCCGGGGCTTCATAGCCTCGGGTTTTACGTTGAGAGAAAAGGCTCTTATCTGTATAATATTGAAGGTATGAAAATCGAATGGTGGATGCTGGACGGAATAGTAATTCTCATAGTTCTGATCTCTGCCTTGATAGGCATGAAGAGGGGCGTGGGAGATACCATCATCAGACTGCTCGGACTGGCGGGCGGCCTGATTCTTGCTGTCATGTACGGGAGCGACTTCTCAGACTATCTAATGAAGACGCCGTTTAAAAACACTGTTTACACAAGAGTGTTCACTATCATGAGGCCGGAGCAGGATAATATGTCCAAGACTCTGCCCGGCGCTCTGGGAAGTGTTGCGGATGATGCAGCCAATAAGGCGGCAGCCGCTGCGGCGGAGAAGGCGACGGAATCTCTGATGGGCGTAATAGCTTTCGTTGCCATAGTAATCGCTGTTTGGTTTACGGCGTTTATTATAAGGGCTTTGCTTAAGAGAGGAAGAAAGCGCTCACTGATTATAGGCGGGACGGACAGCCTTCTCGGACTGGCCCTCGGAATAGTAAAAGGTGTAATAGTAGCCTGCATATTCGTGGCGGCTTTGGTCCCGGGCACTGCGCTCTTCGCCCCTGACAAATCCTCGGAAATGTTAAGCGCTCTGCAGCACTCACAGCTGACCAAAATGATATACGACCTGAATCCGCTCTTGGTTGCGCTTAAAAACGTGATCGGATATAAATAACTTCGAAAGAGAGAAGGGCCGCAAGGCTCTTTTTTGTTGAATCGGAAGCACTCGTTGTGGTAGAATATCGGCGCTATGGCTTTTGAAGAGATTGCAATTGCAAATGATGACGAACGCTTTATGCTGGAGGCACTGAAAGAGGCTGAAGCAGCGTCAAAAGACGGGGAAGTTCCCGTCGGAGCTGTTGTGGTCAAGGACGGAGAGGTCATCGCCAGAGCCCATAACAGAATTGAGACCGACATGCGCTCATCCGCCCATGCGGAGATGCTGGCGATTGAAGAAGCGGAAGCTGTGCTCGGAGCCAAGTGGCTTTCTGGATGCACGATGTATGTTACGCTTGAGCCATGCAGCATGTGCGCAGGCGCCATGGTACTGTCCAGGCTGGACAGACTTGTAATCGGCGCGTCAGACCCCAAAACAGGAGCCTGCGGTTCGCTTTTCAACATAGCGGGGAGCGATGCTCTCAACCATAAAATAGAAATAAAAAAAGGCGTACTTGAAGAAGGGTGCAGCAGATTGCTGAAGGACTTCTTCAAGGCCAGAAGATAGACGGAGGAAGATTTAGATGAAAAGGCTGAGCCTTGTAGCCGTTCTGGCGGCACTCATGGTAATGATAAGTGCGGCTTCGACATTTGCCGCAGGAGGACTTGAACTTGTGGAGTCCTATCCGAAAGACAAACAGGAAAATACATCCATAGAGAATCTCGGTGTAAAACTGACATTCAATCATCCGATTAATTCGGAGGAAGCCAAGAAAGTCGATGAGGGTAAATTCAAAATCGTCGATGAAGACGGCACAGTAGTGCCTACACAGGTGCTCTTCAGCGAAAAAAATGACGGGCTCGTTTTGGTTCTGTCACTTTTAGATGAAGGATACAAAGTAAAGAATAACTCCGAATACAAACTAATTATAGATGCCGGCCTGGTAGACAATGACGGAAATACAATGGACCAGGCTAAGACGATTACCTTCACGACATATAACCAGAAGGCAAATACCATGGTTAATATGGCGATGATGTTCGTTATGTTCGGAGGACTCATGTTCTTCACTATGAGACAGAATCTCAAGAACGAAGAAGAGGAGACTGAAGAAGTTGTTAAGGAATCAGCCTTTAACCCTTATAAGGAAGCTAAGCGCACGGGAAAATCGGTAGAGGAGATTCAGGCAGCTCAGGCCAAAAAAGAAGCCAGAGCAGCCAGAAAGAAAGCGCGCAAGGCCAAGGATGAGGACAAGCAGGAGAAGAAAATCGACAACTGCGCAGAACTTCTGAACAATGTATATCATGTTCATGCTCCGGCACCGACCAATCATGCCGACAGATCCATCGAAGCCATGAGGGCTGCGAACAAGAAGAGCGGATCTAAAGGAAAAGCTAAAAAGAAATAGAAATATATAGAAATATAAAGAAGGGGAGCTTGGCTCCCCTCTTTAATAAGAGCAATGGAAGAAATCAGATTAAATGCGCATGCAAAACTGAATCTCTCACTCGAAGTTGTGGGACGCAGAGAAGACGGATACCACAATATAGTGTCACTGATGCAGGGGATCGGCCTCAGTGACCTTATTGTTGTAAAAAAATGTGCTCAAAATGGAACAAAATACAATTTGCCTCATTGCACTATCTGTGGCCATGTTGTATATTTATGTACGGACGAAAAAACAATTCCGACAGATATGAATAATTTGGCGTTAAAGGGAATTGAGGCAGTGCTTCTTGCAGCAAAAGACAAGATTGACGCTTGCGAAGGGCGCCTTGAAGATTGTTCCGAGCTTCTGGTTCAAATCGATAAGAGGCTTCCGGTAGCCGCAGGCATCGCGGGGGGTTCCGGAAATGCGGCAGCCGCAATGCTGGGACTGAATGCAATCATGGGAAGCCCTTTCTCTCTCAGAGAGCTCATGTCCATAGGCACTTCTGTAGGAGCCGACGTACCGTTCTCGCTGTATATGAATTCGCAGCGCAACAAAGAAGTGCTGGCGGAATTGCCGGGAATCGAAGAATCGAGTGACGCTGCCTGGATAAGCGGAATAGGAGACGTAGTGGAGAAGGCAGACCCCGTACCGCGCTACGTGATAATGGCCAACCCGGGCATAAGCGTTTCGACTCCCGAGGCATACAAGGCTATAGACGAAATCGGCTTTGCAGGTAAAGAAGCAGAAAAAGAGCGGAAACTTTTCGTCAACGATTTGGAAAAATATACACTCGCCAATTATCCTGAGGCTTCAAAGCTGAAGGCTGTAATGGAAGAGAAACTCTCTGCGGATGAGGTTCTCATGAGTGGAAGCGGACCGACTATCGCCGCTTACTATAAGAAAAAAGAGAAAGCTGAAGAAGATGCTGAACTCATGAAAGATGAGGAGGCATCATTCAGCGGACTAAGAATATGGCTCAGTGCTACCGGCATAGAGCAAGAGGAGGCATAAAAAACACAATGGAGATTCAGCTCAAAGTACAGAAACCTTTAAAAGACTTAGTATATTTGGAACTGAAACATAAGATTCTTACAGGAGAGATAGTTTCTCAGACCAGACTTATGGAAATCGATCTTTCCGAGAAGATGAACGTAAGCAGAACACCGATCAGAGAGGCTATTAAAAAACTGGCCGATGACGGACTTGTAAAAATCGTTCCGAGAAGAGGGGCCTACGTAGCCAACATATCTATAAAGGACATGCTGGATGTGTTTGAGGTCAGAGAAGATATGGAAGGTTTCGTAGCTAAGCTGGCTGCTGAGAGAATCGAGGAGAGCCAGAAGGAAGAGCTCAGAAAGATAGCGGCAGAGTATGATGCAGCTCTTGTCTCACCGGAAAACAAAGACAACATTATCGAACTTGATGAGAAATTCCACAACTTCATAGTAAACTGCTGCGGAAATGAAACTCTGAGTGAGCTGGTAAAATACGTACAGGAACTGTCGCTGAGATTCAGATATCTCTATTACAATGACTTCTCCTTATATGAATCCACTGCGGAGCAGCACCACAGACTGATGGATGCGATCTGCGAGGGAAGGTCTGAAGAGGCCAGAAAAGAAGCGGATGCTCACGTAAAAGCACTTAAAGAATTCGTATTCGAACTCGGCAAGAAGATGTCATCTGCTGACGAAACGGAGTAGAATTATCCTTGAAAAAGAGGAACGGCTCAGATGAGCCGTTCCTTTTACGTTCTTCTTATTGCTGGAGTTGTAGTTCTTCGAGAACGGTCTTTATTTCTATTTCCTGTCCGTTCCTGCTTACGACTACCGTTACGGTGTCGCCTACCTTGCACTTCCTTACCAGGCTGATAAACTCACTGCTGTTATTTACCGTGGTTCCGTTGAACGAAACGATTCTGTCCTGCTCTTGGAAGCCGGCCTGCTGTGCGTTCTGACCTGTTACCTGTGCGACGTATACCCCCGGAGAATCAAGTCCGTAGTATTCGGACTGCTCTTCCGAAACATCGCTTATGACGATTCCTACTGCAGGCGTGCCCGCGGTCTGCCCGCTGACATTTCCGCCGCTTTCAATAATGTCGTTGATTATTTCGGCTACCGTATTTATAGGAAGGGCAAATCCGAGTCCCTCTACGCCTACGGCAGAAGCTTTGGATTCGACTATGCCGATGAGTTCGCCTCTGGCGTTAAAGAGTCCGCCGCCTGAGTTACCGCCGTTAATGGCTGCATCCGTCTGGAAGAGAGTCAGAGTAGTTCCTTCCACTGTAAGCACTCTGTCAAGAGCACTTATAATACCTGTTGTGACAGAACCGCCGAGCTGCCCCAGAGGGTTTCCGATGGCAACTGCCAGATCGCCGACATCAACCGTGCTGCTGTCTCCGATCTCTGCAGTCTTAAGACCTTTCTCATCAATCTTTATTACGGCAACGTCGTTGGAAGGGTCACTCCCGACGATGCTGGCTGAGTACACATTTCCGTTGTGCAGAGTAACCTCGACTTTATTGGCACCCTGAATAACATGGTGGTTGGTAACGATGTAGCCGTCTTCGCGGATGATTACGCCGGAGCCGGCACCCTCTGTGAGCTGCATCTGCCCCCACATGCCCTGTGTGGTTCCGGATACAACTATCTCTACAACAGCGTCTTCGTTTTTATCTACGATTTCCGCAACCGTTAGTTCACTTCCCGTCGCATCGCTCAGGTTAAGTTCGGAGAGTTTAGAATCATCTCTTCCTTTTCTGTTGTCATCATTATAATTGCCGGAATTATTGATAGATTTGAAACCTCCGGCTATAAGGCCTCCGAGGAATGTGCTTAGAAGCATTGTGAGTATCATGCAGGCTATAAGCGTACCGCGTGTTACATACTTCTTTTCTTTCTTCGGCTTCACAGGCTTTACAGGCTGCGCATAGTGATTTCCTCTGATTGTTCCTGTGCTGCTGCTTGCGGCAGGCCTCGGAGCATCTCCGCCTACGACTGTAGTAGAGGCCCTTATTCCGGCAGCCTCATCTTGCGCCTTGTCATATTCGAAAGATGCTCTTTCAACTCCGGAAGACTTATCAAGCTTATCAAAATCCCTCGTCAGTGACTCTGAAACATCTTCCTTGGCGCTCGGAGTCATAGTAAAACCCTCGCCCTCAATCTTCGGCTTTTCTGCAAGCTCAGGTTTTAATTCGAAATTGAGCCTGTCAGAATCAGGCGACACCTGTTCTTTTACAGCGTTAGCGCTATCTTTAATTTCATCGAGATTGAAATCAAATACATTGTTTTTATCGTCCATACTGTTTTCCTTGGGTGCTGATCAGTCGCACCATTCCTTTCCACATATATCTATATAGAAGAAAACTAAAATAAACCTTAAATAAAGTACGTTTAATTGTACACGAAATAGCCTTTTTTTCAAATCAGTCGCTCTTGTGTCACAAGAGTTAAAAGTATAAAATTAGTCATTATGAAAAAGCAGGTCAATCTGAAGATTACAAGCAAACAGTACGTGGAAAATCTCAAGCCGAGCGGAGAAGCATTCCTCCGCGAACTCGAGATGGAAGACTCCCTCGAAATCATGACCGAGGGCACTTTGTATTCCAAAAATAATGCCAGGTACATCAGCTACGACGAATCCACGGATGCGGGTCTTGAGGATACGCATACCCTGGTAAAACTCGACGGAAAAAGTGTCAGAATCAGAAGGTATGACAGCAAAAGCAAGGATGACAGCATGGATATGACCTTGGAGCCGGGAGTCCTGAATATCACCAGATATCAGGTGCCGCAGATGGCCTCTCTCGATCTTGAGGTTTATACAAATAAACTGGAGGACACTCTTGATGAAGACGGATACGGTACTATTTCCGTCGATTACAAAATCAAATTCGACAGATTCTACAGCAGGAGAAACATTCTCGAAATTGAAGTAATGCCGTCGTAAAATCCGAAGTTGCAGTCAGTAAAAGGGGAATTGATGAAAAAAGAAGGTTTCAGCGCAGAGCAATATATCGAAGAGCAGACTAAGTACATTTTGGAGCGAATCCAAAGCGGAGAAGGCAGACTCTATCTCGAGTTCGGCGGCAAGCTTGTGGCGGATAAGCACGCCAAAAGAGTCTTGCCGGGCTTCGATGAGAACGCCAAGATTAAGCTGCTCCAAAGAATGAGCGATCAGGCTGAAATTATAATCTGCATTTATGCGGGGGATATAGTAAAGAGCAAGACTCGTCAGGACTTCGGTATCACTTATGACCTGGAGGTCATGAGACTTATCGATGAGTTCAGAAGCTATGACCTTGAAGTCAATTCGGTAGTTGTTACAAGATATGAAGATGCGCCGGCTGTAAACCAGTTTATAGCCAAACTGGAGCGTCGAGGCATTAAGACATATACACATCAATTTACAAAAGGTTATCCTACAGACGTAGATACCATCGTTTCCGAAGAAGGCTATGGTGCGAACCCGTATATACAAGTCAGCAAACCGCTTATCGTCGTAACCGGACCGGGGGGAGGCTCCGGAAAGCTGGCTACGTCGCTTTCGCAGGTTTACCATGAATACAAACTCGGGCGCAAGGCTCGCTATGCTAAATTCGAGACCTTCCCGATCTGGAATTTGCCGCTGAAGCATCCGGTAAATATTGCTTATGAGGCAGCAACAGCAGACCTCAAGGACGTTAACATGATCGACCCGTTCCACCTCGAGGCGTATGGAGAGACCGCGGTCAATTACAACAGAGATATTGATGCATTCCCTGTTCTCAGCAGGATACTTCAGGCGATTACAGGGTCTACGGAGGGATATAAATCTCCGACGGATATGGGGGTAAACCGCGCGGGTTTTGCTATCACGGATGATGAGGCTTGCCGTGAGGCTGCGAAGCAGGAGGTAATCCGTCGATACCTTATATCGGAATGCGCATACAGAAAAGGAACCGTAGATGCTGCCACCTTGGAGCGCTGCAAACTCCTCATGGAAGAGGTCGGTGCTACGAGATATGACAGACCCGCAGTCCAGGCCGCAGAGGAATACGTAGAAGTAAAAAGAAGACAGGATCCGGACAGATATGAAAACGTAGTAGTATCTGCCATGCAGCTTCCTGACGGAAGTATCGTGACCGGAAGATCATCCAGAAGAATGGTAGCTACTGCTGCAATGGTGCTGAACGCAATTAAGAAACTTGCGGGTATTCAGGACGACATGCTCATCATCTCTCCGACTATTTTTGACAGTATGTCCGGCACCAAAGCGGACGTGCTCCACGATAAGAGCAGTCTCAACTTGGAAGAGGTTATTATGGCTTTAACTCTGACTAAGCTGACAAATCCGTTTGCGGAGCTCGCTCTTCGCGAGATCCCTAATCTTAACGGATGCGTTGCGCACTGCACAGCCATACTCTCGGACAAGGACGAGCAGGCGGTCAAGGCTCTCGGAATCGACATAACATCCAATCCTGAGTTCTCGGGCAATAACCTTTACTCAGTGTAGCAGATAGACGAAACTTTTTTAATCCGCAAGAGATATAAGCATTATCAATAGCGTCAAATATTGTCATTTTCATTCAAAAAGTGGATGATTAATAGGCAAACACTAGTGCAAACAGGAGGAAAAAGATATGTCAATTGAACTGGAATATGCATTGGAACATAAGAACGACCCCGCAGTACTTTGCTGCAGAATGGAGCCTGGTGAAATCAGCCACCACAACCTCGAAGATCCTGCAATCTTCCCGGATCTGGTAGATACGGGACTTCTCAAACTGGACGACTGCCTGACAATCGGCCAGTGCATTGGCGCAACTCTTAAAGAGACATGCGATTCACTGACACCACTCACACCGGAAATCGTAGACAACATTCAGGATGCAAACGCAGCAGACGACGAAGCGGCAGACGATGCTGCTGAGAGCACAGATGTTGCAGCAGCTCCTGCAATGGCAGTACCTGCAGGAACACAGATACAGATCAGCGGTGGAGTTGTTAAACTTTACATCGCTGAGGGTAAAGACATCGCAATCGAGTTTCCGGTATAATCAGGACAGATAATATCAGTTTACCTGCTGAGTTACGGAGGCATTCGCATAGGGTGCCTCCGATTTATATTGCCCGGCCATATGGAAACAGCGTATACTTATATGGTTAACAGTAAGCGTCAATAATAGAGGGTGTGCCTATGAATGATTTCAGCTGGGAATGCAGAACAAAAGTAAAGTTCGGTAAAGGATGCGTAAAAGAGCATCTTGCAGACTTTGTAAAAGAGTTTGCCCTGCCGGGACGTAATATCATGATTGGTTACGGCGGCGGTTCTGTCAAAAGAAACGGCGCTTATGATGATGTCATAAGCGGGCTGGAATCACTGGGATACAGCAGGGACGGCAAAGCAACGGAGGGCAATCTCATAGTTGAGTTCCCGGGTATTATGTCAAATCCTACTTTGAGAAGGATGCGTGAAGGGGCTGAGCTGGCTGCTCAGATGGACGTAGGGCTGGTGATTGGAATAGGCGGCGGTTCTGTAATGGACTGCTGCAAGGCTATCTCAGTGCAGGCCGGCTATGACGGCGATGCATGGGAGGATTTCTGGATGCAGGGAAAGCCTATGACACATGATGTGATTCCGTGTGGAGTAGTAGTGACCATGCCTGCGACCGGGAGCGAAGTAAATGGCTGTGCCGTACTTACGAACGAGGACACACATATAAAGACCGACAGAGACTATCCTGAGATGAATCCGGTATTTGCGCTCATGGATCCGTCATACACGCTTACTATGCCGGTACGGCAGCTGAGAGCAGGCACTTTCGACATCCTGTCTCATATAATGGAAACATACTTCAGCTATCCTGTAGAGGACAATCCTGCGGATGATGTGTCCGAAGGCCTGATGAGAGGGCTAATAAGGGATTTCAGAACAGCAGTCGAAGACCCTGATGACTATCAGGCGAGAAGCAATATTATGTGGACGGCATCCCTGGCAGAGAACCGGATCATCAAGACCGGAAAGACCAAGGACTTCCAGGCCCACAACATGGAACACCAGCTCTCGGCATACACGGACTGCAACCATGGCGAAGGACTTGCTGTTCTTCATCCCGCATATTACAGGCATATTTATAAAGACGGCCTCGGGAAGTTCGTGAGATTTGCGGAGAGGGTCTGGGGACTCAGCCATGAAAACTATGAAAGCGACGAAGCAATTGCTCTTGCGGGGATCGAAGAGCTTGCATCGCTCATAAAGGAAGTGGGCCTGCCCTCAACACTGCGTGAACTCGGCTTTGGCAATGAGGAACACGAAATGCTTCCGGAGATCGCAGAATCCTGCTTTATTTCTCAGGGTGCATTCAGACCGCTGACGAAAGAAGAAATTTTAGAGATATATGAAGAATGCTGGTAAGACTTGCTTATACGGCATTCACGGTTACTGATAATGTGGAAAAAGCTATTTGAACCTGTAGATATGACTCAGGGCGATCCGGTAAGCCAGATCGTCAAATTCATGATACCTATGCTCATAGGCAATGTGTTTCAGCAGTTATATAACACTGTTGACA
>CACYFZ010000008.1 GCA_902773835.1 uncultured Eubacteriales bacterium | reverse complement strand
GGCAGACCGCATCACAATTCTAAGGTTTGGAGGATTTTTGGTCAAACGCATAGCGTTCACGGAACCCCACGTCTAACGTGGGGTTTTCTAATACAAAAAGAGGGTCCGTTTTTCACGAACCCTCCCTATAAAAACAAAGTATTTTTACCTGTTTATTGCCAGCAGTCTACGTCGTCCTTAGTAAGACCGATATCTGCTGCCTTGAATACAGGTGCCTTGCCTTCAGCCTTCTGCTTTGTGTAGTCGTTGAGACACTTGATGGCAACTCCACCGAGGATAGCGATGGATGGGATGTTGGTTACTACCATGAGTCCCTGAGCCATGTCAGCTGTATCCCATACGAGACCTGCGGTGAGTGTAGCACCGAGGAATACGAGGAATGTAGCGAAGAGTCTGAATGCGATAGCCTCTGTCTTAGTCATATCTCTCTTGAGAATGAATGCGAAGCATCCTTCGCAGTATGAATAGTTACCGATCAGCGTAGTGAACGCGAAGAGTGACATTGAAACTGCGATGAATACAGGACCGAATCCTCCGAGTACGTTGTGGAGGCATGTCTGGATGTATCCTGCTGCGTCAGCACTTCCCTCAGCAGTTACGAAGCTTGCAGGATCTACTGCTGTTGTGGACAGGCACATGAATGCTGTGGCTGTACAAATCAGAAGTGTATCAAGGAATACGGACAGTGTCTGAACGAGTCCCTGCTTAACCGGGTGTGCTACGTCAGCCTTAGCGGCAGCGTTAGGAGCAGAACCCATACCTGCTTCGTTGGAGTAAAGACCTCTCTTGAGACCCCACATGATGCATGATCCTGCAAATCCGCCGAAGATGGCCTTGAAGTTGAATGCGCTTGAGAAGATCAGTCCGAACATTGCACCGAGGTTCTTGATGTTCAGAAGCAGAACTACTACAGCCATGATTACATAGATAACACCCATGATAGGTACGAGGAACTCAGTAACCTTGATTAGCTTCTTGGCACCGCCGAGAACGATGATACCGAAGAGAACTGCGAGGATAACTCCGATTACCTTAGGTGTTGAAGCTTCATTGTAGAAGCTGAATGCTGCGAATGTTGACTGCAGGTTGAATGCGGCCAGCATGTTGTATCCTACGGCATATGTAAAGATAACGAGGATGGCAAAGATGATACCGAGCCATCTCTGACCGAGTGCATTCTGCATGTAGTAAGAAGGTCCGCCGTAATATGTACCGTCGTCGGATTTCTTCTTATAAATCTGAGCAAGTGTGGACTCGATGAAAGCGTTGGCTCCGCCGAGCAGCGCTGTGATCCACATCCAGAAGATTGCTCCCGGACCACCGAGTACTATAGCGGTACAAACACCGATGATGTTACCCGTACCTACACGGGATGCGGTGGATACCATGAGAGCTCCGAATGAAGATACGCCTTCATCATTCTCAGGTTTCTCCATAATTACTCTGAACATCTCTTTGAACATACGGAACTGTACGCCCTTTGTTCTTACCGTAAAGTAAACGCCTACTGCGATAAGAAGCAGAGGAACTACGTACGGCTTGTAGAGGATGTCGTTCATAAATGATACAAAACTACCCATACTTTTCTCCTTTATAAACTATTGTTTAAAATACCTAATTCGGAAGAGTCTTAAAAAAAGACGCGTCCTCCGAACGCGTCTATTTTATCAAATATATTAGTTATATGTCTACTCTTCCATCATTAATCGGATTATTTCCTCATCGGTCTCCTTCATTCCGAATCTGGCCAATCTTCCGACGGTTTCTATCGTTTTCTCCACACCTTGCTTAACAAGCCCGTCGCCGCCGAAGAACAGATTTCCCCTGTTGTACATCGCAAGTCCCATAAGTCCCGCATCCACAGCCGAGGCGATTTTAGCTGCGCAGCTGGCCTTGGCTCCGTCACATACTATTCCCGAGTCAATTGCTATTGCGTTTATGACAGTATGTATGACTCCGTCCTTTCCCTTTCCTTGGAGATATGCCAGCCCGGCACCTGCACCGCATCCGGCACTTACGGCTCCGCAGTATGCGGAGAGCCTTCCTATTCCCGATTTGATGTGGATGGTAACGAGATTTGAAACACAAAGAGCTCTCAGCAATTCATCATTGGTTTTATTTCTGCCTCTTGCATAAACTATCACCGGAACACTGGCGGTGATGCCCTGGTTTCCGCTTCCGGAGTTTATTACTACCGGAAGTTCGCAGCCGTTCATACGCGCATCGGAACCCGCCGCCGCATATGCTCTCATAACGAAGTTCAAACTGTATTCGTGACCGAGCATTAACGTGCTTCCGATATTGGCGCCGTAGTCTCCGGCCAGTCCCTCTTCAGCGATAGCCATGTTATATTTTATCTGCCTCTCCAGAGTCTCTTTTACTTCATCGAGGTCTACTATATCGGCAAACTCGACAATACCTTCTACCGTAAGCTTGCTTCTGTCCGTAAGCCCGCTATCCTTGACATCCTCAATTTCCTTTTCAAAGAGGATTTCGGAATTCTTACGTTCGCAGACGATGTTGGTATGATAATCGACTATTCGTACATAAGCCTCATCATTTCCCGAATATGCCGTGACAGCCAAATCGAATACACGGCCTGTTACGACATGATTAACCGTAATCTCCGTTTTTCGGAGATATTTGTTTATTTCCTCAACCTGCTTTTCCGAAACATTCGAAATTACTTCCAGCTCCGCATCGGCGTCTCCCGCTGCCGCGCCTGCGGCAGCAGCGGCCTGAATTCCCCTTAAGCCTCCGGTATGCGGAACAACCACGCTCTTTACATTCTTGATAATATTACCGCTGACTTCCACCAAGAGTCTCTCCGGCATAGTCCCGAGTACGGCTCTTGCCCTGGCAGCCGCGTAGGCTATGGCTATAGGCTCTGTGCATCCCATGGCCGGAACGAGTTCTTCCTTCAGTATCTGAATATACTGTTTATATCTCTTATCCTTCTTATCCATAGTAAAGCCCCCCTTGGTCCGCCTTTAAACTACATCTTTACGAAGTGTATTTCATTTCCGTGGTTTTTGATAAGTTTGCTGATATCGCGGCAGTTTACGTAAACTGTTGCGGTGTTATCGCACGGATGAATTCCCATGAGCTTATTCTCATAGTCCTTATCCATGAAAACGACTACGTCCTTTTCCTCGTTGGCGAGTATACCGAGCGGTGTGACTGCCCCTCTTGTAAGACCCATCTTGGCCATAAGGTCTTCCTCCGATGCAAATGTCAGAGGACGCGTCTCGTGCTCCTTGCGGAATTCCTTAAGGTTTATCTTCTTATCCTCGAGGCAGGTTATGAGATAGTATTTACGCTTTTTATCGTCTCTGATGAAAAGATTCTTGGCAATCTGCTCAGGATGAGGAAGATTGCATTCGAGCATTTCGTCTATAGTGAAGACCGGTTTGTGCTCAACTATCTCATAAGTAATCTTTTTGTCGTCCAGTATTTTGATTATATCTTCCTTGGTGAGGGTCATATACTCCTCCTTATTTCTTGCTGAGCGTGCCGAAGAGGTTTCTTCCGATTGCAGAACCGATATTACCTCCTATGGTACGTCCCTTCTTTCCGAGCACAGCCTCTCCGAGTGTCTTTCCTATCTCGCGGCCTATGCTGCCTCCCGTAGATCTTACCACCTGCTTGGTTCCGGACTTGCCGAGAAGACTGTCAGCCATTCCGCCTATACCTCCTCTTTCAGCAGGCTCCTCATTCTTGACCCTTGATTTCTTCTTAGGCGCCTCATCTACCGCAACTGTTTCTACTTCCACAGTAGTCTCTGCCTGCTCCGCCTGAACAACCACGTCTCTTGCAGTGGTCTCACCTGCAGGGATACCGGATACGTTTACGAATCCGCCTTCCATTACCTCTCCTTGTGCAGGAGCAGCGGCTCCGGCCTGTCCGGTTATTACCTCATATGCGGATACATTATCCACCATCTGAATATATTTACTGTTGAGAGGTGATGCGTTTATTGCATCATTTCTTTCCTGATCGCTCAGAGCTCCCATTCTGCTCTGAGGCGGAAGCACCGCTACATATTCTGCCATGCTCGGAGCGCCCTTCTCATCCAAAGTGGATACAACAGCCTCTCCCGTTCCGAGATTCTGCAGCTGTTCTTCAGTCTTGAACTCCGGATTTTCTCTGAACGCATCTGCGGCTGCCTTAAGAGCCTTCTGCTCTGCAGGTGTATAAGCATGCAGGCCGTGCTCTATCTTATTTCCGAGCTGAGACATAACCGCTCCCGGTATATCTCCTGGGCTCTGCGTTACGAAAAATATGGATACTCCTTTAGATCTTATGAGCTTAACTACCTGCTCAATCTTTTCGAGCAGACTCTTCGATGCATTTTTAAAGAGAAGATGTGCTTCGTCGAAGAAGAAAACGATTTTAGGCTTTTCGGGATCTCCCACCTCCGGCAGGACCTCAAAGAGTTCGGACAAGAGGTAAAGCATAAATGCCGAATACAGTCTCGGTTTGTTAACCAGAGTCTCAGCATCGAGTATATTAATGATTCCGCGTCCGTCCGAGGCGGTCAGGAAGAAGTCTCTTATATCTATGGCAGGTTCACCGAAGAACTTGTCTGCACCTTCTGCCTCAAGCGAAACGATGGCTCTGATAATCGTAGAAGCCGACTGCTGAGGAATCATGCCGTAGTCCATCTTGAACTCATCGGCATGGTCGGCAGCGTACTGAAGCATCGCTTTCATATCCTTGGTATCAGTCAGGATAAGACCTTGGTCATCCGCAATCTTAAAGATGACCTGCATAAGTTCCGTCTGAGTATCATTTAAATCGAGAACCTGACTGAAGAGCTGAGGTCCCATCTCAGATACCGTAGTTCTGAGAGGAGTCCCCTTCTCTGCATAGATGTCGAAAACCGAAACAGGATATCCCTGATACTTAAAATCATCTCTTATCTCGAATCTGTCCAGCCTTCCCTGCATGCCTTCGTTATCATCTCCTGCAACGGCAATTCCCGCCATGTCGCCTTTAACGTCTGACATAAATACAGGAACTCCTATCTCGGAAAAGCTCTCTGCCAGCACCTTTAAGGTTACGGACTTTCCCGTACCCGTAGCGCCGCAGATAAAGCCGTGCCTGTTGGCTTTGTCCGGCCTCATGCAAATCTTGTCTGAAAGCGTCTCACCGCTAATCTTTCTTGCGAAATAAATCAATCCGTTATCAATCATTCTCATGCTCACTTTCGTTTACAATCAATTAAAAATTACCTCTTAAGTATAGCACCTGAGGGCTTTAATTGTCAGCCATATTGGTATATTATTGAGCGGTACAGACTCTCAGTCTGAATGCAAAATTACTAAGCAAAAAGGATTATGAAAATGGCACAAAATATTTTAAATATTGACGATAGATTACACGGTTTTACCGTAACTAATGTCCGCAGAATAGAGGAAATCGGCGGCAATCTCATCGAGATGATTCACGATGCGACAGGCGCCAAACTCGTTTGGGCAGATAACGGAGCCGAGAATAAATTGTTCTCGGTCGGTTTCAAGACGCTTCCGGAAGACAGTACGGGAGTATTTCACATTCTGGAGCACTCGGTTCTCTGCGGTTCCGAAAAGTTTCCTATCAAAGAGCCTTTCGTTGAGCTTCTCAAAACTTCAATGAATACCTTTCTTAACGCCATGACCTTCCCGGATAAGACTCTCTACCCGGTTTCCAGCCGAGTAAAGCAGGATTATCTGAATCTTACGGAGGTGTATCTGGATGCCGTGTTCAGACCTAATATTCTGACCAATCCGGATATTTTCTACCAGGAAGGTTGGCATGTAGATACAACAGAAAAAGAGCCTGCTTTCAAGGGCGTCGTATTCAATGAAATGAAGGGCGCCATGTCCGACGTGGATCAACTGGCAGAGAGGACGATGATGAAGCTCCTCTTCCCTGACAACTGCTACGGCTACAATTCGGGCGGAGACCCTGATGCCATAGTCGATTTGACATATGAGAAGTTCGTTGAAACATACATGCGCTACTATCATCCGACCAACTCTTATTTCTATCTGGACGGAGATATTCCTTTGGAGGAGACGCTCTCCATGGTCAACGGATATATTGCGGGGTATGAAAAACACCGCGTTTTCCCTCGCATCGTAAGCCAGAAGCCGCTTGTGGACAGAAAGACGATGCCTTATGCAGCCGCTGAAGATGACAAGGGCGTAGTAGCCTGCGGCCGTATTATCGGTAGCTGGGAGGACAGAGATAAGATGCTGGCTCTCAGCGTGATACTTGAGCAGCTGGCCGACAGCAATGAGTCACCGATTAAAAGAGCAGTGCTTTCCAGCGGCTTGGCAGAAGATATGGAGATATATGTATCGGACGGAATATCCCAGCCGTATATTATGATGATCTTCCGCGGAGTCGAAAATGCTAATCTTGACTCCGGAAAACTTCTGCAGATCGTTTGCGATGCAGCTTCGGAAGCTGCAGAAAGCGGCATTTCCAGAAGGGATATCGAAGCGTCCGTCAACCAGCTCGACTTCAGATTCAGAGAGTATCCTGAACCGCAGGCGCTCTACAGAGCCAATGCCGCATATGCATCATGGCTTTACGGCGGAGACCCTGCATTATACCTTCAGACCAACGAGGCCGTTGAAAACCTCAGAAAGATGGCGGCAGCCGGAGACTTCGAAAAAATTATTCTTGATGTTTTGGCGGATAAGAGTAAGTTCTCCGTTCTCTGTCTGAATCCTGATGCCGGATACGGTAAAACCGAAGCCGAGGCCGAAGCTCGCTTTGTTAAATCCATTATCAAATCTATGACATCGGAAGAGAGAGCTTCACTTGAAAAGCTGAATGAGGATCTCCTATCCTGGCAGCAGACTCCTGATTCACCTGAAGATGTGGCCAAGATTCCTATGCTGGAAGTTTCCGACATAGATCCTATGCCTGAGATTATTGAGACCAAGGAGACGGAAGTAAACGGCGCCCGGCTTCTCTTCCATCCTGTTCCTTCCAAAGGCATAGTGTACGTCAATGCATATTTCCCGCTCACTCAGCTGAGTTTAGAAGAGCTGCCTGCAGCGGCGCTTATTACGGAACTTTACAAAGACCTTCCTACCGAAAAATATGATGTGCTCAGTCTTCATAATGAAATAAGAATGCATGTCGGATCGATTTCATTCAGCCTTGACATACTGGCCAAGGACAATGATAAGGACCACTGCACACCGTGCATAAAAGCCAAGGCTTCGGTGCTTGAGGAAAAACTTCCGTATGCGGAAGAACTCATGACGGAGATTCTTACACGCACCAAGTTCGAAGATAAAGCTCTTATAAAAGAATTGATCGTACAGATAGACGAAGATACCAAGAGAAGTGCACAGGCCTCAGGCCACAGGCTGGCACTCTATGCCGCCAAGTCTCACTTCTCCGCCAGAGATGCGGTTAGCAACTCGGTAGTCGGTCACGGCTTTATGCAATACATGCATGATATGAGCGCTGCTTCAGATGAAAAATTGGATGCTTTCATATCCTTTGCTAAGAGGACAATTTCCGAAAGTGTCAACAAATCCAATGTAACGCTCAGCGTCACAGCCACAGATTATGCAGACCTGTCAGGCTTTGTAGATATGCTTCCCGAAGGCGACAAACAAGCAGAAAAAGCCCACTACAGCGCTGCTCTTCCAAGAAGAATGGGAATACAGGCTCCGGTTGCCGTGTCATTCGCAGCTTTGGCCTACGATATGACTTCACACGGCGGTAAGATGAACGGACACATGTCCGTAGCAAGCAATATAGTTTCCCTCTCCTTCCTCTGGAATGAGATAAGGGTTCAGGGCGGCGCATACGGTGCATCGATGTCTGCAGGAAGGACAGGCGGACTCTTCTGTTTCACATACAGAGACCCGAGCCCGGCTCGCTCTCTGGAAATATACAAGAGCATTCCGGACTTTTTGAATGAGGCTGCGTCTTCCGAAGACATGGATCCTTCCGGATTCATAATATCCTCAATAGCATCAACAGAGCCGCTGCTGTCGCCTGCCGCCAAGGGCAGAGCAGCAGATGACTTCTACCTCTCCGGTTTTACCGATGAGGACAGAATTCGCTTCAGAAAGGAAATGCTGGAGACAACTCCGGAAATGCTGAAAGAACAGTGCGAGGCATTGGCTCAGATGGCACGCTACGGAGCTGTATGCGTAGTCGGTCCTAAAGAAGTCCTGGAGACTATTGATGATCTCGAAATAGTTGATCTGTAAATAACGGAAATTCAAAAGCCGCCGTTCGGCGGCTTTTAACTTACCTGAGTTCCAATCCCTCTGCCTGATAGATTCTGGTGTGGCTTCCGTCATCGTTGCAGATAACCATCTGCTCCATCTCATCATGATCGGGATCGTAAAGAGGCTCCGATGCCGTGTATTTTACACAGGTGCCGCAGCTGGATGAGAGGCTCCTCGGAACGGGCATGGTACGGGCTTCGTATCCCTTGGCCTTGCACATGCGCTCATACCTTATGGAGCCGAAATGCATAAAGAAAGTTGCGATATAAGTGTTCATTAGTGTTATTTTAACATAATTAAAGAGGACAAAGGGTGTCGTTTCGTCGGACACGCTCTCGCTCTGTACTCGCGCAGCGGTACTAAGCTCTGACTTCGTTAGCACTCGTCACTCGCTAAGGACCGGCTCTCCGTACGGTCCTCCGATACGCACCATTTATCCTCCTTTTTATTACTATTTAGAAATCTTCAGCAGATAATCTCCGCCTTTAGCTTCTGCCTCTACCTTGTATCCCTGACTTTCTGCGAAGCGAGTTACGTTTTCAAGCGGTGCGCCCGCATCGACCATTACTTCGTAATAGTCTTCTTTGCTCGCCATAAGCTTCTTAGTCATTATTACGGGAATAGGGCAGGATTCGCCTCTTGCATCTAACATGATTCTACCTCCGAATCCGTTTAACTATGCAGCGTCTCTTGCTGGCTCAGCAGTGTCAGCCTTAAGATAAGTGTTCAGAACTCCGATGCCTGCAACCACTACGATACCGATGATAACGGCAATCTTACCTGCAGGTGTAGGGCCTTCTGGGCTGGAAGCAAGTCCGAAGTTGTGGCAGAAAGCAGCGCCTACGATGAGGCCGAGTACTGTTACTGCACTGTCTGCATTTCCTTCACCGGACATAACCAGCTGTCTGAGCGGGCATCCGCCGAGGAGTACACAGGCAAATCCTACGAGAAGCATTCCGAGTGCGTTCCAAAGTCCGTCAGTGTGTGCGATAGGCTGCTCTACCATGCCCAGCTTGAATCCGCCGAGTACGAGGTTAGTAACAAGAGCAGCTACGAGGATTGCGATGAATCCGAGCATAAGTCTTGTCTCTTTGAAGAGAACGAGGTCTCTTGTTCCGCCTACCATGCACAGTCTTGTTCTCTGAGCGAGTACACCTACGATGAGGCCTGCGCCGAGAGAAAGTGCTATTGCTGCATGCATTGAACCCGGGCCTTCTTCTGAGAATGCGATAAAGGCAGGTCTTGCGATAAGCAGTACGAAAGTAACTGCTTCCAGGATTACCATCCAGTATCCTTCAGACTTTGTAAGTGTGTAAGTTCTCTTAAGTGAGTATCCGTTCTTAAGGAAGAAGATTCCGCAGAAGATACCTGCTACGAATCCGACGAGTCCGAATACTGCGTTAAGGTCTCCGCCTGCAAGTCTCAGAATCATTCTGAACGGGCAGCCGAGGAACATAAGACATCCTACCATTGCGAAAAAGCCGAGAACGAATCTGGTCATAGGTGCAGAACCGCCCTTTGAGCCGAACTCTTTCTTAGCAAAAGCAGCTACGAATGCACCGATAACGATACCGATGATCTCCGGTCTGATGTACTGTACCGGCGGAGCTTTGTGAAGTCCGAGGCCGCCTGCAGTATCTCGCAGGAAGCAAGCGATACAGAATCCCATGTTCTTAGGATTTCCCGCAAATGCGAGTGCTGCTGCAATCACACCGATAACAAGACCGGCTATGATTATAAACAGCTTGTCATTTTTCTTTTCCATAATAAAAATCCTCCTAACATTTTTCCTATACGGGCGACGCGTCCGTATGTTCTTATTCATTTTAAATCCGGAAAAACCTCACTTCCAATTGATTGAGGTTATCAACAAGCACTTGTGTTATAGCTTATTTCTATACTGCAAAGCCTTTAATATGCCGAGAATCTATATCTGTCTTTTATGGTATACTTGTAAATCATAAGGAGAAGAGATATGGCTGAAAAGAAAATTGCAGCAGGCGCAATACTGGATAAGGCTTTTGAGGCAGCTAAGGAAGTCGGCATAGATGTAATAGCTAAAGCCGACAGCTACCTGGAAGGCGAGTATGATCCGAAAGCCGAGATGAAAAAGAATATAGCTAAGGGTACAACCACCGCTCTTGTGGTGCTTTCACTCCTATCCGGTCTCGCTTTTTCAGGCCCTGCAGATATAAATCAGGATGATGTAGGTACACATTTAAACCAGACACCTATAGTCATGGAAATTGATGACTACGCCAATGCCGAAGTAGAAGATGACGATGACGAGGATGAACAGAAAGGCGCCAAGTCGGGTGTTGTAGCCAAGTTCAGGCAGGCAGTCCTGAGCCTTCCGTCAGCGGTAAGACTTATACTTATCACCCCTCTTTGGGCTTTGGGAACAGCTTTGATGACCGCCGTTACATTCTTGTGGAATATAATATTCGCAAGTCCCCTCGGTGCGTTCATCGCATCATTTGCGGTAGGTTTTGCGGTTTTATTCGGGCTCTTTGCAGTGACGGCCAAGATGCTCTTTCCGAATGTGCCTCTCAGAAAACTTCTGAGCAAGCGCAATATATTGGTCCTCGGAATAGCGGCCTTGCTCTTGTCCGTAATAGACTGGCTTGCTCCGACATACTGGCAGCAATACCCGATATATGCCGCAGCGGTCAAGTTCGGCATTGCAGCATTCGTAATAGGAGTGATGGCCTATCGCATCAAAAAAATACTGCATAGAGACAAGTATGAGAACATGCCTGCTCCTGCAGTATAGTTTCAGAATCGCACAGGGCTTCGGCCCTGTTTTTTATTGTCCATCCACCCTGAGAGGAGTAGCCGGTCTCTTTATTCCCGCGTCATTCAAAGCTGCAGGAATCTTAGTCATAAGCTCTCTGTGTAAGGGCCAGTAATCCGACGTTTTAACCCACACTCGTACGGCATAAGTGATGCCGTCGGTAATAAGAGAGAAAGGAAGAACCTGTGGCTCGGGGTTATCCAAAGCCAAGTCGCAGGTATTAATTGCCTTCACTATAGTATCTTCAACCTTCTCTGCATATTCCGATGCGGCGATATCAAAGCTGAGGTCTACTCTTCTCAGAGTTTCCGAAGTTGCATTTGAAATGCTGGAATTCATGAGGATTCCGTTAGGTACGGATACCTTTCTGTTATCCACTGTGGTCAGAACCGTGTAGAACAAATTAATGCTCTTCACGATACCCTCATCAGCACCCGCAGATATATAGTCTCCTACATCGAACGGTCTGAATATGAGCAGCATTATACCGCCCGCAATATTGGCCAGAGAACCCTGCATCGCCATACCTATGGCCACGCCTATTGATGCCATTAAAGCGATTACGGAGCTCATCGGAACGCCGAGAAGCGCGACAATTGATACAGCCAGTACAACGTAAAGGGCTATTTTCACGAAGTTGGTAATGAAAACCGCCACGGTAGTGTCGACGGATTCGAAGCCTTTCATCTTTCCGATTAGTTTTACAAAGCGTCTGATTAAAAAGCTTCCGACAATGTATATGATAATTGCCAGCACAAGTTTTATTCCTATGTCCGCTGCAAAGTCCGTCAGCTTGTCTAAAAACTTTTCCCAGTTAACTGTTTTAAGTGTTGTTGCATCCATATTTTATTACTCCTCTAAGATAATCCTATGCATCAGATTATATACTATATATGTTATACTTACGAAGTACCATAAACAATTCGAAAGGAGCTTTCTTATATGAAGAGAGTTATAACATACGGCACTTATGATCTTTTGCACTACGGCCATATCAACTTACTGAAAAGAGCGAAGGAACTCGGAGACTATCTCATAGTTGCCATTTCCACGGATGAGTTCAATTGGAATTCCAAGCAGAAGAAATGCTATTTCACATATGAGCAAAGAAAGGCTTTGGTTGAATCGATCAGATATGTCGATCTCGTAATACCGGAGGAGAGCTGGGAGCAGAAGAAATCCGATATGCACGAGTATCATATAGACACCTTCGTAATCGGTGATGACTGGGAAGGCAAATTCGACTTCCTTAAAGATGAAGGTGTTGATGTCGTTTATCTCTCCAGAACGCCTGAGATAAGCACCAGCCAAATCAAAAAGGATTTGTACGATGCCAACGCAGTCGACGGAGAGTCCAAAACCTCACACGAAGAGATAGATACCAACCCTTCTAAATAGATGAACTTTAAAAGCCGCCGTTTGGCGGCTTTCGTATTTCTTGATCAATTAGTTTAGATTGTTACAATCCAGCCCTCCATCTCAGGCTCACGCGTTCCCGTCTGCATTCCGTAAAGCGTGTCGTACAGTTTCTGGCTGAGTTCTCCTACCTTCTCATTATTTATAGGATGCTCTTTTCCTCTGAAGTTCAAAACTCCTATCGGAGATATTACGCAGGCCGTGCCTGTAGCCCATGCTTCTTTCAGCCTGCCGTTCTCGGCTGCCTCCAGAACTTCAGTAAGTTCCACAAGTCTTTCCTCTACTTTGTAGCCCCATTTCTTCAGAAGCTGAATCGTGCTGTCTCTTGTGACTCCCGGAAGAATCGATCCCGTCAAAGAAGAAGTTACTACTGTGTCGTCTATCAGGAAGAATGCATTTGATGTGCCTACTTCCTCCACATATTTATGCTCTTTCGCATCGAGCCAGAGAACTTCTTCGCAGCCGTACTTCTTTGCATTTGCACTGGCTATCATGGCGCAGGAATAGTTTCCTCCGCACTTGGCAAATCCCGTTCCGCCTACCGCAGCTCTTATAAACTCCTCTTCCACCCATATGCGGCTTCCGTGAAGTTCTTTATCGTTTCCCTCGTAATATGCAGCTACCGGTGTCAGTATGATTACGAAAATATAACTGCTTGCAGGGTGCACTGCCATGCTCACCTCAGGTGAGATGATGAAAGGGCGGATGTAAAGTGATGTGCCCTGAACGCTCGGCACCCAGTCCTTATCCACTTCTACCAATGTCTTAACGGCGGATACGAACAGCTCTTCTTCTATCTCCGGAATGCAAAGTCTCTTATTTGAATTAATCATTCTCTTTGCATTCATATCAGGTCTGAACAGGTTGATTCGGCCCTGCGGATTCTTATATGCTTTGAGACCTTCGAAGGTCATCTGGCCGTAGTGCAGAGTGACTGCAGCCGGATCCAGGCTGATATCTCCGTACGGCACAACGCGGCCGTCATGCCAGCCCTGTCCTTCGTCATACTCCATTATGAACATGTGATCCGTATAATATTTTCCGAATCCGAGTTTGGTCTCGTCCGGTTTTGCTTTCGGTGTTGAAGTTCTCGTTATAGTAAATTCCATTAACTCTATCTCCTTAAATCTTCGAATTGATTTCTATACCAGCTTAAATCCCTTTTCCGTAAGTGTCTTTCGTATCTCTCCCAGCTGCTCGAAGTCCCTGGTTTCGATTTCGAGCGTCAGTACGCAGCTGGTGACCGCGGTGTTAGGGTCTGAGTGTCCGTAGTGAACTCCGATTACGTTGGCTCCGCAGCCTGCGATTATGCTGGATACATCCACGAGCTGTCCCGGCTTATCTTCCAGCGCGATTTGAAGTGTGGAGTTTCTGCCGCTTGTGACAAGTCCTCTCGTGATTACTCTGGAAAGGATATTAACGTCGATATTTCCTCCGGATACGAGGCATACTACGTTCTTTCCTTCCAGCGGGATCTTATCGAACATCATCGCTGCCACGGATACGGCTCCGGCACCTTCTGCGATGATTTTCTGCTTTTCAATAAGCGCCAGTATTGCTGCCGCGATTTCATCCTCTGAAACGGTGAATACCTCATCAACGTATTCTTTAATCAGTTCGAATGTGAGGTCTCCCGGATGCTTTACGGCGATTCCGTCAGCAAATGTATTTACTGTTAAAAGCGTAATCTGCTCATCATATTTCAGGCTGTCTGCCATGCTGGCAGCTTCTCTGGCCTGGACTCCGTAAATCTTAATATCCGGCTTCAGGCTCTTTACGGCATATGCGAGTCCGGCGATAAGGCCGCCTCCTCCGATAGGAACAACTATGGCATCTACGTTCTCAAGTTGTTCCAGAATCTCAAGACCGATGGTTCCCTGTCCTGCGATTACATCCGGATCATCGAAAGGATGGATGAATGTCGCATGCTCCTCATCACAGAGCTTTTTGGCATATGTATAAGCGTCATCGTAGGTGCCTTTTACCAGCTTCACTTTCGCACCGTAAGACTTGGTAGCTTCCACCTTACTGATAGGCGCTCCGTCAGGCATGCAGATTGTAGCTTTGATTCCCATGCGCTCTGCTGCCAAAGACACGCCCTGTGCGTGATTGCCGGCGCTGCAGGCCACGATGCCCGCTTCCTTTTCCTTTTCGCTGAGAGTGCTTATCTTATAGTATGCACCTCTTAGCTTAAAGCTTCCCGTTACCTGCAGGTTTTCAGTTTTGAAATAGACCTGGTTCTTTCCGCTGAAGTGCGGCGAATAAATCAAGTCAGTCATCCTCGCTACGTCTTTTAGTGCGAATGCCGCCTGGTATACCCTATCCAGCGACAAATCGTTTTTACTTGTCATTTTCAATTTCCCCTTCTTTTATTTCTTAAGCCATGCTACAAGCTGGCTCGCCGTTCTTCCTGATGTGCTGCCGTGGCGCAGTGACCATTTGCGCGCCTCGTCGGCCAGTTCTTTTTCACTTATTTTCAGTCCTTCTCTCTTGGCAAGAGCCTCGACTATATTCATATATTCTTTATAGTCAGGCTTACTGTAGTAAATCGTTACTCCGAAGCGACTCGCCAGTGAAAGCTTTTCTTCCATCGTGTCCGAGCGATGAACATCCTCGGCGTACTCCATATCGTTTCTGTCCTTCCAGGTCTCTCGTATGAGATGACGTCTGTTGGATGTGGCATAGATGAGAACGTTTTCTTCCTTTGATTCAAGCGCTCCCTCCAGCATTGCTTTCAATTCTTTGTATTCGCTCTCGTCTTCTTCAAAGGAAAGATCATCCATGAAGATGATGAATTTGTAGTTTCTTTTCTTAATCTCAGACATCAGCTCAGGGAGCCTGCCTCTGTCGTGCTTGGCCAGCTCTACAATCCTAAGGCCGTCATTGTAATAATCATGCATAAGAGCGTGCACGCTCGTTGACTTGCCCGTACCGCTGTCTCCGAAGAGAAGCACGTTGTTGGCAGGAATGCCCTTAAGGAAGGCTTCCGTATTGCTCTTAAGAGTCGCAATCTGCTCATCACATCCGATGAGAGTATCGAAGCTTACATCCTCAGCCTCTTTTATCGGAAGGATATCTATACATCCTTCTTCACCTTCTGTCCTGAAGACTCTGTGCAGGCCGTAAATTCCCACTCCGTGTTCTTCGTAATACTTCAGAACTGCACTGCAGAACTCGCCCGCATTTTTTGCTTCGGCAAGTATTGCTGCAAGTTCCCTTATCTGTGCTCCCGCCAAGTTTTCTTTCTCAGAAGCATAAGGTGCTTTGTATGCCTGCAGCAATTCTTCGAAGTCAGGTATATCCGCATCATATTCGGTATCCGGACCTTCTTTAAACAGTTCATATATCTTGCTGAAATCAGACTTTGCGAGTTTCACCATAGTGGATTTGGCATCTGCACTTCGCCTCTCGCAAGCCAGGCTGAACGGATTCTCGTCAGAAATAAGAAGATATGCGATCCACTGCTGCCAGAGATTGCCTTCCAGGCCGTATTCCGTCGCAAAGGAAACCAGGCGCGCGATCAGACGATTCGGCTCAGATCCCATCTGATAATCAAATTCATCATCTGAATCGAACGCATCCTCTCCTGTCGCAGCCAGGGTATGTTCCCAGTCGCATATTACTTGAAATTCCGCTTCTTCGGAATCCGAGTAAAATATTAAATCCTGTTCTGTCATTTTCTTCTTTCCTATATCTCCGCGAGTATCTTATCCTTCATCTCGGAGCCCTTGAGCCAGTTCTCATCTCCGGGTGCCGCAATATCCTTGGTGCGCCATCCGGCTTCGAGGACTTTGTTGACGGCATTTTCTATGCAGTCTGCCTCTTCCCCGAGGTCGAATGAGTATCTAAGCATCATGGCAGCCGAGAGAATTGTGGCTATAGGGTTTGCCAGGCCGGTACCAGCAATATCAGGTGCCGAGCCGTGGATCGGCTCATACATGCCGCGCTTGCTGTCTCCGAGAGATGCCGAGGCCAGAAGTCCTATGGAACCCGTCACCTGAGATGCTTCATCGGATAGTATATCTCCGAACATATTCGATGTTACGATTACATCGAAGAAAGACGGATCTCTGACAAGCTGCATTGCCGCATTGTCCACGTACATATCGTCCAGCTTTACATCAGGATATTCAGTCTCCTGCAGATGATGAACTGTTTCTTTCCAAAGCCTGGAAGTCTCAAGAACGTTGGACTTCTCAACGCTGGTAACATGTCCCTTTCTCTTTCTTGCTATCTCAAATGCATTTCTCGCATTTCTTTCTATTTCTTCTGTGCTGTAGCTTTCGGTATCGTAGGCAGCGTCTCCCTTTTCATTCCTGCCTCTTTCTCCGAAGTAGATACCGCCTGTGAGCTCTCGGACTATCATGAGGTCGAATCCCTTGGCTGCGATGTCAGGTCTGAGTACGCAGGCATCAGCGAGAGCCGGCTGTATCTTTGCAGGCCTCAGGTTGGTGTAAAGACCGAGAGCCTTTCTGATCGCCAAAAGTCCCTTCTCCGGTCTCAGATGATTAGGTACATCATCCCATTTAGGGCCTCCTACCGCACCGAGAATAACGCTGTCGGATGCAAGGCAGCCGTCGATTGTCTCCTGAGGAAGCGGCTCGCCGAATTTATCTATGGCGCAGCCTCCCGCATAGTATTCATTGAATACGAATTCATGTCCGTATTTATCTCCGACAGCCTTCAGAACCTCTACCGCTGCCGATACTATTTCCGGGCCGATTCCGTCTCCCGGAACCAAAGCAATATTGTATTTCATACTATTTAACCTTTTCTTTCAGATAAGGCATCAAGCCGCCTTTATCTATCATGTTCTCTATGAATTCAGGGAAGGGCTTCGCTTGGAAGCTCTGTCCGGTTGTCTCGTCAGTGATAACTCCCGTTTTAGTATCTACCGAAACGATGTCTCCTGCCTTGATGGCTTCCGATGCCTCAGGGCATTCGAGAATCGGAAAGCCGATGTTGATAGCATTTCTGTAGAAGATCCTGGCGAAGCTTGCTGCTATTACACAGGATACTCCGCTGGATTGAATGGCAACCGGTGCATGCTCTCTGGAAGAGCCGCAGCCGAAGTTGCTTCCGCCTACCATGATGTCACCTGCCTGCACCTTTCCTGCGAAGCTCTCATCGATATCGCACATGCAGTGAGATGCCAGAGCTTTAGGATCAGGATCGTTAAGATATCTTGCAGGTATGATAACGTCGGTATCGATATTATCTCCGTATTTCCATACTTTTCCTTTCATGTCTTACCTCCGTTATCCCTACTCAGGCACTGCTACGCAGCCTGCCACGGCAGATGCCGCAGCCACTGCAGGGCTTGCCAGTATTACTTCTGATCCCGTGTGTCCCATACGGCCTATAAAGTTTCTGTTGGTGGTGGATACTGCCCTTTCTCCGTCCGCCATAACTCCCATATGACCTCCGAGACACGGTCCGCATGTAGGCGCTGATACTGCGCAGCCTGACTCAACGAATATCTTAAGCAGGCCTTCCTCCATGCAGTCCATATATATCTGCTGGGTCGCGGGAATCACTATGCAGCGCACTCCGTCTGCGACCTTCTTTCCTTTAAGTATTGCAGCAGCCGATCTCATATCATCCATGCGTCCGTTGGTGCATGAGCCGATTACAACCTGGTCGATGTGAAGGCCCGCTACTTCATCAACCGTCTTTGTGTTGGACGGAAGATGCGGCATGGCCACTGTCGGCTTAAGTTCCGAGAGATTGATCTCTACGACGCTCTCATACTCGGCATCATCATCTGCCTCATATACCTTAGGCTCTCTTTTGAATCTTCCCTTTATATATTCCATGGTCTTTTCATCGACAGGGAAAATGCCGTTCTTACCGCCGGCTTCAATAGCCATATTGGCGATGGTAAATCTGTCATCCATGGAAAGTTCGGCGACTCCCTCTCCCGTGAACTCGAGAGATTTATACAGAGCACCGTCCACTCCTATGAGACCGATAAGATGAAGTATAACATCCTTACCGGATACGTTTTTCTGAAGCTTGCCTTTAAGCTCTACTTTGATTGCAGGCGGCACCTTGAACCAGTTGAGGCCTGATGCCATTCCGGCAGCCATGTCAGTGGATCCGACGCCCGTGGAGAATGCTCCGAGTGCACCGTATGTGCAAGTGTGAGAATCCGCACCTATAATGCAGTCTCCCGGGCCTACGAGACCCTGCTCGGGAAGGAGTGCGTGTTCTATGCCGACCTCACCTACATCATAAAGATGCGTGATACCCTGCTTCTTGGCGAACTCCCTTGCGGTCACACAAAGCTCCGCAGACTTTATGTCCTTGCACGGAGTGTAGTGGTCCAGCGCAATTACGATTTTTTCTTTATCGAATACTTTTTCAAAGCCGGCCTTCTCGAAAACTCCTATGGCAACCGGTGTGGTTACGTCATTTCCGAGTACTATATCCAGCTTAGCTTCTATGAGATCTCCCGCCTGCACGCTCGGAAGGTCGGCGTGTGCAGCGAGAATCTTTTCAGTCATGGTCATTCCCATTAGAATCCCCCTTTATTGTTCGCTCTCAGCCACTTCCGTAACCTTGATGCGTTTCTTTCCTTTTTCTTCTGCAGGAATCGATTCCATTTTCTTCTCATATCTCATCATGCGGTTGAGCGCTCCGAGATATGCATTGATGCTGGCTTCCATAATATCCGTCGAAAGACCGCGTCCGGTAAAAGTTCTGTCATAGGCGTTAACCTTTACGGTAACGTCACCTAGGGTGTCCTTACCTTCGGAAATCGAATGGATATTGAAGATATCGAAGCTGTGCTCAGACGGTTTGATAATCTCATCGATGGCATTGTAAGCCGCATCGATAGGACCGTCTCCGAGAGCCACATCCTGCATCTTCTCTCCGTCCTTTTCAAGACTGACCGTGCATGTGGCAGTCGTGAAGTTAGAGGTTGCCATCTGGAACCAATCGAGTTTATATCCCTGTTCTTCTTCCTCAAAGATCACATTGGTGTTATGCGTAACGATAGCTTCGAGGTCGGCATCATTGATGCTCTTTTTCTTATCGCATACGACTTTGAATTCCTCAAAGCATCTGTCGAGTTCTTCCTTGGAAAGATTAAATCCGAGTTCTTCAAGCCTCTGTCCTACGGCGTGGCGTCCGGAGTGCTTTCCGAGCACCATGTTGTTGGCCTTGATTCCTACGGATTCCGGAGTCATTATCTCGTAAGTCTTCTTATTGGCGAGAACTCCGTGCTGGTGTATGCCTGACTCGTGGGCAAACGCATTCTTACCTACGATAGGCTTATTCAGCGGTGCAGTCTGACCGATGATATTATAGACGGTCTGACTGGCTCTGTGAATCTGTGTAGTGTCAATGCCCGTAGTGAGCTCCGCGAGGTCCTGCCTGGTCTTAATGGCCATTACGATCTCTTCAAGAGATGTGTTTCCGGCTCTCTCACCGAGTCCGTTAATGGTGCATTCCACCTGACGTGCGCCGCCGAGGACTCCGGCAAGTGCATTGGCAGTGGCCATTCCGAGGTCGTTGTGACAATGGACGGAGAATACTACATTCTCAGCACCTTTAACATTAGTTTTTACGTCCTCGATAAGCGCCTTCATTTCCTCCGGAGTCGTGTAGCCCACAGTATCCGGGATATTGATGGTGGTTGCGCCGTTTTCTATGGCAACTCCTACCACCTTCTTAAGAAATTCAGGCTCGCTCCTTGTGGCGTCCTCTGCCGAGAACTCGATATTGGAGCAATACTTCTTGGCATGTGCCACCATAGCGGCAGTCTGCTCCAAAACCTGCTCCGGAGTTTTCTTCAGCTTATACTCCATATGAAGCGGAGAAGTCGCTATAAACACGTGAATACGAGGGTCAACCGCTCCTTTTACGGCTTCCCAGGCTGTGTCTATGTCCTTCTCCGTAGAACGAGCAAGAGATGCTATAGTGCATCCCTTGATGGTCTCGGCTATCGTCTTTACGGATTCGAAGTCGCCCGGAGATGCGATGGCAAATCCCGCCTCGATGATGTCTACGTGCATCTTCTCGAGGCAGCGGGCCACTTCGATCTTTTCTCTTAAGTTCATGCTGCAGCCCGGTGACTGCTCACCGTCGCGCAGCGTGGTATCAAATATTCTTACTTGTTCCATTTTATTACCCATCGTCACAGTATTTTTACTGCTTTGTTACTCCAGTATCGCTCCCTTATCTGCCGAACTTACCAGCTTAGCGTAGCGTGTGAGGTATCCCGTCTTAACCTTAGGTTCAGGGCATACCCATTCAGAACGTCTTGCTTCAAGCTCTTCATCGCTCACCTTAAGCTCAATCATTCTGCCCGGTATATCTATCGCGATGATGTCTCCGTCCTTAACGAGTCCGATGTTTCCGCCGGACGCGGCTTCAGGACTTACATGTCCTATGGAAGCACCTCTTGTGGCACCGGAGAACCTTCCGTCCGTTATAAGTGCTACGGAGTCATCAAGCCCCATTCCTGCAATAGCGGATGTAGGGTTAAGCATCTCTCTCATGCCCGGGCCGCCCTTAGGGCCTTCGTAGCGGATTACGACTACGTCTCCCGCTTTGATGCCTCCTTCGTAAATTACCTTGATGGCATCTTCTTCCGAATCGAATACTCTGGCAGGGCCTTCATGCTTAAGCATCTCTTCCTTTACCGCAGACTGCTTTACTACGCAGCCGTCCGGCGCGAGGCTTCCCTTAAGAACGGCGATTCCGCCCGTCTTCATATACGGATTCTCCAGCGGTCTGATGGTCTCGGTATCGAGATTATCCGCATCTTTTATATTTTCAGCTACGGTCTTTCCGCTTGCGGTGATAAGTGATGTATCAAGGAGATTTGCTTTTGTAAGTTCCTTCATTACGGCATATACTCCGCCGGCTGCGTCGAGGTCCTCCATGAAAGTCGGGCCTGCCGGTGCGAGGTGGCAGAGGTTAGGCGTAACCGCACTTATCTCGTTGGCCTTGTCAAAGTCCATTTCTACTCCCGCCTCATGTGCAATGGCAGGAAGGTGAAGCATGGTATTGGTAGAGCAGCCGAGAGCCATATCCACTGTCTCGGCATTGCGGAAAGCCGCCTCTGTCATGATGTCACGAGGCTTTATATCCTTTTCCACAAGCTCCATAATCTTCATGCCGGTTTCCTTGGCCAGTCTTATTCTGGCTGACATCGGAGCCGGAACCGTTCCGTTTCCCCGAAGAGCCATGCCTATGGCTTCTGTCAGGCAGTTCATGGAATTGGCTGTATACATGCCTGAGCATGAACCGCATGACGGGCATACATGCTCTTCATATTCTTTCATGCCCTCTTCATCGAGCTTTCCTGCGTGATATGCGCCTACCGCCTCAAAGATATCCGAAAGGCAGCTGCGTCTGCCGTCCGGCAGACGGCCGGCCAGCATCGGACCGCCGGCGCAGAATATTGTCGGGATGTTTATTCTGGCAGCTGCCATCAAAAGTCCCGGCACGTTCTTATCGCAGTTAGGTACCATTACGAGTCCGTCCAGCTGGTGAGCAACGGCCATACACTCAGTGGAGTCGGCTATAAGCTCCCTTGTTACAAGAGAGTACTTCATTCCGATATGTCCCATTGCAATTCCGTCGCATACCGCAATTGCAGGGAACATCACAGGCGTTCCGCCGGCTGCTCTTATACCTGCCTTTACGGCCTCGCTTATCTTATCCAGGTGCATATGACCCGGAACGATTTCATTATATGAGCTGACCACGCCTATCATAGGGCGCTTCAGTTCTTCCTCGGTCAGACCGGCTGCGAACATCAGTGATCTGTTGGGAGCGCGGTCTATACCTTTTTTAGTATTATCCGATTTCATTTCTTTCCTCTCTAGTTAGAAGCTGTATCGAGGTCGCTGTCGTTCTTCCAGAGCATTCCCTCTCTGAGCTCCTTGCCGACGACTTCCATCTCGTGCTGTGCCAGCTGATTTCTCTTAGAGTTGAAGAATGTTCTTCCGTTCTTGTTCTCCTGAATCCACTTGCCTGCAAATGTGCCGTCCTGGATATCTGTCAGAACCTTTCTCATATTGGCTTTGAGTTCATCATGCGGGAATACGCGAGGTCCCGATACGTACTCGCCGTATTCTGCTGTATCCGAGATGGAGTAGTTCATCCCGGAAACGCCTGCCTTATTAACGAGGTCGATGATGAGCTTAAGCTCATGGATACATTCGAAATATGCATTCAGCGGATCGTATCCTGCCTCAACGAGAACTTCGAATCCGCACTGCATGAGGTCTACTACACCGCCGCAGAGAACAGTCTGCTCTCCGAAGAGGTCTGTCTCTGTCTCTTCTCTGAATGTAGTCTCAAGAATTCCTGCACGCGCGCCGCCGATACCTGCGATATATGCAAGTGCAATGTCGAGAGCTTTTCCGCTCGCATCATTTTCTACTGCTACAAGACAAGGAACTCCCTTTCCTGCCACATACTGGCTTCTTACGGTGTGTCCCGGTCCTTTAGGTGCAGCCATGAATACGTCTACATCTGCAGGAGGGACGATCTGTCCGTAACGGATGTTGAATCCGTGTGCAAATGCGAGTGCGTTGCCTGCCTCCAGATTAGGCTCGATTTCGCTCTTATATACAGCTGCCTGAACCTCGTCATTAATCAGCATGATAACGATGTCAGCCTTCTTTGCAGCCTCTGCAACCTCATATACTTCGAAGCCGTCTTTCTCTGCAACTGCCCAGGACTTACCGCCCTTTCTGAGACCTACGCATACATCGCAGCCGGAGTCTCTCAGGTTCATCGCATGTGCGTGACCTTGTGAGCCGTATCCTACAACCGCTATTTTCTTACCCTTCAGTACATCCAGGTTACAATCTTTCTCATAATACATTTTTGCCATAATTGAATTCGCCCCTTTCTTTGGATTCATCATTAATTGTTGCGGATCCGCGCTCGATGGCAACTACGCCCGTGCGCGCAATCTCGAGTGTTTCAAACTCGCTTAGTATCTTTTCCATTGCGGAGAGTTTTTCGGCATCTCCCGCCAGGCCGAGAGTCAGAGTCTCGAGTGAAACATCGATTATCTGAGCCCTGAAAATATTCGCAAGCTGTATAACGTCGTTTCTCTGTTCGCTTCCGGAAACTTTTACCTTGATGAGCATCAGTTCCCTGTATATTGAGCTTTCCGCGTTCAGCCACTTTACCGAACGCACCGGATAGAGCTTGTTCAGCTGATTGCAAAGCAGCTCTGTGTGAGGTTCGTCCGCCAGGACATCGATGGTGATACGCGTAACGCCGGGATTCTCAGTAGGACCTGCAGCGAACGCCTCGATGTTATATCCTTTTCTGGAGAACAATCTTGCAATCTGCGAAAGCACTCCCGGCTCGTTATCTACCAGAAGCGCCAATGTCTGCCTCTTGGCAAATTCCATTTTTTCCATGTATCGCTCCCTCCTATGTTCTCATGAAGTCCGTGATGTGAGATCCTCCTCCCACCATAGGCCTTACCATCTCATCTATATCAAGCATGCAGTCGATAATGTATCCGCTGCCCGATGCCAGTGCATCCTTAATCGCATCTGCAAGTTCTTCCTGATTGCTTACTCTGCGACCTTTAAGGCCGTATGCCTCAGCCAGTTTTACGAAGTCCGGACCTCTGTCCATATTCGTTTCGGAGATATTACCTTTGTAAATCAGGTTTTGCCACTGACGCACCATTCCGAGCGTTCCGTTGTTGAAGACGAAGGTGATAATCGGAAGCTTGTAGTGTTCCACTGTTGTAAGCTCATTGCAATTCATTCTGAAGCTTCCGTCACCTGCGATGTGAATCACTGTCTTGTCAGGGTTGCCGACTTTTGCTCCGATTGCAGCCCCGAGGCCGAAGCCCATGGTGCCGAATCCGCCGGATGTCAGTAGCTGTCCCGGATAGTCGAAGTGGAAGTGCTGAATGGCCCACATCTGATGCTGCCCTACGTCCGTTGCCACCATCGTATCCTCAGGCATCAGCTTTGCGATAGTGCTGCATAGCTGCTTCGGGTTTAGGGTGTCCCCGCCGTCCTCATACTCGGTCTCAGTCGGATAGGAGAATACGAACTTCTTCCATTCGCTGTGATCCTGCTGGGACAGTCTTTCATTCAGTTTCTCAAGTACCCTCTTCGCATCGCCGACTATATGATGATCCGTCTGGACATTCTTGTTGATTTCCGATCTGTCGATATCTATATGTACTATCTTGGCCTTGGCGGCAAATGTCTCGGGGTCGAGTGCCACTCTGTCCGAGAATCTGCAGCCGACGGCTATAAGCAGGTCGCATTCGTCTACTCCGATATTAGACGCCTGCGAACCATGCATTCCTATCATGCCGGTGACGAGAGGATTTCTTCCGTTCATGCCACCGCCTCCCATTACGGTCACGGCTGTCGGTGAATCCGCAAGATTGGCGAATTTATTGAACTCCTCGTGAGCTCTTCCTCTTACGACACCTCCTCCGCAGATGAGCATCGGCTTTTCGGATTCGCCTATCATCTCCACGAGTTTATTGATGTCATCTTCGTCGATTTCAGGCTTGTGGTAGTCCACCATATTTCTGTCGTATACGGCTTTCAGGACGCCCGCTTCCTTATGCTTTTGCTTCGGAATGAATTCGTACTCGGCTTCCTCCGCCGTCACATTTTTAAGTATGTCAATGAACACAGGTCCCGGTCTTCCGCTTCTGGCGATCGCGAAAGCCCTTCTCACTGTGCCCGCAAGTTTCTTTACATCGGTAACCTGGAAATTGGATTTGGTGATAGGCAGCATAACTCCCGTGCTGTCCACCTCCTGGAAAGAATCTTTTCCGATGAGATTGTCCGCTACATTGCAGGAAATAAAGACTACAGGTGACGAATCCATATACGCCGTCGCAACTCCTGTTGTCAGATTTGTGGCACCGGGGCCCGAGGTGGAAAAAGCCACTCCTACTTTTCCGGTGCTTCTGGCATAACCGTCAGCCGCATGTGATGCGCCCTGCTCATGTGCGGTCAATATGTGATTTATTCTGTCTCTGTATTTGACCAGAGAATCATATACATTCAGTATGGTGCCTCCCGGATATCCGAATATAGTATCCACTTCCTGCTCCAGCAGGCACTCCATCAATATTTCCGAACCTTTCAATTTCAATTTCGTTCTTCTCCTCACTTTTCCATTGCGATCGTTCCCGTTCGCTGTATTTCTATAATTCCGTAACTTCTGAGCAAATCTATGAAGCCTTCCACCGCCTCAGGCTCCGCGTGATACTCCAGCAGGAGATACTTCGGCGCCACCTTCATGATCTTGGCTCCGACTATCTGACAGAGCTCTATGAGCGAAGATCGATTGCTCATATTGTATGCGGCCTTTACAAGAATCATCTCTATGCATACACTCTTTGATTCCGCCAGTCTTCTGACCTTAATCACATCCACGTTCTTATTCAGCTGCTTTTCTATCTGATCGATAGTGCGCTGATCACCCGTGGAAGTAATCGTCATGCTGGATATATCGTGCTTGTCCGTCTCTCCTACAGCCAGGGTGTCGATATTGAAACCCCTTCTGGCAAAGAGTCCGGACACAGCCGAAAGCACTCCGTCTTTATTTTCGACAAGTACAGAAAAAATACCTTTCATATCTCTGCACCTCCTACTTCACTCTGTTCTCTGCGTCCACATCGCAGACCATGAGACAGGCTCCCTTGCTCGCAAGGAATTCGTCTATCTTCTTATCGAGTTCATCATTCGATGAACATTCCATGTATTTTATGTCATATGCTTCGGCAATCTTATCGTACAGCGGCCATTCCGCCAGCTTCACGCCTTCGTAATGTTCGTCGTAAAGGTTGTACTGATACTCCTTTACTAACCCGAGGTAGCCGTTACGCATGATGACTATTTTAAGATCGACTTTGTTGGCCTTCATCGTAGCCAGCTCGCTCATGCACATCTGGAAGGCCCCGTCTCCGCAGACAGCCACCGTCTGCGTCTTCGGACTTACCATCTTAACTCCGAGAGCCGCAGGTATGGAATATCCCATGGTTCCCATGCCGCCCGTAGTCATGAAGCGTCCATCCTTCATAATGTAGTTGTCCGCACTCCACAGCTGGTTCTGTCCGACATCTGCCACATATACGGCATCGTCATCCATCTTTTCGGAAAGCGTCTGAACCAAGAGATTCGGATTTACGAAGTTCTCGCTGAATACTCTTTCATCGACGGTCTCGGTCTTAACCTTCTCAAGTTCTTTAATCCAGCTCTTCTTGGAAGATCTGATGTCCTCATCGAGCATCATGGTGAATATCTCTTTAAGGTCTCCGACCAGAGGAACCGTCGGCCCCATATTTTTTCCGATCTCGGCCGTATCTATATCTATGTGAATTACGGCGCGTCTTGTAAGTTTCTCAGGCTTAGGAATGGCTCTGTCAGCAATACGCGCTCCGACTACTATCAGGAGGTCAGCCTTTCCGACGGCTTTATTCGCGTACGGCTTTCCGTTGTTACCGAGCATTCCGAAATTCAGAGGATGTTTTTTCGGCAGGACTCCCATTCCCATCATTGTGTGAACAAGCGGAATATTGAACTTCTCACAGAAAGATCTGATTACTTCCTCTCCGTTTCCGAGTATGACTCCGCCGCCTGCACACAGCAGTGGTTTTTCCGCCTGACTCAGCAGGCTTACCACTCGCTTTAGCTGTACCGGATTTATCTTAATCTCAGGTTTGTATCCCCTTATGTTTACCTGATCCGGATATTTAAAGTCTTTTTTCAGCTCGCTGCTCTGAACATCCATCGGAATGTCTATAAGCACAGGCCCCTTTCTGCCGGTGGATGCTATATAGAAAGCTTCTTTGAATACTCTCGGGATATCGTCGACATCCTTTACCAGGTAGCTGTATTTTACAAACGACCTGGTGGCGCCTCTCATGTCCGCTTCCTGGAACACATCACGTCCGAGAAGTTTACTGGAAACCTGTCCGCTTATGGCGATCAGCGGAATGCTGTCCGCATAGGCCGTGGCCAGGGCCGTAATAAGATTAGTAGCTCCCGGGCCTGATGTGACCACGCATACGGCAGGTTTTCTCGACATCCTGGCGTATCCGCTGGCTGCATGGCCCGCGCTCTGCTCTTGGCGCACTAAAATGTGCTCGATATCCGATTCGTAAAGTCCCTCGTAAAACGGGGCGATTGCTACACCCGGATAGCCGAACACTTTCGTGATTCCTTCTTCTTTCAGGCATCTTATCATTGCCTGTGCACCTGTCATAAAAAACCTCCGTATATGCAAAATTTGTAAAAAAAAACAAAATTGCGAATAACTTTGTACATTATACACTAAATTACCACCAATTTCAGTACTTTAAAGTATTTAAATAAAAGCATTTTAAGACTATTTTTGTTTTTGTGAATATTGACAAAAACACCTTTGTCGTAATAAATTTGTAACAAGTTTTTTCAGATTAATATACATAGGGAAATGGACGGTAGAAACTATGACAAATATCGAAATGATCAGAACTTACGGACACGAGCAGGTTGCCTACTTCAACAACGAGAAGGCAGGACTCAGAGCTATCATTGCTCTTCACAACACCAATCTCGGACCTGCTGTAGGAGGCTGCAGACTTTGGCCTTATGCTAATGAAGAAGCAGCCCTCTTTGACGTACTGCGTCTTTCAAGGGGTATGAGCCATAAGAACGCAGCCGCAGGACTTCCTCTCGGAGGAGCCAAGGGGGTTATTATGGCAGACCCTTCCGAGAAGACAGAGGCTATGTTCGAAGCTTTCGGTGAAGCAGTAAATACATTTATGGGTAAGTACTACACTGCAGAGGATGTAAACACAGATACTAAAGATGCTGATTACATGCTCCGCACCACTGAATATGTAGTAGGACGCGAGAACGTCTCCGGCGACCCTTCACCTTTCACTGTTATCGGAGTCTATGACGGAATCCGCGCGGTTGCTAACTTCATGAACGGTTCCGACAGCGTAGAAGGAATGACAGTTGCCATCCAGGGGCTGGGAAAGGTAGGAATGGGCCTGGCAGAGACGCTTCACGAGGCAGGTGCTAAGCTCATCGTCTGCAACAACTCCAACAAAGAGGCTATGAAGTATGCAGTTGAAGAGCTCGGAGCCGAGGAAGTCGGAAAAGACGAAATCTACGGAGTAGAATGCGACATCTTCGCACCGTGCGCACTTGGTGCCGTAGTAAACAGCAAGACTATTCCGCAGTTTAAGTGCAAGGCAATTGCCGGTGCTGCCAACAACGTAATCTACGATGATGCTGCAGGAGAAGCGCTGAAGGCTAAGGGTATTCTCTACGCACCTGACTTCATCATCAACGGCGGCGGAGTTATAAACGCAGGCCAGGAAGCTTTCACAACTTATGACAAAGAAAAGGTTCTCGAACAGGTTCATAACATTTATAATGTTGTATACAGAATGCTAGAAGAATCAAAGGCTACGGGAAAACCTGAAGGCGTAATCGCAACAGAGTATGCCGAGAGCCTGATCTACGGAAAGAAATAAAAAGAAACATTTAAAAGAATGGCAAAGAATGCAGCAAGAAGTAAAAAAGCTCAGGCTTCCGGGAAGAAGTCTGAGCTCAATAATGAAAAAGCATCGGTAAAAGAAAGCGCTCCTAAAAAGAAAAGAGACGTACTTTATCAAATCGTGACAAAAAAAGACTCCGGGGTGATAAAAGCTTACATCACTTTTACTTACAGGGTGCTTCACCCTTCCGTATCTGCCAGACTTATCATCTACGGATTGATAGTAGGGCTTCCGGGTATATTCTTCTTTAAGGATTTATTTTGGAGGATATTCTTTACGGGAATAGGAGCCGCTCTCATACTCCTCGGATTCTTCAGGCAATACATTTCCCTTTGGATCACCAAGAGAAACGATCCGGACTATAAAAGCGGAGTTGAGTTTACATATATCTTTACTGATGCGGATGCGGAGTTTCTCAAGGGCGATGAGGTCTTCTCAAGACTGGATAAATACAAGGATATCACCAATTTTTACTATGATGATGCCTACTACTATCTGGCTATTAAGAGTCGCGACTTCTTCGTAATCCCTAAGTCTGCATTTACCATCGGAGATGCGAAAGAATTTGAAGAATTCATCTATAAGAAATCCAAACTCACATGTCGCTGGATTCCGGACTCATTCAAAGGGCGTATGCAGAAAAGACGCGCAGAAAGAGCCATTGCATCGGATGAAATGAAAAAGATGTAACAACAATTAATCCCACAGCCGAAGTGCTGTGGGATTTTTGCTAATATGTCTTCTATCTTGTTCTGATTATTTCTTCAACTATCGGATCGAGCGCCGCTGCATCTATACCGTTGTATCCGGACTCAGCTCTTTCGTTTATAAGCTTAGCCGTTTCTTCTCCGTATTGGCGCTTGGCATCCACCAGGAATTTATCAAACTGAGGCCTGTCAATCATATTAAGTCTGTCTCTGTCTATACGTCCCGGGAGTATGTAATTGCTGCTGAAACCCTGATTGCTTCCGCTGCGCGTCATTACTTTATTGAAATACTCATCGTTATCGGGATCTCCGAGGCCGACTCCGCAGACTAAAATCTTCTTTCCCGTAAGTCCGAAATTGCTGTAGTTCTGCCAGAGCAGCCCTATTTTTTTAATGGCCCCGTCCCTTACCGGACCCACCCAGATTATATTCTTATACATAGAAATATATCCGAGCATATCTTTCTTGTATTGAATGGCATCCGCACCGAGTCTGTCAATCAGCCACCTTGTATACTGCTCGCTGCTTCCGTAGCTGCCGCTGCACACGACAATTGTGTCAGGCCTTGCGACGCCCTCGTTTTCTTCTCTTCTCTGCCTTGCCGTTCTGTTCGGATTTCTTGCCATTACTTAAGGTGCTCCTCGGAATACTTCTGTCTCAACTTGCCGTCGGCTTTGCTGACCTTCCTCTTATACGGTGCCAGCATATCATCCAGATCGTATTTATCGAAAGGTACCAAAGCATAAAACTCCGAAACATCTTCTTCGGTCTCAGATTTTCTTCTCTGTATATTGAGCTTGGCCGGCCCCTCTATAAGAAGCACTCCCGCCTCATCATCTCTGTAGATTTTCCGGATATCATTATCCTTTATATAGTAAGTCCTGAGCGTCATGCCCTTTTGGAACTGGTAGTAAACCGTATCATCATCAGCCTCAAAATGTGCCATATGAAAACCGAAGAAAGGTTGTTGCGATCTCTTCTTCCCGTGTCTCGAAACGAAGATTGCCAAGAGCGCGGTAATCCATATGCTGAGGTGAAGCGGAAGCTGGCTCATGGTAGTGGTTCCGTCCTTAACCTTTGTGTATACATAAACTATGCAAGCAAAACCGACAATCACAATCACCCATGACAAAATCGTGAAGATGCGAGAGCTGCTGTCTCCTGCAGCCCATGCGTGTTTTCTTGTGTTCAGCATCGGCAAATTGCCCTGATAAATATCGTTTTCCGGATTGAGTGTCATCTTTTTCTCCCCATAAATAAAAGATTATGTCCTTTGGGATTTTACTATATATTTTTTGCAAAATCAAAGATGAATAATGTGCCCAAAAGCCTTCATTTACCTGATGTGTAACCACATTGTGACCGTTTTAAGAAAATTCTTTTCAAATCAGTAAACACGGTCTCTTCACAAATCTATCACATTTTATTGACTTTGATATTAGAGTTGCTATAATCAGATTATAGAAATCGTGGAAGCAAAAGTTTAAGTACTGATACGCTGTATCCACGTGCTATCTCATTATTAAATATTTTTAGGGAGGTTTAATATGATTGCATTAAAAGCCATCTCTTTGGCAGGTCTGGTACTCTGCATAGTACTTATGATCAGAAAGCAAAAACAAATGGCAGCAAGCACTGAAAAGGACCCTGTAACAGGTCTGACTTTCCAGGAAACCTGGGCTAGAGGTATGGAGAAGAAAAATCTCATCTCCACCATCATCATCGGTGTTGTTGCAAACTTCTTTGACACACTGGGAATCGGTTCATTCGCACCGTCTACAACAGCATTCAAGCTGACAAAGTCGGTAGATGACGTTAACATCCCGGGTACACTGAACGTAGGTGATACGGTTCCTGTATGCGTAGAGGCATTCCTCTTCTTCGGACTGATCGAAATGGATCTTCTTACACTCGTATCCATGATCGTAGCTTCCATCGCAGGTGCTTACCTCGCAGCCGGAGTTGTATCTAAGTTCAACCGTAAGAAAGTTAGATACGCAATGGCAGTAGCTATGTTTGTACTTGCAACTATCATGTTCTGCAAGTGGAAGGAAATCGGTCCTTTCGGTTCCATCGGTACTGAAGTAAGCCTCAGAGGTATCAAGCTGATTATAGCTATCGTAGTTAACTTCATCCTCGGCGGACTCATGTCCATCGGCGTTGGTCTCTACGCTCCTTGCATGGCTCTCTGCGTACTGCTCGGACTCGACACACGTTGCGCATTCCCTGCTATGATGGGATCCTGCGCATTCCTGATGGCATTCGGTAATGGTCCTAAGTTCATCCAGGAGGGACGTTATGACCCTGTTGCTTGCTGGACTCAGGCTATCGGCGGAGCTATCGGTGTATTCCTTGCATACTATATCGTTAAGGAACTTCCACTGCACACACTCACACTCATCGTAGTAATCGTGTGCTACCTTACATCATTCCTCTTCCTCTATGATGCTGTTAAGAAGGGTGAGGCAATCTAATAACAAACTCTTATGCATAGCGTAAGTAGAAAAACAATACCGGCGGGACTTTAACCGCCGGTATTTTTTCCCCGAAAGATAAGGTGAAAATATGGATATTCTGAAATGCAAAGCATTTGTAACCGCAGTAGACGAAGGCAGCTTTACTGCCGCCGGTAAAATCATGGGCTACACCCCTTCGGGAATCAGCCAACTCGTCTCCGCTATGGAGGGCGAATTCGGCTTCTCACTTCTTACCAGGAAGAGTAACGGAGTGGTTTTAACTCGTGAAGGAGAGTCAATCTATCCCCTTATACTCGAGTACATAGAAAAAGAGTCCGAAATATACAAGGCCGCCACGGAGCTGTCAGGCATGTATAAGGGCAATGTAATGATTGCAGCTTATTCCAGTATCGCTGCTCATATGTTGCCTGAGATAATCAAGGAATTTACGGATCTTCATCCGTCCATAAATATACAGATAGAAGAAACTACCAAGAACAGAATTGAAAAGATGGTATCAACGGGAAAAGCAGATCTCGCATTCTCCTCTCCGCTTTCCAATTCATCCTATCTCTGGATTCCTTTCGCAGAAGATCGCATGGTGGCAGTTCTGCCTAAGGATCATCCCGATGCTAAGCTGGACGCCTATCCTATCAGCAAGATAAGAAAAGCGGATATTATCATGCCGAGCGAAGGTGACGATGCAGATGTAAGGGAGCTCTTTAAGAAGCACGGCATAGCTCCGAACGTCAGGCTGACCACGCTGGAAAACTACACCGCCATAAACATGGTGGCTAAGGGCCTCGGCATCGGTATCATGAACGAAGGAATTACCAGATATTGGCAGACCGATACCGTCATTATTCCATTAGATCCTCCGAGCAGTATTCCGCTCGGTATCACTCTTCCGTCACTGGACAACGCAGCACCTGCGGTAAAAGAATTCGTATGCTTTGCCGCAGAGAAACTAGGTGCTGAATCGCCTGAATGTGATGCTTGTGTGAGAGAGAATAAAAAGTAATTCATCCATGCTATAATCATCACAGGAATTATCTTTGAATCCCAGGAGAATAATATGAGTAAAGATTTAAGCGATAAGAAGATATGCATACTCTATACAGGCGGAACAATAGGAATGGTTCCGACAGATGACGGATTCGCTCCGAAAGCCGGGTATCTGGAATCCGAGCTCAGGCAGATGAAGGATTTATCATCAAATCTTATGCCTTCATGGGAGCTTGTGGAATTCGACCCACTTCTTGACTCCACCAACATGGAACATATTCACTGGAACCAGATTGCAGAGGCAATAGGAGAAAGATATTACGACTACGACGGATTTGTAGTCATTCACGGTACGGATACTATGGCATACACGGCTTCCGCTCTTTCATTTATGCTGGAGGGATTGGAAAAGCCCGTGGTTCTTACCGGGTCTCAGATTCCGCTGTGCGAGCTGAGATCGGATGGTGTAGACAATATAATCACTTCTATCCAGATTGCAGCGGAAGGCGTCGTTAAAGAGGTTTGTCTTTTCTTCGGAGATTCTCTGATAAGAGGAAACAGAGCAACAAAGAATTCCGCAGATGCTCTTTTGGCATTTACCTCACCTAACTATCCTGTTTTAGCTAAGATAGGAATTAACATAAACTACACGGCTGAGGGTATTTCGGGCTCCAGGTCAGGAGGCTCTGCCAGCGGTTTCCACGTCCAGAAGATCGAAAAATTCCGCGTGGGAGTAATAAAACTCTTCCCGGGTATTCACTTCGGAATGTTCGCACCTATCGCCGAAGAAGGCGCCGACGGGCTCATACTCGAAGCCTTCGGAGCAGGCAATGTTCCGAGCTATGATAAATCGCTGCCCCCGGTTATAGACAAGGCCATAGAAAACGGAACTTCCGTAATAGTATGCACGCAGTGTCCGCAGGGCACGGTAGCTCTCGGAGCCTATGAAGCAGGTTCCGCGCTTGTTAAGGCCGGTGCGATAAGCGGTTATAATATGACCACTGAGGCCGCAGTCACCAAACTTGCATATCTGCTGAGTCTTAAAAAAACACCGAAAGAGATTCGAATCCTTATGGAAACGGATCTCAGAGGAGAACTTGATAAATAGAGCAAATTAAAAGAGACGGCTCCGAATGTATTCATTCATAGCCGTCTCTTTTGTTCTCTCAAAATATTCCTATCTGCTCAGGATATCTACGCCTCTGAAGATATCATATCTGAAGTCGCGTTTTACATTCAGAGCCTCGCCTATATCGAAGTCTTTTACTTCGCCGCAACTTTCTCCGATAGCTCTGTTCTTGACACCTTCTTTTATAAGTTCTATTGCTTTAACGGCACATTCTGTTGCGAACATCCTGTCTTTGAAGGTAGGAGAGCCTCCCCTCTGGAGATATGACAGAACCACGAGTTTAACCTCTTTATCGGTTCTTTTTTCTATCTCTTTTACGAGTTCCGTGGAGGACATCGGATATCCTTCGGCTCTCATTATTATGCTGTGGAGCTTTCCGGCAAGGGTTCCTTCAATTATCTTCTGACATAATTCGTTTATATCGCCCTCTACTTCAGGAACCAGCACGTATTCCGCTCCGCCCGTAAGTCCGGCATACAGGGCTATGTCTCCGCAGTGACGTCCCATAACCTCGATTACCGTCGTTCTTTCATGTGCCGAACTTGTATCCCTGATTCTCGTAATGGCATCCAGCACAGTGTTCAGGGCCGTATCAAAACCTATGGTATGGTCTGTATATGCCAAGTCTCTGTCTATCGTACCCGGTATCCCCATGACGTTTATGCCGTGTCTTTTTGATAGTTCGTAAGCCCCGGTAAGAGATCCGTTACCTCCGATGACAATTAAGTCGTTAATCTTAAATGTTTCAAGATTGCGCGCGGCCTTCTCCATGCCCTCTTCCGTCATGAACCTGTCGCTTCTGGCAGTTCTGAGGAATGTGCCTCCGCGCTGCATTGTATCTGCCACGGAGCGTCTGTCCATTTTTTCGAATTCACCGTCAATAAGGCCTTCAAAGCCTTTGTGAATGCCATAGACCTCCATATCATAATAAATTCCATATCTTACTGCAGCTCTGATAGCTGCATTCATCCCCGGGGAGTCACCTCCGCTCGTAAGAATTCCTATCCTCTTCATAGCATTTCTCCTAATCTATACTTGCTGCTTACAGAACCTCTTTGCGTCTTGATTCAAGATCTTCCTGAATAACCGCCCCGACATCTGCTGCTTTGCGACCTTCTTTACTGGTTTCTTCGTTTACGCACGGATCTGCAGCAGCCTGTTTCTTCGGCTTCGGACTGCCGTCTACCGGAGTAGCATCTCCGATCCCGAGAGATTCTGAAACAATCCCCAAAGTGGATACCGCTTTGGTAATATCACTCGGCATATAAATCTTTGTAGCTCTTCCGTCAGCCACATCTCTCAGAGCCTCAAGTCCTTTCAACCTGAGTACGCCTTCATCGATTCTTGCTTCCTTGAGTTTCTCAAGACCGTCTGCCTGTGCCTCGTATACAAGTCTGATTGACTCGGCTTCACCCTGAGCCAGAGCGATTTTTGCTTCCTTCTCAGCCTCGGCTGCCAGCACCTTGGCCTTTTTATCACCTTCCGCCCTCGATACTACGGATTCCTGGTGAGCCTGAGCCTCAAGTACAGTCTGACGTCTTTCACGCTCAGCTCTCATCTGCTTGGTCATGACCTCTTCGATTTCCTTCGGAGGATCGATGTTCTTAAGCTCTACTCTGTTAACTTTAATACCCCATGGGTCCGTGGCTTCATCCAGAATAGCTTCCATCTGAGAGTTGATGGATTCACGGCTGGAGAGAGTCGTATCGAGCTCCATACCGCCGATGATGCTTCTCAGCGTAGTAGCCGAAAGGTTCTGAAGACCTGCAATAGGATTCTCAACTCCGTATGTGTATTTCTGCGGGTCGAAAACCTTTGAGAATACAACGGAATCGACTTTTACCGAAACATTATCCTTAGTGATAACAGGCTGCGGCGGGAAGTCGAAGACCTGCTCTTTGAGGGAGATCTTGTTTACTATCTGATCGATAAACGGGATCTTTACATGTAGCCCGGCATACCAAACTGATTTGAATTTACCGAGTCTTTCAATAATATAAGCATGTTCCTGAGGAACGATTCTCACATTGATTAATACCAAAATAATTAGAAGTACAATAAGTATCATTGTAATAACACTGCCCATTGCATATTCCTCCTGTTAAAAAAATCTACTTTTTTATGATACCACTTATAGCTCATTAATGGTAAAAAAAATGCTTTAAAAAAGACGGGCACCGGGCCCGTCAGTGATTCTGAATTTCAGATATTAATAGTTCTCTGCATTCAGCTCGAAGTATGCCTGTGGGTGTGCGCATACCGGACAGATTTCCGGAGCGTCCGTACCTACTACGATGTGGCCGCAGTTTCTGCACTCCCATACCTTAACTTCGCTCTTCTTGAATACTTCCTGAGCCTCTACGTTGTGAAGAAGTGCTCTGTAACGCTCTTCATGATGCTTCTCGATTTCTGCTACTGCACGGAACTTAGCTGCAAGTTCAGGGAAGCCTTCCTTCTCTGCAGTATCAGCGAATCCCGCATACATATCCGTCCATTCGTAGTTCTCGCCGTTGGCTGCCTCTACGAGATTAGTAGCTGTATCACCGATTCCTTCAAGTTCCTTGAACCAGAGCTTAGCGTGCTCTTTCTCATTATCAGCTGTCTTCAGGAAAAGAGCTGCAATCTGCTCAAATCCGTCTTTCTTTGCCTTTGATGCGAAATATGTGTACTTGTTTCTTGCCTGTGATTCACCTGCAAATGCTTCGAGTAAATTCTTTTCAGTCTGTGTTCCTGCATATTTGTTAGCCATTTTACTTTCCTCCTTATTGGTTTTCTTAATTATACTACTGTCTTCGTTTGATTTAAGATTCTTATCGTTGATCGGAATTATGTCGTGCAGCCTCTGAGCCGAAGCTGACGGGAAGTCATCACTCGGCGGGTTCGCAATCAGTTCTACCAACACTTTATGTGCATTTTCACTTTGAGGAAGCATATATCCGGCTTCTCTCATAAGATCTTCTTCCATCAATCTTTCCGATTTTGCTATAGCGCTCATCAGTCTTGCGAGACCGTCCTTATCCGTTGCCTCCGCAATCTGAAGTGCAGCCTTTTCCGCCTCGGCCTTATGACCTGCCATTTTCTGAAGAGCGTTTCTTACGGCATCTGTTTTCTGCTGCTGGGCCGGGTATTCTTTCGGTACCATACTTATGGCTCCGCTTGGGCATGCGTCCGCACATGCTCCGCAGCCTATGCACTTATTAACATCTATGATGCTGTTCTCCGTATCTGTAGCTCCTGTCGGGCATACATAGAGACATAGGCAATCTTTGGTACATAAACGTATATTTCTTACCGCTACTTTACTCATCTTTATGCCCTCCCTTCTATCTTCTCGAATTTCCAGGACGGAACCTTGCATACCGGACAGAGCTCAGGAGCTTTTTCTCCTACATATACAAAGCCGCACGCAGTACAAAGCCATATGTCCTGTCCTTCCAGCATTGACTCGCCTTCCTTTAAGTATCTTTCAACAAGAGAGGATAACATCCTGCTGACTTTTTCTCCCCAAGTAAGCGCTCTGGCAGCTCCGCGGTCCCCGTCAGCATCTACTGTTTGTCTGACGGTAGGATAGTCTTCAATATCCTCGGCAAGAGATGCCTCGATCATCTCCACACTTGCATCATTCAATGGCGGTGTAACAGCACTCAGATAATCTGCCAATTCTCTGTATAGTCCGGCTTCTTCTTCCATATACTGTTTTTCGCAGCCTCTTGCCAGATTTGAACAAAGTGCCGCAAGTTGTCCTACAGACAGCTTAATGTCTCCTGTGTTCAGCTCTTCGTTTGCGGGCTTAAGCGTCTTGGATTTCTCCGCAGACTTTTCTTCTTCCTGAGCTTTAAAAGCTGATTTAGGCGCCCCGCACAGCGGACATTTCCACGTGTCCGGCAACTGATCAAAAGGCGTTTTTTCCTTATCGTCATCGTATACATATCCGCATACCTGACATACGTATTTCATGTCGCCCCCTCCTCTCTATATCCTCTATCTACAGCTTTTCGACAGATAATGATAATCATTATCATTTGTTGTTTGTATTATAAACAGAAGATAACTTTCTTCCCGTGACTAAGTCACACAAATAAAAAAGACCGAGTTCCGATCTTTTTGTAATGCTTCATAATAACTACTTCAATATATCAGCCAGTGATTTTCTGCCAAGCTCCTCCATGAGAACATTCTGTATTCTCTCAAGCTCATAGTGAACTGCACACGGAGCATCCCCTGTATTCCGCGGACATGCTTCACCCTGTTTCAGGCATTTGTTTATGGCACCATCCGGTTCCATAATATTGTAAACATCCAATATGCTTATTTCATCTGCCCCTCGAGCAAGCAGATATCCGCCCTTGTTTCCGCGTACACTTTTGATAAGTCCGCCCGCTTCGAGCTTACCGGCCACCTTATACGCTATGGCATTTGTTATCTCTTCTTTTTCGGCAATCGATTTGATGCTTTGAACATCTTCAGTAGACAGATTTCTGATTATTCGGAGTGCATAATCACATTCTCTTGTTATAAGCATCCTTAGCTCCTCTATACCATTGACCGTTTTTTAAATAATAGCAGGAGTTTCAGCCTTAGGCAATCGGAACTTATAACAGACGGCGTCGCTCGCTCCAACCAAGCGAGCTTGATGGAGCTTCGCTCCTGGTTGAAATAAAAGACGCGGTCTGATATTATGCAAACCGCGTCTTTGTTACTTATCTGTAAGGAGTATAAAACTCTATTCCTTTGAAGCTGCTTTAAGGGTTGCCACAATTTCTTCTTTAGTGTCCATAGCCATGACTTTAGCAGCAAGTACATCAGCCTCTGCCTTGGTCCACTTTGAAATAATGCAGCGCGCCGTGAGGACGAGTACCGGATTTACGCTGTACTCATCCAGGCCGAATGACATCAGAAGAGGTATCATGAGCGGATCTGCAGCCGCCTCTCCGCACATTCCGACAGGTATTCCCGCTGCGTTGGCACACTCGATAATATACTTAATCGAGCGAAGAACCGACGGCTGGAATGTTGAGTAAAGGTATGCCACATCTGCATTTCCTCTGTCTACTGCCATAGTGTACTGAGCCAGGTCATTGGTTCCGATTGAGAAGAAGTCTGCTTCCTTAGCAAGCAGGTCAGCTATCAGTGATGCCGATGCTGTTTCTACCATGCAGCCTACTTCAATGCCGTTATCAAACGGAATCTTTTCATCTCTCAGCTCTTCCTTTATTTCCTCAACCAGTTTCTTAACGCTTCTCATTTCATCAACCGTGGTAACCAGAGGTACCATGATCTTAACTTTTCCGTAAGCGCTGGCTCTTATAATGGCTCTGAGCTGAATCTTATAATCTTCTACGTTTCCGAGGCAGTATCTTACAGCCCTGTATCCGAGGAACGGGTTCTCTTCCTTCTTCAGTCCGAGATAAGGAATATCTTTATCACCGCCGATGTCCAGTGTACGGATAATTACCGTTCTGTACTCCATCGTCTCAACGGCTTCCTTATATGCTTCGAACTGCTCTTCCTCGGTAGGATAGTAAGTGGTGTCCATGAAGAGGAATTCCGTACGGAAGAGGCCGATACCTTCTCCGTCACATTCTCTGGCCTTCTTGGCATCTCTAGGTGTTCCGATATTGCAGAAGAGCTCCAAAGTCTCTCCGTCTGCAGTCTTCGTTTCTTTTCCTATGAACTTCTGAAGTTCTGCTTTCTTCGCAAGGTAATCCTCACGTTTTTTGAGATACTTCGAAAGAATATCACCATCAGGGTTTATGAAAACCTCACCTTCTGTTCCGTCTACGATAGCCGTATCATTGTCGCTTACGATATCTACGATTCCCGGAACTGAGAGTACGGCAGGAATCTCAAGGGCCCTTGCCAGAATAGCAGAGTGAGATGTATTGCCGCCGACTTCGGTGATAATTCCCGCAACATTCTCTTTTACTATCTGAGATGTCATGGACGGGGTAAGGTCCTTACATACCAGTACGGTACCCTGGGCCACCTTGCTGATGTTGATATCTTTAATGCCCAGAAGTTTTTTAAGGACACTTACCTTTACATCCGCTATATCGGATGCCCTTTGGCGCATCATCTCATCTTCCATGTTCTGGAACATTCCGATGAACATGTCGCATACAGCTGTCAGAGCAGATTCTGCGCACTGTCCTGAGTCTATCATTTTAAACATCTCTCCGGACATTGCCGGATCTGACATCATAACAGCATGTCCGAGCAGAATCTCTGCTTCTTTAGGACCGATGTTTTTTCTGATGTCCTCAGCCATGGCATTAGTGTCCTCTACAAAGCTGTCTATGGCTTTCTGAAAGCGTTTCTTTTCCGCTTCAGTGTCTTCTACCATCTTTGCTTCGAAAGAAAGGTCGTGTTCTATTATTCGGCAAATGTGTCCTATGCCGATCCCTCTTGATGCACCGATTCCGTTATACATTTTTTGCCTCCGTTAGTAAGTCTTCAGCTTAGTCGCCCATGCCTGCTTCGATAAATGCTGAAATTTCATTGAGAGCTTTTTCCTCATCAGGACCGTCGCATACAAGCTCAATCTCTGAACCGCACTTCAGACATGCAGCCATGAGGAACATTACGCTTTTGCAGTCATATGAATTGCCGTTGAATTTGATGCTTACGTTGCTGTCAAATCCTGCAGCCATCTGTGACAGAAGGCTGGCCGGGCGCATGTGCATACCCTGTTCGTTACTAATTGTGAGATTCTTGGATACCATTTTAAAGCTCCTTTCAGTTAAAAACTATATTACTCTTCTACATTCTTCTTGAGTACGCCCAGGAGTAAACATCCTACAACTGAACCTATAAGAAGTGATACGAGATACATGAATACGTTTCCTACAACCGGGAATACGAAGATTCCGCCGTGAGGTGCCATCAGTGTACATTTAAACAGCATTGAGAGCGCACCTGCGATACCGGATCCTACCATCAGTGCAGGAATTACGTGCAGTGGGTCTGCTGCAGCGTAAGGGATAGCACCCTCTGTGATGAAGCAAAGTCCCATGATGAAGTTTACAGGACCGGACTTTCTCTCGCCCTCAGTGAACTTCTTCTTGAAGATAATTGTTGCGAGCGCGATAGCGATAGGAGGTACCATACCGCCAACCATTACTGCAGCCATGATCATGAATCCTGCTTCAGTCTGGTTTGCAAGTGCAGCCGTACCGAATACGTAAGCAGCCTTGTTCAGCGGACCACCCATGTCTGTAGCCATCATAGCTCCGAGGAGGAGTCCGAGGAGTACTGTGGATCCAGCGCTCATGCTGTTAAGTACTGCGGAGATCCATGTGTTAAGTGCACCTACAATCGGGTTGATAGCGCACATTACAATACCTATCATGAATATTCCTGCGAGAGGATAAATAAGTACAGGCTTAATTCCTTCAAGTGATGCAGGAAGCTTAGCTGTAATCTTCTTGAGAAGAAGTACGATGTAACCACCTGCGAATCCTGCGAGCAGTGCTCCGAGGAATGCGGAAGGAATGTTTCCGCCAGGAGCTGCAAATGTAGCACCTGAAGCTGCGAGAGCTCCGCCTACGAAACCTACTGCGAGTCCCGGACGGTCAGCAATACTTCTTGCGATGAAACCTGCAAGGATCGGAAGCATGAATCCGAATGCTGTTCCTCCGATGGACTTGAACCATGCAGCGATAGGTGTATTGGAACCGAAATTGCTCGGATCGATTGAATAGTCATCCAGAAGGAATGCTATTGCTATAAGTATACCACCACCGATTACAAATGGAAGCATGTGTGATACACCTTCCATGAGGTGCTTATAGAATTTTCTTCCGATGCTTTCGTTGTCAGCTGCTTCTTCTGCTGCTGCAACTGAACCGGAGTGCTGATAAACAGGAACGTCTCCTGATACAGCCTTGTTGATAAGGTCTTCTGAGTGATGGATAGCATCAGCTGTGGAAGCCTTGATAACTTTCTTTCCGTTGAAGCGTCCCATCTCTACGTTCTTGTCAGCTGCTACGATGATAACGTCTGCATCTTTAATCTCAGCTGATGTAAGTACGTTCTTAGCTCCGCCGGAACCGTCGGTTTCAACCTTGATGGAAAGGCCGTTCTTCTCTGCTGTCTGCTCGAGTGCCTCAGCTGCCATGTAAGTATGTGCAATACCTGTAGGGCAAGCTGTTACAGCGAGAAGCTTAGAAGCCTTAGCGGCAGTAGTGGCTGCAGCTGCGGCAGGTGCTGCCTTAGCGGCATCTTTCTCATCACGTGCAGCTTCCTGTGCATCGATGAGGCCGAGGAATTCCTTAGCTGTCTTAGCTTCTACGAGAGACTTTGCAAAGCTCTGGTCCATGAGCATTGTCATGAGCTTTGAAAGAACCTCAAGGTGTGTGTCTGCTGCGCCGTCCGGTGCTGCAATCATGAAGAGGAGATTGCTTGGCTGACCGTCAGCTGACTTATAGTCAACACCCTCAGGAACTGTCATAGCAACGAGGCCTGCCTCTTTAACTGCTGCTGACTTTGCGTGTGGAACTGCAATTCCCATTCCAACTGCTGTTGAGCCCTTAGCTTCTCTAGCCTCGATAGCCTCTTTGAAAGCCTTCTTGTCTTTAAGGTTTCCAACCTTGTCGTGGAGTCCTACCATGATATCAATTGCTGCATTCTGATCTGCGGCTTTTTGATTCAGGGCTACTCCTTCCTTCTTAAGTAAATCCGTAATTTTCATAATTTCCCTTTCTGCATTATGCGGACTTTTCGGGTTATCCCCCATATAACTTATACTTTTTTATATTGACGAAACTGCTGTTACAAAGTCTCGTAAATACTGTTGATAAGATCTCCTGTTGCGAGATCGTCGGAAAAGGCTGTTGCGCTTCCTGCTGCCGTTCCCATATTCAGAGCTACCTGATAGTCTCTCGTCTTCATGTAGCCTGCCACGAAGCCTGCTACCATGGAGTCTCCGGCTCCTACCGAATTCTTTACGGTTCCCTTCGGAACGCCTACGCGGAATCTCTGTCCGTCCTCTGTTATGAGCATCGCTCCGTCTCCTGCCATAGAGATCAGTACGTTTCTGGCGCCCATCTCCTGAAGTTTCTTAGCGTACTCTTCGATTTCATCATCCGTCTTGAGAACTGTTCCGAACATTTCTCCGAGTTCGTGATTATTAGGTTTAATCAGAAACGGCTTGAATCTGAGTACGTTCATAAGGAGGTCCTTGGTAGCATCGACTACGAAGGTAACACCTTTGTCGTATAGTCTTTCGAGTATTATCTCGTAGACATCATCCGGCAGTGAGCTCGGGATGCTTCCGGCCAGGATGAGTACATCATCCTTTTGAAGCTTATCCAGTTTGTTTAAAAGCTCTTCATATGCCTCATCGCTTATGTTCGGGCCTTGAGCATTAATCTCCGTTTCTTCGTCTGACTTAATCTTTACATTGATTCTGGAGATTCCTTCGTTCAGCATTATGAAGTCTTCTTCAATTCCCTTTTCGATGAGACTGTCTACTATTGCTTTACCTGTGAATCCGGCTGCAAATCCCAGAGCCGTGTTCTCTATTCCGAGGTTCTTCAGAACCGTGGACACGTTTATGCCCTTTCCTCCGAAGAAGCAATCTTCCGATGCTGATCTGTTGGTCATTCCCGGATCAAGCGGTTTGTCCATTCTGACAATATAGTCAATTGCAGGGTTAAAAGTTACCGTGTAAATCATTTATTTCTCCCTTTTTACTTCTTAGCAATCTTTATTGTTGTTAAATCTTTGTACTTCTTATCCGGCATTTTGTCGGTGATTAAGATGCAGTCTTCCAGCTTAGCGAAGCTGACCGGACTGATTGAATCGAACTTCGAAGAATCCGACAGCACATATGTATCCAAGCTGTGTTTTACAGCCGTGGTTTTTACCAGGGCTTCTTCAAGTTCCGGGGTGGAAAAACCCGCTTTTACGGATATTCCGTTGGTTCCCATAAAAGCCTTGGTGAAATGAAATTTGGATAGTTCTTCTGCGCAGTGTGCTCCTATCACAGCTTCGGTCACAGGCTTTATAATTCCGCCCACGATGGTCGTCGGAAGACCTTTCTCAATCAGTCTCTGCGCATGAGCTATTCCGTTGGTAACGAAACTTGCCTTAGTAGAGCCAATGAAATCGATCAATGCCAATGTCGTAGTACCGGAATCTATATAAATAAAATCATCGTCTCGGATCAGAGATGCAGCGTATTCTGCAATGAGTCTCTTCTCTTCCGTGTTCATTACGGCCTTCTCTGCTACAGAAGGCTCGAACGCATTGATTTCTTTGAACGACAGAGAAGTGGCTCCTCCGAAAACCTTAACGATTCTGTTGTCTTCATGAAGTGCCGAAAGATCTCTTCTGATAGTTGCAGCAGAAGAATCAAGAACGTCTACCAGTTCCTGGACAGTAGCCGTGCTGTGCTTTTCCAGATAGTTTACAATCTCGTTTCTTCTCTCTTCAGAAAGCAATTGAGCACCTCATAGTGTATGGATAGTTACTTGTTGTGAAGATGATATCATCAGATTTAATCAAAGTCAATCATAAATAATCAAATTCATTCATTTTTAATCACAAAAATACAATAAAAAACAATTCGCACTAAAAAGACGCGAGTCACAGTATGCGATTCGCGTCCTTATATTGTTATTTTGCTTCCGGCTTCTCCGACTCCTCTCGGATTTCTTTAATTTGTGCATCGGTAGAAATCCTCGCTTCGCTGGATTTGCCTACGCTCGCAGGAGCTGCCTCAGGCACTCTATTCTGCTCTCTCCGGCTTCATTACAGGGAAGAGCTGTACATCACGGATTGTGGCGCTGTCGGTCAGGAGCATTACGAGTCTGTCGACTCCGATACCTATGCCTCCTGTCGGCGGCATTCCGACCTCGAGTGCGTTTACGAAGTCTGTATCCATAGGATGAGCCTCTTCATCAACTCCGGTGTCGAGCTGTCTCTGCTGCTCTTCGAATCTCTCGTACTGATCGATAGGGTCGTTCAGCTCTGAGAATGCGTTGGAGATTTCCCAGCCGTTGATGTATGCCTCGAATCTTCTTGTGATTCTAGGGTCCTTAGGGTCCTTCTTGGCGAGAGGTGATACCTCCAGAGGATGTCCGCAGACGAAGCACGGTCCGTCCAGGAAGCCCGGGATGTCTTCGCAGTAGTCTTCGAACATCTCAGCGATGATCTTTCCTCTGCTCCATTCTGACTCGTCCTCGAACTTCATGCCGTAGTCCTTGGCAGCCTTGATGGCATCTTCGTCCGAATCGATTTTATCGAATGGGATACCCGTAGCCTTGATGACGGCTTCGGTCATATCTATCTTGTTCCATGGCGGAGTTACGTCGAATTCCTTGTCACCGTATTTGATGATAGGACTTCCGTTTACTGCCATGGCGCATTTGTATGTTACCTGCTCCATGAGGTCCATCATTGTCTCGAGGTTTACGTAAGCCTTGTATGCCTCCATCGATGTGAACTCAGGGCTGTGGTTCTTATCCATTCCCTCGTTACGGAATACCTTACCGATTTCATAAACTCCGTCGAGTCCTCCGACGATGAGTCTCTTAAGGTGGAGCTCCAGGGAAATTCTGAGAGTCATATCTATGTCGAGAGTATTGTGGTGTGTCCAGAAAGGTCTGGCTGCCGCACCGCCTGCGATATTTCCCAGTACAGGTGTCTCGACTTCGATGAGGTCGTAATCCTCTTCGAGAACCTTTCTCATTGTTGAGATGATCTTAGCTCTCTTTTGGAATACGTCTCTTACATCCTCGTTCATGATGAGGTCTACATATCTTTGACGATATCTGAGGTCGGTATCTTTCAGGCCGTGCCATTTGTTTGGCAGTACCTGGAGGGACTTGCAAAGCAGAGTTACTTGACTTGCCCTTACGCTGATCTCTCCGGTCTTTGTTTTAAAGACTTCTCCGACTACACCGATGATATCTCCGACATCGTATGTCTTAAATACGTTGTACTCATCAGCCGTGATATTGTCTCTGGCCACGAAGATCTGGATTCTGCCCTGCTTATCCTGCATATCCACGAAGGCAACCTTGCCCATGCGGCGGAAAGCCATGATACGGCCTGCCACTCTGACCTCTTGGTCTTCCATGGCTTCGAAGTTGTCTTTGATATCTTTGGAATGTGCGGATACATCAAAGGTCTCCACGAGGTAAGGGTCTCTTCCCATCTCGCGAAGTTCTTCGAGTTTCTTTCTCTTTATCTGTCTTTGCTCACCGATTTCCTTTTCGGTAAGTTCCTTTACTTCAGCCTCGTTATTCTGATTCTGGGCTTTGTTTTCGGACATTATCTCTGAACCTCCATAATCTTATATCTGGCAATTCCGTCCGGAATCGGGAATTCAACTACGTCTCCCGCTTTGTGCCCCATGATGTGTTCACCTACGAGGGAAGCATTTGAAAGCTTTCCGTTCAGCGGATCTGCTTCAGTGGTTCCGACAATCTTATATGTGAAAGTCTTCTTCATATCCAAATCTCTGAGCTTGACCGTGCGGCCCGTCTGAACAGTGTCATCACCGTCATCTGCAGTCTCATCGACGATTACCGCTGTACGAATAGTCTCCTCGATTTCACTGATTCTGTTTTCGGTTTCAGCCTGTGCATCCTTGGCTGCATCGTACTCGGAGTTCTCGCTGATATCTCCGAGCGAGATAGCTTCTTTAAGTCTCTCAGCGTTCTCTTTTCTTACTACTGTAATAAGATGATCGAGTTCCGCATTCAGCTTGTCATAACCTTCTCTGGTCATTTCATTTGTTTTTCCGGCTGCCATAATTCTTTCCTTTCTTACGTCCCTTATAATTTGATTCCGTATAGTCTGTCGACTTCGTTAATCTTTACGTTTTCCGATGATGTGAGTCTCATTATAGCGGAGTACTTCAGTTTGAACTGGACTACATCTCCGACCTTTATCACATCCTTGCAATCTTCAATATCCAGTATGGTGTGGTCTCCGGAGGCCCCTATGACTTCCGCACCTGCAAGTTGCGGTACCAAATCATCTATATCTCCGAAGTCTGCCCTTCCGATTGCCAGAAGTGCTCTTCGCCTCATTCCTCTGTCTTTATAATTCGGCTTCTGTCCGAAGGCATCTACGCCGAGTTTTCCGATCGGATGTGAGGCTTTGGTCTTGACCTCTATTACTTCGGCTTCCAGTGTGAAAGCCTCATCTAATACGTCAACTTCTTTTCTTCCGTAGCTGGTCCTGAGATCCTCCTGCGGTCCTACAAGTGATATCGCACCGATTCTCAGCATGTTTACCCTCTCAGGCATTTCTTTATCGAACAGCGGCATAAGGCTTGATGTAGCACCGCCGGATATTATCTCCAGCTTTCTGCCAATGGCATCTTCCACGGCCTCGGCATAAGCTACGAGCTGCTCCATCTTTTCTTTGGTAGGCATTACGGAGCCGTAGCATCCGAGGTTGGTTCCTATGCCTGCAAGATGCACGAAGTCGAATCTGTCCTCGACATACTTCGCTACATCCACCAGTTCTTCAAGTTCGAAGAATCCTTCTCTTAAGTCTCCGAGGTCAGCCATCAGAATAACATTGTGTTTTTTATCTGCTTTTACGGCTTCCTCTTCGAGGGCTTTAAGGGTGGAAAACTCGCTCTGAAGTGAATAATCACATATCTCCAGCATTTCGGAAAGTTCTGAGAGCATCGGAACTCTTATCATCATAAGAGGGAGCTTTATTCCGTCCGCCTTGGCTCTTTGGAGTTGCTCCATTCTGGACGATGCAATCCACTTAGCTCCGCAGTATTCGTAATCGAGGGCCACAGATGCCATGCCTGTAGAAGCCTTGATCACACCTGCAACGTCGATGCCTTCATCGCGGCACCACGAAATCACCTGCTTCATATTGCTCCTTAGAGCCTCGTGATTTACGGTAATCTGCGGATACTTTCCCATAGCTTTCCTTTCTTAGTCAGCTGTCTTATTTTCTTCTACGAAGCGGCGGATTTTCATCGCCGTAGTTTTATTGAACTCGCCCTTCTTGATTATTACATGCTTTACGCTCTTCCAATCAGGGAGGTCGCGGTTTACTATGTCCACTTCCGCATCGATCAGCTTAAATACTTCATTCTCATCGGAAGCCTTATCTCCGAGAGCTTCTTGGACATTCTCCTTATCCACTCTGATAGTGGCATAAATGCCCCTCTTCATTCTGTCTTCGCTTTCCTCATCGGCCCAGACCATACACTCTTCGATATACGGGCTTCTGCCGAGTTTTTCTTCTATCTCTTCAGGGAAGACATTCTTACCGTTGGCAGCGATAATAACGTTTTTCTTTCTGCCCGTGATGTAGATATAGTTATCCTCATCAAGATGTCCGAGGTCTCCCGTATAGAACCAGCCGTCGTGCATGCAATCGGCAGTAGCTTCAGGATTCTTGTAGTATCCCATCATGACCATCGGACCGCGGAAGCAGATCTCTCCGTTTCCGTCCTCATCAGGATCTTCTATCTTGCACTCGGTAAACTGGAAGAGCTTACCTGCTGAGTCGTTTCTCATCATCTTCCACTGGTCAGGGTTAAGGGCCACCATAGGAGATGTCTCCGTAAGACCATATCCCTGAAGGCACGGAATTCCCATGCTGCGGAAGAAGGCCAGCACCTTCGGGTCCACCTTTGCACCGCCTGCGATAAACATATCTATGTTGCCGCCGAACTGAGCCATGATTTTTTTGGCAATCGGCTTGGCCACATTCAGTCCGATCTTGGATGTAACGCGGTTTACTGCGAAGAGTCCGTTTACCAGCTTGTCTCTCTTCTGATTCTTGAGAGTCTTCTGAATTGTGTTGTAGAACTTCTCGTAAATCAGAGGAACGGCCAACAGGAAGGTCGGATGAACCGCCTGCATGTCTCTTGTGATATATTTCAGGCCGCGACAGAATGCCATCGAGGAACCCATGAAGCAACCTTCAAGCATGGTGCAAGTGCACTCATATGTGTGATGGATAGGAAGAACGCTGAAGAATATATCCTCAGGGACTACTTCCAGATATGTCTGCGCGATCAGAATATCCGTGCAGAGGTTTCTGTGGGAGAGCATTACTCCCTTGGAGACACCGGTCGTTCCCGATGTGAAGAGAATCGAAGCCATGTCGGATGCTCTTACTCTGGCATCGAGGTAGGATCTGTCTCCTGCATCCACCTTTTCAATTCCGTCCTGTCTTATTACATTCCAGGAGTAAAGACCTTTTCTCTTGTTTTCATGAGTCTCTTTTCCGACTCCGATTACGGCCTTAAGTCCTGTCTTTTTCTTTTCTTTTATTTCTTTGAAGACATCGTAATATTTGTCCTGGCAGCATATTACCGCACTGATATCTCCCATATTTACGAGATTCTCGAGTTCTTCGGGAGTCAGCTCTTTATCCAAAGGAACAACTACGCCAAGCCCTCCGGTAATAGCGAAGTATGACTCCGCCCACTCGTAGCAATTGGCTCCGATTACTCCGATATGTGCTCCTCTGAAGCCCATAGCGGTCAGTTCCGTACCGAGGCCCCTTACATCTCTGAGCACTTCTGCATATGTAAACTCTGTATATTCGCTGTCTCCCGGCATTATCTGATGATAGAGAACCTTCGGTCCCCATATCGCAGCGGAAGTTTCAAGTAAATTCTTCAGATCTGTTACGGCTCTGCCTTTTTTATACATTACGGCAGGCTCTACGCTTGTATTGATGGCATTTACATAGTATTGCATGTCCGCCATCTCGGCTTTTTTGAGCTCAGCATATTCGGCCTCGCTCATTTTATACAAATCTGCATCCCTATACCCTTCGATAACAGTTTTGTAATCACTCATTAAAAAAACACCCCATCTGCGCTTCCTTGCGCCTTCAACCAGGAGCGAAGCTCCATCAAGCTCGCTTGGTTGGAGCGAGCGACGCCGTCAACAGGAGATCGTCAGTCGGGGATTGCGACCCGCCACTGACGATCGAATATGGAACCCGCCGCCTACTCCGTTGAGGCGGGGGACATCCGGCGTCTGTTATATAAATAGTTGGAGCCACCTGTTTAACATATGGTGGCTCGCGGCATATTCTAACATCATCTACGTTTATTTTCAAGGTTTGGAGCCCTATTCTTCGGGCAGTTTGGATACATCTATCCACTCGATTGCACTCGATACTTCAAAGAGCTCATCGGGAGTAAATCTCGCAGCAGAATTAGATGAACCGCAGGCGGGATATACCGTATCGAAGCGCTGCATGGATGTATCGCAGTAAATACGAACATCATCCCTTGTCACTCCGAACGCACATACTCCGCCTATCTCGTGATTGGTATACTCAGGAACTTCATCGGGGGAGAGCATCTTGGCTTTCTCACCGAAGTATTCTTTATACTTCTTGTTATCTATCTTGGCATCTCCTGCCACCTGTATCAGGACACCCGTTCCGTCTTTAAGTTTAAAACTCAAGGTTTTGCATATTCTTTCGGGATCGGTTCCGACAGCTTTGGCTGCAAGCTCTACAGTGGCACTGGATACATCGAATTCCATGATTCTGTCTTCCATGCCCCTTTCAGACAGATATTCTCTCGCGATTTCGATGGACATTATACAGTCTCCTTTTTACCCTTTGTCATCATCAGAACAACTCCGACAACGAGGCCTATAAGTGCCGGTACCACCCATCCGAGTCCGAGGTCGAAGAACGGGAATATTTTCTGACCCAGGAAGGTCATGCTCGGAATGCCGAGTATTTTCTGCAATCCTTCAGGAAGTGTTTTGCAGAAATCGAATACGGCAGGGATGAAAGCTCCTATTGTCGCACATGCATATACATATTTATTGCCTTTGAAGAGTTTTTCAAACAGCGCCAATACAATGAGCACTATTGCAGGCGGATAGAGCAGCATCAGAACCGGTACCGCATAATTGATAATGGCCGTAAGACCGACATTCGAAACGATGAACGAGAACAGCGTAAATACCATAGCCCAGCCTCTGTAGTTGAGTTTTCCCGGTATTACCTTTACGAACATCTCACCGCAGCTTGTTACAAGACCGATTGCAGTCTTGAGGCAAGCCAGTGTTATTGTTACAGCCAGAACAAAGCGTCCGAATCCGCCGAGGTAATGTGCGGAGATCTGTGTGAGTGCGATTCCGCCGTTATCTGAGAGCTCGAAGAGTCCTCTTGACTGGGCACCCATTATGATGGTCAGCACATAGATAACTGCCATGAGGATACCTGTGAACACTCCGGCTTTTACTGTCTCTCTGGCCACATCTCCGTCTTTTTCGACACCGAGGTCTCTTACAACATTGATGATTACGATGCCGAATGCAAGTCCTGCTATGGCATCCATCGTTCCGTAACCTTCGATGATTCCGTTGAATAACGCGTTGCTCTTATATGCTTCTACCGGCTCTACAGATGACATAGGTGCACCCGGATTTATCAATGCCACGATTACGAGAATCGCAAGGAAAATCAGGAACGCAGGATTAATAATTCTTCCTATCCAAGTTGTAATTCCGTTCGGCCTCAGAGAGAAGTACATAACAAATGCGAAGAATATGAAAGTAAATATCAGCTGCCAAATCCAATAGGACACGCCGCCTACCAACGGAGCAATTCCCGTCGTGAATGAAACTGAAGCGCATCTCGGAATAGCGAAGAATGGCCCTATCGTAAGATAGAGAGCTGCCGTGAACCATTTTGCGTACTTCTTTCCCACTTTGCCGGAAAGAACCAAGAGGTTGTCACTGTGAGTGTTTCCTATGGCTGCTACGGCCAGGATAGGAATTGTTACGGCAGTGATGCAAAAGCCTATAATAGCGGGCCAGGAATTGCTGCCTGCCATCTGTCCGAGGTGAACCGGAAATATGAGGTTGCCCGCTCCGAAAAACATTCCGAAGAGTGTGCTGGCAACCACTATGGTTTCCCTCATAGTGAGTTTGCTTTTCTTCATTGTTTACATTCTCCTTATTTTGTTCGTTTACACCTATAACTCGCGGCGTCCTTCTATCGCCTTAAGCAGTGTTTCCTCATCTGCATATTCCAGATCTCCTCCGATCGGGAGTCCGTGTGCCAGTCTGGTAATCTTTATGCCCGTATCCTTGAGCAATGTCGCTATGTACATGGCCGTCGCCTCACCCTCGATATTAGGATTGGTGGCCAGTATAAGTTCTTTTACATCCGGCTCAGCCTGAAGTCTTCTGACCAGAGATGTGAGGTTTAAGTCATTAGGTCCCACTCCGTCCATCGGGGAGATCGTCCCGTGCAAAACGTGATATCTTCCGTGGAACTCTCTGATTCTCTCCATGGCCAATACATCCTGAGGAGATTCGACCACACATATTACCGACGGGTCTCTGGCTTCATCCTCACAGATTCGGCATTTCTCTCTGTCGGTAAGATTTCCGCATACGACACAGTAACGAAGCGATTGCTTTGCATTCGTAATCGCTTCTGAAAGATTCTCAGCCTCCCTGTCTGTAATACTCAGAATGTGAAAAGCCAGGCGTTGCGCCATCTTATCACCTATCCCGGGGAGTTTGCCGAGTTCATTTATTAAGACATTCAGGGTTCTCGGGTATTGTCTCATTCTACAGTCCCGGAATTCCGAAGCCGCCTCCGATATCTCCGAGGCCGCCGGTTACCTTGTTCATCTCAGCCTCGCTGAGTTCTTCCATCTGCCTTATCGCTTCGTTGACGGCAGCCGTTACGAGGTCCTGGAGCATTTCAACATCATCGGGATCAACTACGGCTTTATCTATGGTAAGATTTGTAATCTCTTTGTTTCCGTTTACCGTAACTTCAACGGCCCCGCCTCCTGAAGTTGTAGTAATTTCCTTTTCAGCGAGTTCAGCCTGAACCTGCTCCATCTCTGCCTGCATGGCCTGGAGCTGTCTGAGCTGCTTTTGCATATCTCCGCCGCCACCCATCTTAGGCTGTCTGTTCTTCGGTTTCTTTCCGGCTCTCATGCCTTTACCCATTGTAATTCCTCCTGTATATCAATTCTGTTATTGCTTGTTTATCATCCCTCTATAACGGGCTTTATTCCGAATAAATCTTCAATGTCCTGGGCCGCTTCGTTAATGGCCTTGTCATTTTGAAGAATCTGCGCCGTTTCAAGTTCCGTCATCTCACGGGTCTTTCGGGCGTCTTCGGGATCTGCGCTCTTAAGTGATACTATGATGCTCCGGCCGAAGAGCTTTCTGGCTGCTTCGGTAATATCTTTTATTTTCTCCTCGGCGAATCTTATCTTACCCGGTCTTACGGAGATTTTCAGTTCTCCCGAGTCAAAGTCCAAAGCCTCCGAGCTGTGTCCCACCAAACTGATAAAGCTCCTGTCCGATGCAGCTACTTCCTGTACTATCCTCTCCCACATATCCGCAGGATCTGTTGTATCAAGAACAACTTCGGCTGCTTCTTCTGTTATGCCCTCAGGGGCAGTTTCGGAAGGAATCGCATCCATCTGAATTGTCGCTGTCGTTGTCGCTTTTTCAACCGGCTTTTCCGTCTTGACGGCGGCTGCCTTAGGTTTCACTTCCTTCGCTCCGTTTTCACTTGCCAGCTTTACGGCTGCGGTTTCGAGAAGTATGCGAGGTCTCTCTGAGTACCTGGCCATATTTATATATTCCGAAACCAGTCTTATAGCTGACTCGATGAAGTCTGCGCTCGCAGACTCTGCCTGGGAAGAAATCCTGGAGATGTTCTCTTCTGACATCCCGACGATGTTCTCAGGATTCTTTACATACTTAGCTACCATCAGGTCTCTGAGATGCTTCAGCCAGTCCTTAAGAATCTGTCTGGCGTCTTTTCCGCGCCTCAGAATCTCATCAATGTATACGAGGACTTTTCCGGCATCTCCCGATAGTACGGCTCCGGTCAGTGCGAGGAAGAAATCCTCGCCGGCGGCGCCTGTATATTCAAGAACCAGATTTCTGTCCAGTACGGGCTCCCCCGCCGCGATGCACTGTTCAAGTATGGAAAGTGCATCTCTGACCGAGCCGTCAGCCCTGGCCGCTATGGTGGAAAGAGCATCCTCTCTGGTCTCTATGCCGCGGCGCGCACATATTCTGCGCATGCCCGTAATCAGTTCTTCTTCAGTGACCCTCCTGAAGTTCAGCTCCATGCAGCGAGATCTTATAGTCGATCTTACCTTCTGCGGATCTGTAGTCGCCAGTATGAAAATCGCATGTTCAGGCGGCTCCTCCAGTGTCTTAAGGAATGCGTTCTCTGCTGCTTGTGACAGCATATGAACCTCGTCGATTATATATACCTTATATCTGCCTGTTGACGGCGGATACTTTACCATGTCCACGATGGCGCGGAGGTCATCTACTCCGTTATTGGAAGCCGCATCGAGCTCTATGCAGTCTACGAATCTGCCCTCTCTTATAGCTTCGCAGTTTTCACAGTGACCGCAAGGAATCTTTTCTTCTCCTCCGATGCAGTTAAGAGCTTTGGCCAATATTCTGGCCGTACTGGTCTTACCTGTACCGTGAGTCCCCGCAAATAAATAAGCCTGGCTCACCGTATCTGTTTTCAGCTGGTTCTGAAGAATCTTTACGATGTGCTTCTGGCCTATTATCTCATCGAATGTTTCGGGCCTCTCGGCTCTGTATAATGCAAGCTGCATATATCTTCCTCTCTAAAAAAATAAGGCGGGCGATCTGCAGCACGCAGAGGCTGGTCTGCGGCACACAAGACAGATCGCTTAATGCTGCTACTTCTCAGTCCTGACATGGTTCACGGAGCCCCGTTGCGCAGGACCCCTGCGCACAGCATATCGCCCGCCGATTGGCTTACATATTCTAACACAAAACGCCTAATCTAACAAACTAAACAGCGTTTAAAATGTCTCTCGCTACAAAGACTCCGCTGGCCGATGCGTGAGACAGTGAATGCGTAACTCCGCTTCCGTCTCCTATCATGTAGAGTCCTTCGTATTTAGTCATAAGTCTCTCGTTCAGTTTAACATCCAGGTTATAGAACTTAACCTCAACGCCATATAAAAGCGTATCATCATTGGCCGTTCCCGGAGCTATCTTATCGAGGGCGTAAATCATCTCGATGATTCCGTCGAGTATACGCTTTGGCAGCACCAGTGACAAATCGCCCGGCTCCGCCTTAAGAGTAGGTCTTGCAAAGCTGTCGGCCAGTCTCTTGTGATTTGTTCTTCTTCCTCTGATGAGGTCTCCGAATCTCTGAACTATTACGCCGCCTCCAAGCATATTGGAAAGTCTGGCGATGCTCTCGCCGTATCCGTTACTGTCCTTGAAAGGCTCGGAGAAGTGCTTGGATACGAGAAGTGCGAAATTGGTCATATCAGTCTGCTTCTCCGGATCCTCGTAGCTGTGTCCGTTTACGGTAACGATACCGTTGGTGTTCTCCGTAACGACGCTGCCCTTAGGATTCATGCAGAATGTGCGGACTTTATCTTCAAACTTTTCAGTCTTATATACGATCTTGCTCTCGTAGAGCTCATCTGTGAGATGCGAAAAGAGAACCGCAGGAAGCTCCACTCTGACACCGATATCTACTCTGTTGGATTCGGTCTCGATTCCGAGCTCCTCACAGATTCCTTCAATCCATTTGCTTCCGCTTCTGCCGACAGAGACTATGCACTTATCACATTTTAGCGCCCCGACAGCCGTAATTATCTTATATCCGTCATCCTCTAATTCAATTTTCGTAACAGGGGTGCGGAATTTGAAATCTACCTTATCTTTTAATTCGTTATACAGATTCTCAAGTACGACGAAGTTAATATCCGTACCGAGATGTCTGACCGATGCATCCAGGAGTTTCAGTTTGTTCTGCATGCATACTTTCTTCAATGTGGTGTTGGCTGTTGAATAGAGTTTTGTACCCTCTCCGCCGTGTGACATGTTGATTTCATCAACGTACCTCATAAGTTCAATGGCCTTATCCTTACCGATATAATCGTAAAGCGTGCCGCCGAAGTCGTTGGTAATATTATATTTGCCGTCTGAAAATGCTCCCGCACCTCCGAAGCCGCTCATAATAGAACAGCTCTTGCAGTGAATGCAGGTCTTAATCTTATCTCCGTCTATCGGGCATTTTCTCTTGTGGAGTTCATTGCCCGCTTCAAGTACGGCCACCTTAAGACCCTCATTCTCCTTCATGAGTTCGTATGCGGCATAGATTCCTCCCGGACCCGCTCCGACTATTACTACGTCGTATTTCTTAATATTAGCCATAATTCCGTCCTGTTCCTTAAGTCCCTACCTTACTTTATTGCAGTTTGTGTTTTTTCTTAGAGCCCTTTATTCTGCTCATGGCTCTTGACAGTTCTGCGCTGGCCAGTGCCATCTCTCTGTTGTTATTGGCTCTTTTGAGGCTTTCTCTGGCATCCTCTTCGGCCCTTCTGGCCCTGGCTTCATCTATATCCTCGGGAGCCTCTGCAGTGTCCACCAATACTATGGCCTCTCCGTTTTCCACCTTCAAAAGCCCGTCGGAAACTATCACGGATTGTTTTCCTTCACCGTCAGCGGGCTCAAAAATCAGCTCTCCCGGCACAATTGCCATAATGAGATTGGCATGATGCGCCAAAACCCCTATGCTGCCCTCCGTAGTGTAGACGGAAAGGGATTTGGCATCGCCGTCGAATACCATATGATCTGCCGCCATTATCTGAAGTCTGTACTTGTCCATCAGAGCGTTTTCGCTTTCTTTATAACATCGTCTATAGTACCTACGTTGAAGAATGCCTGCTCAGGATACTCATCCATTTCTCCGTTTACGATTGCACCGAATCCTTTTACGGTTTCGGAAATCGGAACATACACTCCCGGCATACCCGTGAACTTCTCGGCTACATGAGTCGGCTGCGACAGGAACCTCTGAATCTTTCGCGCCCTGTAAACCGTGGATTTATCATCTTCAGAAAGCTCATCCATACCCAGGATGGCAATTATATCCTGAAGCTCAGCATACTTCTGAAGTATCTCCTGAACTTTACGCGCTACCTCATAGTGTTCTTCTCCGACTACATCTGCTTCCAGGATTCTCGATGTAGAATCAAGCGGATCCACCGCAGGGTAAAGTCCCATCTCAGCTATCTTACGAGACAGTACCGTGGTTGCATCCAGGTGGGCAAATGTCGTAGCAGGAGCCGGGTCTGTTAAGTCATCCGCAGGTACGTAGACGGCCTGAACGGAAGTGATTGATCCTGCCTTTGTCGATGTGATTCTCTCCTGCAGGGCACCCATCTCCGATGCCAATGTCGGCTGGTATCCTACGGCTGACGGCATACGTCCGAGAAGCGTGGATACTTCAGAACCCGCCTGCACAAATCTGAAAATATTATCTATAAACAGCAACACGTCTTTGTTCTGCTTGTCTCTGAAATGCTCTGCCATTGTAAGTCCGGAGAGTCCGACTCTCATACGAACGCCGGGAGCCTCATTCATCTGTCCGAATACCATGGCAGTCTTATCCATTACGCCTGCCTCATTCATCTCGTTCCAAAGATCGTTTCCTTCTCTGGAACGCTCTCCGACGCCGGTAAAGATGGAATATCCGCCGTGCTCCATAGCTACGTTATGTATGAGCTCCTGGATAAGTACGGTCTTTCCTACACCCGCACCTCCGAAGAGTCCTATCTTACCGCCCTTGGCGTATGGCTCTAAGAGGTCTATTACCTTGATGCCTGTCTCCAGCACCTCTACGGACGGGCTTATCTCATCAAAGCCCGGGGCTTTTCTGTGGATGGAATCTTTATCCACTCCTTCAGGAAGGGGATCTCCTCCGTCTATAGGATCTCCGAGTACGTTGAACATCCTTCCCAGAACCACATCTCCGACCGGTACCTTTATAGGAGAGCCCGTAGATACTACTTCCATGCCGCGTGAAAGGCCTTCCGATCCCGCCAGCATAATGCATCTGACAGTGTTTCCGCCTATGTGCTGAGCCACTTCCATCACAAGTGTCTTGTCATCCAAAGTGACTTTCAACGCATCATTAATCTTCGGAAGATTGCCCTCCTCAAATATTACATCTATTACAGATCCCGAAACCTGTACTATGCGTCCTGCCATTACATCTCTCCTACGCTTTTCTTCTTTTTTCTTCTCAGACTGCGTGCTCCTGAAGACACTTCCGTAATCTCCTGAGTTATAGCATTCTGTCTTAAGTGATTATATTCCAAAGTCAACTTGTCCAATAATTCGCTGGCATTGTCATTTGCCGCATCCATGGCCATCATCCTGGCATTTTGTTCGGATGAATAGCTGTTGACCAAAGCCGAATAAATATATCCCATCAGGTACGACTGCATGGCCTTTTCCAGCACCGTACGCATATCCGGCTCATACTCAAACACGCCTGAAGCATATTCGGCAGTCTCATCTCCCTCCGGCAGAAAGTCATCTTTATCAAAAGGTATAAGACGATCGTGCATAGTGATGCCTGCACTCATGCCTCCCGTATATTCGGTATAGCATACGTATAATCTGTCGAACTCTCCGCCGTCAAATCCCACCAGGATCTCTCTTGTGATATCTCTCGCCATTCCGAGCGAGGGCTTATTCATCGAATGTTCGAAGTCCTCAGAAACGTTGTAGCCGTTTGTTCTGAAATATCTCCAGCCGTAGTCTCCGACTACATAAAGCCTGTATTCATCGCTTCTTTTTATCAGCGCGTCGGTTTCCTTTATGACGTTCTGGTTATAAGCACCGGCAAGCCCCTTATCTCCCATTATGACGAGTATGGCAGAACGACCGCCCGCCACCTCTTCATCCACCGCGGAATCAAGATATCTGCTGCTTATGTCCTCGTCGCTTGCGAACATCCTGTGGATTTCTCTTCGGAGCAAGTCGAAATACGGCCTTGTATTCTCCGCATCCTGCCTGGCTTTACGCATTTTAGTCGAAGCGATTAAATACATCGCGTTCGTAATCTTCTGCGTATCTCCGACGCTCTTTATTCTGTTTTTGATTTCTTTAGTTGATGCCATCCCTGTACTCAGCGGCTATCTTAATGATTTCTTCTTTCAGTTCGTCGTCCATTACGCCTTCGCGATCTATCTTCTCGCAGATGTCCGCATGCTCAGTTTCAAACATTTTTACGAAGCCTTCAATGAACGGTTCCACTTTCTCAGCGGGAATTCCCTGCATGGTGTGTGCCAGTGCCATTACGAGGGTTATTACCTGCTCGTGCTGACTCTTAGGCTTATACTGAGGCTGCCTCAGCATTCTCATAAGGCCCTGGCCGTATTCGAGCTGAGCCCTTGTTTGATCGTCCAAGTCTGAGGCAAACTGCGTGAACACTTCCATCTCACGATACTGCGCGAGGTCGATTCTGAGAGTTCCGGCCGCCTTTTTCATGGCCTTGGTCTGAGCGTCTCCTCCTACACGGGATACTGAAAGTCCTACGTTTACGGCAGGTCTCTGTCCGGAGAAGAAGAGATCGGATTCCAGGAATATCTGACCGTCAGTAATCGAAATGATATTGGTCGGTATATATGCGGATACGTCTCCGGCCTGTGTCTCGACTATAGGAAGTGCGGTTACGGAACCTCCTCCTATTTCATCCGAAAGCCTGGCTGCTCTCTCGAGGAGTCTTGAGTGCAGATAGAATACATCTCCCGGATAAGCCTCACGTCCCGGTGATCTGTCAAGCAGAAGTGAGAGCGCACGATATGCAACCGCGTGCTTGGAAAGATCATCATAGATGATAAGCACATCCTTGCCTTGATTCATGAAGTACTCGGCCATAGCGCAGCCTGCATAAGGCGCTATGTACTGAAGCGGTGCCGGATCCGAAGCGGAAGCCGATATTATAATCGAATAATCCATGACTTCGTGCTTTATAAGTGTCTGCTGTATATGAACGACTGATGACGTCTTCTGGCCTATGGCCACGTATATACAGATGCAGTCCTTACCCTTCTGATTGATAATCGCATCCGTGGCAATCGCCGTCTTACCCGTCTGTCTGTCTCCGATGATGAGTTCTCTCTGTCCTCTTCCTATAGGGAACATGGAGTCTATCGAGAAGATGCCGGTCTCAAGAGGTGTGTCTACAGGCTGCCTGTCTATGATGTGCGGAGCCTGTGCCTCTACAGGCATATAGCCTTCGGCATTTATCTCTCCGAGTCCGTCTATAGGCGTGCCGAGAGCATCGACCGCTCTTCCGAGGAAGTCTTCCCCTACAGGAGTTCCCGCAGTCCTTCCCGTTCTCTTTACGAGAGAACCCTGTGTTACATCTTCGTCGTCATTGAATAGTACGCAGCCTATCTCATCCTCTCGGATGTCCTGGACCATTCCTCTTACGCCGCCTGCGAAGATAAGTATTTCTCCGAAGGTGACCTCATCCAATCCTCTTACCGTCGCAATTCCGTCTCCTACTGTGAGGACCTCTCCTATCTGCTCGGCATATGCCTCAGGAGTCCAGTCATGAACTGTCTCCTTAAGCAGAGGGATGATGTCTCCCTTATCGGTAGGAACGTTTACGAGAGTCTCCTGGAGCTGTCTTATTCTGCCTGCGAGCGACCAATCGTAAATGTCGTCTCCCACCTGCAGCCTGAAACCGCCCGCATATTCATCGGACTTGACATACTCAAGCTCTACGCCTTCTCCGTATTTATTTTTAAGGAATTTCCCGAATCTTGCTTTTTGCTCTTTACTCGGCTCTTTTTCAGAGTAAAGAATTGCCTTCAGGATTATTTCTTCCTTGTTCATTTACTCTTTTCCTCCGCAGCATCAAGGAATTTATCAAATACATCCGCATCTGATTCTCCGAGAGCTAACTTATCCATTGCCTCGTTAATGATATCGCTTATTTCCTTCTGAGCAGACTTAACGATCTTGCTCTTTTCCTTCTCCGCCTGTGCCTTGGCATCCTGAATGATGGTCTCGGCCTCTGTCTTGGCAGCGGAAAGTTTCTTTTCTTTTTCAGTTTCAAGCTCTTCGCTCATCTTTGCTTTCTCAGCCTTAATTTCGGCATCGAAAGACTGCAGCTTGGATTCATAGCTCTCTTTGCTCGACTGGGCATCCGCCAGAGCCTGCTCTGCCTTAGCATCCATATCCGCATAATGAGCTTCCCTTCCTGCCATAAAATCCTTTACGGGCTTATACAGCAGAATGTAAAGCGCTCCGAAGAGTATTGTAAAGTTGAAGAGATGCAGCAGGATTTGCTGCCAATCTACATTAAGTGGTACTCCGGTCATAATAATTCTCCTAAGTATCTTAAATATCGATTCCCGCCGCAGCTATAGCACGAATATGATAAGTATTACTACCAGCAATGCATAAATGATGGCTGTCTCGATAAATACAAGACCGAGCATGAAGTTGGTCCTGATTTTTCCCTCAGCCTCAGGCTGCCTGGCAATTCCTTCGGAAGCTCTTCCTCCGATGATACCCATGCCGATACCGCCGCCGCCGGCAGCAAGTCCGATGGCAACACCGGCCGCAATGGATTTAAGACCTATAGTCAGTCCCGATCCTGCAGCGGCTGCTGCGTCAGCTGTCTCATTTGCCGCAAATACACCTACGGTAGCGATTGCTCCCAGTACGGCGATTACCGCTCCCAGCACGAGCGCCAGTCTAGTGATTGATTTTGAATTAATCATTTTGTTTCTCCTTAGGACGTGATAATTATTTATTACTTGGTTTTTCACTTATTATGAAGCCGCTTTATGATCTATCTACGCGGCCGCTTCCTGTTCATTATTATCGACCGATTCCTGATTGCTTTCTTCGGCATCAGCCTTTTCTCCGGCCTTGTCCTTCGCCTTTTTCTTCTTCTCTGTTTTTTCGGATACCTCTCCGTAGAAGAGTGAAGTTAGCATGGTGAGCACGTATGCCTGTATCAGTGCGTGGAGCAGTGTGAAGAGTACTCCTACCAGCACCGGCAGGCCGTAGCTGAGCGAGGAATAATAGTAGACCAGCTCCGTTACAAGCGCTCCTGAGAGAAGTGCTCCGAACAACCTGAAGCTGAGCGATATAGGGAGTGAGAACTCTTTCAGAGTCTTGCCTATTCCCTTTACTCCGTTTCCTATTATTCCGCCGGACAGTATGACCAGATATGACAGGCATCCCATCATTATCGCTCCGTTGATGTCCGAAAACGGCGCCGGAAGCGATACGGAATGACCTGATGTAGTCACTGCCTGAACTCCGAAGAGTTCGAACAGCGTTCCCGTGAAAATAAATGCACCTGCCGCAAAGATATATGCTCCCAGGAACCCGTTCAAATGATGCGAGTTGGTCTTGGCCATGCCATCAAATAATCCGACTACAGTCTCCAGTACAGACTGAAATTTGCCCGGCACCAGTTTGAACTTAGGAATAACGAATATCCTGCAAAAAAGTGCAAATAAAATCAAAATGCCCGAAACGATGAAGCCCGCAATTAGTCCAGGATTCACATCTTTAATTCCGAGCAAGCTAATCTTATTGAGATCATGCAGGACGCTGTCCCTCATCATCTCCTGTACGGTTTCGTGTTTTTCGGAACTTCCCGTTAATACAGCTCCTGCCATAAACACCAAAGCCAGTGCCGCAAAGAATATAATTGCTTTTCTTTTCTTTTCTTTAGACATGCTTACCTCCCGTAAACACACCTGTTATTTTACCACTTTGACTCATTGTTTCATAGTAAAAACATGCATAAATTCTTTCTCTGTATATTATGCTCGCAAAAAAAAGGAGCTCTTTTCGGAGCTCCTTACATAATTATAAGTTTAATCATTCGATACTAGACGAGTTCGAGATAAACTACTTCAGCATTATCTCCCTGTCTAGGTCCGAGCTTGAGGATTCTTGTGTAACCACCGTTACGTCCCTCATATCCCGGAGCGATCTCATCGAAGAGCTTTGTCACAACGTCCTCGTCGAAAACGTACTCGAGAACCTGTCTTCTTGCGTGAAGGTCACCCTTCTTTGCGATTGTGATAAGCTTCTCAGCCTGACGGCCTGCTTCTTTAGCTCTCATATCAGTAGTTGTGATTCTACCTTCTCTGAAGAGATCGGTTACCAGGTTTCTCAGCATGGATTTTCTGTGTGCAGAATCTCTGCCCAGCTTCTTATAACCTTTCATCAATCTACTCCTTTCGACTATTCATCATCGCTCGGCTTGAGGGAAAGTCCCAGCTCAGCCAGCTTGTTCTTTACTTCTACCAGCGACTTCATTCCGAGGTTTCTTACCTTCATCATATCTTCTTCTGTCTTCTGAGTGAGTTCCTCAACAGTGTTGATGGAAGCCCTCTTCAGGCAGTTGAATGATCTTACCGAAAGCTCGAGCTCCTCTATGGCCATGACAAGGGCTTTTTCCTTGCGGTCTTCGTCCTTCTCTATCATGAACTTCATGTCGCTTACTTCAGCTCCCAGTCCGATGAACAGATCCAGATGCTCCTGTATAATCTTGGCTCCGATGGATACGCCTTCCTCAGGTGTAATAGATCCGTCTGTCCAGATTTCGAGTATCAGTCTGTCATAGTCTGTGACCTGACCAACTCTTGTATTTTCCTTAGTGAAGTTGACCTTCTTTACCGGTGTATAAATGGAATCAACCGGTATTACTGCGATCGGTGTCTCCGCATTCTTGTTCTGCTCTGCAGGCACATATCCTTTACCTGTGGCAATGTTCATCTCCATAACGAGAGTAGCATTCTCCGCAAGTGTTGCGATGTGCAGATCAGGATTGAAAATCTCCGTGTGTGCATCTACGATGATGTCTGCTGCAGTAACTTCTTTCGGACCAACGGCATTGATGATTGCTCTGCTGTCCTCATCGCTGTCGAGCTTAACTGCAAGTCTCTTCAGATTGAGGATAATCTCAGTAACATCTTCCTTAACCCCCGGAATAGTCGAGAATTCATGAAGAATGCCGTCGATTTTAACCGATGTGATGGCAGCGCCCGGAAGAGAGCTGAGAAGAACTCTTCTCATGCAGTTACCGAGAGTCGTGGCGTAATTCCTCTCGAGAGGCTCGATCACGAATTTGCCGTAAGTTCCGTTAGCATCAACTTCTTTTGTGATTGTTGGCTTAATAATCTCGATCATTCTCTTCCTCCTGTCCTGTATTATTCAATTTACGTCCCTTCAGTGCCGCTTGCAGCGGCTACCTACCTTATCTGGAATAGAACTCTACGATGTAGTGCTCTTCGATAGGAAGGTCTACGTCTGCGCGCTCAGGGCTGCGTGTTACCTTACCCTCGAACTTGTCGATGTTAAGGTCAATCCAGGCAGGAGTTGTTATGATCATTTCCTTAAGTTCTGTGAACTTAGGGGAAGATTTTGATCTCTCTCTTACGGAGATAACATCGCCTGCTTTAATTTCCATTGAAGGAATGTTAGCTTTCTTTCCGTTAACCAGGAAGTGTCCGTGGTTTACGAGCTGGCGTGCTTCTCTTCTTGTAGCGGCAAATCCCATTCTGAATACGACATTGTCCAGTCTGCTCTCCAGCATGATGAGCAGGTTTTCACCGGCACCGCCGGATCTCTTGGAAGCTTTGTCGAACAGGTTGCGGAACTGTGTCTCGCTGAGTCCGTAAGTGAATCTTACTTTCTGTTTTTCGTTGAGCTGAATACCATACTCGCTCTGCTTACGACGACGTACGGCAGCATGTCTCTTGGATTTTTTATTTACACCCAGGTACTGTGGCTCGATGCCGAGAGCTCTTGCTCTCTTGAGTACCGGTCCTCTGTCTCTTGACATATATTACTCCTCCTTCCCGATTAGACTCTTCTCTTCTTAGGCGGTCTGCAACCATTATGAGGAATCGGTGTGATGTCCTTGATCATGGTTACTTTAAGGCCTGCGGTCTCAAGTGCTCTGACTGCGGAATCTCTTCCGGATCCAGGTCCCTTTACGTAGACTTCTACGCTCTTGAGGCCGTGCTCCATGGCCGCCTTAGCTGCAACTGTAGCTGCCTCTGCTGCTGCGAACGGTGTGCTCTTACGGGAGCCTCTGAAACCGTTGGAGCCTGCGGATGACCAGCTGAGTGCATTTCCGTCCATGTCGGTCAGTGTTATTAACGTATTGTTGAAGGTGGACTGGATATGAGCCTGGCCTCTTTCAACGTTCTTACGTTCTCTTTTTTTCTTTCTTACTGTCTTTTTAACAGTTGCCATAACTTATACCTCCTTCCCCTTATTTCTTCTTTCCTGCAAGACGCTTAGGTCCCTTGCGGGTTCTTGCATTAGTCTTGGTCTTCTGTCCTCTTACAGGCAGACCTCTTCTGTGTCTGATACCTCTGTAAGATCCGATTTCCATGAGTCTCTTGATGTTGAGGGAATTCTCTCTTCTGAGGTCACCCTCTACCATGTACTCAGCGTCGATAACTCTTCTGATCTTACCGGCGTCTTCTTCTGTCAGATCCTTAACTCTTACGTCAGGATCAACCCCTGCTTTTGCAAGGATGTCTTTGGATGATTTCAGACCGATTCCGTAGATGTATGTCAGACCGTATTCGATCCTCTTGTCTCTAGGAAGGTCTACTCCGGCAATTCTTGCCATTTTCTTCCTCCTTTCCCATCTTCCGTCACTTTGTCCGAGAGTGATATAGACGGGTGTTCCATGATTGTAAATAATCCTGAACCATTTACTCGGCTAAGTGGCTCATTCAATGCTAGCGTTTATTAACTGTTTTTATCTAGCCTTGTCTCTGCTTATGCTTAGGGTTCTCGCAAATGACCATTACACGGCCATTTCTCTTAATAACCTTGCACTTGTCGCACATAGGTTTAACAGATGCACGTACCTTCATTGCTGTATCCTCCTATCTATCACTTCTCACGCCATGTAATACGACCGCGAGTTAAATCATACGGTGACAACTCAACCTTAACCCTGTCACCCGGCAGAATCCTGATATAGTTCATCCTGATCTTGCCTGAAATGTGGGCCAGTATCTCGAAATCGTTATCGAGTTTTACCTTGAACATTGCATTAGGCTGTGCATCGATTACGGTGCCCATTGCCTCAATAGTATTGCTCTTTGCCATGAATTCCTCCTATAACAGAGTTAAAATCTCAGGTTCGCCGTCCGTCACGAGAATTGTGTTCTCATAGTGTGCGGACTTGCTTCCATCTGTTGTAACGACAGTCCAGTCGTTGGCGAGAGTCCTTACCTTGTAAGTACCCATTGTAATCATCGGCTCTATGGCGAGAGTCATTCCGCTTTTGATTCTCGCTCCCGTGCCCGCCTTTCCGTAGTTCGGGATCATCGGGTCCTCATGCAGCGCGCTGCCCGTTCCGTGTCCGGTAAAGTCTCTTACGACTCCCATACCGTTTGATTCGGCCAGCTTCTGCACGGCATGTCCGATATCATTGATTCTGTATCCTTCCATTGCATACTTGATGCCTTCGAAGAAACATTCGCGTGTTACATCTATAAGCTTTTGGTCTTCCTCACTTATCACACCTACCGGATAGGTCCTCGCTGCGTCGCTGTTATAGCCCTTATATGTGGCTCCGACATCGACGCTCACGATGTCTCCTTCTGTCAGTTTTCTGGTCCTGACGGGAATGCCGTGAATGACCTCTTCGTTTACCGATACGCAGGCTGCAGCAGGAAAACCGTTGTAGCCTTTGAACGTCGGACTCATCCCGTGGGATGTAATCCTCTTGTCAACAAATTCGCTTATATCGTGTGTACTTACGCCCGGCTTGATGAACTCTGCCAGATCGTGCAGGAGCTCCGCGGTCACCCTGCAAGGCTCCCGCATCAGCTCTATTTCACGTTTTGACTTGATAACAATCATTTTAGTCTCCGAGTTCGGCGCAGATTTCCGCAAATACGACTTCTCTGTCCTGATCGGCGTTGAAGTTCTTCAGAGCTCCTGTCTCGCTGTAGTATCCGATGAGAGGCGCAGTTGACTCTTCATAAACAGACAGTCTGTTTACAGCAGTCTCTCTGGAGTCGTCTTTTCTCTGTTCAAGTTCTCCGCCGCATTTGTCGCACACTCCCTCTACCTTAGGCGGGGAGAATTTTACGTGACAACTTGCTCCGCAGTTCTTACAGATTCTTCTGCCTGTCAGTCTCTCAATCAGAACTTCGTTTCCGACTTCGAAATTGATTACTGCATCCAGCTTCTGTCCCTGCTCCTCCAAGAACTTGTCGAGCTGCTCTGCCTGGAAGATTGTACGTGGGAAACCGTCCAAAAGGTATCCGTTCTTGCAATCGTCCTGCATGAGTCTGTCTTTTACAAGATCCACTACGAGTTCGTCAGGTACGAGCTGTCCGGAGTTTGTGTACTCCTGCGCTTTCTTACCGAGTTCGGTGCCCTCTTTGATGTTCGCACGGAAGATGTCTCCCGTGGAAATCTGAGGTACTCCGTATTTTTTTACGAGTCTTTCGGCCTGTGTGCCTTTTCCGGCACCCGGAGGCCCTAACAATACTGCTCTCATAATTATTCTCCTGTTTCTATCGGAGGAGCTTCAACTCTTTACTACTTGAGGAAGCCCTGATAGTTCCTCATCAGCATCTGATTCTCAAGCTGCTGAACAATATCCAGTGCAACTCCGACCATAATCAAGAGTGATGTACCTCCGAACGCGAAGTTGAAAGGTGTGAACACGCTTATAATAGTCGGCAGTACTGCTACTGCTGCAAGGAAGAGACCTCCTGCGAGACAGAGTCTGCTCATAATCTTGGACAGATACTCTACCGTAGCAATACCCGGTCTGATTCCCGGAATAAATCCGCCGTTCTGTCTCATCTGATCCGCAACATCTGCCGGGTTGAACATAATTGCAGTGTAGAAATATGTAAAGAATATCGTCAGAAGGATATTCAGTGATGCATAAATCCATACTCCCGGGTTGCCTGATGGTGACAAATACTTAGTCACGAAATCGGTAAATGCCGTATTCGGGAAGAAGTATGTAATTGTCAGCGGGAACTGCAGCAGTGATATTGAGAAGATGATAGGAATTACGCCTGCCTGATTCACCTTCATAGGAATGTGAGTCGACTGACCTCCGTACATCTTACGTCCTACCACACGCTTAGCGTACTGTACCGGAATCTTTCTTACTCCCTGCTGCATCATGATGATGGCCATAGTTACCAGTACGGCAGCTATCAGCAGCACGATTACAGCTACGGGACTTACAGATCCGTCCTTAACCTGGACGAATACGCTTCTTACTGCGGACGGCAGTCTTGCGACTATACCCGCAAAGATTATCATCGAGATACCGTTACCGATACCATACTCGTTGATTTGCTCTCCCAGCCACATCAGGAAGGCCGTACCTGCGGTCAGCACTACTACGATAGTAATTGTGCTGAATGCGCTGTGGTCAGTAATGGCCTGTCTGAAGAGACCGATTGTAAGACCTATAGCCTGGATAAGTCCGAGAACTACGGTCATATACCTTGTGATGGCAGCCATCTTTTTACGTCCCTCAGCACCCTCACGAGCCAAGCGTTCAAAATACGGGAACGCTATTGTGAGAAGCTGAATGATAATGGATGCCGTAATGTACGGGGTGATACCAAGAGCAAATATAGTGAAATTGCTGAAAGCACCACCTGAGAACAGATCGAACAAATCGAGCAGTCCCGTTTCTCCGGAAAACATCTGCGCAAGATAATCTCTATCGATATTAGGAACCGGTATATTGGATCCGATTCTGTATACCAGCAGCATCAGAAGCGTGAAGATTATTTTAGATCTAATCTCCGGTATTTTCCATGCTTTAGAGAATGTCTTCACAAGTTCCATTAGATGACCTCTGCCTTTCCGCCTGCCTTTTCAATCTTTTCGGCAGCGCTCTTGCTGAATTTAGCGGCCTTGACTGTGAGCTTCTTCTGGAGCTCTCCGTTACCAAGAACCTTTACTCCGTCCAGTGCCTTCTTAACGATGCCCTTCTCGATAAGAGCAGCAGCATCTACTGTAGCACCTTCGTCGAATTTATTGAGATCCTTAACGTTTACTTCAGCATACTCTTTAGCCCATTTGTTGTTGAAGCCTCTCTTCGGAAGTCTTCTGTAGAGTGGCATCTGACCACCCTCAAAGCCCAGTCTGACTCCGCCGCCGCTTCTTGAATTCTGACCGTTCATACCTCTTCCGGCAGTTGTACCCTGACCGGTTCCCTGGCCGCGGCCGATTCTCTTAGGGGCTTTTGTAGAGCCTTCCGGCTTTTTAAGTTCATGAATTCTCATGGCCTATGCCCTCCTTACACTTCTTCTACTTTGAGCAGATGTGAAACCTTGTTGATAGCTCCTCTTGTAGCCGGAGAATCCTCAAGCTCTACTGAGTGATTGAGTTTTCTGAGACCGAGAGCCTCTACTGTTTTTCTCTGCTTAGGCTGGCAAGCGATAGGGCTCTTAACCAGTGTGATTTTCAGTTTTGCCATTTTCCCTTGCCTCCTTATCCGATAATTTCTTCCGGTGTCTTACCACGACGCTTAGCAACTTCCTCAACGGTTGTCAGGTTCTTAAGGCCTTCCATAGTTGCTCTGGCCATGTTACCGGTGTTACTTGTTCCGAGCGATTTTGCTCTTACATCCTTGATGCCTGCAGCCTCGAGTACCGTACGTACGGAAGAACCCGCAATAACGCCTGTACCCTTAGCGGATGGCATGATGAGAACCTTTCCTGCTCCGAACTCACCTATAGTCTGATGAGGAACCGTAGTTCCGACTGTAGGTACATATATCATTTTTTTCTTGGCATCCTCTGTGGCCTTTCTTACAGCCTCAGGAATCTCGATAGCCTTACCGAGTCCCATGCCTACGTGACCTTCGCCGTCGCCTACAACTACTGTGACGGAGAATCTCATGTTACGTCCGCCCTTTACAGTCTTAGCTACACGTCTGATGTCTACGATGTTTTCTGTAAGTTCCATCTTGGATGCGTCTACTTTACTCTGCATTCGTATCCTCCTTTAGAATTCCAGGCCGGCCTCGCGTGCTGCGTCAGCGAGTTCTTTAACTCTTCCGTGGAAGAGGTATCCGCCTCTGTCAAAGCACACTGTCTTGATGCCCTTAGCTACAGCTTTCTCTCCGATCGACTTGCCTACCAGCTTAGCAGCTTCTTTGTTGCCGCCGTAAAAACCCTTCTTGTTGATGTCCTTGTCGAGTGACGAAGCACTTACGAGGGTCTTGCCGTTTACATCATCGATAATCTGTACCGAAATGTTGGCGTTTGAACGGAATACGCACATTCTTGGTTTCTCAGGAGTTCCGAAAACGCTTTTGCGAACTCTTGCATGTCTTCTGAGTCTCTGATCATTTCTGCTTTTGTTTGCCATTTTCTTTCCTCCTTTCCTAACCTGCATTTGCTACGGCGCTCTTGCCTTCCTTCTTCTTGACAACTTCGCCTTCGTAGAGGATTCCCTTACCCTTATATGGTTCAGGCTTTCTCCATGCTCTGATGTCTGCAGCGTAGTTGCCGACGAGAGCCTTGTCGATACCCTTAACTACGATAGTGTTAGCATCCGGTGCTTCTGTTGTAATTCCTTCAGGATCTACGAGCTCGATAGGGTGGGAATATCCGAGCTTCATAACGAGTTTATTACCCTGCTTAGCTACGGAATATCCAACGCCTACAACGTTGAGCTTCTTTTCATATCCGTTTGTAACTCCCTCTACCATGTTTCTGATGAGTGAGTTAGCCAGACCGTGCTGCGATCTGTTTTCTCTTGTGTCGTCAGGTCTTGCAACGCTGAGTGTTCCGTCCTCCATCTTAACCTGCATTTCTGCACCGATCTTGGCTGAAAGTTCACCCTTAGGTCCCTTAACCTTAACGATGTTTCCATCTTCTACCGTTACTTCTACGCCGGCAGGGATGGTCACTGGTCTTAATCCAACTCTTGACATAATGTCCTCCTTACCAAACGTAACAAATAACTTCTCCGCCTACTCCCAGTTTGCGAGCTTCCTTATCGGTGATAACACCCTTGGAAGTTGAGAGAATGGCTACTCCGAGACCTCCGAGAACCTTAGGAACTCTGTCTGCCTTAGCATAAACTCTGAGTCCCGGCTTGGAGATCTTCTTGATTCCGATAATTGTCTTCTCACGGCTTGGGCCGTACTTAAGATCTACTTTGATAGTTCCCTGTGCATTGTCGGAAACTACTTCATATCCGCTGATGAAACCCTCGTTGAGGAGGATCTCTGCGATCGACTTCTTCATCTTAGAAGCCGGAATGTCTACACTTGCATGTCCTGCTGTGTTGGCATTTCTGATCCTTGTCAGCATATCTGCAATTGGGTCTGTCATTGACATAACAGTATGTTCTCCTTTCTTTAAGCGGTTTCCTCAGTCTCTGCAGTCTGAGGACCTGCGAAAATTATCCTACCAGCTTGCTTTCTTTACGCCAGGAATCTCACCTTTGTAAGCAAGCTCTCTGAAGCAGATACGGCAAATTCCGTATTTCTTCAGAACTGAATGCGGTCTTCCGCATACTTTGCATCTTGTATAAGCCCTTGTTGAGTACTTAGGCTTTCTTGTCTGCTTAACTTTCAGTGAAGTCTTTGCCATAATCTCCTCCTAACTAATTAGCACTCTTCTCAAATGGCATTCCCATGAGCTCCAGAAGGGCGCAAGCCTCTTCGTCTGTCTTCGCTGTTGTCGTGAACACGATGTTCATACCCTTGATAGTATCTACATCATCGTAAACGATTTCAGGGAAGATGAGCTGCTCTTTAAGACCCATTGAGTAGTTGCCTCTGCCGTCAAAGGAGTTTCTGGAAAGGCCCTTGAAGTCTCTTACTCTCGGGAGGGAGATGTTGAAGAGCTTGTCAGCAAATACATACATCTTGTTTCCTCTGAGTGTGACCTTAGCGCCTACCGGCATGCCCTCTCTGACCTTGAAGTTAGCGATGGACTTGCGAGCCTTGGTAACTACAGGTCTCTGACCTGTGATAAGAGCGATTTCCTTGACGGCGCTCTCGAGAACCTTAGCGTTGTCCTTGGCCTCTGAAAGACCCATGTTAACTGTGATCTTAGTCAGCTTAGGCACCTCCATAGGATTGGAGTAGCCGAATTTGTCCTGCATGGCCTTAAAAACTTCATTCTTATACTTATCTTTAAGTCTAACTTCCACTTTCTGCTCCTCCTTTCCTAGTCGATTGCTTTTCCGCTTTTCTTAGAAACTCTTACTTTCTTACCATCCTTGATCTCATAACCGATTCTTGTGGCCTTCTTAGCGTCCTTGTCATAGAACATAACGTTGGATGCATCGATAGGTCCCTCGATGTGCTTGATCTCGGATCCTGATGTTCTTGTTGCCTTGGCATGCTTTGTCTGCATGTTTACGCCTTCAACAACAACTCTGTTTTTCTTAGGGATCGTTCTGAGGACTGTTCCGGTTTTACCCTTGTCCTTTCCTGCGATCACTACTACTGTATCGTCTTTCTTAATCTGCATCACTACACCTCCTACAGTACTTCCGGTGCCAATGACACGATCTTCATGAAGCCGGTATCACGGAGTTCTCTTGCGACAGGTCCGAAGATACGAGTACCTACAGGAGTCTTGTCGTTTCTGTCCTTGATGATAACCGCTGCGTTTTGGTCAAACTTTACGTATGATCCGTCAGCTCTTCTTGTACCGCGCTTGGTCCTTACTACAACTGCTTTTACTACATCGCCCTTCTTTACGGCGCCGCCCGGTGTAGCGTCCTTTACGGAGCATACGATGATATCTCCGATGTTGGCGTACTTACGTCCGGTACCTCCGAGCACTCTGATGCAGAGCAGCTCTTTAGCTCCGGAGTTGTCGGCAACTCTTAATCTACTTTCAGTCTGTATCATATTCGCTGCCTCCTTACTTAGCTTTCTCTACGATCTGGACAAGTCTCCATCTCTTATCCTTAGAAAGAGGTCTTGTCTCCATAATCATTACCTTATCGCCGATGCCGCATTCGTTCTTCTCGTCATGAGCCTTGAACTTAACGGTTTTCTTAACGCCCTTTCCGTAAAGAGGGTGTCTGACGATGTCTTCTGTTGCTACGACGATTGTCTTGTCCATCTTGTCACTTGTGACGATGCCGACTCTTGTCTTTCTTCTGTTTCTTTCCATTAGTCAGTTCCTCCTTTCCTAAGCGTTCTTACCCTGTTCGACCTCTCTCATGATGGTCTTTACTCTTGCGATATCTCTTCTTACTTCCCTCATCTTTACAGGATTCTCAAGCTGACCTGTAACGTGCTGGAATCTCAGGTTGAAGAGCTCCTGCTTCATTCTGTCGAGTTCGGCAGTTCTTTCCTGATCTGTCATCTTTCTGATTTTATTCAGATCCATTATTGTGCTCCTCCTTCCTGACCTTTTACAACGAATTTACATTTGATAGGCAGTTTGTGAGCTGCGAGTCTCATAGCCTCCTTAGCCTGCTCTTCTGTAACTCCGTCGATTTCAAACATTACTCTGCCCGGTTTAACTACTGCTACCCAGTACTCAGGTGCTCCCTTACCGGAACCCATACGTACTCCGATAGGCTTCTTACTTACCGGCTTATGCGGGAAGATCTTGATGTAAACCTTACCGCCTCTTTTGATGGACCTTGTCATTGCTACACGAGCGGCCTCGATCTGATTGGAATCGATCCAGCCACGGTCGTCAGCAGCCAGTCCATATGATCCGTATGCTACGGTATTGCCCTTTGTGGCGATACCCTTCATTCTGCCACGGTGCTGTTTTCTGCGCTTAACGCGTTTTGGCATTAACATGGCGAGTTTCTCCTTTCCTTAATACTATGCTTCTGTCTCCTCTGTAGCTTCTGCTGCAGTTTCTTCTACCTGAGGTGCTTCAACCTGAGCTTCCTCAACCTGTGGTGCTTCTACCTGAGCTTCTTCTACTTCTGCTACTGTTTCAGGAGCAGGAGCGGCCTGTACCTTAGGTGCCTTGCGAACTCTTGTAGTTGCAGGCTTAACTTCCGGCTTGGCCTCACGATCGAATCTTCTTCCGTCTCTTCTGCCTTCTCTTCTGTCAGATCTTCTGTCCTTACGATCGGCTCTTCTGCCTCTCTTATCTCTCTTCTCTCCGTCAGAAGTAGGTACGGAATCTTTGAGACCCTTATCGAGAATCTCGCCGTGGTTGATCCATACTTTTACGCCGATCTTTCCGTATGTTGTGTCGGCTTCGGCGAATCCGTAGTCGATGTCTGCTCTGAGTGTGTGCAGCGGAACGTTACCCTCGCTGTACTTCTCGCTTCTGGCGATTTCGGCACCGCCGAGTCTTCCGGAGCAAACGATCTTGATGCCCTTAGCACCGGCCTTCATTGTGCGGCCGATAGGCTGCTTCATAGCTCTTCTGAAAGAAACTCTTCTTTCGAGTGACTGAGCTACAGCCTCTGCTGTCAGCTGAGCGTCAAGCTCTGTCTTTCTTACTTCCTCGATGCTTACATCGACTGTTCTGCCTGTCATCTTGACTAGGCCCTTCTTGAACTCTTCGATGCCTTCTCCGGATCTTCCGATTACCATACCCGGACGAGCGCAGGCAACGATTACCTTTACTCTGTCAGCAGCAGGTCTCTCGATTACGATGCCCGAAATGCCGGCATTGTAGAGTTTCTTCTTTACATATGTTCTGATCTGGTTGTCTTCTACAAGGAACTCCGCAAAGTCGCTTTTCTTAGCAAACCACTTTGAGCTCCAGTCCTTGTTGACGCCAACTCTCATTCCATGTGGATTGACTTTCTGACCCATTAGCGAACCTCCTCTTTATCTGCTTTCTTTGCAGTCTTCTTAGCGGCAGGTTTCTTAGCTGCAGACTTCTTCTCATCAGTCTTCTTAGCGTCTGCCTTCTTAGCTGCAGGCTTCTTAGCAGCGGCTTTCTTAGTCTCTGCCTTCTCCTCAGTCTTAGCTTCGTCAGCCTTAGCTGCTTCAGTCTCTGACTTGGTTGCTGCCTTGACGTTCTCTCTTTCCTTGAGTACCACGTTGATGTGGCTGGTTCTCTTAAGGATCATTCCGGCTCTTCCCTGTGCACCCGGTCTCCAACGCTTCATGGTCGGTCCCTGGTTAGCGCTGATCTCAGCAACGTACAGAGCGTCCGTGTTCATCTCATGATTGTTTTCGGCATTTGCTGCTGCCGACTGTACTACCTTCTCTACAAGCTCAGAACCCTTACCAGGTGTGAACTTGAGGATTGTAAGTGCTTCTGCAAGGTCCTTTCCTCTTACCAGGTCGGCAACAGGTTTGAGCTTGCTTGAAGACATTCTTACATACTTGGCTACTGCTTTAGCTTCCATAGTATATATTCTCCTTTCTGTCGCCTAATTACAGTTTTCTGTCACCGGAGTGACCTCTGAATGTTCTGGTTGGAGCAAATTCTCCGAGTTTGTGTCCTACCATATCCTCTGTGATGTATACAGGCACGTGCTTGCGTCCGTCATGAACGGCGATTGTGTGACCTATCATCTGAGGGAAAATTGTGGATGGTCTGGACCATGTCTTAATTACTTGTTTTTCATTGGCCGCATTCATCTCTTCGATCTTCTTCAGAAGCTTCTTATTGACGTAAGGGCCTTTCTTAAGCGATCTTCCCATTAACTTGCTCCTCTCTACTTACCGTTTCTTCTTCTAACGATGTACTTGTTAGAGTCTTTGTTCTTCTTACGTGTCTTGTAACCGAGTGTCGGCTTACCCCATGGAGTAACCGGACCTTTACGTCCGATAGGAGCTCTACCTTCACCACCGCCGTGTGGGTGGTCGTTAGGGTTCATTACGGAACCTCTTACCGTAGGTCTCCATCCCATGTGTCTCTTACGACCGGCCTTTCCGATGTGGATGTTGCCGTGGTCGATGTTTCCGACCTCACCGATGGTAGCTCTGCACTCCATCCTTACCATTCTTACTTCTCCGGAAGGAAGTCTAACCTGTGCGTAGTCTCCCTCTTTAGCCATCAGCTGAGCTCCGTTTCCGGCTGCTCTTACCAGCTGTGCGCCCTTACCCGGCTTCAGCTCGATATTATGGATGATAGTACCGAGAGGAATGTTCGCAATCGGAAGTGCGTTGCCCGGTTTGATGTCCGCATTAGGACCTGATTCGATCACGTCGCCAACCTTCAGTGTGTTAGGAGCGATGATGTATCTCTTCTCACCGTCTGCATACGCTACGAGAGCGATATTAGCTGTTCTGTTAGGATCGTACTCGATTGTCTTTACTGTTGCAGGGATGTCATCCTTGTTTCTCTTGAAATCGATGATCCTGTATTTAGGTCTGTAGCCACCGCCTCTGTGTCTGACGGTGATCTTGCCTCTTACGTTACGTCCGGAATGCTTTTTAAGTGTGACTGTAAGAGACTTTTCCGGCTTATCGGTTGTGATCTCCTCGAATGTGGAGACTGTCATACCTCTCAGGCCCGGAGTCGTTGGTTTATATTTTCTGATTCCCATTTCTCTTATGCCTCCTTAAATTACATCTCCTGGAAGATCTCGATCTCCTTGCTGTCAGGAGTGAGTGTTACGACTGCCTTCTTATATGAAGAAGTTGTGCCGAACGTTCTTCCGAGTCTCTTTCTCTTTCCGCTAACGTTCATGATGTTGACCTTGGCTACGTCTACGCCGAAGATCTCTTCGATAGCCTTGCGAACCTCAGTCTTGTTGGCGTCCTTAGCTACCTTGAACGCGTATTTCTTATCAGCTGCCATATCCATAGTGTTCTCTGTGATGATAGGCCTGATGATTACGTCGTATCCGTTCTTCATTATGCGTACACCTCCTCGATCTTCTTGGCTGCTGCCTTGGTGAGCACGAGTGTGTAGTGATTAACGATCTCGTATACGTTCATGGTGCTTACCAGTGCTGTCCTTACGCCCGGGATGTTGCTTGCGGATCTTACTACGTTGTCATCCTTCTCATCCATGACGATCAGCGCCTTCTTATCTGCTTTGATGTTTTCAAGAACCTTTACCATTTCCTTTGTCTTAGGCTCTTCGAATTTGAACTCGTCTACTACGATCAGCTCCTTGTCTGCAAGCTTTGCTGACAGTGCGGACTTGAGAGCAAGTCTCTTGAGCTTCTTGTTGAGTGAATATCTGTAGCTTCTTGGCTTTGGTGCGAATACTACTCCGCCGCCGACCTGTGTAGGGTCTGTGGAGCTACCCTGTCTGTGACGTCCTGTTCCCTTCTGTCTGAAAGGCTTGCGTCCGCCTCCTCTGACTTCAGATCTTGTTTTAGCAGACTGGGTTCCCTGTCTCTGGTTTGCCAGATAGTTCTTTACTACTTCATGTACTGCGAATTCGTTTGGCTCGATTCCGAAGATCTCATCTGAAAGTGTGATGTCTCCGACTTTCTTGCCTTCAACGTTTACTACGCTTAGCTTTGCCATCTTCAGTTCCTCCTTTCTGCCTATTTATCCTGACCCTTGATCGCAGGTCTGATCTTTACGAGGCCGCCCTTCTTTCCCGGAACGGCACCCTTGATCATCATGATGTTGCGATCGTCGAGCTTCTTTACAAGTACTACGTTCTGTACGGTCACTGTGTCTCTACCCATGCGTCCAGGAGCTTTGTTGCCCTTGAATACTCTTGATGGATATGTACCGGCTGCGAGAGCACCGGCGAGTCTCTTATGCTTTGAACCGTGAGTCATAGGTCCTCTGCGGTGGCCGTGTCTTTTGATGTTACCCTGTGTACCTTTACCCTTGGAGGTTCCGGTTACGTCGAGCTTCATGCCTTCTTCGAAGTCGGCAACTGTGATTACCTGTCCTGCTTCGTAAGTCTCGCCCTCTGCAGGCCTGAACTCTGCGAGGTGCTTCTTTGTGTCAACTCCGGCTTTAGCGAAGTGACCTGTGAGAGGTTTGTTTACTCTCTGCTTCTTCTGATCTTCGTAGCCAACCTGTACGGCATCGTATCCGTCTGTCTCGACTGTCTTAACCTGTACTACAGTCTCAGGACCGGCTTCGACTACGGTTACCGGGATGACTGTTCCATCCTCGGCGAAGATCTGTGTCATTCCGATCTTCTTTCCCAGTAATGTTTTCATATTAGTTCCTCCTAACTTTCTTACAGCGGATCGCTCCGGTTTGCGGCAATTGCCTTCGCCTCAGCGGTGAACTGCATGCTCGCTCCGCTTCGCGCAGTTCTCGCACGGGAGCTTCCATCGGCTCGTTCCTCGCCGGGAAGGCTCTCCGCCTCTCGTACGATCTTTCTAATCAGCTTAGAGCTTGATCTCGATATCGATTCCTGCAGGAGCGTCGAGTTTCTGCAGAGCGTCGATGCACTTTGTTGTTGCATTTGTTACATCGATGAGTCTCTTGTGAGTTCTCTGCTCAAACTGCTCTCTGCTGTCCTTGTACTTGTGGACGGCTCTGATGATTGTGACTACTTCCTTCTCTGTTGGGAGAGGAATAGGGCCGCTTACATCTGCGCCTGTCTTCTGTACTGTGTCTACGATCTTGGCTGCATACTTATCGAGCAGTGCGTGATCGTAAGCCTTCATTCTGATTCTGATCTTGGATAGTTCGCTCATTGCTTCCTCCTGTTAAATAAATTTGTACTAATTGTCGCTATGCTTGTACAGGACTTCGCTGCCTTGTATTTGCAAGCTTTGCGGCTCTTAGAGTGCTCTCTTCGAGCCCCTTACACTTGTGTGCGCGTTTCCTATGTCTGAACGCACAAGAAAACAGCGAAACCTCCGCCCTCATCGAGTGAGGACTTCTCAGCAGAAATTATCCGATAGCGCGGTAACTTCCTGCTTCTTCGCGTTTAACAAGCCCTGTTATTATATTAACCACGCCTATCTAATGCAAGTAATTTTTGAATATTTTTTGAAAAAATTTTTTGACTTTTTTGGACCGAATTCCCTTATTTTGCAAGCATTTGCGAGTCTAAACCTCTAACACTTTATCGCGCGTTTCCCACACCACTATTTATAGGGGTCACCATTTTTTATGCCCCTACATATTGATGCAATCTTTCCTATATACTTATCAACGATCCTATAACAGCTCTTGGTAAGTAAAGCACCGGCCTATTCTTTGTTTTTTTACTTATTCTTCTTCGCTCTCTTGCCCACGCTAAGTAATACCATGCTAATGTGCTCCCCATGTAAAGGACACATGGAAAAAATTTTTACACAATTTACACTAGCATCGAATCCGGGTATTCTCCAGTGGTAATAAGTTTATAGT
>CACYFZ010000007.1 GCA_902773835.1 uncultured Eubacteriales bacterium | reverse complement strand
TGATAATACCTAATTATCAATAGGAGAATTAAGTTTACACATGAAAATAATCGTCTATGTATCTTCTTATAAAAATAAAGTGTTACATTTCTTCGAAAAGGTCTTTTACGAAAACAATCGCAAGCTTGATCTCAGCGGAAAAGATTTGGATCTAGTGTCTATTGAAGAATCATATATGATGCAAGGAAAATTCTGGCTTCTGGTAGACTCAAACGATAATGTTCATGGGACAATTGCGATTAGAAAGATTCAAGATTTCTTTGAGATAAGACGATTCTTTGTTGACAAAGCTAATAAACATTACAAATATGGCGAAAAGCTTCTTTATACAGCCTTGGACTACGCAATGGCCAACAAAATTAAAGTTGTTAAAGCTGCAACCATGAAAGAAAGTAATGAGGCTCGACACCTATTCCAGAAGTATGGATTTAAAAAATGCTGCAGGTATAACAATAGCTCTGCAGACTTATTTTTTGAACTACTATTAAATATCCAAACAGAATATCAAATTAGATTAGATTATCTAAGAGAAAAAAACAACCAGTCTTTAATTTTAAATCCAACCGAAAACCTTCCGTTTGAAGTATATAATTCAGTAAGCAGCAACTTTCTAGAAGGGTTGTATATTAGTGAGAGACATAAAGACGTTAATGACAAAGTGATATTTGGAGGTCGCAATGAGTATATTGATTTTGTTGGCTTTATAAAAAATATGTGGATCCAACGTCTTCATGCTACAGATGTCGATTTAAAGCCTTTATCAGGTTTAAATGCTCATCTAATTCTTTTCTTGTGCATTTTAAAACCCGATGAAAAAGTAATGATATTACCAGAGATATGCGGTGGCCATTTTGCAACACAGGCTATATTAAACCACATTGGCGTTCAGCCATTTGAGATGATTGCTGATTATGAAAAAATGTGTGTTGATAAAAAGGCTACTCTAAAACTAATTGAGAAAAAATGTATAGATTATGTGTTCGTGGATAGGAGTGAAGGACTGTATTATGAGGACTTTTCTTGGCTGTCAGATTGTAATGCATATAAAATATTTGATGCATCACAATATCTAACATCCATATTGTGTGAAGCATATCCAAATCCATTTGATTGGGGTTTTGATATGATTGTTTCCACTTTACACAAAAACTATCCAGGACCTCAAAAGGGGATGTTTGCAGTTAAAAATACAGAAGATGTTGTATGGGACCGTTATGTAAAAAACGCAAAAACATTTATTAGTAATACTCACCCTAAATCTATCATAGATTCTATTAGGCCACAGCTTAATATAGAAGCTCTCGCTTCATATAATGAAAGAACAACAAGTTGTATTCTCGGTTTGGAAAAAAGTTTGTATGATAATGGAGTTCCCGTAATAAGAAGATCTTCGTCTATTATTCCTACACAGCACCTATGGATACAATGTCCTTCTCCTGAATCTAATTATGAGTATTACCTTAATTTAGAAAACGTAGGACTGCTTACAAACTATAGGTTATTGCCATATAAAATAGGCTTTGGTCTACGGATAGGGCTCAGTGCCGCAGTGCTCACCGGGCTGAATGAGTCACATATAGAGGAGTTGAGTGAAATAATGTCAACAATATATAAAGATGGTCTTTCCGACGTTACAGAAAAGAGAACTCTCGAGTTTATAAAAAGAGTAAAATCTCATTGAAGGATAATAGGGTATGCTTTTAAGATTGCATATCTGTATGCAAGAGAGAGATTGTCAGTGCAGTTTTTTCCTTTTATGTCATTCAAAATGTTGTTTTCAAGCACATAGTCAGGGTGTTCTTCTAACATCTCTTCAATGTCGGCAATAATATCTACAAGAATTTCACGGTCATTGGTTTTGGTTAATCTCACTAGATTAAAAAGAAATGATGTTCGAACTTGACCATATTTATTCCCATATAAAGAATATATGGCTTTAGCCTCGTCTAACAATATGGAGTCAGGGGTGTTGGATTCATTTTCGAAATTGCTAAGCATAAAAACGGCATCAAGTTTATATAACAAAGTTTTGCCATAGGCTTCATGAACATCCACTTTATTAATAATTGAATTGTGAATAAACAGCTCTATTGTCTTTTTTGCATCACTATATTCAGATTGACTTATCGAAGCATTGTTTAATGAAAAGTCTATTGCCTTTAATTTGCACGCACTTAATGATTTTATATTTTCTGTTCCTGATTGTAGTGCTTTGAGATAAGATGTGCGGCACTGTTGAAAAAGATATTGATTATTTGTTTGTTCAAATATATTCTCTAAGTATCTCACACAATGATCTATACTTGCTTTGGTATATAATTGTTCGTAATATTCTAGTGTCGTTTTGGAACAATGTTCAGAAAGAAAGGATAGAAAATCCTCTATTAAGCTATCGGGCGGGCAAGTCATTTGTATGCAGTACACCCTAATAATATCTGTATAGCATCGTTTTATAATGCTATTCTTTATTCCTTTAGGTATATCATTATTATCCTTGATTCTTTTCAACAGATCTTCAAATGCTTCTATTCTGAACAGACCTCTTTCTGTATCTATGTGCAATTCCCAATATGTTGCAAGATCAACAAAGCCTACTGTACTTTTTAGCTCTTTAATGTAGGCGCAAATTTTGTTCTTTGTTGTTGTATCATTTTGACCATGTACAGATTCTATAATCTTTAGCATTAGCAAATAACGCACGCTATCATCTGATACATGTTTAATCAAATTATCGAAATATGAAAAAGCTATTTCATGGTTTCCTCTGTTAAACTCTAACGAACCTATTTCATATAAAAAGAGAGCCTGCTTTTTTGTATCGAAAGATGTCTTCCTAAGTAAAAAATGGTACATAAATTCCGGACTCGTAATTGAAAAGCACTTTTCAAATAGTTCATACCTTTCTTCTTGAGATATTGTTTCGATGCATAAGGGCTTTTCGCTTACCATTACTACCCATTTCATCAGTGGATGTATATCATGTCCCTTGTCCTGAAAAATCTTTTGTCTTACTACTTGAGCATCTTCTGACCGTTCCTCTATATCATTCATATCTTTTAAACAAGCATGATAGTAATAGGTTTTTTGTAGAAAAAAAGGAACTATTAAAGCTCCTTTCTTTAGCTCTGAAAGGAGCTTTCGTGGCTTCGCATCCATGTCCAAGGAGGTCCATATTGCTGCAATAATCTGTTTATCAATTAAGGTTGATGTTAAGGAGTAATAGTATATAAGCCACAACATATTCTTTGCATCTGATGATAATTTGCAATACTCGTCATCAAACGCAAGATGATTAGGAGCGGGATTGCTGCATGGTATCGTCTTAGAGAATTGCAGATTGTCTAAAATTTCTTTAGAGTCAAATATTATAACAAGCTGTCCTGAGTAATTCTGGATGTTCTTTAAAATCGTGGAAATATAGTGGTCTCCTAGGATTTCAGCATTGTCAATGATGATGTGCTTTACTTTAGTATTTGTTGAAGAATGGAATTCCGAGTAAATGAATTCTACTATTTTTTCTACATCGCTTTTGCAGTCTATATAAATCACTTGTGGTTTATTTGCACCTATGGATGTTGCATCCGTTAATATCTCGCTTGCGTTCAAAAAAGCTGAAGTAGTTTTCCCCACAAAAGGTTCTCCAAAAACAATTGGGGTCATTGTCTCCTTAGTAATGTCTTTAATTTGTGCAGCAATATTTTTTTCACTGTCACTGAAAGAGAATCTGTTAGTAATCCTGATTATTCCTAACGCAATTCTTTGAATTAAAGAGTCGCGCTTCCTTATCCATGAGAACAAGAATGCAAACACGCTAAACGCACTTATTGATAATAAGACCATGTTTTCCAACGCTATGCTTTCGTGGTCGCGAGAAGCTTGTTTTACTATAAAGAAAACTAAACCCAACAGCAGAAATAATACTATAATAAAGTGTATAATCCTATTGATAATTAGGTATTATCAGTACCAAATACAACAACTTTCTGAATTCTCTTCGAATTCATACACATTATATCATTTAATATATTCCAGTAAAAACTCAGTTATACCAATGATAGTAAATCCGTTCTCATCTCTGCTTTCTCCAAGTGGACGATTAACCACCACTATCTTCTGAACCTGATCATTAAGAATCGTATATGGTCTTACTTCTCTTGCCCGGGTTTCGGCGTTGGATATATCTGCAGTGACCTGAATATAATATAATCGAAGATCCTTTGTGGCATAGAAATCAACTTCGTTGCTCTTTCGGATAGATTTCCCATTTCTGTCTTTTTCTATCGTGTCAAAGGCTCCGACATTTACCGTGTACCCGTTATATACAAGCTCATTGTACACTATATTCTCGAGCATTTGTCCTTCGTCCGGAAAGGCGAAGTTCAATCTTGCATTTCTCAGACCTGTGTCACAATAGTAATACTTTCTCTGTGCGCCGATTTCTTTTCTGCCTTTCAGATCATAGCGTCTCGCTTCCTGCAGTATAAATGCATCTTCGAAATATGAGATGTATTTCTCTACAGTATCTTCATCTATGGAATCATGCCTGACGCTGTTGTATGTATTGGCTATTTTCCGGGCATTGAGAAGCTCGCCTGTTGATGCGCTTAATATATTGCAAAGCTCATCCAGTGCTTCACTCCTTTTCAGGTTGTTACGCTCGATAATATCCTTGAAGTAAGTTGTTTCAAACAGCGATTTTAAATAAGTCCGTTTGTCTTCTCCTGATTTCAATACTGCTAGGGGCATTCCACCATGCTGCATATATTCATATATGTTTTCTGCCGGCGAACCTCCTCTATAACCATTGAACTCTTCGAAGGATAACGGGTACAGCCGGATATTTGTCGCCTTGTCTCTGAATGCCGTTACAATATCGGACGAAAGCATCCGAGAGTTTGAACCCGTGACATACAAATCTATATTCTTCTCTTTGGACAGCCCGAGAATAACATCTACAAATGTGACCGTTTCCTTGTCTTTCTTCTCAGCAAGTACATGTTTGCCGTCAGTGAGATTCGGATTGACTATGTCATATACCATCTGTATCTCGTCAAGAAAAACATAGCACATCTTCTTATCTGCACATTGTTCCCGGACATAGGCGCCGAGTTCAATCGGATCTCTGTACTTAATATTATTATCATCATCAAAATCAATTGATATGATGTCTTCTGAGCTGACTCCGTCCGATAATAAATATGAGCGGAAAATTTCCTTTAACAAAAACGATTTCCCGCATCTCCTTATGCCGGTAATCACTTTCGGGAACCCATTATTCTGGGCATTTATCAGTTGGTTCAGATACTTGTCACGTTTTATCATAATAAGTCTCCGCAAACAGTTAATCGGAAAAACTGTAGAGTTCTACATTTTTTCCGATTAGATGATACCATTTGATAGATAACTTTGCAATTTGAGAAAATACATTTTCTCAAATCTTACGATTGTTTCGGACTTCTATAATTATTTCAAGACATCTACTATCACTTTAATTAATTCCTTTTACCAGCGTGCCAAACAATGACTTTAATCTGCTCTTTGCATTAACGTGGAAGCAACTTTGACTTTCTCTAAATTTCGACTGAATTATATAGTTAAGAGCTTTCGTGTACTAGTATAAGTCCATGTCATCTATCATGCGACTCGCACTATATCCATTAAATAATGTTCTCTCATAAGTGGTAAAAACTGTATAATTAAACAGTTCCTCTTTATCCATATCCCAATTAATAAATTTATTGTTTTCTGAATCATCTAACAAATAATCTATCACAAGTATTTTGGCGTCCTTTGACATGCGTTTAGGGTCACTATTTTGTAAAAAATTCCTCTGTTCCTCCAATTTTGCATTAATACTATCTATGCAACGTCTTGATAACAGCGGACAATTAGTGAAGACAAAAAGCCACCATGCTTCCTCATACATGAAGAAATCTTGAGAATTATATATATTCGCAATTGCATCATATATTTGTGTTTCAACTACCTTTTTAAAGGCATTCTTTTTAGTCTTGTTATAACAAAAATACTGGAGAAAAACTGCATACATCAATGGATTCACATTCTTTTGAATTTTTTCTACAAGCAGCTCTTCAACAACAGTCGGGAATTCAATGTGATACATTGCAGCCAGTAAAACCAAGTTGATAACATCTTCGGGATTTGCCTTTGCTATTGGTAGTGAATAATTGCAAAGCGTCTCATGTATGTGATCCCTAAATATTTCTTCTGGAATCTGTTTTCCCAATTCGTTTAAAATACTAATAACTTTCTCAGTATTATTAAATGACAGCGAAAAGGAGTAGAAGTAAAAAACGGCATCTAAAAAAACCATTAGAGTTTTAAGTACCTTTTCTTCGGAGAACAATGGGATATTCGCTCTCTTTAGTTTTTTATAAATTGTGGTAAGCACATATGACACTATTTTCGCTTGATAATCAGGATAGTCGGCAACAATATTTTGGTACATCATTTTCATGTTTGGAATCATGTTGCTTCTAATCCCAATCACGTTCTTTGATGTCCTTACATCATTAAACAAGGCTTGGCAAATATATTCATTAACAGAATGAACTTTTTCCTTCCATCCAAACCATGCATATGGCAATTTGCCCGCTAATCGCTTCTGATCATTGAGCCTAAAATGAAGCATCTCTGCTTCATCTCTATATAATTCAATAATTTTCTCTACTGTTTGTTCCTCATCTGCGAAAATGAATATGTCATCTACGAATCTACAAACCGAATACTCTATGGCGTAACGCTTTTCTTGTTTAAATAGTTTTGCTTTAACTCTGTTATCAATGCATTGTGCAAGGACTTCCATCATTAATCTAGAAAACTCTGGTCCAACAACTATACCGTTTGTAATCGAGCCATTTATATTTTGCATTAATCTATCACACATATTTAAAAAGAACTGATTTCTTCCATACTTTTTCCCATCAACGGAATTTTTTGTTACTATCCATGTATATGTATGCGTATAAATACTGTCAAAACATTTACTATAATCAATTTTCCCAAAGTATTTATATTCGCGATTCAACCGGTACCAACAACTAGAATTATGGAACTCGGACATGTACTTAAATGGATAGACAGAATAAAATGCCCCTGATGCTTCAATACTTTTTTCTGCTGAAAGATGGTAATTAATCCCCTTTTCTGAATTCATGTCTACATATTCGAGCATATCATTAGTCTCATGTTTTCTAACGGAAAACCCACCTTCTGATGTAAGATATAGTAGTTGTTTTTCATAAGCTTCCAGAAACAATGGTATTTGAATCATCGAGATTGGAGAAATAAGTGCCATCTCTCTCATCTCAAATCTATTCTTGATGATATGATACTTTAAAGGCGTTGCGTGCCATTCTTGTCCCCACAGTAATCCGTTTCGTTCAGTTTCCGAGGCCCTTGTTTCTTTTTTTACACTCTCAAACATTGATAATACTTTTTTATTATTATTTAAATAATTGTAAAAATAGGTCAATGTATAGTTTTTAGGTAATTCAACTGGTCGTGAATCAGTCAGGATAACGTCAAGTTTATTGCGTTTTCTATATCTCAGTTTTGCCATTCTTGCCTTTCCCTTTATTAAGTGTTAAAGTAATTATCGTGGAGTTATTCCACACACATTATCGGCTAAAGCTAAACCAATTTCTGTATGGTTTAATACTGATTGCCAAACACTGCTTAAGAGGTAGCTTGCTACCTCTTAAGTTTTTATTATCGCCGTATAGTAGTCCCGAGTCTTTTCGTAGTAAGATTTGTTCCATGGAACTACACCTACTTCAATCAGTCGGTTATTTAATAAATCGTTGGTCCAACCAATATTAGGCTGGAAAACGATGGACTTGTTTTTTAAAAACCCGTTCCACAATGTGTGGTCATCACAACCCTTTCCCTGCAAATACTGCGGTATGCACAATAAAGCATCTCTTTTTTCTTTTACATAATACCGCAAGAAAAAATATGTTTCCTTCTCTATTCGGTAGGGTTTCTTATTGCCGGCAATTTCAGCCCCCATATTATAAGTATCATATATAATATAACGTCTAAGCATTTTATATGAATTAATTATCCCTCTAACATCCCATGTACTTTTATTCACATACTTTGACCCATAATAATTATAGAAAACAATCCTAGAGTTATAGTACTGAATTCTCCTCAATAATAACCGGTCATTTAAATCAGACTCATATGCATCAAACATAGCATCCAATTGTTTCTTGTACTTTTCTATTTTTTTTGGTGCTATTCCGAACTTGTAATAATAATAATGCGGCTCCGCTTTATCCCAGTAGCACCGGTTAAAACTGTACCCCAAATAATCAAATGTTTCATCCCCATCCAGTTTGGTCTGATATGATGTTTTAGTAGAGGATAGTAACACTTTTTCCCCAAACGTAGAAACTCGGCATCGCTTGATTTGTTTTTCTATAGTACTTTTTTCCAATTTATGATTAAAAATTAGGATACAATCATCCACATATCTCTTATAAAATACAAGTCCATACGTAGAAAACGCTGCTTTGATTCTGTCGTCAAAATCTCGTGATATTATTTCTATTAAAGCATTTGATACAGGCAAGCCCTGAACACAGTACTTATACTTTCTTGCCAGTTTTAACAGTAACTCCTTCTCACACGAATACAAATTGCTATGTTCTATGAATTTTTTATATACACTTCTTATCTCAACTGAATCAAAGAAGTCCTTAAAATCAAATTTAAATATTGTGTAATTGTCAAGCCTTGGAAGGCTGTCAATAAGATTAAACGCCAATTCCATTATCTTATCTCTATTCGGATAGGAAATATGAAATTCTTTATTAAGTCTCTTAGACAGGTATATTAATGTCGCTTTATCGATAGGTTCATTCGCAACATGCACCGTTCGTAACTTTCCATCTGTCGTGATAGGTAATCTTTTAATGGAAGAAAAACTAACCTCTGCTTTCTTAATCTTGTCATAATAGAAATACTCATTTCCCTTAAGCTCCATGTAGGTCTTCCTGTTTAATTCCGAATTAAACTTGTCAACGACATCTCTGAATGCTTTATCTACTGGATAATATTCCCATTGCATTAAAAAATACATGTCGACTTCTAATTTATCATTAATTAAACATAAATAACGGCTATTATTAATAACCGCCACTATTATTTTCTCAAACTGAAGACAACTTTCAATATTATCTTTCAATACAATATGTTTCTTTACTATGGATAACAATTTGTATTGAGCATGCAGAATATATTCATCAACATCATCTCTATCGTATTCTTGTGTTAACAGCACGTCTACACTGTCAATTGTTTCCTGATTTAAAACTACACCAAAATCAAGCAATTTTGTCCTCTTCTCAAAATGTCCTTTTATATTTAACACTTTTGAAGATCTTTGGAACCAACAAATAAAACTATATAAAAACATTACTGATGGGGTAATGTCATCATTATACATTCCGAGGATGTTTCTTTTGATTGCATCAGAACAATCTTCAATATTTGAAGCAGTAGAAATATCAAAACCGAACTCATTATTCAGTGCTTTTGCATCCTCATCCATTTCTTTGTCAAATCTGTGTGAGGTAATTATATTCTCAATATCCGGAACACACCTTAATAAGTAGTTACTAGTCTTTTTCCCACGCAATTCTTTTTTCATTATCACCCTCATCTATATTAATCATCATCTTCAACTGTCTTTCCAATGTTCTAATTATATTATAATACACTACATACAGTTATTCATCTGTTGGTACAAATAGATCTTCCCATTTTCCCACAAAAGTTTCTGCCTTTTACATTTTTGCATTATTATCTACTTGAGACCACTTTTGTCAAGGGAAGTTTTTGAAAATCCATTTAACACGCTATTTTGAGACAATTAAAAGAGCCGGAACTAAATCCGGCGTTTGATAATTTAACCCTGTTTATGAAATATAGTGTGAAGTATTATGCTTCGTAAAACTCAGCAAGATTGCAATGCTTTCTACTTTTTCCCTCTTCTCCACTTAAATACCTTTAAACCCTCTCGGATTTTTACACTCTTTATCCTCAAAAAACCAACAAATATCTTCGATAGATAAATCGTCTATATGTCTTGCTTTTTTCTTAATATTGTCTTTCTCGCCCATCCAAGTGTGCCACAATTCAACTATTTCATTTTCAAGCATTGCATGCACTGTTTACACTCTCAATAGCATTCGTGGTGTATATGAGTTTTCTAGTCTGCATTAAGAACTTGAAGATTGGACAGATAGCATCCCAGTTGTCATACCAGCGTTTCATCGCATAAGGGTATTTCTCGCTCCATTTAGCACTGACTTTATCTAAGGCGCTTCTTCCTGCCTTCTCAGAGTCGGCAAGGTAGATTGTCTTGAGGTCAGTAGCGAACGCTTTCATGTCCTTGTAGTAAACATGCTTAAGAGTGTTGCGAACCATATGCACTATGCAGCGCTGGTATTCTGTTTCCGGAAAAGCCGACGCTATTGCTTCCTTGATACCGGTAAGTCCGTCGGCGCATATAATCATGATGTCTCTGCCTCCACGGTTATTAAGTTCATTCAGAACTCCAAGCCAGTATTTGGCACTCTCGTTTTCTCCAATGCTGAGACTGATTATGTCCTTGCGGCCTTCACAGTCAATTCCTAGCATAACGTATGCTGCGAGCTTTCTCACAAGTCCGTTATCTCTGACGGAGAAATGACATGCGTCTATGAAGATCACAGGGTATACGCTATCCAATGGTCTATGCTGCCATTCCTCGATGTCTTTAAGTATCTTGTCTGTGACATCCGAGATAAAGCTCTCGCTGCACTCAAATCCGTAGATTTCTTCTATCTGCTCGGATATTTGTCTTGTTGTGAGACCTCTGGCATACATGCTGATTATCTTGTCGTCTATGCCGGATATATCCTTCTGACGATTCTTCACCACCTGCGGCTCATAAGAACCATTTCGATTTTTAGGAACGTCGACTTCAAACTCTCCGTACTTACTGCGGATGGTCTTAGGTTTAGTCACGTTGCGATAGTTATCCGAATCTGATCGCTCAGACTTCTCATAGCCGAGATTGTCGGTCATCTCGGCTTCCATCATGGACTTAATTGTTCCGCCGAGAAGATCCCTCAGAGCATCCTGAATGTCGTCTACTGTCTCAATCTCATACTCGTCATGAGAGCTGAGATAATATTCTTCTTGCCCTCAGTCAATGGTCCTACGTGATAAACTTCTTTTTTCTTGCGTGCCATAACAAAACCTCCTATGATACATTCTTATGCTACCATAGGAGGCTCTCTCATTTCATATTTACAGACTTTTTCTCACAGTCTCAAGCAATAACATTTAACAGTAGCTGTCTAATGGATAAGTTCTTCCAATATGTCCCAATATTTTGTTTGTGCCTTAGATTTGTATAATTCTTTTAGTAAATTCACCAACTCACTATTGTCAATATCTGTTCCATAGTTATCTATATGAGCTTGTTTCAATACGGCGATATATGCTGTTGCCATGGCCGCTGCTTCAGATGTCCCTGATGATACATGCTTTTCACCTTCAATGTTTATAGATGTTATGTTTACCCCGGGGAAAGCGGTGACCAAATTGTCTGAGGTGTTTGAATCTTCCCAAAGAATTCCGGTTTCATCCAAGGCTCCTACGGATATGACATACGGGTAGTAGCTGGATGGAAATAGCAAATCCTTTTGTGCATAATCTCCCGAGGAGGCCACTATTGCAATATTATTATTAGACATTGTCCGCAATCGCCTTTCAACCTCCTCTGATCCGTAGTATCCACCTAAACTTATGTTAACGATATTGCATCCTTCATCCTCTGCATATGACAATGCTCTGTCCAGGGACTCAAGAGTCATTCGCCCGTCATCATCTGCCGCTTTTATAACAACAACAGTAGCGTTTTCAGCTAATCCAGTAACACCGCAATATCCATTGCCACAAGCTATACTGACCATAGCCGTCCCATGTCCATTACCATCATCTGTTGTTTCCCCTGGACTGATTGAATTATATAATGCCTCAATCCCATACTCTTTAGCAATTGAAGGACTGATTCCGGTATCTATAAATCCAATCGTTATATTATCGCAAGAAACTCTATTGAGTTGACTGAAGCTCATCGCATCTGCATACCACGGTTCATTTGGCTTCTTGATAGGGAATGACAATATCGATACAGCTATCAATGTAGCGATTACGATACATGTTCTACGTTTCATGTTTATTTTTTGCACGATATCCATTATATAGGTATGCACCCGCAAGTAATGAGAGCATCGAATAAGCAAATGTTAATCCGACGTCTAGACCAATATTTGTGTCATCTCTCGCAAACATAATTGTTCCCAATTCATAAATCAAAAGCGCAATGCAAACTATAAACAGGAACAACTTTATAGCTAGAGGGAGTTTATTCTTTCCTGCTTCCAGGCAATTACTAAAACTCATTAGCACATATGAAATGATAGATATACTTCCAAATAAAATCGTCAGAGGCTCAAGAATGGTTCTTTCATGGGGGACAATAATATCCACGAAGAAAAATAATATGCCGATTAAACATGATATCACAAACAGTTTAATTGAAAGATTCTCTCTTCCGTTTTCTATTGAAAAGAATTTGTTTACAACTTTCTGAATCATAATTAATCACCACTTCTGATTTTGACTACGCATAGTATATTTCATTGACCACCAAATCTTGTATTTTATGCCTATATCCTTCTTGTTGTATTTTCCAATTGATTTTGCAAATATATTGGAATATGTCCGAATGCTGAGCGCTGCCACACCTTCCCAAAAAATAGCTGCGCTTCCAAATCCACCGGACAAAGTACATACGTCGCCTATTAAAGAAGCTGCCTTTGCGCAACTTTTTATTGATTTTTTCTGTCTATTTGCGTTTTTGTAGCTCTGGTAAATTATCCGTCCCCACCAGTAAGTTTTTCCTGATGTTTTATTATAACGTCCCTGAACAACCATATCAGTGTCATTTGCATCATAAATTGTTCCATTCTCTGTAATGCCCAGTTCATCATCCTCTATGCTCTCATTTACAATATCTATTCCTTCATCGACCATCTCTACTACCATATCGCCATATTTCTTTTCAAAATAATCGATATCAACATTATCGTTGTTAATACCCTCTTCTGTGAATTCAAGCTGATCTTCGTATTCTCGTATAAAGCAATCCATTAGCTCAGCTTGATCTTCTGTAAGCTCGTAGCCATTATCATCTAGGTCAATATAAAATTCCGATTCTTCAGATTCTTCAGACTCCTCTCTATCCTCTTCTGGCTCAACAGAAAGATCATCTTTTTCATCTAAATCGTCAGCAACAGATTCACACTTACTCTCAATGTCTTGTCTTTCTTCATCTGACGAATATTCATTGAATGCAAACGACGGCATCGACAGTGAAACAGTAATCATAAAAGCCATCAGCAATGTAATAATTTTTGATCTCATAAGTTTTTTCTCCCTAATTATGTATATATTTGTTAATTAATAAGACTAAATAACTTGCTTAGTGTAAAAGCGGTATGCCAGAAATCCAAGAACTCCTCCAGCTGCATTTAGCATAACATCTGTAATGTCCATTATAGGCATTGTTCCTTCTGCAATCTGAAAATAACCTTCTGCTCCTTGGAGTAATTCTATGATAATCGACAATAACAGTGACGATATCATAAAAATAAGAACAGTTTATCTCTTCATTACTTTATTCCTCCTTGTTTTTTCGAATACTATTCAATGTAACCGCTTGATATAATATTTGTTACTTTCTCACCGTATTGGTGCAACCAGTAATTGTTTCCTTTTGCACACCCCCTTTATATGTGTACAGATTGAATTTGACCTTGTACGATCCCCTTTTGGGGAGGCTGAATGATTTGCTCAGTGTAAATACTGATCCGTTTTTCTTGAAAGTTCCTGTCTTTGTAGACACTGTCTTGCCGGAAGCATCTACAAGTTTTAGCGTCCCTTTTACAGAGTCAAGATGGATTTTCTGCGTAACTCCTATATCGCAAATCGCCGAAGATCCGCTCTTCCTTAGGGACGCTCTCACTCCCGTTACACTTGTATACCGTATCGTCGATTTCCCGGTGACCAATGTTTCATGACTATCTGCAAATGAAGCGGTAGTCATCAGCAGAACTATCAACAGCACAAAAGCTAATACTCTTTTCATCGTTATTATCCTCCCTATATGAACCTTTATTTGCCTCTCACTTATATAAATCCCGATTTCATCCAAAATGTGACATCTTTTACAAAAATATTTTGCAGGTTATAATTATCTTACTATTCACAGGAGGAGTTCATGATTTCATTTCTTATCTCAGTTGTTACGGATTTTGCAGAAATCGTGTCAAACAAATATAAGGCTCTGATGATGAAGCTTGCACTTCAGATAACGGGTAATTCTGAGGATGCTGAGGAAGCTTTTCAAAATGCACTGTTCTCTGTTCATCGAAATCAGCATAAACTCGATAATGTTGAATCAGACAAAACTCGCAACTATATATATACAGTCACAAAGAATGCTGCCCTTAAGATTCGCAAGCAGCAGTCAAAATTTGATAAGGATGTCACTTTTTCTGATTATGAAGGATTAATTGGTATAGAAGGACAAGTAGATATTGATGCTTTCAGAGATGAATATGGTTTTTCTGAATATGTGTCAAATGCACTCAAGGAACTCAGCAATGATGACCGAGACCTCGTTTGCTATTACTATGGTGCAGGATATACGTATAAAGAAATATCTGAATTGATGGATGTAGATGTCCGCGCGCTGAGAAAGCGGATGGAGCGGATCAAGACCAAGCTTGCTGATATACTACAATCGGAGAATAGATGAATGTCTAAAGAACAGGTAGAAGCAAACCGAATACTATCAGAGTATGGCCGGAGAATGTATGATTCTCACGTCAGATATTTTAGTGGCGGCTATACAGCATCTTCAAATAATATATATAGGCCCGCTCGCATCAAATCAATGAAGCGTACTGCCAAAAGAGCACTTATACTATGCGCGATTCTAATTCTGGTTATGTCGCTCGCGCTTGCTGTATGCAGCGCCCTGGGATTGCAGATATTCAACTACAAATTCGACATAAAAGATGGATTTATCGTAATCACAGATTTGGATGATGAAGACGGAAATCATTTCTATAGGCCTGAATACATTGTCCCAGGTTATGCATTTAAAGAAGTCGTTCCGCTCGGGGACACAACTCGCTACTATATTTATGAAAATCAGAATAATGAACTTGAATATACCATCGAGGAGGGAATCAGCAAGGACGTTGTCAGATATATTGATAATGAAGGCTATGATGTGCATAAGGAAGTCTATTCAGGATATGAACTGCTCGTGTATGACGATCAAAACAGTCCTCGCATAATCGTATATATGGAAAAGAACGGAACATACATTGCCATGACCGGGCAGCTCTCTATGGAAGAAATCCATTCAATCATCGAAAGCCTGGTTGTTGACGAAAGCACCTGATTCTCAGTAGAGACGTGGCTCAACAGGGGTAACAGCAACATGCCCTACCGCTATGGTAAATATACACACAAATTATTACGTGTGTGTATATTTACTTTTTTATTGTTGTTGACATCTCCATTGGCAGCAGTTATTATTTGTTTAAGTAAACATACACACACTATGGAAATCGTGTGTGCATTTACTGCAATACCAATCAGGAGAATAAAAATGCTATATACATACAACGACTGCATAAAAGAATATGGCAGCGATTACCAGCTGAAAAAAGCACTTTCAGATCAAAAACTGTACAAAGTAGAAAAAGGCATCTACTCATCAGAGAAATATGCTTCTGACCTTGATGTTATATCACTGAAATATCCTAACGCGGTTTTTACCGATGAGAGCGCATATTATTACCATGACCTTACAGATGTGATCCCTGATAAATATTATCTTGCTACGCGCCGGACAGACTCACGGATCAGAGACAAGAGAGTGATCCAGTCGTTTATATCTAACGAAGTCTTTGACCATGGCATTACTGGTATGTCATATAACAACACCGTGATCAGGATCTATTCTCGCGAGCGCATGCTGATCGAGCTCATGAGATTCCGCTCCAGATATCCCCGCGACTATTATAAAGAGATCCTTCTGAACTACCGGAGGATAATATATGATATGGATTTCTGGAAAGTCGAAGAATACGCGGCATTATTCGCAAACGGGGAAAATATAATGAAGATCATTGAAACGGAGGTGCTTTGATGGATCTTAGAGAAGAGACCGAAAGAATCATTCTTGACGGGTACAACGAAGCGAATGCTCAAGCTAAGCTCTGTCAGGACATCATTCTCAAAGCGATATATGAAAGCGGCATGGCAAAGAATGCTACTATCAAAGGCGGAGTCGTCATGCGCAGCATTTCCGGTAACGCCAGACGTGCCACACAGGATATCGATATCGATCTGATCCGATATTCCATTTCAGATGAATCAATCAGAGCATTCATTTCAAAACTGAATTGTATTGAAGGACTGGATATAAGAATCGGTGGCCCTATAATTGAGCTCAATCACCAGGATTATAAGGGAAAGCGTGTGACCATCACCATCACAGACGAACATGCCAACTCACTATCACTAAAGATGGATATAGGTGTACACAAAGATCTTGACATTGAGCAGGACGAATACTCTTTTGATATAGGCTTTCAGGAAGACGCTGTCAGTCTTCTCATAAACAGCCCTGCTCAAATGATAACAGAGAAACTGAAATCCCTTCTGCGATTCGGAACCAGATCTACAAGATACAGGGATGTATTCGACATATGTTATCTCAGCGAACGGGCAGACAAAGAGAAGCTACTATATTACATGAATAAATACATCTTTGAGGATAAAACTCTGTCCGTCAATAACACGGCCGATGTTATACTGCGCCTTGAGCGGGTATTCGGCAGCAAGTCGTTTGTGCAAAGTGTAAGCAGATCCAGAAGAAACTGGCTGGACATGCCTGCCGAAAAAGCACTTGCATCAGATCTGGAGTTTTTCCGTAATTTATCTGAATGAGGATGGTTACATATTTAAAAAATGACATCTATATTATCAGTAAGGACAGAACCACAATAGTCTTTATGGACTATTGATTATTCAAAGGATAGAGCAACTGTTTAAAAATGTGGAAAAGAAACATATTACATACCACAATCAGCAACGAAGGTGATGACGATGTATGAAAGAGAATTTCAGAGAATAATTAACGCTTCACAAAACAATGCCCTTACTTTTTTTGTAGGAGCAGGCGTATCAGCAATCTCCGGAGCTCCAACCTGGAAGGGGCTGATTCAAGCAATTAGCGATAAGCTGGGTCAAGCGCGAAAAGATGAATATTCGTCTGATGAGTGCCTTCAGATTCCGCAGATGTTTTATTATTCTTTAGGGGAGAACAAGGAAGAATACTATAAGTTTGTCAAAGAACAGTTGTATTCTTCTTGCTTGTTGCCAAATACCATCCATCGGGAAATGCTAAACTTAAACCCGGTGTCATTTATAACAACCAACTATGACACGCTACTGGAAGATGCGGCAATCCAGTATTGCCAAAGCTTTAAGGTTGTTTCACGAGACGAAGATGTCTCGACCATCTTCGGAGATAGATTTATACTAAAACTACACGGAGATTTCAAACACAATAATTTTGTGCTCAAGGAAGAAGATTACCTCAACTATAGTGAGAACTTCAAATTAATTGAAACCCTTGTGAAATCCATTTTTTCCACTAACACCGTTGTCTTTATAGGATATAACCTAAATGATTATAATATTAAACTGATTCTCAACTGGGCGAAAACACTACTTAAGGGCAGTTTCCAAGAGCCAATCTTCCTTTATGTTGGCAACTCAGCCCTTACAGATACCGAGATTATTTATCAGCAGTCGAAAGGGCTTGCAGTTGTCGAATGGAATAAACTCATTGATTCAACCGATATTTATTTAGATCGTTACAATGCGATTTTTGCTGCGATAAAAAATCAATCTAGGCTGTCCTTGGATGGCAAATCAGAGGATGAAGCGTTTGAGATCCTATATAATTTGCTTCAACCGTTAGACTGCTTGAATGCCATTCGAATTGAGGACGTTTCGAAACGGCTGTATCCATACATCAGAATAAACAACAACGGAGTTATAAGCCTATCTCAAAGTGATGACCTTTTGCTTAAGAGATTCTTTGCCATTAATCTAATGGAAGATTCTCAGCAGAATAACCTTGCAAAAGATGTATTGGGTAAATATCATTGCATTCTCAATGTCTTCAGAAAAGCGAGAATACTTGAGGTGGAAGACGGTCACAAATACCGGCGCTTTGTAGTCGGCGAAGTGCCCTTTGCAGATAAGAATTGTATTCTATTCGATTATTCTGCTATGCACGCTTTTTCGGAAAAAACATATAAATCACTGGATAAAAATTATAAAAAAGCATTTTATCTATCTCGGCTAAAGCGTTATGACGAAGCGTTCTCTCATTTTTCAGAGGTTGCAAAGCAAGCTTTTAAGGTTTCGGACTATCTGCTGTACTATTTTGCAGAATCTAACTGCATCAGCCTACGGAAAGTAATCAAGAATTTAAATACATGGTATCGCTGCTACGATCTTGATGCTGTCGAAGCCTTGTCACCAAATGACTTAGAGACTGAAAACTTGTTTAGACGTCTTCCGGTTGAATTCCGAAATACATATGACAACCTCAGAGATATTCATAGTGCGAATATGCTATATAAGTATTCGTATGACGCTTTTGTTGACGGACAAAAACTTCAAAAAGCGATTGAGTCTGGATCAACAGAATTTGGTATGACAAGCAGCGGTAAGGCAATTTGCAGAGTAAACGATTATCTGCATTTTTTGCTCGGCAATGGAATCGTAGCAGATGTGTTCTCTGAGTATAGAAGTGCAGTGAAAAACCTGATGTCCTTGTTAGTATATAAATACTCCACACAAGGTAAGAAGGTTTTGCATGAGCAGCCATTCCCTTTTGTAAATAATAATGATATTTATTTCGACGAAATAGATTTCCACTGTATCATAGAGTATTTTGACGCAAAAGAAATAATCGCATTATTGAGGAAACATCATATTGAAACAATCGAGTTTCAGAATATGGCTTTGGTTGAGACTGCTGTAAACAACCTGCTGGATTACTACAGTTATGCGGTCAAATCATCAAAAAACAATATTGATGTTATTAGATTGCAAACGCAAATCAAGAATTGCCTCGTATTACTCAGATACGTTAGCATTTCACAGGATTTGGTTGATAAGATATGCGGCTTTATTCTCACACAAGAGTTTCGGGAAATATCGATAGATGATAAGGTACTATTCCTTGATCGACAACTGGCGCACAGAAAAATGTACAGCAAAACAACGAGCAAAGTCGTAGAGGATACTTTGATTTCGTATTTGGATAGGCATATTGCTGCGTTGGAAAAAGGCGAGAGGTTTGAGTTGCTCTCAACCAGCACGGGTATCAATTATTGCAATCTTGTCCATTACATTTCTGCACCAGAGGAAAAATTCTCTTCACGAAGACTGTCTATGAGAATCTCGCAAATTATAAATAATAATCTTTCCCAGATGTATTATCAGATAACTCAGCACTACTGCGGATATGTTTCAAAGAATCAACAGAAAAAACTTATCTCATGGGCAAACAAGCTAATACAAACTAATTTTAGCTTTGATTTGTTCATGATGCTCGTAAAATGTGATGCGCATATTAATAATGCAACAAAGATTCATTTGAAGGCCTTTCTTAAACAGAAAATAGATGCCGCTAAAGCAAGTGATAACAGTAATGGGATTGTTATATATCCCACTAAACAAGTATACGAAGAATTAGACCAAGTGGGTTATTGGTGTCTGATTAACGTACTCAAAGCAAAGGACTTCAGAGAGTTTCTTGGTAATAGCGCAGCATTTGACTTCTATTGCGAATATGCGAAATTTGATTTTAGCCGGTTTGACGTTTCATGGCTGATAAACCTTTATCCGCATGCATTGGAACAGATTGCGAATAACTCCAAGGTTAAAGAGCGTGTCCGGATATCTATAGCATCTACGTTGTCAGAAAAGGCAATAGCTTCATCAGACAGACAACGGCTACAAGATATACTTATAAAGTATTTCTGTTAATTAAGCGCTAAATCATGTTGAAGCAAAAGTGAGGCTCCCCGCATCTGGTACTGTCATTCATCTCTTTGGGATGCAATGGGAAGAAGAAGCGAACTACGTGTTTTTATTTATCAAGGTCACCGTGGAATAATATTTGCCGATAACCGTTGATAGCGCATAACGGCCGATGTCAAACGCATCCGTGGCCACTGGCCGCCGCAGAATGCAGGTTTCCGCGCCTCCTTCAAAACTCTGAATCAATTTATTACAAGTTTATATTATGGTATCATAGAAAAGTACAAAATTATCATTGCAAATGTAAGACTATTGTATTCCCATTGAAAAGGTTTGAAGACTTTAGTATCTTCTGCGTCTATCTGAATCCGCAAATCATTCCACAATAACCCATGTCTGTTGATGTGCAACAAGTGTGCAACATTTTAAAAGAAAAGACAGCCATTGCAAGCGGTTGAGGCTCCAAGCCAGTTCTCGAAGAGACAACATGCTTCGACATGGGAAGTTTGCGGAAACTGATCAATCGGGCTTGCCTCTGCAAAGGTAAAGCCTTTTTCGTTCAGAAGATTTATGTCTCTGGCCATAGTGCCCGGATCGCAGGAGACATAGATAATGCGATCCGGCTGCGCAGCAGCCACTGCGGCGAGCAACACTTCGTCGCAGCCGGCACGCGGCGGGTCGAGTATGACAACATCCGCATGATCTATCTTTATCTCCGGCTCACGCTCAACTCTCTCGTTGACTTCATTCCATTTATACAATTTGGAAAGCCCCATCATGCCCGGAAGTTCTTCCTCGGCCTTTCCGGCGAAGTATCTGGTATTAACCATGTTGTTGATGACGGAGTTTCTGTTGGCATCGATCACGGCCGGCTTTACCGACTCAATTCCGATTACCTTGGTCTTTGCAGCCGCCTCTTCATCCCGGCTTCTCAGTTCATCGAGCAGCCATATTCCAATAGTGCCGGCTCCGCAGTAGAGGTCCAGCACTGTCTCTCCGCCTTTGAGCTTTGCATATTCGGCTGCCTTGTCGTAGAGCTTAATCATCTGCTCGGGATTAACCTGAAAGAATGACTGGGGGCTGATTTCAAACTTAACGCTGTGTCCGTCATCTCTGATGAATTCTTCTGTTATTGAAGGTTTACCTGCGATGATATGACTTTTACCTTTGTGAATCAGAGCCACGGATTCCAGACTGAATTGCACTCCTTCTTCCGGAGGATTTCCCTCCTCATCAATACTAAGAGAATATACCGCGTCATCCAGCATCTCGATAAGACTGTCTATTCCCTGAAAGTCTTTCCTTTCGCTTTCGATGACGGCCATAACCTCTCCGGTCCCTAAGGCAGTCCTGACCGTAAATTGTTTTATCACTTTTCCCGCCAGACCTTTGGCAGCAGGCATCTTTAAAAACGTCCTGAGTGCATCTGCACATACCATAGCGGCATCAGTCTGAAGCAAACAGTCATCTATATCCAAAACGAAGTTTGATTTTGCTTTCTTAAAGCCGACCTCCCCGTGCGGTCCAACCGCAAATACCGCCTTGTTCCTGTAGTACTTGAGATTCTCTGCGCCTATGCAGTCATTTACCTTAGGGCCGTTCAGACCGCCGAGTCTCTCAAGCTTTGCCTTTACCTGATCTCGCTTAAGAGAGAGCTGAGCCTCATAGCTCATCTCCTGCAGAGTGCATCCTCCGCACTGACGGAAATACGGGCACTCTGACTCGACGCGCTCAGTCGATGCCTCCGTTATCTCCAGCAGCTGTGCTTCCGCCGAATTCTTTTTCTGCTTTATGACTTCTGCACGCACTAAATCTCCCGGCACGCCGCCTCCGCTGACAAAAACAGCCAGGCCCTCACATCTTCCGAAGGCCCTGCCGTCATCTAGCATATCCTCTATTCTTAATTCAATTACCTTATTCTTCTCCATTTGCTATAGCCTTTATCTTCGCAAAACGCTTATTCACGGCAGCCTTTCCTATCGGCGGCGTTAGGGCCTCTCCTATTTCCGTAAGAGATGCCTCCGGTCTTTCCAGCCTCAGGCGCGCCACATCTCTTAACGGCTGCGGCAAATACTGAAGACCCTGTTCTTCCTGTATCTGCTGTATCCACTTAAGCTGATCTCCGGCAGCCGCAAGAGCGCGGTCTACATTGGCACTGTCGCAATTTACTATTCTTCTTACGTTTCCGTGCATGCTTTTATTGACTCGAATTTCTTCCAAGTCCAGCATGGCCTCCGTAGCGCCCATTATGCCGAGCATATCGCTTATATATGAAGCCTTCTTCATGTATACGACATACTTATCTCCGCGCTTGGTCATATTAGCGGAAAGGTCCACGAAACTTCCTATCAGTTTTCTTAGGTCGGCCGCGCTCCTCTCCTTATCCAGGACGAACTCGAGATGGTAGCTCTTCCTTGGGTCAGACACCGTACCGCAAGAAAGGAACATCCCTCTAAGATAAGCTCTCTTACAGCATTTAGATTTAACTATCGGCTGATATATTCCGTCACTGAAGTAATCATCTCCCTCGCGGATCAGCATCATTCCGGTCTCTCTGAGAATCTGCATGGATTTTTCATCCGCTCCGATATTCAGATAGTACCGGTTTCTTACCTTGCGATTTCTGCTGCCGGGTCTTTGAGATTCTCCGATCTCCATGCTGACCTTGTTTCTGAAATACGATTCTATCAGGACTTTAAAGTGCCTCGCAGTAGCTGCATTTTCGGTTGTGGCCACAATTCCGAACTTTCCTCCGCCGAGCAATTTAACAGAACCGGACTCCCTAAGAAATCCGGCTATCTCCGCGAGCATACAGCATTTTTTACTGAGCTCCACTCTTGCGAGTTCTCCTTTTACATCCTGTGAAAATGACATTCTACTTTCTGTTCTGCAAATCCAAATCTCGGTGTGAAACGTGCACTCTCACTCCGTCTTTTTTAAACATATCCGCCAGAGAATTGGCTATTGCAACCGATCTGTGATGGCCTCCGGTACATCCGAAAGCAATGTTCAGATGGTACTTGCCCTCATTTATGTATCCCGGAACCATAGACGTCAGCAGGCCGTACGTTCCCTCCACGAAGTCTCTTGCTATTTTATGCTTGAAAACGAAATCGACAACTTTCTTATTATTGCCCGTAAGCTTCTTCAGACTCGGTACCCAGAAAGGGTTCGGAATAAAGCGTACATCGAACATTACATCAGCCTCACTCGGAATTCCGTATTTAAAACCGAATGAACTGATGTTAATAGTAAAATTGCTTGAGCCTCTGCCCCCGAAAATGAGGCGTTCCAGCTCTGCATTTAATTCTGCCGGTTTCAAATTAGTAGTGTCGAGGATAAGGTCGGCCTTCTTCTTGATTTCCTTGAGTTTTTCCTTCTCCTCTTCAATAACGGCAACGTCCGCAGCGCCGTCAGTCAGCGGATGGTTTCTTCTCACTTCATTGAAGCGCCTTACTATTTCACTGACCGAAGCCTCCATGTAAAGAACTGTAAGATCCACATCCGGATTGCTCCTGAGCTCATCTATGGTCTTGGACAAGGTATCGAAGAAGCTTCGGCTCCTTAAGTCCGCTACGAAGGCAACCTTCTCAATTCTGTTGCTGTCAGAAGCTGCCATCTCAAGAAAGTTTTCGATAAGCGCCGGCGGCATATTATCTACACAGTAATAATCCTGGTCCTCGAACCAGTCAGCAGCCTTGGATCTGCCCGCACCGGACATTCCGGTAATGATTACCACCTTCATACAGCCAATCCGTCCTTTCGTTTCCTCCGGTAAACCGTATTCAACCAGGACATGAGATCGTCAGTCGGGGATTGTGACCCGCCACTGACGATCGAATATGGAACCCGCCGCCTACTCCGTTGAGGCGGGGGACATCCGGCGTCTGTTATCTTTCCTCGATATTAACTATCCTGTCTGCATCTATGCCGGCCTTGAAAGCGAGCGCCAGGCTCCTTGCATAGCGCCCTACGTTCTCCGGCTTATGCGCATCACTGCTTATTACGAATTTCACATCCTGTGCAGCATATATTTTCAGGTCTTCTGCGTTCGGATGTTTATGCCTTGCATTTATCTCAACCAGTGTTCCGGTCTCGGCACAGGCCATGGCGACCAGTTTCTCATCGATATAAGCCTTGTCACCCGGATGTGTAAGTATTTTTATTTTGTTGTTCTTCAGCGCCTTTAATATGCGCAATGTGTTTTGTTTTCTGAGTCTTTCTTTTTCTTTGGCGGAAACCGGCAAATGAAACGATCTGAAATTCTCCATCATATGAGCACTCGGAACGTAATGATATCCCGCATTCACAAAGTCAAAGAGCTCAAAATCCGAAGAGACAATGTCCAGTGCGTTTTCACTATCGACTATATCAGCCTCGACTCCGAGATAGACTTTTACATCCGGGTATGCTTTCATCGCTTTTTCAATGTCCGCCCTCATTTGCGGAATGAGTTTCGGATCGAGTCCATAAAAGTCAGCCGGGCCGTGATCCGTAATGGCCAGCTCTGAGAGGCCCTTCTCATGTGCCGCTTTTACGTTCTCCAAAATAGTGCCCTTTCCGTGAATGTAAGGACCCACTCTGGAATAGACGCTGTGCGTGTGATAATCCGCCGTTATTCTGTATTTCTCTTCTATTTCCTGTATCGTCATAATTTGCAATTGATTAATCTCACTTCCGGCTCCAGCATAATACCTGACTTTTTAAAGACCGTCTCTCTGACGTGCCTCATGACAGCGAGCACATCTTCACATGTAGCACCGCCCTCATTTACTACAAATCCGGAATGTTTCTCAGAGACTGCTGCGCCTCCTACCCTGTATCCTTTAAGGCCTGCTTCTTCAATAAGAGCTGCAGCATATCCTTCTGCAGGTCTTTTAAATGTGCTCCCCGCGCTCGGCAGGTTAACCGGCTGTTTGGAATTTCTTTTTGCAGCCAGCTCGGCAACTCGCGCCGCTATTTCGGACGGATCATCTTTTTTCAATCTCATCTTCACAGAAAGGGCTATCATATCCCCCTCCTGTATACGGCTACTCCTGTATCCGAAATTCATGTCCTCATTCTTAATGGTATGAGAAGTGAAAGGCTTTGATACCATTTTTACACTAACACTCTTGACAATGTCCTTCATCTCTCCGCCGTAAGCCCCGGCGTTCATGAATACTGCTCCTCCTATAGAACCCGGAATGCCGCTGGCAAATTCAAACCCGGACAGTCCTCGCTCCGTAAGAAAAGCGCTCACACCTGACATAAGTTTGGCTGCACCTACATGAACCACGCATTCGTCTTCTTCATCCTGATAAACGGATTCAAAATCCCCTGCAAGTTTCAGAGCTATCCCCGGGTAGCCCTCGTCCGACACCAACAGATTGGATCCGTTTCCGACAAGCAGAAAGCCCTCCTGTTCCATGTCCAAATCCTCCAGGATATCAGCCAGTTCATCTTCGGTATTAATCTGCACCAAGAGAGCAGCAGGCCCCCCGATTCTGAACGAAGTATGCCTGCTCATCGGCTCGTCATAAAAAAGCCTTTCTTCCGGTATTATATGATCAATTTTTTTCAACAGATTTTCGCTAATCATTTAATGCTTCTCTATTCTCCGGTCTCGCTTCCGGATTCTTTCTCTATCAAGTCCGCCGCTTTTTTACGGCCTTCATCCTTGGCTTTGGCAGTTGCAACAAGATCCTTCTTATTGCCTTTACGGAGCTTGCTGTATATAGACTCCTGTCTTTTACCCTCAGGTTCCAGAGAAATCTCCTTGTCATCTATGCCATAGACATCCAGGTTGAAATAATCATTGGTGGCGCTGGCCTTATGCTTTTTCTTCAGGCTCTTTATCGTTAGCTTATCCACATATCTGTAGATAACGGCAAACACCGGAACAGCCAGAGCCATACCGTAGAAGCCAAAGAGCCCTCCGCCTATCAGTACTGCTATAAGCACCCAGAAACTGCTGATTCCGATGGCGTTTCCGACTATCTTCGGTCCGATTACATTTCCGTCCAGCTGCTGTATCAGAAGAATGATTATGAGGAAGTAAAATGCCTCAACCGGTCTTTCCAAAAGCAGGAGGAAGACTGACGGAATCGCTCCGATAAAAGGTCCGAAGAACGGTATGATATTCGTTGCTCCTATGATTACGCTTATCATCAGAGGGAATGAAATACCGCAGATCTTCATTACTACATATGTAAGGACGCCGATAATAAAGGAATCTATAATTCTGCCGACTATAAATCCGATGAATGTCTCATTTACAATACCGGCGAATTCATAAAGGTCATCCTGTCTCTTCTTACTGCATGTGGCAGTTACGAATTTGCGAGTTATGGCAAACAATCTTTCTTTGTAGTTCAGAAGATAAACCATTATCAGCAAACCGATGAAAGCATTGGCCACGTACTTGACCGCCGTGAACACGCCGGATGAAATCATACTTGCTATGCTCATCGCATTTCCGGAAAGCAGGTGCTCCTGAATCCATTTTATGATGTCGTTTGTGCCTGCATTCGCGAGGTTATCCACCCACTTAGCCAGCATAGGAAATCTTCCGAAGTGGAATCTGAGCCATTCCGAAAGTGCTTCCAGTCTCTGCGGCAGGGTATTGGCCAATGCTATGCCATTCTGGACCAGCTGCGGCACTACAAAGTAAATCAGGAGGCCGAAGAGTCCTACTACCAAAAGCACGCATACAACAGTTCCGAATATCCTTGCAGTCGTAAGCATTCTGCGCTTTTCATCTTTTGTGGCCTCCGCACCCTCTATCGGGTCGTATACTATCATGGAGCCCACCCCGACGGTCTTGCGAGTAGATGCCGACAGCATATGCTCGTAGAAATATCTCACGCAGGCGTTATAAACCGGACACAGAATAAATGCGAAAACCACACCTATGTATACCGGTGCCAGGGTTTTATTCAGAGTCTCAAAGCCGAGGGAAATCTGATTTTCGCTTAACCAATTATGGAAAAGTATCAAAAGTCCGCCACTGACCAGCATGGTCACGGCCGCTTTAGTATATGCACTTTCCCAAAATTTCTTAAACATTTAATATCCTCCGACCATCTCTAATAATAACATAAAGATTTTAATAATTCGATGCCTAAGGTTCGCATGCCCCACACGGCATATAGCCCTGTGATGTCAGTTCCAGCCTCGTAGCAGTAACTTCTTCTCTGTTGTGTTCGGATATCTCCTTCGCTCCGTCGCAGGAAGGATAATGGAACACCTTTGACCTCTTATTAATAACGTAAAGTCTTGCGTCTTGTGCAGCTTGTTCGCTCGTTGTGACTACCCCGGTTTTGTAATCTATCTCCGCACCCGGTGTTACATTAAAGCAGTAGGTGTTAAATGACAATCCTTGGCCGTTATCTTCAACGGATCTGCCCACCATATGCACCCCTCTGGCTATGAGCTCATCTCCCGCATACATCGGCTCTGCCATATAGAGAACGTGATTCCCCGTGCTCCAAATATAGCGGGAGGTCTCCTCTTCAAAAGGTCTCATTCCCTCATAGTTCAAGTAATGTGTGCCGGTTATAAGGTTTCCCTCATTATCATTCTCTGCGGAAAGAGACCAGGCAATCAGGTGACACCTTTCCCAGTTTTGGCCCCTGGCCCAGCCGGACGGATGAACCGAAGAGATATCTCCGCGCTCTGCATCTTCCTCAGGCATTGTCTCTCGCCCGAGGCATCCGTATGCAACACCGCATCTTCCGAGACCGTCAAGCGGACTGTAATACTCGTACGCTGTGAGTTTGTTGGAGTCTACCGTCCCAAGAAGATTCCCCTTCGTCTTCCACTTATCTCCGTCTTTGATCAGCGAAGCTTTTTCGTAAACCTCATCAGGAAACTCGGGAGCGCCTCCGTTCATTTCAACATAATTGCTTCCGTTATATTCCGCCAAATCACCGCCGGCACCCTCCTGTGCAGTTGATGTTTTCTCTGTCTGCTGCACTGAATCGGATGTCTGACGCGGGGATTCCCCCATCCTATGATTCGAAAACCAAAGATATGCTACGGCGACGAGTATTATAAGCAATAGAGCAAGAGCCGGCCCACGCCGGCTCTTTGTGTTTTTATTCTTTTTCGAATACTGATTCTTGCTCATTTATTTAGCTTCGGCAGCTCTTTCAGCCAGGAGTTCTTCCGCGCTCTTGCCGACATTGCCTGCCATTGCAATCATCTTATCTTTGAGTTCCTGCTCGATTCTTACGAGTTCCTTCTCAGCTTCAGCTCTTGCGATCTTTCCGTCTTCCTGGATCTGCTGGATTTCGTCAAGCGCGCTGATGAGCTGCTGATTTGTATTCTGCAGGGTCTCGATATCTACGATGCCTCTCTCGCTGGCCTTAGCTGTATCAACCGTACTCTGGTGGAGTGCCTCAGCATTCTTCTTGAGCATCTCATTAGTAGCCTCGGTAACAGCCTGCTGAGCCTTTACTGCCTCCTGAGTATGATAATTGTTCAGCGCCAGGACCATCTGAGTCTTCCACATAGGAATAACATTGATTATGGTGGAATGTATCTTCTCTGACATAATGGTGTCTGAGTTCTGAACCATTCTGATTTCAGGTGCGGACTGAAGGCAGACAGTTCTTGAGAGCTCGAGATCATAAATTTTCTTCTCGAATCTCGTGATCATGTCTGCAAAATCTTTGGCAGCCTGAGCATCTTCCGGCGATCCGGTCTCTCTGGCCTTAGCTTCAAGCTCAGGAAGTTCTTCGTTTTTAGCCTTCTCGAGTCTAATCTTTCCTGCCTCGATATACATAGAAACTTCTTTGAAGTACAGTTTGTTCTTATCGTAAAGCTTATCAAGCTGAACGATATCTTTTACGAGCTGCTGCTCATGTCCTTCCAGAAGTTTTACGAGTCTGTCTACGTTCTGCTCTGTAGTGCTGTACTGAGTTTTAAGTTCTTCGAATCTCTTGCTTGCATTGCTGAACAGTCCGCCGAGAAAGCCCTTCTTAGGCTCTCCGTTATGCTTAAGCTCAACCAGCAGCGAAGAAAGAACCTGTCCGGTCTCTCCCATATCCTTAGCTCTTACGCTCTGAAGTGCTCCGTCAGCAAAGTCTGATACTTTTCTCTGTGCACTTGCACCATAGCTGAGAACGGCATTACTGTCCGTAATATCAATTCTCTCGGCAACCGAGTTGATTTGTCTTTGCTCATCCGGTGTGAATTGAGCGAGAGCCGTCTCTTTTCGCTGCTCTGCAGGAGCTTCAAGATCAATCATCGGTGCGAGATCCATTGCGGCTGCCTGTGCAGCTACATCCTGTACGTCCGTTGCGAGTTCATTCGCAACAGCCTGTGCTTCTTCCTGGATTGCTTCAGGAGTGAGTTCAAATTCTGCCATATTTTTCCTCCTATAACCGGCTCTCAGAGCCTCACAATAATTAACTATACTTACTATCTGTTATTTTACGTCAAAGTCTGAATCCAACAGTCCTTTGCTGGCCAGGGTTGTCTCCAGCATCTTGATATCCGTAGTGATATCCATAATGTCGTCCTCGTGAAGTTTCTCAAGAAGGTTTTCCGATGCTTCCGTCACGGAATCTATCAGACTTATAAGCTGATTCTTAATCTCATTTGCCTGTTCCTGCAGATAGTTCGGATTGGTGTTCAGCACAGGAGACCCGTCCGCAGACTCCGTCACCTCAGGCTTGACGTTTTCTTCTCCGTACCTGCCCATATCCACTATCTTCTCATTGTATTCGTCTGTAAGGCGTACAACCTCGGGATAAAAGTTCTCTCTGAAGTCTTTCACCTGTTTTTCAAGTTCAGGCACCTGTTCCACTCTCGCATCAATCTTCTTTGTGATGGTTCTGAGGGATTTAAGCTTACTTTTTATTTCCGAGTCGTCCGTCATCGTAATCAGGTCGTCCAGAGATTCAGGTACTACACCGTCTTCTCTTGCAGCCTTCCTCTTGGCCTTTCTGTTCTGAGCCACGGACCTGGCCACATCCTCGATAGGCTTTCCGTTTTCAGTCATAACAAGGAGTCTGTTCTCCATGTCCACATATGCGCCCGGAAAGAATCCGTCCACTATCATCTGATGGAGTTCGTCAGCCACTTTTTCATAAGGTCTTCCCACCGACGCGGCAAGCTCGTCCAAGGATGTATTACCCTTGGTATTAACCCGCGTCTCGTAAGTCCTTATCCTCTTAGCCTTCTTTCCGAGAGAATATTTGATATATCCCGATCCCGCAAAGCAAATGGCTGCTATAGCTGCGGCCTCGATTGCTTCGGCATTGTCTCCGGAAGTGATGCTTCCGATGGCTCCGACAACAAAGATTAAACCCATTACCAGGGTGGCTACTATCCATCCTGATTTTCCGAGTCTCATTTTATTAAGTTTCTTTTCATTCTTTTTCTGAGTGAATGACTGCGTTGCACTTCCCGCAGGGTTTACGCTTCTCTGCTGAGTGCTTGCGGTTCTTGTCTGAGCGTTGTTCTGCGAAGGTCCTCTTTGCACATTCTGCTCAGCAGCGGAAGGTCTTGCAGGAGTTCTTTGATCTGCGCCCGGCATTCCGCCGACTCCGAAAAGTTCACCGAAAACTCCTCCGATGCCTTCTCCGCCTCTTCCGATGGCTCCTCCCATATCACTTTCCGCGCCGACAGCATTGACGTTCGTGTAGCCCTGATAATCAATTGTCTCAGCAAACATAACAAAAGATATGTTTCTTACATCATCAGGAATAGCAAATCTTGACTTGAAGTTTTTCTTCGACCCGTATGCCCATTTGCCGGCATTTATCAATGCCGTTCCGAGATCTCTTCCGCTTTCCTTATCGATTACTTTTACTCTGAACTTGAAATAGTCGAAGTCGATACCGGAATTATTAGTAACTGAAAAGTTGTATGCCAATGTTCCATCCGGCATCTTTGCGGTGCGGGTGGTAGACATAGCTTCGCGACTGAAATCATTTTTAAACCAGTCTATTACAACTCTGCGTTCAGCATTATCTGCCATAAATGCGTCCTTTCTGATTAATGCGATTCAACGATTAATTGTACCATATATTACAGCTACCTGCATTTAGTACTATTCCTCTTCCTCGTCCTCTTCTCCTGCTACCGCTCTGGCATTCTCGGAAAGCAGTACCGGGTCAAGAACAACCTCGTCACCGTCTTCGGTTTTACCTACTATGCTGAAGCCTTCTTCAATCTCCTCAATCTGTCCGTTATCGCCGTATGTTTCGTTATTATCAACTTCAACAATATCGACGAAATTATCTCTTCCTGCGACATTATCCATGACAACGCAGATATGATCTTCTATCAGCGAAAGAGAATTGACCGCGGAAATCGTTCCGTCATCCATAAGAGCGAGGATGACCCTGTATCCGCCGTTCCCTATTCTGCAAAGAAAAATATCTGTAGCTTTTCCGCTTTCATCGAAAGGTCTAAGCGTCGTAGCCTTACTGTCTCCCAGCTCGTTCTTTTTCAGATCATCCGTAGGCACGACTTCTATGCTCCCGTCCTTGTACAATACAACAGACTCAATCTGAAGCGGGATATCCTGACCTATCGTTTCTTCCGCGTCCGGGTTTATAGTCTTTACTATATCTTCCGGATTTGCAGCAGGCTTGGCTTCGGTTTCATCTTTTTTATCTTCTTTCACCGGCAACTTATCCGCATCTTCGACTAGCTTTTGGTTTTCTTCCTTTTTATTGCAAGCGCTGAGCGCAAAAGCAGCAGACAAAAGCAGTATCAACGCCAGAAGAGCTGCTATATATTTCTTCATCTCTTAATTATCCCCTTTTATCTGTTTTTGTTGTCGCAAGCAGTATTTTACCACATTACGAGTAAAAAAACGAAGCGGCGAAGCCGCTTCGTCTGTGAAACTTTTATGAATTCTTTGAGCGACTCAAGTACTCTAACCTCCGAGATAGGCCTTTCTGACTTCATCGGACTTAGCGAGTTCCTCTCCGGTTCCCGACAGAGCTATTTTTCCCGTTTCGATAACATATGCCCTGTCTGCTACGGAAAGAGCCATCTGAGCATTCTGCTCTACAAGAAGTATGGTCGTTCCGGCCTTATTGAGATTCTGAATAATCTCAAAGATCTGATCTACCAATATAGGAGCCAGTCCCATTGAAGGCTCATCCAGCATCAGAAGTTCCGGATCTGACATAAGAGCACGTCCCATAGCCAGCATCTGCTGTTCTCCTCCCGAGAGCGTTCCGGCAATCTGCTTGGTTCTCTCCTTGAGTCTCGGGAACTGCTCATATACGTATTCAAGGTTAGGCTCTATCCTGTCCTTCTTTGTTACGAAGGCTCCCATCTGAAGATTCTCTTCTACAGTGAGTCCCTGGAAGATTCTTCTTCCTTCCGGAACGTGAGAGATCCCCTTTGATACAATCTTGTGAGCCGCAGTATGTGCAATAGACTCCCCGAGGAATTCTATATCTCCGGTCTTACTTCTGAGCAGACCTGATACGGTGTGCAGAGTTGTGGACTTTCCTGCGCCGTTGGCTCCGATAAGTGTCACAATCTCCCCTCTGTCTACGTCGAAGGAGACTCCCTTTATGGCGTGAATAGCGCCGTAGTAGACATTGATGTTTTTAACAGTCAATACAGTGCCCATTATTCAGCCTCCTTCCTTACATCCGGTTTTCCGGAAGCCTTGGACTCGAGTTTGCCCTTCTTCAGAGCTTCTTCTATATCCTCGTCTTTGGCTTTCTTCTTTTTCTTCTTAGCACCCACGCCCTTTCCGAGATAGGCTTCGATGACCTTAGGATTATTCTGAATATCTTCAGGCCAGCCCTTTGCAATTACACGTCCGTAGTTAAGAACTACGATACCCTCGCAAATGTTCATTACCAGATTCATATCGTGCTCGATGAGGAAAACGGCAATCTGGAATCTGTCTCGTATTTCCCTGATTGTTTCCATCAGTTCGGCAGTCTCGGATGGGTTCATACCCGCTGCCGGCTCATCGAGGAGAAGCAGTTTCGGCTTTGTAGCCAGGGCTCTCATGATCTCCAGTCTTCTCTGAGCGCCGTACGGAAGCGATCCCGCTCTGTAATCTGCGGTCTTTGTCATACCGAAGATCTTAAGATACTTCATCGCTTCTTTTCTGATTCGGAACTCTTCATGTCTGTACTTCGGTGTGTGAAGTATTCCGTCAAAGAGTCCGTAATCCGTGTTGTGATGAAGAGCCGCTTTAATATTCTCTTCTACGGTCAGCTTGTCAAAAAGTCTGATGTTCTGGAAGGTACGCGCCATTCCGGCGTTGTTAATATCCACCGTATTCATTCCTTTTGTACTCTTTCCGTTGAAGAAGATTTCTCCTCTCGTAGGTTCATAAACCTTTGTGAGCATGTTGAAGATGGTGGTCTTTCCGGCACCGTTTGGTCCGATAAGTCCTCCGATCTCAGTCCTTCCGAGAGTCAGATTGAAATTATCTACTGCCGTCAGACCTCCGAAATCTATTCCGAGATTCTTAACCTCCAGAATAGGTTTCTTGTCTTTATCCCTTTCAGGTATGAATACCTGCTCATTGTACGGTTCATCCGCCCCATACTGTTCCTTGGAATCCACGAACACGGCTCTTCCGCCGACATTATCGTTGTAGTAGATTTCCTGTCTGTTTTCATAGCCGTGACCGGAATCGGAGATGTTAACGCCTTGGTTTTCTTCGCGTTTATCTTTTGCCGCTGCCATTTAAGCCACCTCCTTTCCGCTCTTCTTCCGTTTCTTATCTTTACCTTTATCCTTATCTTTCTTCTTGACAGGATTAATTTTTGTCCAAACAGCCTTTACTCTAGCCTTTATGGTCGGGTTATATGTTGCGATCATTACCAGTATCAGAACAATAGCATATGTCAGCATTCTGTAATCTGCGAACTGTCTGAACACTTCCGGAAGAACCGTAAGAATTGATGCGGCGATTATTCCGCCCCAGATATTACCTACGCTTCCGAGTACCACAAATACCAGAATCAAAACGGAGGTGTTGAAGTTAAACTTGGTAGGTGCAACTGTACTGAAGTTGAGTCCGTACAGTGTACCTGCCATACCGGCCAAAGCAGCACTTACAACAAAAGCCGTAAGCTTGTATTTCCTGACGTTAAGTCCGATTGACTCTGCCGCAATTCTGTTGTCTCTGATAGACATGATAGCTCTTCCCTGCTTGGAGTTCTTCAGGTTAAGAACCACAAACACGGTAAACAGGCAGAGAAGCAGTCCCATGGTAAACGTGACCATAGTCTTTGTTCCGGTAGCTCCTATCGCACCGGCGATGATTCTGTCAGAGTTTTCTATATCTTCAATCGCATGATTGAATGCGAATTTCAGCTTACCGTCTTTGTCAAAACCAAAGTAGATAACGTTCATAAGATTTACAATTATCTCTCCGAACGCCAGCGTTACTATCGCCAAATAGTCTCCTCTGAGACCCAGAATAGGAATACCGATAACGAATCCTGCCAAAGCTGCCAGAACCGCTCCGAATATCATGGATACGAGAACGATTGCGGGCTCAAACCCGATATGCGGCAGGAGAATTCTGGACATCAGAACTCCGCTGTAACATCCGACCGCCATAAATCCTGCATGTCCGAGGGATAGCTCTCCCGAAATGCCTACTACGAGGTTTAGTGAAACGGCAAGTGAAACGTATACGCAAATCGGAACGAATTGGCCCTGCAGATTGCGCCCTATCAGGCCGCCGACTGCTCCGAGTTGCAGTACTATGTATCCGATTATCAATATACCGTATGATATGAGCGCCTCTCTCTTATATTCGCTACCTCTTACGGCATTTTTGAGGCCTCTTGTACTTATTGTTTTTAATATTCTGTCTGCCATGGCTCACCTACACTTTCTCGCTTACCTTCTTGCCAAGCAGACCTGTCGGCTTGACGAGAAGCACTATGATGAGACACGCAAATACGATGGCATCAGCCAGCTCGGTTGACACATAAGCCCTTGCAAAGATCTCGATAATACCGAGAATCAGGCCTCCGATCATTGCGCCCGGAATTGATCCGATTCCGCCGAATACGGCAGCCGTAAACGCCTTAATGCCCGGCATGGAACCGGTAGTCGGTGTAAGAACGGGATATGCAGAGCACATCAGAACTCCCGCTACAGCCGCGAGGCCCGATCCTATCGCAAAGGTAAGCGATATGGACTGGTTTACGTTGATTCCCATAAGCTGTGCTGCGCCGTTATCCTCAGATACGGCTCTCATTGCTTTACCTGCCTTGGTTTTGTTTACAAAGAGTGTAAGCACAATCATTACTATGATATTAGCCGCGATTGTAAATAGCGACTCTGGGCTGACTACCAGTTTACCTCCTGCCAAACGCAATGCTTTTACGCCGTCAAAGAGGCTGGTAAACATTTTAGGGTTTGCACCCCAGATGAGCAAAGCGACATTCTGCAGGAAATATGACACTCCGATAGCAGTGATCAGCACCGCCAACGATCCCGTTCCTCTGAGCGGTCTGTATGCGAGTCTTTCAATCAACACTCCGAGGCATGTACATGTGACGATTGCTATCAGAAGGCCCACCCAGCCATTCATTCCGAGGTATACCGTCATAACAAATGAGATATATCCTCCGATCATGATGACATCTCCGTGCGCGAAGTTAAGCATCTTGGATATACCGTAAACCATGGTGTATCCCAGAGCTATAATCGCATATACGCTCCCGAGACTGAGGCCCGAAATCAAATTAGACAATAAATTCATAACTTCTTCTTTCCGTATTGTTATTCATAAACGTGGCATTGGGGCGCCGCATATTTTATGCAACACCCCTTTGCCGACAACTATCCACTAGTTAGTGAATTACTTCTGTACATAAACTCCGTTCTCGATTACACAAGCCTTAGGAGTCTTGTCTACTTCGCCGTTCTCGTTCCACTTCATCTCTTCTCCGGTTATTCCGCTTGAAGTGAATCCGCCGTTGAACACCTTTATCATAGCGTCGCAGATCTCCTCTGTGGATGCGGATGCATCAAGACCGGTCTCCTTGAATGCGTTATAAATTGCATATACGCAGTCATAAGCATCAGCTGCGAACTGGTTAGGCTCTTCTCCGTATGCGTCTACGTAAGCCTTTACGAATTTCTGAGTAGCTTCATCCTCTGCAGATGCTACGAACGGTGTCAGGAGCATAACGCCCTCTGCGAGCTTAGCATCAAAGTTTTCAGCAGTCAGGATTCCGTCCATTCCGTCTACGCCGAAGAATGTAGGATTATATCCCATCTTGTCTGCCTGTGTGAGGATATTAGCAGCAGGTGTGTAGTAAATCGGTACGAATACCAGGTCTGCACCTGCGTTCTTCATGCTGTTGAGCTGTGCAGTGAAATCTTTTTCATCATCCTTTGCGAAAGCTTCAGTTGCAACGATTTTGTTTCCTGCGCCTTCATACTCAGCCTTGAACTTCTCATAGATACCCTGGGAGTAGTCATTCTGCTGATAGATAACGCCAACCTTCTTATCCTTCATATTAGCAAGGATGTACTGAGCAGCAGCTGTTCCCTGGTTAGGGTCGTTGAAGCAAAGCTGATAAACATTGTCATGTCCTTCTGTTACAGCAGCCTGTGAAGCAGATGGTGTGAGTGTGAATACTCTGTCTGCGTCTGCCTTCTCTGCAACTGCTACTGCAGGTGCGGATGTTGTAGGGCCAACGAGAATCTGCATTCCTGAATCCATCAGAGTGTTGTATGCGTTTACAGCCTTCTCAGGATCGTGCTCATCATCTTCTGCCTGCCAGCTGAGCTGGATTCCGTCCGCATTAGCAGCGTTGATTTCATCAACTGCGAGCTGTCCGCCGTTCTTTACTGCATTTCCGTAAATCGCTGCAGGTCCTGTGAGCGGTCCTGTAGAACCGATCTTCAGCACAGCGTCGCCGCCTTCACCGCTGCCGCCACCACCGCATGCTGCGAGTGCGAAAGCCATTACAGCTGCCAGTGCTGCTGCCATAAACTTTGTAAATTTAGTCTTCATTGTTCTTACTTCCTTTCTGTTTCGATTGAAATCTGACTAGTGATAGTTGATAAGTGACTAGTTGTCCATAGCTGGGGCATTAATTAAGCCCGCATTGCTGCGGGCTCCCAAGTCTAATGTGTACGTTTTGAAACCTTACATACTCATCAATCGCCCTACAGCATAAAATCGTCCACCACCAGTCTGCCGACCAGAAGGACGCTGATAATGCTAATGACGATTAGGCTTGCGCTAAAGTACATAATGTCTCCTTTCAATTAAGTACATGCCGATGATAGCACCCCAGAAAAAGCATGTCAACACTTTTTGTGAAAAAACTCAAAATATATTATTGTTTTTGTGTCCGTACACAGTTTTAGTTTTGCTGATGATATGGTAAAATTGTTTCGTTCTTCCAATAATATATGGGGAAAGGAAACTATTATGGATTACAGAATGAAAATCGCCGGGCTCGAAAGACGCCTGCCGCTGAGCAAAGTTACCGATGATCTTTATATCGCAGGATTCATTATGTTCAATGATGTGGACGTGACAGTGGCAGCCGCCAGAGAGCTCCTTGAAAAGGCTCCTGAATTCGATGTTCTCATCACAGCAGAGAGCAAAGGTATTCCGCTCTGCTATGAGATGGCACGTCAGTCCGGAAAGCCGTACATCGTAGCCCGCAAGGGAGAGAAAGTTTATATGAACGATGTAGTTAAGGTTCAGGTAAACTCCATTACAACCAAGGGAGAGCAAATCCTCTGCCTCGGTCGCGATGAGAGAGAAGTCCTTGACGGCAAACGCGTACTCTTAGCGGACGACGTAATCAGCACGGGTGAATCCATCGCCGCCCTTGAGAGGCTTGTGGAAGCTGTCGGCGGAAACATCGTCGGAAAGTTCGCAGTGCTGGCAGAAGGTGAGGCAGCAGACAGAAAGGATATTACATACCTTGAATATCTGCCGCTCTTCAATCCCGACGGAACACCTCAGCATACAAACGACGACAGAGCAACAAATCCGCATCTGGATAAATAACAGGACTGCTTTCAGGCACTTCCGAGAATTATCAGCAATAGAAATGAATCCCAAATCGCAAAACCTGCCCTGAGGGATTCATTTTCTAGTATCTCACTAATCGATTTTGAATCTCAATCCGATATTATTAGCAATCGGGATTCAATTTACTATTCTGCTAACAGCTCTCCGTCTTCGGAAGCATCATCTGCCGAGCCTTCTTCATCGTAGCTCATATCAATGTTCTGCCCTTCCCAAGGCACCATCTTGCAGAGCACAATGTATCTGTCCGGTCCCGTTGCATCGACGCAGGTACTGAGAACCACAAACCTGTCCCGAATGTCCATGTTCACACCGGTCGTATACTGCGCCCTATTAAAAATATTTTCGAGATAGTCATTCCTCTCTCCGAGATCTTTAATATTTGTGGTATATATCTCACTGTCAGATGGTTGATTCAGGAAAGCGCAGATTTCGAGGTGGAACTTTCCTTCCGGTGTAATGAGTTCCATTCTCGGATGCGATCTGTAGTACTCCTGATCCTGAAGTTTCTTAAGATCAGCGAACATCGATCCGTTTTTCATGTGATGGCCGTATACGATCGTGTTAAATTGCTTAAACGGATTCTCTGTAGCTGCATCTACGAAGAGGCAGCCGAAGCTGCCCTGCGTGCCGTCGAACATGGTATAGAGATATTTATCGTTATTCTCTCCCTTTACTATCGGATAATCTATATGAGAATCTTCGTAGTAAATCCATCCGACAACATCAGGGTTGATCTTTCTGAGTGCTTCGAAATCGATATCTCCGGTGAACTCACCGTCTCTGGATTCGCCGGCTATCTTATCGTAATTGGCCTGACTGTTTCTGTAGTCTTGGATTATGTTGTAAATCTTCCATCCCGAGAAAGCCATAATCGCAATAAGACATATCATTATAATGTCTTCGGCTATCCTTCTTATCTTTGATTTTGTGCTCATAGGCCTCTTGGCCTTTTTACCCATAATAGAAACCTTCCTTCACTATTTATATAATTCATACATTTTCATAAGCGGTATATCTTCCTTCTCATACTCTCCGCCTATGAAATTATATTTCGATGCCAAGCGCAGAATCTCTTTTATATCCTCATCGTTAGGCTCTCCTTCCGGAGTGAAGAATCTGAACCCGATTTTCAATCTCGGCAAATCATTTCCGCTGATCATAATAGAGCCGTCAATTTCAAAACACGGAAGATTCGGCGCTGATGCCGCAGCTTCAGTCGTTACGATGCCTGCATCGTGAATCTTGGCGCCCCAAAGAGCAATTGCCTCGAACACGCCTTCTTCAATCTCGTCGATATCCGAATACTCATCTCTTCCGACACATACATTCAGCATGACGGGATTTTTCTGTACCTTCAGAGAAAGCCAGTACACGTAGGCTCCTGTAATCTGTCCTGCCACTTCCCTGCTGAGTTTAATATCTTCTGCTGCTTCGTTTCCGTATTCACCGATTATTCGGTTTTCGTTTTGTAATCTGCAGAATGTAACCATAGCTGCTCCTTTTCTCTTTAAACCAATCCCACCTGCCACGTAATTCTAACATAATTCATTGCTTTGTTTTGTTATTTTTTTGATTGTTTATTGTATAATATAAGCGATGCTAATGTATAAAAGTTAACGCGTATAAAAGGCGGTAATTTTCGAAGGAGGATTGCAAAATGATTGATACATTACTTGCTGCGGCCAGCGTCAAAGCAATCGAAGATATTATGACAAAAGCTGCCGTGCCCTACGAGATAAGAAAGGATGAAGAAACTGATTTCTTCTACGGTGTGTGGAACGACGCCAAGGAAGAAGACAGGAATCTTGCTATGAGACAGGCGCGCCCTGCCATAGAGCGCATACTCTCCAAGGAGGCTTATGCGTACAGAGCCAAAGAGGGTCCGCTGATTATACGTTTCAACTACCTGAAACGTAAGATAGAGAAAGACTCGTTCGGAGAGATTCTTTTGGAGAGGCCTGAATTCGACTGGCACATTTCAATATCCGTCAAAAACGATCCGAAGGTCTTATCTTCAATGACTATCGCAGATCGAGTAAGATATATCAATCACGGAGAGATTGTAAACGTATTTAACGAAATCGATGATTTCGGAGAAAGAATCTTCCAGCTTCCGTGCTCCAATGACTACTTCAGGGATATGAACGAAGTTCTCCTTTCTTTCGAGCCTTATCAGAAAGAAGACTGGATGGTAAAACTGAAAGAAGAAGATTTCCTGTACGGCAAGCTCATCACACCTATGCTGAGAGTTATCGGCATTGAGATGAAGCGCTTATGTAACAGACATCCGGAAGCACCGAGAAAACTTATCGACTACTTCTACGGAACTTATGATTACTACTTCATAAAGCCGATAGACAACAGCAAAGTCACCAGAATAGGTGCCGTTAACCCTCACGGCAATCTCGGAAGAATTCCGCACAGCTCCAATCATGACACTCCTAAGGTGGATTTCCCTACGGAGCTGCTTGAAGTAAGATTTGCAACTGAGGATCATGGCGAACTTTCCAAGAATACGATTCAGTTCAACTTCGACAAGGGCTGGGCCGTATGCCTCAGAATCTATATAGATGAGGACAAGCTGGAGGAAAGAGACTTCAGGACCAGCGTATACCTTCCGGTAACACCGTTCGGAAGCTACCGTGACCAAGTTCCGTGGGATGAAAAATAAATCGCTACTGAAATGGGAGCCCGAAGGCTCCCATTTTTATTTGTTATATGCGAATTGTTCGCTCGCTTAGCTGTTCAGTAAGAGCAAGCTGAATACGAGTGTAAACAGAGCTACCGTCTCTACGATACCGATTACAATGAAGTAGTTAGCGGTACCTTTTCCGGTTGCTCCGAGAGCATCAGCGGAAGCTGCAGCGGCTTTACCCTGGAAGAGGGCGGAAAGTCCGATTGCGAGTCCTCCGAAGATTCCGACACCGAGAGCCATTCCCGGATCGCAATTAGCACTGTTGATGAAGTTCATCAGAAGGAATCCGTAGATGGTCTGTGTGAGCGGAGCACCTGTGAACGCGATCATGATGAACGGAGCAGGCTTACCACTTGCGTAGCACTTCTTCCATGCACCTACTGAGGACATGCCGGCAAATCCGGCACCAAATGCCGAACCGGCAGCGGATAAACCAAGGGCAGCAGCCATACCTATAAATGCAAGATTCATATCATTTCTCCTTTTCTAATTAATTAACTTTCTTAAATGGCTCGTAAGGGATTCCCGTCCATTCCAGACCGATCTGGCCTGAGAACTCCAGCACGTTCAGACGTACACCGTGAACGACTACTGACAGGAAGCACATGATTATGTTAAGTGCATGGCCTATAAGTACAACCACTACACCGAGTATGACCAGTGGGCCGCTCATGCCGGCCGCTATCCCGTTAAAGCTCTGTGAAATCGCCACGCCGGCCATGCCGACAGCGAATAATCTGATATAACTCATTACGTTACCGAAGCAGCTTATGGTGTTCAGGAATACCGTGAACGAGTCTGCAAGTCCTGCTTTGAGTCCCTGTCCGAAGGTCTTGTCAGGCGACATTCCTCCGAAGAGAACTACCAGGACAAAGGCCACTCCGATGGCGGCAAATACCGGTTTGATGTTGATATTCTCGTGGATTACCAGGAAGAGTGAGAGCAGATACATCGCGATTACCGCAATGGTCCAGCCCACATCTGCCACCCACGACAGATCTTTTTTCGGTATCTTGTTTTTGATCGAGAGTATCGATCCGAGCGCCATCTGTATCGCACCTATCGTGAATGAGAACTTCATTATCTGGTTTTGAGGTACGCTCGCATCCAGTCCGAAGAACTGAGGATAAGTTGCGAATTGAGGTATTACGAGAGATTTCAGAATAGGCACGTTCATAGCGCTTTCCATTCCGAACCATGTTCCCGTAACGGCTCCCCATATTATTGTGGCTATTGACAGCACGTAGAGCAGGAAGCTTACATCGGTTACCTTTTTCTGCTTAACCGTCAATGCGATGGTCCCGATGAGTATCAGCACGCCGTAGCCGCCGTCTCCTATTATCATCGCAAAGAACAATGTGAAGAACAGAAAGAACCAAAGTGAAATATCCTGTTCTCTGTATCCCGGAAGTATGCCCAATATGTCGAACACCGGCTGGATGAGCTTAGTTAGCTTGTTGTACTTAACCTTGGTAGGTATCTTGTCATCATCATCCGCCACTTCGTCAACTGCATACGCACAGCCCTTCTCTGCCGCCATCTTCTTGAACGCTTCCAAATCCTCTTCAGGAATATATCCCGATATCCAGACGAATTCATCATCGCTCTGCGTGGTGGCTTCAGCTGCCGAGAAGTTTACCTCATCCTGCAGTTTCAACATCTGATCTTTGAAGCTTGCATCGTGTACCGATGCCGCCTCAAGAGTCTTATTGCATTCTTTGATGCCTTCTTCGCAGGTTGAAATGTCTTTCTGCAATTCGGTCACTCCCTTTTCCGGAAGAACGAATTCCGTTCCCGCATATTCAGGAGGGAGAGTTCCGAGCACCGCAGCGGTGCATTGCTTGTCAATGGACGCCAGACGTATTATCTTTACGTTTTCATCTGCAGCAGCAGCGCCGAAATCCTTATCACTCATGCGATAAAAGTGGAAGTCATAGCCTTCTTCTCTGAGAGCATCCAGTTCTGCAGGAGAGAAGTCTCCCCATGCGGATATTCTGTCAATCTCAGACTTTGCTCCGCTGATTTCCTGGCTGAGAGCAGTTTTCTGCTCCATAGCCTCTCGTACGCCGGCGTACATTTCATTGAAGTTATCGTCGGACAGCACCGGTGCGCTTTCCTTGCTCTTAGGGTCGGCATAGTCCTTAAGGGCCATAGCCGTCTGAGCCATATTCTGATAGCGCTCCGCTACGTCTCGATCTGCACTTTGTTTTTCTGCGAGATGCATTACCCCGATCTCTCTGAGGCCTTGCAGCATCTCCTCTTTATGAGCGGCAGATGTGACGATGTGAACCATTTTCATTTTTTCTATCATCGCTACACCTCCACCAATTTCTTCTTAGAGATCTTACCTCTGACAACGGCCGCCGTCTGCTGGTCTCCAAGGTATACCTGGATGACGCGGATATTCTCTTTGGCTTCAGGAATCTTAACCTTTTCGAAGAGGTTTACCCTCTGTGAAGTTGTCCTGAGCTCCGCCTCCAAAAGCTCTGTCTGCTTTCGGAGCGTTGAGACAATGGCGTCCAGTCTGGCAATCTCTCTGAGCTTGAAGACAGCAGTGTCCACCCAGAGCGGATACTCGTCCACATCATAGTTGATTTCCTTGAAGGTGAGTTCTTCAAAGGCCGGTATCGTAACACCCGCTATGTTCTCATCCTTTACTACGACTTTGTCCGGCTGCACCAGTTGATCGAGTCTCTTCGCTTCATCGAAGATCTCGTTTTCGGCGAATACAGCCACCCAGTCGTCAAGGTCACCAATCATCTTGATGCGTTCGGCTTCCATTTGTTCCTTTTCCTGGCGTATCTTCATTATTACCGACTGAAGCTGCTGTTTCTTCAGCTGCAGCGTCGGAAGATAGCGCTGGAACTGCTTGAGGTTGTCCTTCTGCTTCTTCAACTCATTTTTTGTAAGTTTGATAGCCATGGACACGCTCCTTTATTAACTCAGCGCAGCCTTATCCGGCCATCTCTCCTGAATCAGGCTGGTCTTCATACCCGTTTCATTAGGTTCGAAGCACTCAGCGAGGATGACCCAGCCGAGATCGAGCGCATCTTCAAGCGGAATATTTACGGACAGATCCATCATCTTGGTTTCGAACAGCTCACCGTATTTGAGGAGCTTGTCATCCCAGTCTGACATCATAAATCCCATGGATTTTTTCTCGAGGGATTCTTTGTACTGAGCGTAGAGACGAATCATACCGTCCATTAGAGCACGGTGGTCATCTCTGGTCTCTCCGTTTACGTTCTGTTTCAGACGTGAGAGTGAACCGAACGGCTCGATGTGTCCGTTCTTGAGGTAGTACTGGCCCTCAGTGATGTATCCCGTATTATCCGGAACCGGATGTGTTACGTCGTCGCCCGGCATTGTTGTAACTCCGAGGATTGTGATGGATCCGGCGCCTTCGATATCTACGGCCTTCTCGTAACGATAAGCCAGGCAACTGTACAAGTCTCCCGGATACCCACGGTTGGACGGTACCTGCTCCATCGTGATGGCCATTTCCTTCTGCGCATCTGCGAAGTTGGTCATGTCCGTGAGAAGTACCAGTACTCTCTTTCCTTCGAGCGCGAATTGCTCTGCAACCGCCAGTGACATATCCGGAACCAGCGTACACTCTACGATAGGGTCTGCTGCGGTATGGATGAACATTACCGTGTGGCTCATAGCACCGCCCTTTTCGAGGGTGTCACGGAATTCCATGTAGTCGTCATACTTAAGACCCATGCCTCCGAGGACGATTACGTCTACCTCGGCCTGCATCGCTATTCTTGAAAGAAGCTGGTTGTAAGGCTCTCCGGAGATGGAGAAAATCGGCAGCTTCTGGCTCTCTACCAATGTATTGAATACATCAATCATCGGAATTCCCGTACGAATCATGTTCTTCGGAAGTACACGCTTGGCCGGGTTGAAGGACGGGCCGCCGATAGGAATCATATTCTCTGTCAAGGCAGGTCCCTTATCTCTCGGAACTCCGGCACCGTCAAAGATACGGCCGAGGAGATGCTCCGAGAAGGATACCATCATCGGTCTTCCGAGGAAGCGTACAGGGTCTGTGGTGCTGACGCCCTGGGCGCCGGCGAAAACCTGGAGGGATACTACATCCTTCTCCAGTTTGATAACGTTTGCGTAACTGTCGCCAACCAGCGCCAGGTCTCCGTTCTTGACACCCTGCGCACGGACGGTTACTACGTTACCTACAATTGAATCTATTTTCGTATAAACCTTTTGCATACTACACCGTCCTCCTAGCTAACGACCTTAGACTTATAGAAGTCTTCAATCTTCTTTTCTTGAGAGTCGAACTCTTTGCTCTCCCACTCTGTGCCGTGCCAGTCGAGGAACTCCTGTCTCAGCTGGTTGAAGAAGGCTCTTATATCCTTCTTCTCTGCGATGTCGTAAGTCTGAGTCATGGCATCGTAGAGTCTGTCGAACTCTCTCTGCTGTCTCTCAGGTACGCACGCGGCGTCGATAGGATCGAATGAGTTCTGCTGCAGATATACCGCATCCAGAAGCTCTCCCTTCTGATATATGATGTAGTCATCGTTGGAAGTACCTTCCTCTCCGACAACCTTCATCATCTGATTTATTTCGTTACTCCTGACCAACATACTTCTGGCATGTTCCATGCGGTCTGTATCTACTACGCCCTGGTACTTTGACCATGAGTCAACCGGATGAATGGCCGGATACTTACGAGCATCCGAACGTTCTCTGGCAAGTCCGTGGAAGGCCCCTACTACCTTCAGAGTAGCCTGTGTTACAGGTTCCTCGAAGTTACCGCCGGCCGGGGATACCGTACCGCCGATTGTAATGGATGAAATAGTGCCGTCTTCAAGGCGTACCTTTCCGGCTCTTTCATAGAATGCCGCGATGGATGATTCGAGATAAGCAGGGAATGCTTCCTCTCCCGGAATCTCCTCCAGACGTCCTGACATCTCACGCATGGCCTGTGCCCAACGGCTGGTTGAGTCAGCCAGCATGAGTACATCGAGTCCCATCTGTCTGTAGTACTCAGCGAGAGTAACTGCTGTGTATACCGAAGCTTCTCTGGCAGCTACCGGCATGGAGGACGTATTACAAATGATGATGGTTCTTTCCATCAGTGAACGTCCTGTCTTAGGGTCTTCAAGTTCAGGGAACTCTTTAAGAACTTCTACTACCTCGCCGGCACGCTCTCCGCAGGCGGCTACGATTACGACATCTACGTCAGAGTTCTTGGCCTGCATGTGCTGGAGTACCGTCTTTCCCGCGCCGAACGGTCCCGGCGTACAGAATGTACCGCCCTTGGCTACCGGCAGGAAAGCGTCAATACAACGAATTTTTGTTACGAGAGGTTCGCTCGGACGGAGTTTTTCCTCGTAACACTTAACTGCTTGTTTGATAGGCTGAGTAAATACCATGGAGAGTTCTCTCTCCTCACCTTTTTCGTTCGCGATAGTGCATATGGTCTCACGCACATGGTACGAACCCGGCTTTTTGATGGACTTGACCGTCCAGTCGGTACCTCTCAGTGTGAATGGCACCATAATATGGTGTGTGAAAAGACCTTCAGGGACCGTTCCGATAGTGGAGCCCGCCTTAACGGCATCTCCTACTCTTACAATCGGAGTGAAGTCCCAATTGCGGTCCGGAATAGCATCCAGATAAACTCCCCTTTCCAGGAAGAAACCGCATTGCTCCGCAAGCTGCGGAAGCGGGTTCTGCAGACCGTCATATACCTGTGTCAGCAGTCCCGGGCCCAGATCTACGGACATGAGTTCTCCGGTGAATTCTACCGGGTCACCGATTTTAATTCCGTCGGTCATCTCGTAGATCTGCATGCTTACTTCCCCGTTGTTGACTCGGATTACCTCTCCTTTGAGGCGCTTGTCGTCAACGAGGATGTAACCAACTTCGTTTTTTCGAACCGAGCCATCGAAGTTAACCTTTATGAGGTTGCCGTTGACTCCGGCTACATATCCTGTTTCTACTTTCATATAACACTCCTGTTAGATTGTTACAAACTGTACACGCGCTCCTGTATCCCTTCGAACAGTGAATCGAATTCGGCCTTGCCCTTTTCCTGCTCAAAGCAGCTCAGGCGTTCAAGTAATTTCAGCTTGATGGCATATCCGAAAAGCACATAGTCATCGAACATATGGAGTCCGACCAGTGAATCCAGATTATCGAATTCATACTCCAGTAAGAGTCTTTCGGCTTCCAACGGGTTCTTTGCGCTGAGCGCTGATTGAACCACCTGTGCGATAAATCCGTCTTTATCATATGCGGACGAATAACTCTTTCCGAGATTCACACTTCTTTGGTAGCTGAGTTCTTTCTTCAGCATTCCGTAGAATTCATGCCACTTGTCAACAAGCGGTCCTTCCTTGGAATCCAAAGTGAGATTTTCGAGCAATTCATATGTTGATTCACTTACGTTCGACTGGCATAGCGACAGAAATTCGCCGTATGATATCGGCATATCTCCGTCTGCTCTGAGTTCAGGCAGGCTTGATGTCAGATAATAATAAGAAGCCATACTCTGCCTCCCTCTCTAATTGAAGTCCAGGTCTCTGAAGTATGGCATCAGCATCTCCATGATACCTTCGTCCGTGCAGTCGAAATAGCCGGATCCGTCTTTAGATGCAATACGGAATCCCTGCTGCACGTTTTTATTAGGTCTGATTTCCAGTCCGTCCTTGATCTCCTTAGCAAGCTCACTCTTGAGAGCATCGCTTACCTCAGCCACCTCTGCGGCACAATCTGCGACGTTTTCACCGGCAATTGCCGTGCGAATCAGAGTACCGAGAGCTTTACCGTTTAGCTCTTTGCCGATGCCGGCTGACAGGATCTTTTCAATCTCATTTTGAATCTCTGTCTTAAATGCCAGAACGGCATCTCTCTTCGCCTGGTCTGCACTTACTTCAGCACTTTCTTTGAGGATGTTTATTTCCTTTTCTGCAGCATCTTTATACTGCTGTGCCTCTGTCTGTGCTCCTCTGACGATAGAGTCGGCCTTCTTCTTAGCTTCGGCGATAATCGCTTCGGCTTCGGCATTTGCCGCCTCTACCCCTTCTTTGCGAATAGAGGAAACAAGGTCTTGAATTTGTAATTCCATAGGCCCCTCCTGTTTGTTAGAACAATAGCTTTTATCATATGAAAAACATAGCTGCATAAATTTTATCATAATAGGCAGCCTGTGAATACAATAATTATTTAACAAAGTGTGATATTTTTGTGATTTTAAACGTGTTTAAATCTATTTGAGAAAGAAAACTCCTGCAGAAAGAAAAGCGGTAACTATCATGGCAATTGAGACGATAATCGCCATCACCTTGGCGCCCGTGTTCAGGCGCTCTCTCTTCTGCTCATATTGAGAAAGATCGTTTTTCTTCTGTTTATTTGATTTGCTGTATTTATTGCTCATATTCTCTCCTTTTTATTTAGGGGCTCGGCCCCGGAAACCTTACTTATGATAGGTTTCGTTAGCATTGATTTTAAAAGCTCTGTATATCTGCTCCAGCGCCACTACGCGCGCCAGTTGATGCGGCAGCGTAATACGACCGAAACTGAGTTTTACATCCGCTCTCGATTTAACTTCATCAGATAATCCGAGGCTGCCTCCAATTATAATCGCCACCGCGGAATGTGTAAAACTAATTTTATTTAAAAGCTCCGCTATTTCCTCAGAGCTTTTCTCTTTTCCTTTTACATCCAGGGCTATTACAAAATCGGTTTTTGAAATCTTTTCAAGTATATTTCTTCCCTCTGCCTCTATCACCTTCATTTCATCAGCGGCAGATGCATTGGACGGGAGTTTCTCTTCCTTTACCTCCGTAACTTCGGCACTGCAGTATGCGCCCAGCCTCTTAAGGTACTCGCTGCAGGCATCCGTCCAATATTTTTCTTTCAGTTTTCCTACACAGACAATATTTATATTCAGCATTTTTACTCCTGCTCTCCGAAGTAAGTCGGCTCATCTTTTGATGCTATATCGAGCGTGTAATCTATGTCCTTGGAAAAGCCCCTTTCAGCCAAAACATCCTCTATAGTGCGTCTTGCGAAAAACGGTGCGTTATTATGAAAGCTCAGATGAGCCAACATTATTTTCAGGGGTTCCTTTTCATCTCTTTCTGACAAAAGTGAAGCCAGCGCATCTGCAGCACATTCGTTGGACAGATGCCCGTGATCACTCTTGATTCTTACTTTAAGATGATACGGATACTCTCCGTACATCAGCATATTCTCGTCGTGATTGGCTTCAAAGACCAGCGCATCAGCATCTTTTATAGATTCAAAGATGTCCTCGGTTATGGCTCCGCAGTCAGTGACCACCGCAAGTTTTTCTCCGTTTTCCGAGATAGTAAAGCCAAGCGGCTCGGCAGCATCATGGTTTAGGGAAAAGGTTCCCAGTTCCAGTCCGGCCAGTTCAAAGGAATCTCCTGAAGAAACGATGTTGATTCTATCTTTATCGATGTACTCAAAATTCTTGGTATTATCTACCGTTCCTCTGCTGGCGTAAAACGATGCATTGCAGCACTGTCTTCCTATTGCTCTGACACTTTTCACATGGTCAGTATGCTCATGCGTAATAAGTACCGCATCTACGTCTTCGGGGCTTCTGCCTATTTCTTCCAGCGCCGCGACTATCCTCTTTGCGGGAAGGCCCACATCAAGAAGCACGATGCTGTCTTCCGTCGCTATTATGTATGAATTTCCGGAGCTGCTGCTCCCAACTGATATTATTTGCATTACTGTTCTTCTTTTTTCGGTTTTTTCGGCAATAATTTGGTGGCATTCTTTGCAGACTTGGCGTCTCTGCGGCAGATGGATTTATAGCTGCAGTTATTGCAGACTATCTTATTCTTATCTTCGCGCAAAGGCTGTATATCTATGCTGCCGCTCAGTATTCCCGATGCCGCCTCCTCTATTCTGTTTAAAACATCATGTTTTATTTCTTCATATTCTTCGCGGCTTATAGGGTTTTCCTTTTCAGCCTTGGAAAGCACCTCTTCAGGCATGGCGCTCAGCACCCCTTCTTCTTTTATGTACGAGCCTTTAAGCTTGAATATGTCCCCGGCCTTCTTTTCCAATGTTTTATTGAACACATTGGTCGATTTGTTATTCATGGCCTCCATAGGATCTTTTATATTGAAATAGAACATTCCCGCAGGCTCATACTCTCCGGAGCTGGCCGAAATAAGATAAATCATAAGCTGCATTCGAAGGCCGTTTCTCACCTTCCAAAGATCCAGGCTGTCCCTGCCGGTTTTATAGTCGATTACTCTGACCCTGTCATCTCCATCGACATTTAAAACATCCAATCTGTCAATCCTGCCCTCCACGACTACTTCATCATTTCCGACTTTCATCCTGATAGGCTCGAAACTGCGATGACGTCCGAAGCCTTCTTCGAATTTGGCACTTTCAACAGATTCGGCAGATAATTGTCCCGCCATGGCTTCCGCGGCTTTCCCGCAGATTTCCCTTATTCTCTCCAGTCTGTATTGCTCTCCTGATGTGGATACAAAGAGTCCTCCTCTGTATTCGGATGCGAGTTTTACGAGCTCCTCATCAACTATCTGAGCCAACTCTTCTCCGTCACCGTCCTTCACTCTGAGCATCAGATTTCTGTCTTCGGTAAGTCTTTGTGCCACGGCCATTAAGCATTCGTGGTACGCATCTCCCACCGAGCGCGAATCAGTCTCAAAACTTCTCTCTTCCTGAGGAGAAAGACCGTAGTTAATGTAATATTTGAAAGGGCAATCATAATAATTGCCGATTGCCGAAGCACTGAGCGACAGTATTCCTCCGCTGACATTAAACAATCTGACGGCCGTATCTCTTCCGAGTGCCTTGGCCTCGTTTTCATCGCGCAGTATATCCATCACCGCCTCGATTGCTTCTTTTTTGTTGTCTCTGTACCAGGAAAGCAAGGCTGCAGTGAGGTCATCCGGAGCCTCATTCTTCGGGCTCTCTTTCATATGTATGGACAAGTGACGTATTCCGTCTTCCGGGCTTTGGAACAGATCCTGTCCCCACCCTTCGCTTATAATATCTCTTTTTATGAATCCCTCCTCATTAATCTTCGGGAAGAGCATCTTAAGAGAATCGATCACGGGAGCCGGGCTGGAATCTTTACCGTCCGTACCTGTAAGCGAATAGCTGATGTACAGTTTCTGTTCCGCCTTGGACATCATCCTGTACATGGCAGCATTTTCTTCATCCATCTTGATGTCGTCCAACGAGCCCATAGCGAAGCCCTTGGATTTGAAGTAATCTTTTTCATCCACGGAGAACAACCCCTCCGTCTTAGGTTTCATCGGCATCGTGCCCTCATTGGCTCCGAGAATAACGACAGCCTTTACCTCCCTCGGGCGGGTCCTTATCATAGTTCCGAGAGAGAGTCCGTCTGCACTCTTAGGAATGACGCCGACCTCTACATCGGAAAGACCGGCGATATAAAGTTCCGTAAACTCTGAAAAATCAAAGTCCTCATCTCCGGCTATCTCTGTCATCTGGTCCATGATTTCCAAGGCTTTTGAGTAACTTTGGATTAGCTTCTGCGCCTCATCGGCCAGCCCTTCTTTATCTGCTTCCGATGCAGCTTCGGAAACACGCTCTGAAAGATTCCACTCATCTTCCAGATACTTTTTAAAACCGCCTACAAAGTCGGAAAGATTCTTTTCTTTTCCGAGAGCATCCAGTTCGGACATAGCAGCGGATATTACTGATCTCATCTTGTTTAGAGAAGCGATTTTATCCTCGCCGAGAGCATCCGCTCCGTAAATAAAATCTCTATCCCACATGGATCCTTTAATGCGGTAATTCCTGACATAATTTTCAAGATCTTCTATCTCCTCATCTTCAAACTCACTGAGTCCCGTTTTCAGCATCGCAAATAAGAATTGAGGAGCCTTGTTATACAACTTGAACCAGAGCAGATTGACTATGAAGCTGACTGCTGCAGTGTCGGTGATCTGCCTTACGGAATCGGAAAACACCGGAAGTCCGTATTCAGCCAGGACACGTCTGATTATCGGGTGCATGGCCCCCTCGTCATTTGCAATGATTTGAATGTCTCTCATTCTGAAGCCGAGGTCTCTGACCAAGTGCCAAATATATGCAGCCGCATTCTCCGCTTCATAATACGGATTTGCCGCACATACCACAGTGAGATCTTCCGGGACATAATCCTCATCCGCAGAATCATCAGCCGAAGCAGCATCCGCATAATTCCAGAGCCCTTTTTCAATGCGCTCTATAGTCTCTGTCTTTCTCTGAACATAGGATTCTCCTATCTCCTCCAAAGAAGTCTCTATACCCTGCTCCGAAGCTGAGGCTTGCAGCAAGTTTATCAGCCTTTCATCCAGACCGAAATCGCTCCTGTTAATAATGAAGTTAGTGTCATTTGCCGTTTTGGCTATTTCCAGAAGAGCAGCCGTAAACTTAGGAGTTATGTTATCGTAGCCGTATACCCATACGGACTTCCCCTTAACATGTTCCGACTTTCCGATAGCATCGATGTACATGGATATATAGTCTTCCGGGTCGGTATACTTATCCTTTATGAATTCCTCATAGGATGAAATAACTCCCCTGAGCTCTTTAAGTTTGGAATTCAGGAGAGGATTATCCTCAGACTCTCCGAGCAAATCCTCAAGGTCTTCTTCACGGCAATTCTGCTGTTTGAACTCCGAGATAAAATCATTCAGCATCGTCGTGAAACTGACCTTTCCGACAGAGCGTCTGAACACCTCGAACTCATCTGCGTGCTCTTTGATAAGCTTTGTAAGAAGCATAAATCTGCCGTATTTATCGAGCATGCGAACGGATTCTCTTCCCTGTTCCTGAAGAACCCTGAGCCCGAGTCTGTTCATCGACAGAATCTCCACATTAAAAAGGCAGTCGCTCTCCAGGTATCTGAGCGCCTGCTCTTCTGCTGCCAAAGTATACTGATTCGGCACTAAAACGAGCGTCTCAGCGCCGCTTTCCCTGATGCGGTCATAAATGAAACGCTCTTTGTCCGTATTCTCTCTTCCGGCATACAATCTCAGCATGGAATTATTTTAACAATTATACTGTCCCTTTTATCGACCTTGACCGGCATCCTGTGAGAGCTTGGCTCTTACGAACAGATCCAGGTCTCCGTCCATAACGGCATCGACATTTCCTACCTCTGCGCCCGTTCTTGTATCCTTGACCATGGTGTAAGGCTGGAAAACGTAATTTCTTATCTGCGATCCCCAGGTAGCCATTGATTGGTCTCCCCTGATTTCATTCAGGTTCTCCTTCTGCTCTTCTTCTGCAATCCTCGTAAGTTTGGATACGAGAATCTTCATGGCAACTTCCTTGTTCATGATCTGAGATCTCTCATTCTGACAAGTTACCACTATGCCCGTCGGAAGATGCGTAATTCTGACGGCAGAGTCAGTAGTATTGACGTGCTGTCCTCCGGCTCCGCCCGAGCGATAAGTGTCTATCTTGAGATCCTGTTGGTCGATATTTACTTCTATGTCGTCGCTGAGCTCCGGAACCACTTCCACCGCAGCGAAAGATGTCTGCCTCTTTCCCATAGCATTGAACGGAGATATCCTTACCAGTCTGTGAACTCCGTTCTCGGATTTCAAAAGGCCGTATGCGTTATCCCCCTCCACCTGAATAGTGGAACTCTTTATGCCGTAGTCGACATCATCCTGCCTGTCGAGAATCTTTGTCTTAAAGCCCTTTTTCTCACAGTATCTCAGGTACATCCTCTCCAGCATCTCGGCCCAGTCATTGGCATCTACTCCGCCGGTGCCTGCATGGATGCTGAGGATGGCATTGTTATCATCATACTTGCCCGAAAGAAGCATGCGCGTCCTTAGGTCCTCCAGCTCATCTGACAGTTTATCGAAACTGTCTGCAACGGCTTTGGCCTCTGCTTCGTCTTCAAGTTCCTCAGCTATATCGATAAGTTCCGGAAGCTCATCCGCTTCCGCCTTCAGGCTCTCATATGCTGAAAGCTTATCCTCAAGTGACTTCTTCTCCTTCAGGACTTTCCGGGCACTCTTTTGGTCATCCCAAAAACCGTCTTTCAGGCTCCGGTCCTCCAATTCTTTTATCCTTTTCTTAAGACCCTCAGGGTCAAAGCCAGCCTCCCACTTCCTTTATCTTCTCATTAAGAGTCGGAAGTTGGCTTCTGATTTCGTCCAGTTGTAACATTCTGTCTCCTTAAATTAAGTCTAATAATTCTCTCGGTTCTTTTATGCGGTAAGTCGGTACATATCCGTCTGCAGCCATCGACTCTTCATCGACGTAATGGCTCCAGCCGATTAGTACGCTGTCCACTCCGGCCGCATTGGCACAGCCGATGTCGTATTTGGTATCACCTATCATAATGGCTTCTTCCGGGGTTCCTCCGAACCTGTCCAAAAGTGCCGTAACCGATTCCGGATGAGGTTTGTGATTTTTTACATCCTCCATCGAAACCAGTTCATCCACATAATGGTCTATTCCCAGTTCTCTGGTGTACCTCCAAAAGCTGTGCGCCGTCCTCGACGTGGCCACTCCTATCTTATATCCTTTTTCTCTCATCAGCTCGAGCAATTCCCTGACACCGGGGAAGACATAGACTCTGCCCTGACAGTGTGCATTCTGGTAATCTCTGTAAAAGTCTCTGACCTCTTCGTATTCAGCATTCGGAATCTTTTGGCTGATGCTGTACTTCAAAGTCTCTCCGAAAGTCGCTTCTATCTCCTGTACGGGAAGCTCATGTCCGAGGAAGTGTCTGAATGTGGCCTGCCACGAATCGAGTATTACGTCGTTGGTGTTGGCTATAGTGCCGTCAAAGTCCCAAATAATATACTTTTTCATCTTTTTTATTTCTTAAATAAACTCTTGATTCTCTTTAAGAGTCCCCCTTCATTTTTAATAGCTGCCAGTTTTGATTCCTTCTTAAGATAACTCATAAGAACGTTTTCCATTACATCTGCCAGTACGGCATGGCCTACGCCTGACGGATGAAGGCCGTCTTCGTTGGTCTCCGGATCTATCTGATCGAAAACATATACATATCTGACAGAGCACTCCTTGCAGATTTCCGAAATAATATTGTCATATTTTTCTACCAGAGAATTATTCCAGCTTCTGGTCTTGTCCCATGTAACGGGATTGGTGCGCTCTTCATCAACAGGTGTGAGTCCAAGCCAGATTATCTGATCCGTAAAGTCTTTAGCTACATCAATGAGCTCTCTGACATTGCTTCTGAACCTGTCTTCCTCGGTAACCAACTTACCGCTGATAATCTGAGAATCATTAATTCCTGCAGCGATAACTATTATGTTATTTGCATCATCCAGAACGCGTCCTGCACATTCTCTGTCCATACGCTCAAGTATCTCATTGGTGCTCTGTCCCGATATTCCCATATTAAACACATGGCAACTCGTAATGGAGTTGTCATGCGCCAGGGCGAGCTTTACGCGGTTTACCCAACCGCCCATCTCGAGATCCCTCTGTCCGTATGTAATGCTGTCACCGAAGACTAATATCTTGTTTCTTGTCATTGTATTTATCCTTTTTTCTTATAGTGCCGCTACGAGCGTCTACCAGCCGCCGCCACCGCCGCCGCCGGAGCCACCGCCCGAGAATCCGCCTCCGCTGAAGCCGCCTCCGCCGCTCCAGCCGCCGCCACCGAAGTCGCCTCCTCCGAAGCTGCCTGACGGAGCCGAAGGAAGTACGATATTGTTTCCGACGCTGGCGTTGCAGTCGCTCATCATTCTTCCCATCATATAGTAATCGAAGCTGTCCATGCGTCCGATGCCGCGATACCAGTGCGGTGTAACGACAGGAATATTTTCAAATTTCTTAATCCACCTGTTGCTCAGACCGAATACGTATGCATAAGGCATGATGTGGTAGAAGTATTCAGGATCCTGTTCAACGAGCTCGTTCAGCTTGTCGACTTCCGCAGTTTTAACGAAATCTCTGAAGCCGAGAACCTTACCCAGAAGATCCGTATATTCATCCGTTCTTGATGTGGCAACTACCGCGAAGAACATGCAGATCAGCGTGCCCACCAGAAGCATTGATACGATAAGAATTGCGAGCGGTCTGCTCACTATTGTAAAGCCGTCCGTCGTTAGAGGCAGCATTCCGATGCCCATGGTAAAGAACCATATGGCGCCGATGCTCTTGAGGATAGTCTTTATCTTGGAAGATGTTCTTATCCTATCGTATGCGGAGCAAAGCAGGAGTTCGGAAATGATGATGTGCAGAGAACACCAAGTCATGCCGAACGAAGTATCTGAACCATTTGATGCCGCCCAGGTCATATATGCCATGGCAGGTACAATTGCAGCTACGATGCATATAGCTCTGGCCATCTTTGATTCAGGTCGAATTAGCGCACGGTATCCGGAGAACATCCCTGCCAGCTGAGTTTTGGCCAGGTTGTACTTGAGACCGAAAGTTGAGCCGAGTGAATCGCTGTATTTTACGGCTTCCCCGTCCGAGAATATCCCCCTGAATACGCTGCGTATATAGTCCGGCTCATCAAAGCCCGGCTCCTGTACATATACAAACTTAAAGCTTCCTCTGTCTTCTTCCTCTATCTCCATATATCCCTTATCCGCGAGATATACTATGCTGGAAATAACATCCTCTTTATCCGCTCTTCCGTCGACGATATATCCGACCTCACCCGGAGTCAGGTTGTCCGGAGGATAAAACTCCAGAGTCTTAACCAGGTGCTTATCTCTTCCGAACAGGAACCATGCGAGGAAGGCTCCTACAGGTCCGAGCAGGAATAAAAGCGAGCTTCCGAAATTCAGACTACCGAACTCAGGTGCTCCTACCCAATAACCCTGAGGTAAGTCGAGGGTAAGAGTAATACCGTGATGCGCAGGTATATCTTTAGCGGACAATTTAATCACCTTTCCGTCGGCTGATGTCTCCATGACTACATTGTCTTCATTGCCTGTAGCTCCGTAAGTTCCGGAATAGACTTCAGCTTTGCTGAGATCCGCCTCCTTCGGAAGCACTACCTCACAGTAGCTGCTTCCTATGTCTGTCTCCCAGTCTGTAGGGATGAGGTTCAAAAGCAGCATGTCTTTCTCGGTATTACCGTCCTCAAACATCGCGATTCTGTACATTATTTTGTACGGATGCGATCCCGTAAGGGTATAACTTCCGCTTCCGATTTTAATAACCTCATAACCGTTCTGCATGTAGGTTTCATATTCGTAATTCGGCACTCTTATGTCGCTGATAATCTGACCCTGCATAGGAATATATCTGTATATTCCGTGATGAGGCGTCACATAATACATTTCCAAGTTCTCATTGATTACATAGGAATTGTCCTCGGAAACGTCCACCTTCACATTATATTCCTCGGTGTACATGGTATTGTCTGCAGCCGAAACCTTCCATGTTCCGAAAGGAAACATGCAGAGTACCAGAGCCAAAATACCGGCTGTAGCCGCTATTCTCAACTTAAGAGAATTCCTGGTCATTTTACTCACCTTCATCAAAATTTTCAGTGTGCATCTTAGGGAAGTTAAACAGTTCCGCCACGAGGCTGAAAGGAAAACTCTCAACCTTTGTGTTGTAGTCCCTGAGGACTGCAGCATAATACTTCTTGGCATTGTCTATATCCTTAGGATCTCCCTCCGCTTCATACTTTTTGAGTTCTATTTCCGCCAGCTCAATGCGATTCTTGTCCTTTGTAAGAGAATTGTAAGCAAAGAGCACAAAAGCAGCGATCACAAGTATTATTACAATGATTATTCCGAGCATCTTGTCACCTCTTTCTATGCGTTGCGGCCGCAGCAGTTCTTATACTTCTTTCCGGAACCGCATGGGCAAGGATCGTTTCTTCCCACCTTAGGCATATCACGCCTTACCGTTTCCTGCTTTCCGGTCTTATCTGCCTTAGGGGCTGCAGCCGGCATAGCGCCTCCGCGTCCGCCCTTCTGAGGAGGGGCCTGGGTATCATCTTTATACTCCTCCTTGGCAGCAGATGTCTGTCCGCTTACGACATTTCTTCTTTCAGTCTTAGTTGTTACGGTTACATTGTAGCAGAATTTAACAGTCTCTTCTCTGATGTCGGCAATGAGTTCTTCGAACATCGCGAAGCCCTCCTGCGCATAGGCAACAGCCGGATCCTGCTGGCCGTATCCTCTGAGCCCGATACCGTCTTTGAGCTGATCCATGGCATCGATGTGATCCATCCATCGGTTATCCACGACTCTGAGAAGAATCATTCGCTCAACTTCTCTCATCTGCTCAGTGCCGATTTCGGCCTCTTTCTCGGCGTATAGTTCATCAAAGATATTCTTGATATCCTCTCTGAGTTTTTCTTCTTCGAGACCTGCCAGATATTCATCATCGACCTTGAGTCTTCCTTTGAAGGCAGGTGTAATCTGCTCAAGACCGTCTGTAATTCTCTTGATGTCCCATTCTTCCGCATACTTTGACTCAAGAACGACAGGATCGATAATGCCGTCGATGAGCTCGTACGTCATATTCTTGATGTATTCGGACACATCCTCTCCGTCCAGAACCATTCGTCTCTGATCGTAGATAATCTCACGCTGCTTATTCATGACATTATCGTACTGGAGTACGTATTTACGGATGGAGAAGTTTTTACCCTCCACCTTCTTCTGCGCTCCCTCAATGGAGCGGCTTAGCATTCCGGCTTCAAGCGGTTCGTCATCCCCTACGCCGACTCTCTCCAATATGCTCTGCATTCTCTCTCCTCCGAAGAGTCTCATAAGATCATCTTCGAGAGAAATAAAGAACTGAGTTGTTCCCGGATCTCCCTGACGACCGGAACGTCCGCGGAGCTGATTGTCTATACGTCTCGATTCATGACGCTCCGTACCTACGATGCATAGGCCTCCGATCTCCTTAACCTTTTCCTGCTCAGGGGCTCTTTCAGCCTTGATGGATTCGTGAAGTTCATGGAATTTTTCTCTGGCTTCAAGCATTTCCGAATCATCGGACTTCTCAAATCCGGTGGCAAATGAAATCTGCTCCGGAGTATATCCTTCTTTCTTCATCTGCTTTCTTGCTTCAAATTCAGGATTACCGCCGAGGATGATGTCCGTACCACGACCGGCCATGTTGGTCGCGATGGTAACGGCCCCGAGGCGTCCTGCCTCAGCAACTATCTCGGCTTCCTGCTCGTGGTGCTTAGCATTGAGCACATTATGTTTTACACCGCGCTTTTTCAGCATACTTGATATGAGTTCGGATATTTCAATTGAAATAGTACCTACAAGTACAGGCTGTCCTTTCTCATGAGCGCTTACGACTTTCTCAACTATTGCTTTATACTTTCCGCTCTGGTGAGCATATACGGAATCGTCCATGTCGTCTCTGACGACAGGCTTGTTGGTAGGAATTACGACTACATCCATGTTGTAGATATCACGGAATTCGTCTTCCTCGGTCTTGGCAGTACCGGTCATGCCCGCCAGTTTGTTATACATTCTGAAATAGTTCTGAAGTGTAATAGTAGCGAGCGTCTTTGATTCGGATCTGACCTTTACGCCCTCCTTGGCCTCTATGGCCTGATGCAGACCGTTCGAGAACCTACGTCCGTACATGAGACGTCCGGTAAATTCATCAACTATGAGAATCTCTCCGTCCTTTACGATGTAATCAACATCCCTCTTCATGAGGTAGTTGGCACGAAGAGCCTGGTTTACGTAATGGTTGAGCTCCATATTGTCAGGGTCCGAGAAGTTCTCGATATCAAAATACTCCTCGCAGACTTTAACCCCCTCATCGGTAAGCGCAATCTGATTGTCCTTTTCCTCTATCTTATAATCTCTCTCTTCAGTGAGGGTCTTAACGAAGGAATTGGCATTTCTGTACATGGAACTTGAGTCCACGCCGCGTCCGGAAATGATGAGCGGTGTACGGGCTTCATCGATCAGGATGGAGTCGACCTCGTCCACGATGGCGTAGTTGAGTTCACGCTGTGTGAGCTCTTCTTTGTAGGTAACCATGTTATCTCTGAGATAATCAAAACCGAACTCGTTATTGGTTCCGTATGTAATATCCGCCATGTACTGCTCATGTCTCTTCTCACCCTCTACGGCATGGATGACGCAGCCTACAGTCAGGCCCAGGAAGGTATACAGCTTTCCCATCCACTCCGCGTCACGCTTAGCCAGGTAGTCATTGACAGTAACTACGTGTACACCGTGACCGTCGAGAGCGTTCAGGTATGCAGCCAATGTAGCTACGAGCGTCTTACCTTCACCCGTCTTCATCTCGGATATTCTTCCCTGATGAAGAACGACTCCTCCGATAAGCTGAACTCTGAAGTGTTTCATCCCGAGGCTTCTCCATGCGCCTTCACGGCAGACGGCAAACGCCTCCGGCAGGATATCATCCAGAGTCTCTCCTTCTTTCAGACGTGCTCTGAACTCATCTGTCTTGGCACGCAGTTCCTCATCGGAGAGCGCCTGCATGGCCTCATCATATGATTCGACTACATCTACGATTTTTTCTATCTTCTTAACCTCTTTTACATTAAGGTCGCCGAAGATTTTTTCCATTATTCCCATAAGAAACAGTTTCCTTTCGTTTTACTTTAGGGCCCGTCAGGACAACTCATCATCCTCAGGCTTATCCTCAACACGGATGCGAGTCATAAGGGCTCGTCTCGAATCCGCTTTGGTTACTTTAACGGTAAATATTTTATGCTTTGATTCATAAACGAATTGATCTCCCGCTTTAGGCAGGCTATCCAATTCGATCATCACCCATCCGTTTACGGTGGTGGCGTCCTCTTCGATTTCCTCCCCGAACAGCTCAAAGAAATCTTCGAGATTAGCTCCTCCCGTCACCATATACGTATCTTCTCCGGCCTTTCTTACATCACGACTCTGTACAGCATCGTGTTCGTCATATATGTCTCCGACGATCTCCTCGATAATGTCTTCCATCGTAACAAGACCGGTGGTTCCGCCGTACTCATCCACCACTATCGCAATATGTGTTTTCTTGGCCTGCATCTTCTTGAGCAGAACTGCCGCCTTGAGTGTTTCAGCCACATATGCAACAGGCTTTATCAGTTTCTCGACATCCTTCATGCTTCTTACGCTGTTGTTGTAGAAGTCTTTGTGGTTCAGAACTCCGATAATATTATCCAAATCATCCTCATACACGGGAAGTCTGGAAAGACCGGATTCCTTGAACACCTTCTTTATTTCAGCCACAGGCGTCCCTCGTTCTATGGCAACTATATCCACTCTCGGAGTAAGAATATCTATCGCCTCTACGTCGTTGAACTCTATGGCATTAGCTATGAGTTCGCTCTGTTCTTCTCCTATGGCTCCGCCGGCCTCAGCCTCCTCGACTATGGTCAGGAGTTCGTCCTCTGAAAATTCCGGCTCCTCATTTTTACCGAACACCTTCTTCAGCAGGATTTTAAGGCCGTTAAAGATAAATGTAAGCGGAGTCAGTATGAAGATAAGAGCTCTGACCATAGGGGTCAGAAAAAGAGCTACCTCTTCCGCATATTCTCTGGCGATTATCTTAGGAGAAATCTCCCCGAGCACCAAAATAAGGATGGTAACCAAAACCGTCGCAATGGTCGGGCCGAGTCTGGCACCCCATGTTGTAATTCCGTAAACCGTGGCCACCGCCGTCATTACGATATTTGAAATCGTATTTCCTACGAGGACTGCAGTAATAAGTCTGTCGAAGTCTTCGCAAAGGGCGAGCGCCTGCGCTGCTCTTTTATTGTCATCAGCCGCCATGTTCTTAAGTTTTATCTTATTGGCAGAGCTGAAAGCCGTCTCTGTAGACGAGAAAAATGTTGAGCAAAGCGTAAGCGCTATTATAGCTATTAAATATCCGTTCACTAATCTTCCTGCTTTCTTACAATGCTCCAGTCAATCGTGGCATCTACCTCAGGCTCCTTGTAGTTTTCACTGTCATATGTCAGATAAGCCTTGGCCGTATACGTGCCGATTTTCGAAGCTTTATTGTCTCTGTATTTGACGTCTATCGAGCTCGGAAGACCGACCAGGCTTATGGTCTTGTTCTTACCGTCGTACTCGAAAGGTTTATCATATGTCCAGTGAACTTTGTCCGTATTATAGGATGCTTTCTCAATTGTCCACTTTATATCAGGTATCTCAGCCACTTCAAAGTTGTTGCTGTCATAACTGAGTTTGGCGCGTGCGGTATACGTTCCGGCGTTAATCTTGCTGTTATCTATATAGATGACTTCCACCTCTTTCGGCACTCCGATTAACTTGACCGTCTTAGGCTTGCCGTCGTATACCATGAGGCTGCTTTCGTCGTAATCCCACCTTACCTCGGACACGTCCACGGTTTTCTTTTCTATGCGCCATCTGCATTCAGGGAGTATCGGCTCCTCATAATTGCTCTTGTCTCGGTATCTCAGATTGGCTTCTGCAAGGTATGAGCCGGCATTCACTTCTTTGTTGCCCTCGTAGGATGCTACTCTGACTCCGTCAGGGAGTCCGATTACTCTTACCTTGTGCTCTTTACCGTTATATATGAGATCCTCATCAAACACCCAGCGTGCCTCAGACATATCATAGACAGCCTTATCTATCTGCCACCAGCATCCTGCCACAGGATTAGGCTCTTCAAAATTGGCAGGGTCCGCCGCCTCGATAACAGCCATGGCCTCATAAGTTCCGGCATTCTTGGCTGTATTGTCACTGTAGCTGACCTTAACGTTTTCAGGAAGGCCCACGAGTTCCACGCTCTTTTCCTCTCCGTCATATGAGAACGGAGTCTCATAGTTCCAATGTACTCCTATCATATCTATAGGCGCCTTGGCAATTTCCCATTTACAACGAGGCAGTTCTGTCTCTGTGTAATTGGAACCGTCCTTGCTGACCAATTTAGCTGATGCATAATACACTCCCGCATCAGTTGCGGTATTTCCTTCATAAACTACATCGAAGCCTTCAGGCACTCCCTCCAGTTTAATCTCCGAGCCTTTGCCGCGCAGTCTTTCGAAAAATCCTGGTTTTTCTTCGGCCTGAGCCAGGGCTACGCTCTTTTCCGTACCGTCATATACGAACGGCCCGCTGTAGTTCCAGTGAACTTCGCCAATATTTACAGGAATGTCCGCTTTGGCGATATTCCACTTGAAGTTGCCGAATTCAGGCGCTTCATAATTATGCTCATCATATTCAAAGCTGACAGCTGCTTCATAGTCCCCCACTTCAGTGGCGGTGTTGTCACTGTAGACAGGCTTGATGCCCTCAGGCAATCCGACGAGTTCTACATGTTTGGATGAACCGTCATATACGAAATCGTTCTGCTCCTGCCATGCCACATGGGTCATATCGAAGCTGGCTTTTCTGATCTTCCACGAGCAGTCATCTATTTCTACCGGATTGTAGTTGTCATAGTCTCCCGCAAGTTCTGCCGACGCTACGTAGTCGCCTACTGATGTAGCTTCATTGCCGCTGTAAACCGCTTTTAGGCCCTCAGGAAGCCCTTCGATGTATACACCGTGTTGACGCCCGTCATACTCGCTGTCGAAGTCTCCTTCCCATCTGGCATTGGTCATGTCGTAGTCAGCCTTAATAATCTCCCACTTACAACCTCCGATTGCAGGAGTATTGTAATTGGCCGGATCCAGCGGAACGAGTTCAGCCTCAGCCATATAGCTTCCGCTGTCAACAGCTTCATTTCCGCTGTACTTGGCCTCCAGGAGGTTCGAAAGTCCTTTCAGTTTAACGCTTCTGTTCTCTCCGTTGTATTTGAACGGCTGTGAATAATCCCAGCTGAGTTTGCGAATATCCACCTCTCCTTTATCGATGGTCCATACGCAGCTCATATCCTCGGGAGCATTAAAATCTTCAGTCTCAGCTTCAAAATGTGCGACGGCAGTGTAAGTGCCCGCATCTGTTTTCTCATTATCTACGTAATTTACTTTAATTCCTTTAGGTACACCCTTGAGTTCAATCCTCTTAGGAGTGCCGTCATAAGACAAATTCTCACTGTAATCCCAATATACTTCGCGCATATTGTGATTAGCCTTGGCTATGCTCCAATTCATACTGATAGGATCAGGTGCCTTGAAGTTGGCATCATTCGATACGAAGTTCGCCGTAGCCACATAATCACCTGCGTGAGTTGCGCTGTTTCCTTTATAGTCAGCCTCTATGCTCTTAGGAAGTCCCTTAAGTTCGACAGTCTTTCGCTCACCGTCATAGACGTATTTATCTGCCTCGTAATCCCAACTTACCGAAGAGATATCGTAATCGGCAGGAACAATCTCCCAGTCGCAATCAGCTACGGCAGGGGTGTTGTAATTAGCGGAATCGGATACGGTAAGAACTGCCTTGGCAGTGTATTTCCCGACCTTGACTCCTTCGTTTCCGCTGTAAGTTGCCAGAACTCCGTTAGGGAGCTGATCCAGCATTACACCCTGTCCTCTGCCGTTATATACCTTAGCGTCCTTGTAGTCCCATCTTACCTTGGACATATCATAATCCGCCTTGGCAATCTGCCAGCTGCACTTATCCGCTGTAGGAATGTTATAATTGGCCTTATCATACGGAACCAGTTCCGCAGTTGCCTCATATGAGCCGGTCTCAGCCGCTGCATTACCTGAGTAAACGGCCTTAACACCTTCAGGGAGTCCTCTGAGAAGAACCTCGTGCATTCTGCCGTCGTAAGTAATCGTTCCCTCGTAGTCCCATTTGGCATTGGACATATCGTAGTCAGCTTTTGCTATCTCCCATGTTAGGCTCTCAAATACCGGAATGTTGAAATTCTTTTTATCTGCAACCTTAAAAGTAACAGATGCTTCATACTTTCCTGCAGCCTTGGCACTGTTTCCTCTGTATATCGGTGTCACTCCTTCCGGATATCCTTTAACAACTACTTTATGCTCCTGTCCGTCATACGTGAATGCCTTCTCGTAATCCCAATGGACATGACTCATATCATAGTCGCCCTTCTCTATCCTCCAGTTGAGGTTCTCCACCTTTGACTTGGTAAGATTGTCCGTATCCTCAGGAATGATCTCGGCCGCAGCAATGTAACTGCCTGCCGTTGTAGCTGTTTCATTGCTGTAATTGACTACAGCTCCTTCAGGTACTCCTACGAGCTCAACCTTCTTCTCTGTTCCGTCATACTTATACGGACTCTCATAATTCCACCTTACGGCGGAAATATCCAGGGCTGTCTTATCTACCACCCAGTGGCATGATGCAAGCTCAGGCTCCTCATAATTCTTTTCATCATATTTAAATGAAGCTTTAGCGGTATACTGACCTGCCACGCTGGCAGTGTTGCCTTCGTAAACAGGCTCCAATCCGTCAGGAAGGCCTGACAGTCTGATGCTCTTGGCAGAGCCGTCATATGAGAACTCTCTGTCCTCCTGCCAGTGTACGGATGCCATGTCATATCTGGCTTTCTGTATGCTCCAATCGAGAAGCATATCCGGAATATTATCGTAATAATTAACTTTATCAAGCACTTCAAACTCCGCAACGGCATTGTATGCCCCCGCGTCCTTTGCTTCTGCGTTTCTGTAGCTTACTTTTACACCCTTAGGCACACCTGCCACTCTGACGGATTTCATGTCTCCGTCATAGGTGAACGGAGCTTCATAATCCCAGTGAACTCCGGACATATCATAGTCGGCTTTGGCTATCTCCCATGAATAGCCGAGCTCTTTAGGTGCGTTATAGTTGCTATCATCTACGGCGGAGAATACCGCTTTAGCATAGTAACGTCCCGCATTTACGGCAGAGTTGTTCCTGTAGTCAACAGTAACGGCGTCTCCCGGATCGCTCAGTATCTGAACCTTCTTTTCCGTTCCGTCATATATAAATTCTGAGCTGTCGGTCCATTCCATCTCCGGCATAGGTATCTCAGCTTTGTTGATGGACCAGGTGCATCCGCTGATCTTAGGAACTTCGTAATTTCTGTCGTCGTTTGCAATAAGAGTGGCGCTTGCCACGTACTTTCCTGCGTTGACCTTGGCATTATCCGCATACTCTGCTATCAGGCCGTCCGGAATGTTTTCCAGTTCGATTCTGTGCTCTGTACCATCATACGTAAAGGCTTCGTCATATGCCCACTTTACTCCGGATACATCCACCCTCTTCTTGTTGATCATCCAGCGGCAATCCATAGGATCCTCTGCGACGAAGTTGTCCTCGTCATATACAAGATGAGCTTGTGCGTTATAGATTCCGGCGTCGCTTGAGCTGTTGTCCTTATACTCAACGCCTATGCCTTCCGGCAATCCGACCAGTTCGATTCTCTTTCCTAAACCGTCGTAGTCAAAAGGTCCTTCGTAATTCCACTTTACCTCGGACATGTCGACAAATCTCTTTATGATCTCCCAAGATTTTTCCATATCTTCAGGCGTCTCGAAGTTGTGTGTGTCCGGGTTAATGAAGCTTGCCCTGGCTTTGTATTCGCCGGACGTAAGACCTTCGTTTCCGCTGTACCTTACTTCCAGTTCTTCCGGAACTCCGGACAATTCCATTACATGCTTATTTCCGTCATATGTGTATGAGCTCTGTACAGACCACATCGCTTTGGACATGTCGTACTTGGCCTTCTTAATCTCCCACTCATACTCTGCCGGTCCGCTGGTGCAATAGTTTCCGAGCATATTAGCTCTGGCCAGATATTTGCCGGCTGATGATGCTCTATCTCCGCTGTATTCCACCTCTATGCCCTCAGGCAGATTGGTGATTCGTACGGACTTGCTGTTTCCGTCATAGATGAAGTCATCGCAAACTGTCCACTGCAGTTTGGCCGGGTCGATAGCGACCTTTCTTATCTCCCATGTGCACGGATTAATCTCCGCAGGTCTTTCGTAGTTGACCTCGTCATAACTGAGAATAGCTACGGCGGTGTAAACCCCTGCATTTATCGCTGTATTATTTTCATAGGTAGCGCTGACACCTTCAGGCAGCCCTTTGAGTTCAACCTTATATTCTTCACCCGTGTATCCGAATGCGCCTTCGTAATTCCAGCGTACATTGGACATGTCGTATACGGCCTTCTTAATCGTCCACTCATGGTCCTTTACTACAGGCGGAACATTGAAATTGTTTTTATCTATTTCTAAGTTGAAAGTGGCCTTATATGTGCCTGCTTCCGTGGCTACATTTCCGCTGTATGTGGCTTCAACGCCTTCGGGAAGGCCTTCCACCCAAACCTTCTTCGGCTCCCCGTTATATACCATGTCATCCTGCTCCGTCCAGCGAACCGATGACATATTTACGTTGGCCTTTCTTATATGCAACTTAACAGGCTCGGATACAGCCGCTCCGACTACATTGGAGGCGTGCAATCTGAGATAGTAGCCGTCGCAGGAGACGGGAAGTATAGTGTCTCGTTCTATGGCGATCCAGCTTCCTTCACTTCCGTCAGGACTTATCTCAAGAAAGCCCGTAACCTCAGGTGCATTTTTTGACTCAATCTCCGGAAGAGCAAACGGTATTTGCTCCCCGAATGAAAAAGGTCTGACAGATTCTACCGGTCCCAGTTTAGGCGCATGTGCTCTTACGCAGTAAAAATCAATATCTCCGCTCACTGACCTAAGCTCCTGTCCCGATCTTATGAAGCTGCCGCCGGCATTCGGCTCAGTGCTCCATCCGAGGAATTTCGTATTCTCATCCTCGGATTTGAACAGATCGTTTTCTACTACATATCTGAAATTAGGGACTGATTTTTTCTCAATAACATCCCCGTTCTCGTCATGATATCTGACTTTGAATCCGTCAACGGAAATAACCCTGGCTCTTCTGTATTTATTCTCTTCCTTAATTGCGAGTTTGCCTGCATCGGTGGTTCCGTCCCCGCTGGTGCTGAACGCCTCACCGAGAAGAATGTTTTTTAGGTCGATACAATTACCGAACATCCCTTTCATATTGCTGCAGGAAAGAGTGTTAAAAGAGCTCAGATCCAATTCCTCGAGATTAATACAAGCTTCAAACATGTAGCTCATATCTTTTACATTAGATGTGTTGAATCCACTCAGGTCCGCTTTTTCGAGATTCCTGCATCCCCTGAAAAGCCCCGCCAGTGACGCAGCTTCCGGGAAGCTTATATTTCCTATGGTAGAAACCTCGGTGATAGATTCTCTGTCATCGTACCAAGGTGCATTTTCTCCTGCGAGATCTGCCGCCTCTCCCTCGTTTATGAACAAGGTGCCGTTTTCATCTATGCCCCAAAGGCATTCTCCCCATTTGTCTACTTTTACGAAATCCTTCGTCATCATTTTTCCCCTTCAACACTTGAAACGTCTGATACTTTTGCGCACAAAAACAGACGTAAATATACGCAATAAATTATATAACAAAGGAGCATTAAAAGGAAGAAAACCTTAATGTATTAATAATGTTGAATCATCCGAGTCAGGAGATTTCATGCAGCAAAAAGGGATTCCCGTACGGAATCCCCTTTTTACTCTGAATAGTTTATTCTGCAGTCAGATTAGAACTTAGCCTTTACTGCGCCTGCATAATTGTCGTCGATGAACTTCTTAACTTCCTCAGTCTGAAGAGCTGCTACGAGAGCCTTTGTCTTCTCGCTGTCCTTGTTCTCCTCATTTACTACGATAACATTTGCATATGTTTCAGCAGCCAGTGAGTCCTCTGTTTCCGTAGCAATAGCATCTGAGATCTTAAGATCAGCTCCTACTGCATAATTTCCGTTGATTATACCGAGTGCGAGGTCCGGAAGAGAAGCCGGAATTGTAGCTGCCTCGAGAGGTACAATCTTGATATTCTTAGGGTTCTCAGCGATATCCTGCTCAGTTGCCGTAACTCCCGCACCGTCCTTCAGCTTGATTACGCCGTTGTCCTGGAGAAGAAGAAGTGCTCTTGCTCCGTTTGTGGCATCGTTAGGAATACCGATCTTGTCTCCGTCAGCAAGCTCATCGAAGCTCTTCTTTGTTCCTGCATAAACGCCCATCGGTTCATAGTGAATAGCTGCTACGGATACGAGCTTAGTTCCGTTCTGAGCATTGTACTCGTCGAGATAAGGAACGTGCTGGAAGAAGTTGGCGTCTACATCGCCGTCTGTAGTAGCTACGTTAGGCTGTACATAGTCGTCGAACTCCTCAACTTCGAGTGTCCATCCTTCCTTCTCAAGAGTGCCTGCAACAGCGTTCAGAATTTCAGCATGAGGTGTTGGGGATGCTGCAACCTTAATGGTCTTATCTGCATCGCCGCCTTCGCTGCCGCTGTCAGATGTGCTGCTTCCGCCGCCGCAGGATGCGAGCAGTGCGAGTGCAAGTACAAGTATGCTTGCGATTAATCCAAGTTTCTTAATGTTCTTCATGATAGGTCTCCTTTCGTTTATATACCCTTTCAATTATTACCTTAGTTGATACGATTATCCAGTTTGGCCGCTACCCTTATTCCGATTTCCTGCATTATCTGCACCAGCACCACCAGTACAATTATGGTAATCCACATGACTGTAGGTTGGAATCTGTAGTGACCGAATCTGATCGCTATGTCTCCGAGGCCGCCGCCGCCGAGTGTACCGGCCATGGCGGAGTATCCGAGGATAGTTATGGTGGCTACAGCCGCTCCGTTCAGCAGTGACGGTCTGGCTTCCAGCAGCAGAACCTTTCTTATAATCTGCATATTGCTGGCCCCCATGGCCTGAGCCGCTTCGATAACGCCCGGATCTACTTCCAGCAGTGACTGCTCCACCATTCTGGCTACGAACGGCCAGGCTGCAAGTATCAGAGCTGCCGTGGTGGCTGCCGTTCCGATTCCCGTTCCGATGAGAATCCTGATATACGGCATGAATGCAATCATGAGTATCAGGAACGGCATGGATCTTATTACGTTTACTATAAAGCCCATAACCTTGTTGTATACAGGCATCGGTCTTATTCCGTTCGGGCTGCTTGTTATAAGCGACACTCCTACCGGAAGTCCGATCATATACGATACCAGCGTTCCGACCAATGTCATGATCAGCGTCTGCACCGTACCTTCTCCGAGAAGTTTAAGCAAAGTCTGTGCATCCATTATTCGCTCACCTCCTCTTCCGGCCCGTTAACGGGATAATCGTAATAGTCTGAGTCTTCAGGTATCTCCGTGAAGTTGACACCTTCTTTCATCAGATAAGCCTTCTGTTTTTCGGCTATTTCTTTGTCATCCGATAGAGCTATTACCATCTGCCCCTTCTGCTCATCCAAGAGTGCATCCATATTGGCATAAAGCATATTTACGGGTTCTCCGATTTCGAGAATCATGTTGGCAATTATCGGTTTGTATGCCGTCTGCTCATTGAATGCAAGTCTGAGTCTGTTCTTGACTGCGGTTCTCACATGCGGCATCTCTCTTTCGCCGGCGTCAGGGAAGAAGAGTTTTCTGGCCGCTTTAGTCTTAGGATTGGCGAATATCTCCTTGACCGGGCCTCGCTCGACAATCTCTCCGCCTTCTATTACGGCAACCTTGTTGCAAAGCTGTTTTATAACGCCCATCTCGTGAGTGATTACTACGAGTGTGATGCCTCTCTCCTCATTGATCTTTCTCAACAGAGTGAGGATGGAACGAGTTGTTTTCGGGTCCAGTGCCGATGTTGCCTCGTCGCAGAGTATTACCTCAGGGTCTGAGGCCAGAGCTCTGGCTATGGCTACTCTCTGCTTCTGTCCTCCCGAGAGCTGAGACGGATAAGAATGAGCTCTCTCTTCCAGGTCTACCACCTTCAGAAGCTCCTCGGCTTTGGCAACTGCCTCTGCCTTAGGAACGCCCGCTATCTCCAGCGGGAAGCAAATATTTCCGACAGCGTCTCTTTGCATCAGCAGATTGAACTGCTGGAAGATCATCGAAATCTTCCTTCTTTGGAGATTCAGCTCCTTGCTCTTAAGCCCCGTCAGAACCCTTCCGTCGAAGAGGACCTTGCCCTCAGTCGGCTCCTCCAGGAGATTTATCGTTCTTACCAGCGTGGATTTACCGGCGCCGGAGAGTCCGATGATCCCATAGGAGTCTCCTCTTTCTATATCCAGATTAATGTCCCTTAGAGCAACCACCGGCCCGCTCTTTGTCGTGAACTCTTTGGTCACCCCTTGCAGACTTATGATATTTTCTGCCATTTGTGTCCTTCCTTGCTTTATTCTTTCGGTCTCAGTGCTGCGCCCGCGACCGATAAAAACGGGACAGGTCCTAACGACCTGCCCCCGTAGTATACATGAGAAAACTCATAGTTTAGGTTTATTCGTTATGACCTTATCCTATGTTATTTGGCGCAGCACATGCACATGCCCATCATTCCCATTTCCATCATCATGTTCTTTTTAGTCATGTGAATGTACTCCTTTCATAGAATAAGTTCACGTAGAACTATAGCAATGATTATGTGCTAAGTCAACTATCCGTTTATATTTTTTTGTGATATTACACAATTTTATGTTTTTCGCTATGCTTTAGCAGTCTTCTCCTGAAGGAAGTCGTACATATCCTCCATCGCCTTCTGATTCTTAAAAGCGTGCAGAGGAAGAGGCATTATCATGATGTCACTCATCCATACATATATAGCATCCTCAGTCATATCCACCTGCTGAATGTCCGAATAAAGAAAAGACTGCTTATCATCTCCGGCTTCTGTATTCATGGAATCATCCTCAAATCTGACTATGTTTTCCACAGGATGGACTCTCTCCGGGTCGTCAGCAGTCGCATCAATTGCTGCAGCCTGCTGCTTCAGCACCAGCTTCGGAGCCACAATTGCTCCGCCGATTCCGATAACTGCCGCTGCGACATATGCCAGCTTTGTAAATGTAGGATCCACTTTGAAGACCGTAAAGAGCAGTGCAATCAGCACGCCGGATAACAGATATGTAAGTCTCTGTCTGTTAATCAGCTTCTTTCCGCCCTTGGTGAAAAGTATACGGTAGCGTCCGAATGCTTTATAATCATCATTGCTTAATTGAAACCTCAGTTCTTTATCATTTTTATTAGCCATTATGTCTTGTCCCCTGTCCGGCATCTATTTTAGCCGATGCCTCATCTTGCTTTTCAATTCTTGTCAATTCTATCACATATGTCTGCTGAGGTTTATCTTTTATCGCAAAATAAGTATAATAAATTGGTTGGGAATATAATTAACCACATCCGATCAGTCAACACTTTGCTATTAACAGCATGGAAGGAGACATAAATGAAGACAGTTGCAATTATCGGAGCCGGAAGTTTCGGAACGGCTCTTTCCACAATAGTCGCAGCCAAGGGCTGCAAGGTCAGATTCTTTGACACAGACAAAGCACATCTGGACCGCATGAGAGAAAACATGGAAAACGTAGATTATCTTCCGGGCGTAAAGCTTGAAGGCGACTACGAATTCCTCGATGATAACAAAGCTACGGTTGAAGGCGCGGACGTAATTCTTTTCGCCGTGCCGGCTCAGGTATTCAGAGTTGCCGCATCCGGCATCCTTCCGTATATCAAGGAAGACGCCTTGATGATGAACATCGCAAAGGGTATTGAGCAGAAGACTCTAAAGTGCATGTCCCAGGTTGCCGAAGAAATCGGTATCGACATGAACAGATACGCATGTATCTCCGGTCCGTCTCACGCAGAGGAAGTAGGTATCGGCGTTCCGACAGCCGTATCCATTTCGTCCAAGAGTGACGCAACCGCGCACGCACTTGCAGATCTGTTTTCTACCAACAGATTCAGAATCTACACAAATGATGACCTGCTCGGTATGGAGCTCGCCGGTTCCATCAAGAACGTTATGGCAGTGGGTTCCGGTATGATAGACGGCCTCGGCTACGGAGATAACACCAGAGCCGCCATGATCACAAGAGCCATCGCAGAAATGACGCGCCTCGGCGTAAAGATGGGTGCACAGGCAGAGACCTTCGCAGGACTCTCCGGCGTAGGTGATATGATCGTAACCTGCACCAGCATGCACTCTCGCAATTTCCGCTGCGGCCGCCTCATCGGAGAGGGCAAGGACCCTGAAGAGGCTCGCAAGGAAATCGGAATGGTAGTAGAGGGTATGTTCACCGCAGAGTCAGCACACGACCTCGCAGCTAAGTACGAGGTAGAGATGCCTATTGCCGAGGCAATCTACAATGTCATCAAAGGAAAAATCGATGTCAACGACGCACTTGAAGAATTGATGGGCCGTCCGAGAAGATCCGAAGACGAATAATAGCTGTACTTCTTTTTATCGCATTCCGGCCGCAGTTTTGAATCTTTTTCGATATTTTTCTCGTTTTGGATTCAAAACAATGTGCGCCCGTAGCTCAATGGATAGAGTACCGCTCTCCGAAGGCGTAGATGCGGGTTCGATCCCCGCCGGGCGCACCAATAGCAGCTATCTTAAAGCTCTTAGCGGAATAGCCTGCTAGTCGCTGCTTTCATAAATGCAAAAGAGATGCTTCCGTATCGGTAAGCATCTCTTCTTTGTTTGCTTTCGTAGTCTGCCAAGAGACTCTTGAAACAATCGTGTGATTATCTCTTTGAGAACTGGCTGGCTCTTCTGGCCTTCTTGAGACCCGGCTTTTTACGCTCTTTCATACGTGGGTCTCTTGTCAGGAATCCTGCTGCCTTCAGCATAGGTCTGTAAGTCTCCTCGTCGATCTCGCAGAGTGCTCTGGAGATACCGTGTCTGAGTGCTCCGGCCTGTCCTGTGAAGCCGCCGCCGTTAACTGTTGCGATAACGTCATAGCTTCCGAGAGTTCCTGTCAGTTCGAGAGGTCTCTTAACTTCGTTCTTAACGACGTCCTTCTCACCGAAGTAAGTGTCGAGGTCTCTCTTGTTGATGATGATGTTGCCTGCTCCAGGGAGAAGTCTTACTCTAGCTACGGATGACTTTCTTCTGCCTGTTGCCTGATACATAGTCTTTGTCTTAGCCATTGTCTACTCCTCCTTTCTAGAATGTCCACTCTTCAGGCTTCTGAGCTGTGTGTGGGTGCTCAGGACCTGCGTAAACTTTAAGCTTCTTGAACATCTGGCGACCGAGTTTGCCCTTAGGCATCATGCCCTTAACTGCGTGCTCGATGATCTGCTCAGGTTTCTTTGCTCTCATCTCGCCGAGTGTTGTTTCTTTCAGTCCGCCCGGATAACCGCTGTGTCTCTTGTAGATCTTATCGGTTTCCTTCTTACCTGTTACAGCCACTTTCTCTGCGTTGATGACTACTACGTAATCACCTGTGTCAATGTGTGGTGTGTAAATAGGCTTTTTCTTTCCTCTCAGGATTGAAGCTGCTTCTACAGCGAGCTTACCGAGAGTCTTGCCTTCTGCATCGATGACGTACCACTTGCGCTCTACGTCAGATGGCTTAGCGATAAATGACTTCATAAGTCTCATCCTTTCTACCTACTTGCTTCCGGGGTGCTTGGTATGAGTCCTCCAGGGGTACCCGTGCTTGGACCTCGGAAATGTTTCGGTCCGCCTACTTGGAGACTTATCCTGACGATTGACGAGCGTTAGCAGCGTCAGAGTCATGGAAAGTCCCATGTCAGAATCGCCTGTGAGAGAGAGTTGCAAGCAACGAAACTCGAACAGCTGCGATTTACGACTGGAGACTTGTCCTGACAAGTTTCTTTTTCGGCATAACTAGTAATAAATTATTAGCGCCTCTGCTACCGGCTCTGAGGCCTGCTTCGGCTTTGGCGTTGCCTTGCTGTTTTGCGGACGAATCCGCTCAGTTCCCGTAAGGCACGCGCTCAATTAGTATAATTGCCGAACCCCTTGAAGTCAAGCGATTATTTTGGTTTAATTGACGCCATGAGTGACAAAATGAAAGGCAATTTACTGCTTCTTCTAACGGCAATTTTTTGGGGAAGCGGATTCATATCTCAAAAGCTCGGAAATGAGGCTATGCCACCAATGACTTTTAATGCCCTGCGCCAGTTAATGGCCGGTATTGTGCTGGCTCCTATCGTAGCCGGCAACATGGCTAAAAGCGGCTATTTGTCTGTCGATTCCAACACCGAGGAAGAAATCAGGTTAAAGAAGAAAAGAGTAATGATTGGCGGAGTTCTTTGCGGAATCCTCCTTCTCCTCGGCACGGCGACCCAGCAGATAGGGCTCCTGACGGTAAGCGCAGGAAAGTCCGGCTTCATTACATCTCTTTACATAGTTATTGTACCGTTTATCAGTGTGTTGTTCGGTGAGAAAGTAGGAAAGAAATCCGTTTTCTGCGTTGCAGTGGCCATGATCGGTTTTGCGATAATGAGTCTCAAAGGCGGTCTCGGCGGCGCTACCATTGGAGACTGGCTCACTCTCATAAGCGCCACGTCATTCGCCGCGCAGATTGTTGTAGTAAGTCTGTATGTTGATGAGGGCAACGCTCTTAAACTCGCACAGATGCAATTCCTGTCCTGCGGAATTATCGGTCTTGTAATAGCACTCATAACAGAGCAGCCTGCACTCGCTGCAGTAGTTGCAGGAGCGGGCCCTCTGATTTACCAGACCTTGGTACCGACTGCGGGAGGATACACTCTCCAGATGGTAGGACAGAAGTATGCTGAGTCCACTACGGCGGCGCTTCTTATGAGCACGGAAGCTATATTCGCTGCCATCTTCGGATCCCTCATACTTCGCGAAGCAATGAGCGCCAGAGAACTGATCGGCGCCGCCATCATATTCGCAGCCATAATAGCTGCGCAGGTGGACCTGCCGAAGCATGCATCAAAGCAAAAGTAATCAGTTTATCGAGACTTGATTTACTACCTATTGTTTATATGATAATAGGTAGTAATTTTTGTGATTTAGGAGAATACGGGGCATACTCTCGCATAAATAAAAGCCAAAGAACGGATTTCGGAGTTGAAATCCGTTCTTTTTCGTTCATTGGGCTTTTGTTCCATAGGACTTTTCTTTCAAAAGTTACATTTTTAAGTTGTTTGCCTCCCTATATGTAACTTTTCCCTTTTAAAAACTATATTTAGCAAAAAATCAATTTACAATAAATGAAGTTATTCATTTTATTGTCTACTTATATTCTTCTCGCAATAAAAAAAGTTACATATAGGACTTGTATGGGTCCTTATATGTAACTTTTTTGTGAAAAGTCCCTTTAAGATGAGATTTGAAACTAGTCTTCCAGTGAGATGTGTACCGGCACTCCGTCGGAGAAGTACGCGTCGACTTCACCCTGGATAAGAGGCTTGAGATAGTCAATGCACTCCTGACTGACATATGTGCCGTCGTTTATGATCCACTCTTCCGGAACCGTTCTCTCTACGTTGGCAACTTCGTGGATATCGAATTTGCTGTAGCTTGATACATAAGGTGCTCTGGAGTCAACTTTGATGATAACCATCTCTCCGGTGCTTCCCTCAAATGCACTCTTTGCTGCGAGATATCCTACGTTGAAGGCTTCCTCGGCATCGGTTCTTGAAGCCAGATGAGATGCACATCTCTGAATAGTTGAGAATTCGATGGATCTGGCTTTAACACCCGCTTTCTCGCTGGCCATGGCTGCGAGGTATGCGCCTACGCCGGAAAGCTGAGTGTGCCCGAATGCGTCTTTCTTAGCATCTCCGGTCTGTAGCTCGCATACGAAGCGTCCGTCCGCAAGTTTAACACCTTCCGAAACAGCGACTACAACAGAGTTCTGCTTCTTCGAAAGCTCCTTTACTTTCTTAATGAAGTCGTCAGGGTCGAAGGCAACTTCAGGAAGATAGATCATATCCACCTTATCTGCAAGGGCCGCAGCTGCGGTCAGCCAGCCTGCGTGACGACCCATAATCTCTACGATGAGAACTGCCGATCTGTATGGGCCGTAGCAGCATGCATCAGCGATGATTTCTTTAAGAGATGTAGCGATGTACTTGGCTGCAGAGCCGAAGCCTGGGCAGTGGTCTGTTATAGGGAGGTCATTGTCTATGGTCTTAGGAATTCCCATGAACTTCTGGCTCTTCCCGTGCTCTGCCGCATAATCCGAAAGCATCTTTACCGTGTCCATGGAATCGTTTCCGCCGTTATAAAGGAAATACTGGATGTCGTATTTGTCGAGGATTGCGAAAATCTTTTCATATACTTTTTCGTTTCCCTCGATCTTCGGAAGTTTGTATCTGCAGGATCCGAGGAATGCGGAAGGTGTTCTCATCAAAAGAGAAATGTCCTTCTCATCCTTAACAGCTTCTCTCAGGTCTACAATATTCTCATCAAGAAGGCCTTCGATGCCGTAGTGCATTCCGTAAATCTTCTTTACGCCTGCCGCCTTGGATGCGGAGATTGCACCTGCAAGACTTGAATTGATTACAGCGGTCGGTCCGCCCGACTGTCCGATAATGATGTTTCCTTTAACGGCCATAATTTTCCTCCTTCATCTATTAGGAATAACTTCAATTGAATTTGTCCTATAAAGCCTCCGGGCCAAAGCTCATCGGAAGCATTTCTTCGAGTGTGTGTTCAATGTAGTCATCAGGAGATTTGGCGCTGATAACCAGCATTTCATCCTTATCTGCAAAGTCCCGCATTACCTGGCGGCATATGCCGCATGGCACGCAGTAAACGTAGTCGATGTCTCCGTCTCGGCCGCCGACGACCGCAACGGCCAGGAGTTTGCGGTCACCCTCGGCGACTGCATGGAAGATGGCGTTTCTCTCTGCGCATATGGTGGCGCCGAGGGAAGCGCTCTCGACATTGACTCCCGTATATATATTTCCGGAGTCGAAGAGCGCGGCGGCGGCCACGTTGTATTTCGAATACGGAGCGAATGAATTAGGCAATACTTCTATCGCCTTTTCAATAAGCGTCCTCTTCATTTTTTCATCAATAACTATTTTACTCATCTTTATCACCTCTGCCCTTTTGGCAGTTTTCACATACCGAAGGTGCTGCAGCGCATCCGCCAAGGCCCGTTTCTCTTAGCGAAGCCGGCATCGAGCGTCCCACATCTCTCATTATAGTGATCATCTCATCAAGAGGTACAGGCGATGTGATGCCGGAAAGAGCCATCTCCGCAGCCGCCATCGCTCCGGTAGTTCCTATCACGTTTCTGGTCTGACACGGCACTTCCACAAGTCCTCTGATAGGGTCACAGACAAGGCCCAGTAAATTGGACAATGCTATAGATGCCGCGTGGCAGCATTGCTCGGGCGTTCCGCCCATCATCTCCGTGAGAGCACTTGCAGTCATGGCCGAAGCGGATCCCACCTCTGCCTGACATCCCGCCTCAGCGCCGGAGACAGAGCCCCTCTTTACGATCAAATATCCTATGGCGCTCGCGTTTATAAAGGCTTTCCTGAGAGTGTCCATATCCACATCGAAGTCCTCAAAAACCGAGAACAGTGCAGCAGGCAGCACGCCGGCAGCACCCGCCGTCGGAGCCGCCACTATGACTCCCATGCTGGCATTTACTTCGGATACCGAAAGCGCATACATTATGGCCTTATGCATGGTCTTACCGCATATGGCCTTGGTCTCAGGCAGCTCATTGACTTTCTTTGACTCGCCCCCGATAAGTCCTCCCATAGACTTTGTAGGTTCCATTGCTGAAACCTTGGTGGCAACGTCCATCACCCTTATGCTCTCATCCAGCTTATCCAAGACTCTCTGACGCGAGCGTTCACCGTATTCCACTTCCTTCCTGAGCATTATCTCGGAAATATCCGCGTCATACTTTTCGCATAGGCCGAGCAGCTCTTTTGCAGTTACAAATCTGTACTCTTTCATGGCTGCCCTCCTATAGCTCTATCAGCTCAACCCTGGATACTGTTTCGTAAGCCAGTATTTCAACCTTAAGTGCGTCCGGAATGAAATTATCCGTCTCTATAACGACAACCGCCTTCTCCCCGCGCTCTTCTCTGAACATCTTCATGTATGCGATGTTTATCTCGTAACGCGCCAGGCAGTTTGTGATATATGCAATTGTTCCCGGCTTGTCCCTGTGGGCAATTATCATGGTGCTGTAATCGCCGTTGAAGTCAACTTTGATGTCGTTAATCTTAGTGATTCTGACTCTGCCGCCTCCGATGGACTCGCCTCTTATAAAGAGTTTGTTCCCGTTCTTATCCTCCTGCACAATGTCAATTGTGTTCGGATGAAGCATATTGGTCTCGTGATCTTCCCTAAATTCAATCTCTACGCCTTCTTTCGCCGCCTCTTCATAGGCATTCTTGATACGAAGATCGTATTCTCTGAACCCGAGAATTCCGCCTATGAGGGCTCTGTCTGAGCCGTGTCCTTTATATGTCTCGGCAAACGACCCGTAAAGCGTAAATGTGACCTTGTCGGGTTTGTGCTTGAAAATCTGTCTGGCCATCCAAGCCATTTTAGCGGCACCCGAAGTGTGGGAACTTGAAGGTCCCACCATTATAGGTCCGAGTATGTCAAATATGCTGGTGTAACTTGTCTTCATTAGATATCTGTTCTCGGATTTTCCTTATCCACTACAGCAGTCTCAACTGAAAAACCATCTGAATCTCCGAAGTATTCAGTCAGGAGGGTTTTGAATTCCTCCATAACCTCCTTAACTTCTCCATCGTTGAATCCTGTAAATCCATCTATAGGATAGAAAACGGCAGTTGTTTCATCCGTCATCTTTCCGACCTCGCTCTGGCGCCAAGTCCAGCGGCGAGTCCTGACTTCATTTCCGGAAACATAAACTATTTCTCCCTCTTCGGGGTCGTCATACTCGCCTTCCGGCGCACCGAAAGGTCTGAAGTGATCGTTCGAAGTTGCTGCTCTGACACTGATACCCTCATGGAAGGTATTCATATCATGTGCGCCGATAGGAATCCTGTGCTTAAGCGAGATGGCATTCCCGAGATCCACCGCAGGATTGATGGAAGGCATGCCCTTTCCTTTTGCGATTCTGTCCATCAAAGCCTCTATGGCACATGCGTATCTGTTCGGATTGATACCTATCTCTCTGAATGCATCACGATAAGGCTCTACGCAAGGGTCGTTCTTGGCTTTGTTTCCGCTCGCATCAAAATATGCCTTGCACTCATCAGCGCTTTCTTGCAGCATCTTTTTTATACCCGGCACATCCTTGGTATTGTCAATTCCGCGGACAGCCACTACGCCGCACACGAAATTCGGAAGTTTATCGAAAACCTCTTGGCTTATTTCAAAATACATATTACGCCTCAAGAGCTTCGTTCAGTGCACTTACCAGCTGATCTGCATCAAGACCATGAACAGTAGCGGCCTCAGCGATAGACTCTCCCTGTGATGCAGGGCATCCGATGCACATCATACCGTTTGCAAAGAAAGTGCGAACGAGCTCAGGATGAGCGGTAATAACTTCTCCGATAATCATATCTTTAGTAATCATTATTTTTCTCCTTATATTTCTAAAAATGTTTGCTTAACAATACTACAACCGCAGACGGCTAATTGCAAGATAACTCCTATTTCTTTAGTAGGAAATTGCTAAAGCGCCTCTTTTATGGCGTTGAGGAATTCATCATAGTCCTCAAAAGCCTGAAGCTGCGGATAGTCCTTCTTGATCTGCTCGGTGGATCTGAAGAGGAAACCCGCTTTGCTGGCAAGTATCATCTCGAGGTCGTTGTAGCTGTCACCGGCTGCAATTGTGTCGTAGCCGATAGACTGAAGACCCTTGACCGTAGTGAGTTTGGAATGCTCGCAGCGCATCTTGATATCCGCAATATACCCGTCTTCATCGATTACGAGTTCATTGCACATAAGAGTAGGCCAGTCCAGTTTCTTCATAAGAGGCAATGCGAACTGCTCAAATGTGTCACTCAAAATAATTACCTGCGTGATGCTTCTGAGCTCATCAAGAAATTCCTTGGCGCCCGGCAGAGGATCTATCTTCGCGATTGTCTCCTGGACATCCTTCAGTTTCAGACCATGTTCCTTCAAGGTGTCTATCCTGAACTTCATGAGCTTATCGTAGTCGGGCTCGTCCCTTGTGGTACGTGACAGCTCAGGTATTCCGCTCTCTTCGCTGAATGCTATCCAAATCTCGGGTACCAAAACCCCTTCCATATCCAAGCATACTATGTTCATATTATTCTCCTTTATCAATTAATCGGGAAGCCGTAATATGCTTCCTCATTTTTATCTGCATCAAGTCCCGCTATCATCGATTGGCAAACTTCTGCTCCCGGTGCGTGAAAGACAATGGATTCTTTTCCGAAAAATTCCGCAATTCTGCCTGCGATTTCACCCTCTATCTCAGGCGACAGCTGAAGCAGCTTCGGATTTACCAAAAGCTCTGCGATCTCCTGCCCTCCGTCTTCAGCTTCGCCCATAGCGCAGATGGCATCCCCCTTATTAATCAGCATCAGTCCACAGCTGCCATCAGGCAGTCTGCTTTCATTATATATAAGAGCGATCATTTCTTCACTCAGTTTTAGATGTGAGCGTCCCGAAAGAAACTCTTCTCTATACCTGTTAAACTCGTCACCCTCCAAGGATTCCGCAACAAGATGAGGATGAAACTTTTCGTATTCCGAATCCTCTTCATCAAATATAAATGCTTCCCCGTCATCCGTTTCAGCCTCACAAGCCTTTGCGAAGAAGAACGGCCTGTAGCCGTGAGCTCCGTAGAATTCCTCAAGAGACGGCTCCGCAGGAGATATGATTGAGACAGCTCCTTCTTTCAAAACAATATCCCTGACATGTTCCACTAAGGCTCCTGCCAGGCCTAAACCTCTGCATGCCGGGTCTGTGCATATTGCATAACTTGTATATGCCGGTCTTCCCTCGAAGTCGCCGCTTCTGAAACAGGTAAGCGCAGATATAACCTTATCGTTCTCATCAAGGCATACATAGCCTTTTACAGCCTCCGAAGCATACGCCCCTTCTCTCGGATTTGCCCCGAAGAAAGCATACAGCCCATCTATGAAAGATTCTTCATCATTAAAAACTTCGCACCAAAGAGTGCGAAGTCCTTCATACTTGTCTTTTGTATCCGCTATTTCGATTCTGAAATTACTTTTCCTTTGCATAATACTTCATCAGCAGGATGTCCGGGTGATAACTGAGTTTGGCCTTCCTCAGGCCTTCGATGCCCATGTCTTCTTCGCGGTTGAAATACTCTATGTTAGGCATCTCCTCTGCCACCATTCTTGCAAACTCGCGATTAACCATTGTATACGCCGCCTCTACACCCGGCATAGCCTTTTCGAAATGAGTGTCGAAAACCAAGTCATCGAGGGCTGTACCGGCTGTGAATGCTACAGGCTCTCCGTTTTGGTAGAGCAGACCTCCGAGGAATCCGAGAGTGTCAAAGTTGGCGAACATTTCCTCAATCGCAGTTGCCTCTGCTGCAAGATCAGGATCTCCTTTTTCTTTGTAAAACTCGTCCACGAAAGCTTTTGCATCCGCAAGCCCCTTGGCGCAACCGCTCGGACATATCCTCAGAAACTCCCATTCTCCGTTACGTTCGAAGTGTTTTATGTGATTCCTTTTAGATGAAAGTTTTCTTCCTGCCAGGTTGCAGAGCTTTTCTACAGAATATATATAGTCTGCATTATCCCTGTCCTCGGTAATTTCAAACCTGTCTCCGTAAAGCGGCATAAACTCCGCCAGAGTTTTATCTGTAAGTCCTCTCAGAAGAAGTTTCTCTCCGCGTTCATGCGCTTCGTTAAGAAGGAGCTCGATGGAATTCTCGATGGGACCGTCACCCTTAGGATATGCATAGACATTCCATTGAGGCATACCAACGAGAAGCCGCTCGTCACACCAAGCTATTTTAGGCTGGTATTCTTTACGCCAAATATACAGGTTGGTAAAGCTGTAATCCGAGCCGTGGCATCCGCTGGCACAGATTCTGCTTTCTATTTTTTCCTTGTCGGATAATTCGAGTTCTTTCCAGTCAATCATTACTCTGAAGCCTTCTCTACTTCTTCCTCAACCTCTGTCTTTACTTCTTCAACCTTATCAGCTACTTCTTCTTTTACTTCTTCAGCTTTGGCCTTTGCTTTTTTGCCGGTGTTCTTAGCCTTAGTCTTTGCAGCGCTCTTCTTGGCAGCAACTTTTTCTTTTACCTCTTGAGCTTCCTCTTGGATTTCTTCTTTAGCATCGTCGATCTTATCGGCGACCTTTTCTTTAACTTCTGCTAAATCTTCCTTAACGTCTTCTACCTTAGCTTCTATTACGCTTGCATTAGACATATTATCCTTCTTTTCTACGTAGTTCTTAGGATCCAGTTTTCTTACAGCAGTAAGAATGTATCCGCCCATGAATACCATAATAGCTCTGATCAGCGGATCGATTACTGCCTGAAGTACATATGTAACATACTCCTTAGGAGTAGCGCTAATTCCGTATCCGCCGTAATATTCCTTAATCTGGCTTACGGTATTACCGCCTGTGTAGAACGCATAGATCAAAAGAGCCGCAGCGATTACATAACACGCTACTGCTATAGGTGACTGCTTGTATACTTTTTCTTTTTCCATTTCTCTTCCTCATCTTTCTTAAATATATATATTTGACGGTTTGCAAATATATTATTTATACAAACCTTAAACGTGCTTTAAATGTCTTAGCGCACCAGGTGATATTAACAGAAAACCCTTGAAATAGCAAGGGTTTTAACCCAGTCTCCAGTCTATCGGCTGCATTTCGTTATCCTGAAGGAAGTAGTTGCAGCGAGAGAAATATCTTCCTCCGAAGAAGCCGCGATATGCTGACAGCGGACTCGGATGAGGAGCCGTAATTATCAGGTGGCGCGGCCGGCGCGATGCCCTTTCAATAAGGTCCTTCTTCGCTATGGCTTTCGCTCCCCAGAGCACGAAGACCATAGGTCTTTCGCGCTCTGCGAGCAGCTCTATTATTCTGTCCGTGAGCTGCTCCCAGCCGCGCCCCTTATGTGAGTCGGCTTGATGCGCCCTGACTGTCAGGACCGTATTGAGGAGCAGAACCCCCTTTTCCGCCCAAGGTCTTAATGACCCGGAGACTCCAGCCTTGATCCCGGTGTCGTCTTCCAGTTCCTTAAATATATTTACCAATGACGGCGGCAGCGGAATGCCCGGGGCCACACTGAATGCCAGCCCCTCTGCCTGACCCGGCTCGTGATACGGATCCTGTCCCAGTATCACCACTTTCACATCTTCGTATGGGGTCAGTTTTAAAGCAGTGAATATCTCATCAGCCGGAGGATACACCGTATCATTTTTATATTCTTCAATCAAAAATGAGCGCAAGGCCTTATAGTAAGGTTTCTCCCACTCATCTTTAAGTAATTGGTCCCAATCGTTTCCTATCTTTACCATCAATTTCCGGCTATTTCTCCATTGTCAGCATTCCCTTAGGATAGTTTATGTATACCTTCGGAATTCTGAGATCGAAGCAGCATGTAATCTCGTAGTTAATCGTTCCGTTGATGGCTGCAAGATCATCTGCGCTGATTTCGTTATCACCCTGCTTGCCCATAATAACGATCTCATCACCCTCTTTTACATTCGGAACTTCAGTAACGTCCACCATGCACTGATCCATGCAGATGTTACCTACCACAGGGCACTTAATGCCTCCGCAGAGAACCTCTATCTTACCGCTGTTAAGTCTGGAGTAGCCGTCTGCGTATCCGAGACCGATAGTTGCAATCTTAGTCTCTTCTTTATCCGAAGTAAACTTTCTTCCGTAACTGACCGAGGTGCCTGCAGGTACGGTCTTCAGATTTACTATCTCTGCCTTTACAGTCATAACAGGGTGAATATCCAAAACCTTTCCCTTAAGATACGCCGAAGGTGCCTGGCCGTAAAGAATGATGCCCGGACGTGCAGCGTCAAAGTGTGCCTCAGGATACATCATAATAGCCGCCGAGTTAGCGCAAATCTTCATTGGATGTATATCTTCTTCCGCAAGTTTTTCTATAAATGCGTTATAGTTTTCAAGCTGGTGTTTTGTGTACTCCGTGTCCTCTTCATCCGCACTTGAGAAGTGTGTCATAACGCCCGGAATCTTAATTCCAGGCAGCTCACTTATCTTCTTGTAAGCCTCTACAGCTTCTGTCCTCTCCTCATCCGTGAACAGTCTGTATCCTATGCGGCCCATACCTGTATCTACGGCAAAGAGGCATTTGAAGTCTTCCTCTCCTGCGGCTACGGCTGCATCGGAAAGAGCCTTTGCATATTCGTAATGCATAAGAGTAGGAGTAAGACCGTACTCTATAACGGTATCCACACACTGAGAAGGTGTAAATCCCAGGAGTACTATGGAACCCTCGATTCCGTCATTTCTCAGGTTGATACCCTCTTCTATAGTTGCGACGGCATAATGATCAACCCCGTTAAACTTCAAAACCTTGGCGCATTCGGTAGCACCATGTCCGTATCCGTTGGCCTTGATGACTCCTATCATAGGAACACCATCGAGTTGTTTCTTGATTTCCTTAACATTATGGTCGAATTCCGACATATCGATTTCGGCCCAAACCTGTCTCAAAGTCTCTTTATACATAGTCGCCCTCGCTTTACATAATCCATCATTTCTAAGCGTTCTCCGGCTTCTGCCTTGCTACGCCCACACACCAAAATTGTACTCTATCCGCCTTGATATATCAAGAAAACTGTGCTATCATACCAAAGCGCGCAAGCCCTTTCAGAATGCGCATTTCAAAGGAATTGTCTCGGTAGCTCAGGGGACAGAGCACCGCTCTCCTAAAGCGGGTGTCGGAGGTTCGAATCCTCTCCGGGACACCAATCGAATAGGGGCTAACTCGTAGCCCCTTTCACACCACCGTACGTGCCGTTCGGCATACGGCGGTTCAACTAAACTTCAACGCGTGACGCTCTGTGTAG
>CACYFZ010000006.1 GCA_902773835.1 uncultured Eubacteriales bacterium | reverse complement strand
ACTATAAACTTATTACCACTGGAGAATACCCGGATTCGATGCTAGTGTAAATTGTGTAAAAATTTTTTCCATGTGTCCTTTACATGGGGAGCACATTAGGGCTGCCAAATGGTGCAATTACTTACAGTGATTATTATTCGCTAGATTGGTAAGTAAAAAGTAGGGTAGAGTGTAGAATGTAGGGGCTGTTTACGAGCGGATGAGAGGACTCCTTTTCAATTGATAAAAATACTTGTAATTGCCCTGTGAAATAATAGATAGAGATTATCCCCAAAAACGGAAGCTTACTGGTCGGAACAGAAGATAACACTAATTTCAAAATTAGTGCGTGTATTGTCGGAATTCGTGCGTCTTTTGTTTGAAATCAAATCTCACATTGTAATACCATTTATATATGGAAAAGAGATTGTTGCAAACAGCAAATTTATATCTTAAAGATTTAGAAACTATCCGTGACGCACAGGAAAAAAGGGCCTATGAACTTGAGAAATATAGGAATTGCTTCTTGAGAGGAAAAACCTTTGCAAAGGGAAAGACATATTACTCTGTTCGTAAAAAGGGCGGATCAAGGCATAAGTATTTGGGCGGCGATAACAATGATGAAGTCAGGAATATAAAAGAGCTGAGATATGTGGATGATTATCTCGAAAGAATTGATAATAATATAGGCTTGGTAAAAACCTTAATTAATGAAATTCAGATGACAGGTTATGATTCGATAAATGAGACACTGCCGAAAGTTTATAGTAATCCGCACATAGGAAGTGTTTCTTTCAGAAACAATAAGCGATTGTGGAAGGAGAGAGCTGAAGCTTTAAAAAGCAGATATGAAATATATAAGCCTCATGAATTGAACAAAAGAACAAATGATGGCAATTTTGTCAGATCAAAATCTGAGGCCATGATTTACAACTATCTGCTATCAGTTGATGCGGCTTTCATATATGAGCTGCCTACAAAAATTGACGGAAAACTCCTTGTTCCTGACTTTACGATATTGTCAGATATCGATACCTCAAGTGAGATTATAATAGAACACCAAGGAATGATGGACAGCGAGTTTTACAGAAACAGATTTGCAGAGAAGGTATATCATTATCTAAGAGCGGGGTTTGTACAGGGCATAAATATTTTTTTCACTTTTGACGATCTAAACGGAGGTTTTGATATTATTCCGATAGAGGATATCGTGCGTAATAGTGTTATCGGAGAATAACATACCGATAGTTACTGTTTAGATAGACTTCCTCGTAGCAGTAGCTGTGGAGGCTGTGGGTAAGTGCCGAAACCTATAATTGACACGGCTGTGGGTAAGCATGTGGGCAAGAACATGTTTATGTTTGTCCATGTGCTTAGATTAATGCTGGAAGAGGGCGCATCATTATTATTAGCGTTTTACTTGATAGCGCCTGTTTTTCTCGGGTATACTGATGGACATGGAACTTAGTTTACAGACTTTTTTGATAGTATGTCCGCTGGTTTTCCTCAGCGGCTTTGTGGATGCGGTAGCAGGCGGCGGCGGACTTATTTCCGTGCCGGCGTATATGATAGCGGGTTTGCCTGCGCATACATCGATTGCTACTAACAAGCTCAGTGCAAGCATGGGAACTACCCTGGCAACTTTTAAACTGGGAAGAGCGGGTAATATTCCGTGGAAGAAAGCGATTATCTGCATAGTGGCTGCAATTTTCGGCGGTTCGCTTGGTGCCAAACTGGCGCTTATGGTTTCTGCGGATCTGTTTATGAAACTGATGCTCGTGATCATACCCGTAACCGCGGTGTATATTATGCGCACCAAGAGCATGGACAGACCTGCAAACGAAGAAGTCGAAGATGCTGACAGCATCAAGTATGTTATTTTGGCGGCTGTAATTGCATTTGTAATAGGCGTATATGACGGCTTTTACGGACCGGGTACGGGGACCTTCCTGATTCTGCTTCTTACCGGAGTTGCGAAATTCAAACTCGGTGAAGCAAACGGAACGGCAAAGGCCATCAACCTCACGACTAATCTGTCTTCTCTTGTGGTTTATCTGATGAACGCTAAGGTGCTTATACCGCTGGGACTTACGGCAGGACTCTTTGCAATAGTAGGCAACTACATCGGAGTAAACCTGTTTATGGACAAAGGTGCAAAGATAGTAAAGCCTTTGATGATTACCGTAATGGTTATATTCTTTATTCGTATTATCAGCGAGATGATATAATCCCGATTAGGGAAGATGAGAGGGAAAGGAATATATGGGACGGGATTCTATGAGTTCTGGAGGCAGGAATATAAGAGGAAGACTATGGGCAGAGGGACTTATCGTGCTTCAGTCTGTTGTTTACGGCTTCGGAGACCCTATTTCCAAAATAGCTTTTAAGACCGTGCCGGTATTCTCGATGATGTCCGTTCGATATTGCATAGCTTTTCTTGTGTGCTTTCTGTTTTTCAGGAAGCGCATTTTTAATACCTTGAAAACTGTCCCGGTACACGCCTGGCTGGTGCCCGGGACATGCATGGGTTTTTGCTATCTTCTGAATAATGTGGCGCTTTCAATGACTGACGCGACATCTGTAGCATTTTTAAGGTCGCTTTCCGTAATTATCACTCCTGCTTTTGCATTTCTTTTCTTCGGAAAAAAACTCAGGCGACAGCATCTGCTGGTACAAATTTTGGTACTGCCGGGAATATATATGCTGTGCGTAAAAGGCGGACTCTCCGGCTTCGGAGCAGGAGAGGTAGTGACAATCATAGCAGCTTGCTGCATGGCAGGAGCCCTTGTCTTTAGCAGGAAAAATCTTGAGAGCGTAGACCCGCTGTCGATGACCGCTCTTCAGGCGGCATGTTCCGCTGTATTGGCTATAGCAGGTAGCTTCATCTTCGAAAGAGGCGTTGAAGTTCACATAGAGTCTGTGAAGGTTTGGCTTATCATTTTGTATCTGGCGATAATGTGCACATTCCTTGGATATCTGATGCAAAATCTGGCGCTCACAGAGATAAGCGAAAGCCATGTGGCAATGCTTCAAAGCTTATGCCCGGTTATGACGGCAATCTTTTCTTTTGCTATTCTGGGTGAAAGATTATCACTTGTGGGAGTCGCAGGGGCTGCGATTATTATCATCTGCGTTTTAATCAAAAATAATATACCCGAAAACTAAAAAATTTTGTTGACACTAAATAATTTTGTTTGATAAAATTTAATCGCTGAATTAGTAACAATATCGCGGATGAGCGACATTTATTTTAAACATTAAGCGGAGGTATATAAATGCTTGATCTTACCATTAACAAAAAAGGTCTGAAGAACAACATCGAGCGTGCTAAAGAGCAGAAGATTATTCTGCCTACAATTGAGCAGCAGATGCATCCTGAGAAGATTCCTGAAAAGATTCTCGATAAGCTGAAAGGCGTAGGCCTTTGGGATATCGATCCTGTAAACCTCTTCCGTATTACATGGAAGAATGAGCAGAAAGAATCCGGCGGACTTTTCCACGGCCCTAACTATATCGTACTCCCACCTGAACTCACAGGCGTTAAGTGCCGCATCATCTGCATGATCGGTAAGTGGTTCCCTACAGGCTGCCACAAGGTAGGAGCTTCCTACGGATGTCTCGTTCCTGAACTCGTAACAGGACAGTTCGACACAGGCTACCACAAAGCTGTATGGCCTTCCACAGGTAACTACTGCAGAGGCGGAGCTTTTGACAGCGCACTCCTCGGAGTATATTCAATCGCTATCCTTCCGGAAGGAATGAGTAAAGAAAGATTCGATTGGCTCAAGACTATCGCCAGCGAAGTTATCGCTACACCTGGTACTGAGTCAAACGTTAAGGAAATCTTCGATAAGACACACGAACTCAGAGAGACAAGAGAAGATGTTTGGATTCTCAACCAGTTCGAGCAGATGGGTAACTACATGTGGCACTACAATGTTACAGGTAACGCCATCGCGGAGGCATTCGAAGAGATCAAGGGCGAGAACGGAAGATTTGCCGGTATGGCATTCACATCAGGTTCTGCAGGAACAACAGCTTCCGGAGACAGACTCAAAGAGCTCTATCCTAATGCTAAGCTCGCAGTCGGTGAGGCTCTCCAGTGCCCGACACTCCTCGACAACGGATTCGGTGCTCACAGAATCGAAGGTATCGGCGACAAGCACGTTCCTTGGATCCACAATGTTAAGAATACTGATATGGTTATCGCTATCGATGATGAGGATTCCCAGAACCTCCTCAGACTCTTCAACGAGGACATCGGTCGTGAGTACCTCAAAGAGCAGGGCGTTGATCCTAAGCTCGTTGACCTCCTCGGATACTTCGGCATCAGCGGCATAGCTAACATGCTTTGCTGCATCAAGATGGCTAAGTACTATGAACTGGACGAGAACGACGTACTGGCTACAGTAATGACAGACTCTTCAGTTATGTACGGTTCCAGAATTAAGGAACTCCAGGATGAGCAGGGTGAGTACACTCACGAGAAGGCTGCACTTCACTTCAACAAGCACATTCTTGATGAGAAGGCAGACAACCTACTCGAGCTCAGATACACTGACAGAAAGAGAATCCACAACCTCAAGTACTACACATGGGTTGAGCAGCAGGGTAAGACAGTTGACGAGATCAACGCACTCTGGTATGACGATGCCAACACTTGGGGAGCACTCAGAAAAGAAAGAGCTAAAGTTGATGATCTTATCAACGAGTTCAATGAGGCTACAGGACTACTCAAGAGTCTCTAAGAGAATAGAAACTCCTTTAAAAGTAATCCATATACACAATCTTTTTACAAAATGCGGAAGAACCGGTTCTACAAGAGCCGGTTCTTACTTTTATACAAATTATTTGAGATGATACGCTTTTGTTTTGTGCTCAACTTATGTTATTATTCACATCGTGCAAAAAATATGAAGGGGCGCAAAACAAATGAAAGGTATTTATACAGATAAAAGCCGTATAAGGCATAAGGTGTTCACTGAGGTTGCAAGATTCGCATATGAAGGCGGAGGGAAAGAAGTCCTCAATGAGCTGCCTTACAAAATGACAATTCATGACGATGAGGATTCATACAGACCTTCTATCTTCCTTGAAAGAGCGATAATCGGTGAAAGAATCAGGGTCGCTATGGGAATGTCTCTCAGAAAATTTACCGAGCATGCGCCGATATCCAAGGGCATAGACGAAAGCATGATAGAGGAGCGATATTATGAACCTCCTCTTATAGATATCATTCCGTTTGCATGTCATACATGTCCGGAAAAGAGAGTATATATAACGGACGGATGTCAGGGGTGCCTGGAGCATCCGTGTAAGGAGGTTTGCCCGAAGAAATGCATATCGATTGACAGAAGGGGCGGCCGTGCCGTAATAGATCAAGATGCCTGTATAAAATGCGGAAGATGCATGAATGAGTGCAACTACAGTGCAATTATTAAACAGGAGAGACCGTGCGTTAAGGCCTGCGGACTCGGAGCCATCGAAGAGGACGAGTTCGGTCACGCCACGATTAACCAGGATAAATGCGTTTCCTGCGGAATGTGCCTTAACAGTTGCCCGTTTGCCGCAATAGTGGATAAGGGCCAGATTTATCAGACAATACAGGCTCTTAAGTCAGATACTCCGGTTTACGCGATCGTTGCACCGGCCATAGCAGGTCAGTTCGGAAAAGAGCTGACGGATATTAAAATGAGAGATGCTTTTGCAAAACTCGGTTTTGAGGATGTTATGGAAGTAGCAATCGGAGCGGACCTTTGCACGATAGAAGAGTCGGAGCACTTTATGGAGCAGGTCCCGGAAAAACTGCCGTTTATGTGCACCAGCTGCTGCCCGGCTTGGTCGATTATGGCCAAGACACAGTTTCCTGAGTATGCGGATACGGTATCCATGGCTCTTACTCCTATGGTCCTGACAGCCAGACTCGTGAAGAAGCAGCATCCGGAATGCAAGATAGCCTTCATCGGACCTTGCCTTTCCAAGAAGCACGAGGCCAGCAGACATTCCGTAAAGAGCTACGTGGACTTCGTACTGACCTTCGAGGAATTGGCGGGAATGTTCCATGCCAAGAACGTGGATTTCAACGATCTTGAAGACGGAGAACCACTCAGAAAGGCCAGCAGTGACGGCTTCGGATTTGCGGTAAGTGGCGGAGTTGCTCAGGCGGTGGTCAATCACATTAAGCGAGTTGATCCTGAAAGAGAGGTCAATGTGGTAAAAGCTGAGGGCCTTGCGGACTGTGTAAAGATGATGAAAAAAGCAGCGGCAGGCGAGTATGACGGATACCTGCTTGAAGGAATGGCATGTCCGGGCGGATGCGTAGCCGGAGCCGGAACACTTCAGCCTATTAATAAAGGCACGTACTCGGTAGGAGTGGCCATGAAAGAAGCTCCGGTAGAGAATGCCGTTGACAGTCAATACGCTGATTTGCTTCCTGTGCTTGAACACATACAGGAGGAGCTCAGCAAAGAAACAGAATAATAAAGCTTATACAAAAATAGTCCGGTTTATGCCGGACTATTTTTCTTCTTCGATATTCGAGAATGTTTCGAATATTATGATTTCCTCGTAAGGGACTTCGCTTGGCAGAGGATTATTTGCCCATAACTTCTTTATTAAATTCATCCAGGCTAGGGTTGAGCTTGATAGGTTCTCCTGCAGCTTTGATGCCGTTGGCTGTGTCTTTAAGACCGTTGCCTGTTACGATGCATGTAACTGTAGCATCTGCAGGGATTTTTCCTTCTGCACAGAGCTTCTTAAGTCCCGCATATCCCGTAACACCTGCAGGCTCTCCGAATACTCCGCATTCTCTTCCTGTCTCTCTCATTGCTTCGAGGATCTCATCGTCAGTTACTTCTACAGCGAGGCCTTCGGATTCGATAATGGCTGTGATAGCCTTATCTGCATTACGAGGAACGCCTACTGAGATGGAATCGGCGAGAGTGTTCTCTTCCATCGGTGACCAAGGCTCTCCGGTCTTAACTGCTCTGTTGATAGGGCAGGTGTTTACTGACTGTGCCGAAATCAGTTTAGGCAGTTTATCGATGAAGCCTGCTGCGTAAAGGTCTTTAAATCCTTTCCATACACCTGCGATGGTGCAGCCGTCTCCGACGGAAAGTGCTACATAGTCTGTAATCTTCCAGTTCAGCTGCTCTGCGATCTCGAGGGCAACCGTCTTTTTACCTTCCATGAGGTAAGGGTTGATGGCAGCGTTTCTGTTGTACCATCCGTATTCATCTATAGCAGCTTTGGAAAGCTCAAATGTCTCTTCGTAATTTCCTTTAACGGACACTACCGTAGCTCCGAAGATAAGAAGCTGTGCAACTTTACCGATTGGTGCTCTTTCAGGAACGAAGATATATGTCTTGATGCCTGCAGCTGCGGAGTTACCTGCGAGGGAACTAGCCGCATTACCTGTGGATGAGCAGGCTATTGTGTCATAACCGGCCTCGATGGCTTTTGCAACTGCCATGGAGCTTGCTCTGTCCTTGAGAGATGCTGTCGGGTTAAGACCGTCATCCTTAAGGAAGAATTGCTTGAAACCGAGCTTATCAGCTACGCGAGGTACCTCGTAAAGAGGGGACCAGCCGACCCTGAGAGGAGGGTTCTTTGTACCTTCTTCTACAGGAAGGAAAGGACGGTATCTCCACATTGTATAGTCATCACTTTTGGATATTTTTTCAGGGCTTGATACAGACTTGATGTAGTCATAATCATATACTACGTCAAGGATTCCGCCGCACTCACAAGTTGTAGCATCGGGTGTAGCCTCATATTCTGCGCCGCACTTGATGCATTTAAGACATTTAACGTTTTTCATTTGAGTTTCCTCCGATTATTACAATATGATTCTGAATTGAAATAATTATTCTAACGTATATATGATACCGCAAGGCGCGGTAGTTAAACAATAAAAATTTTTAGATATCCAACTAATTTTTTGGCAGAATTTTTAACTAATTAATCTTTTGAAGAAAAACAATAATTATTTAGGTGGCGGAATTACAGATCATTTGCTACAATGAAAATGTGCTTGTAAAGGTTGATAATTTCAACCTTTGCAGCCTTTTGTTTTTTCTGGAGATTAGGGAAATGGAGGAAATTGTTATGTCTGAAGGAAAGATAAGTATCAAGGAAAGCCTCAGCCACGTTTCTTCCGAGTATGAACTTGAGGGCCGTATTCCGACCGGAAAAGCTATCATACTCGGTATGCAGCATGTGCTGGCTATGTTCGTGGGTAACCTGACACCTATTCTGGTAGTCGGCGGTGCCTGCTCACTCGGAGACGCCGGGCTCATGGTTCCTGTTATTCAGAATGCCATGTTAGTTGCGGGTCTTGTTACTTTAGTGCAGCTTTGGACCATAGGACCTATCGGAGCTAAGCTTCCTTGCGTAATGGGAACGAGTTCCGGATTTATCGGAGTAATGAGCGGCGTTGCAGCCGGAATGGGCGGCGGAGTTGTCGCTTACGGTGCCATTCTCGGAGCCTGCCTTGTAGGCGGTATCTTTGAGATGCTTCTCGGATTTGCGCTTAAACCTCTCAGGAAGTTTTTCCCGAGCGTAGTAACAGGTACCGTAGTTACGGCTATCGGTCTTTCACTTATAAGCGTAGGTATTAACTCATTCGGAGGCGGCAACAACAATGCTGACTTCGGAGATCCGGTGAACCTTCTGGTCGGACTTGCCGTGCTTGTATTTATTATAGTTCTCAAGCATTTCACCAAGGGTATCTGGTCCGCAGCATCGATTCTCTTCGGAATAATTTTCGGATACATCCTTTGTGCAATACTGGCGCTCTTCCTCGATACTACATATGTAGCAGAAGGTGAGACATTGGTTCATTCATGGGTTCTTCAGTGGGCCAAGGTAGGAGATGCAGCATGGTTCTCGCTTCCGAAAATCATGCCTGTTAAACTGGTATTTGATATTCGTGCCATCATTCCTATCATGATTATGTTCGTTGTAACAGCCGTAGAGACAATCGGAGACCTTTCCGGTATCACGGAAGGCGGAATGGGACGTGAAGCGACTGACAAGGAACTCTCGGGCGGAGTTGCTTGTGACGGAATCGGTTCTTCATTCGCAACACTTTTCGGCGTGCTTCCTAACACATCATTCAGCCAGAATGTAGGACTTGTAGGAATGACCAAGATTATAAACCTCTATGCAATCAGCATGGGCGCTATCTTCCTGGTTCTCTGCGGATTCATTCCTAAACTCGCGGCTATAGTTCAGCTGATGCCTCAATCCGTACTCGGTGGTGCTGCAGTATTTATGTTCGCATCTATCGTAGTCAGCGGTATTCAGCTCATTACAAAGGAAAAGATCACAACCAGAGAGGTTACTATAGTAGCGGTATCACTCGGACTCGGTTACGGACTCGGATCTACAGCCAACGTCCTCGCTATGATGCCTGCTTGGATAGGATATATCTTCGGAGGCTCCGGTATCGTGCCTGCAGCCATCTGCGCAATCATTCTTAACATAGCATTGAAGAAGGATCCTGACGCAGATGAAGTTGAAGTTGGTTGGGATTAATACGAATAGACAGATTTAATATAAAACTCCGATGGATTCCATCGGAGTTTTTTCTTGCTTAGATTGAAAATCCAGCTACGATTCTAGCAGCGTTGTCGGTAGTTTATGCCGGATACTCAGTCAGAGTCATTGATGCTATATTTTCCGTACAGATTGATATAACTAAGGCATTTGTACGGAAAAAGCACGGATTTTAGTGGTTCCGAATACTTAAATGGACGCAAATCAGTACGGATGTGCCTATGAAGCTGAACTGTACTGCAAATCACTATATTATGCAGTACGGGCGAAAGAAAAATGATGTATCGTACTGAAAGAGAGATTAGTGTAAACAACCCCAGGCGGATTGGATACCGCGGACGGCCAGGAGGCGCTGGATGTACTCAGCGCGTTCTTGGATTTCTTCTGTGTCTGCTTGGTTTAGGAAGACACGGTAGTCTCCGAAAGTGCCTTTAAGGCCTCCGTCAGGGGAGGAGACTATTGCAGCAATCAGTTCTTCATCTATGACTGGACGTGACATGGCTTCCGGTATGTGACCGGCGCCGTACATAGCTTCATCAAGAGGGCGGCCCATAGATGAGAGTCCGGCAACGCAGATGCTGAGATCCGTATATTCAGGTACGACGGGTTCGTGCTCTTTCGGCCACTTTAGAGGCATCTGCCTTGAACCGTCGGCTTCAATCAATATTACATCTGCGACTTTTACGGCATAGTTCATAATCTCGCTTGGCGCCGCTACAATTTTTCTTTCATTTTCGATGTCTTTAGTGCCGAGCAGAAGAAGCCTGTGCTCATTCAGCAGAATATCAATATGAGAGAAATCCTCATCCGGTTTTACAGAATAGTTCTGATTATAAATGATCGCTCTGCCTGCATAGATATCCTCGGCAAAAGCAGGATGAAGCATGTGAGTGGTCGTTATGACTACGACTTTCTTTCCTTCAGCTGTGAGCTCGCGTGCCCATGCAAATATGAGGGATGTCTTGCCGCCCGCACCTACAAAGCTTACTACTGCATGCTCCGGCAGAGAGACCTGCAAAGCTTCCGAAATACTATTTTGTTGTCCTCTTAGATTCCATATTTTCATTAATATCTATATCGATAACTTCACTTTCGTTGTCGGCCTCTACCAAGAGCAGGTCGTCTGTGTGGTTCTTTATGATTTGTCTGCCGCCCGTATCTCCTGAAAGCGACATGAGCTCTTCTTTGTATTTGGCGGAGAATATCTTCGGATTGCACATCTTTCCTTTCCAAGAAAGAGATACGATGCCTGCCCCGGATTCTTCATATGCTCTTATCAATCTTTCAATAGTTGAAATCTGTATTCCGGGCTGATCGCATACGCAAAACATATAAGCGTCCGGATCTCCCGCAGCTTCAATTCCGAGCTGCATGCTGTGAGAAATGCCGTATTCGGGATGCTCGTTTCTTACTATTGCAAAGTCGCTTGCAAGTTCGGCTACCTCATAATACTGAGTGACCAGAATCTTGGAATAAAAACAGTCAGAGTCATCCATTGTTCTAATGACACTAAGTATTTTGCCGATCATGGGAGAGCCGTCTTCCATAGGGTGCAGAAGCTTATTGCTTCCGAACCTTTTGGCATCTCCCGCAGCTTCAAGGATTACAGCGATTTTTTTTGTGCTCATTTGACCATCTCCATGTACTGCATTGTACATATATGAAATCTTTCGGTCAAACTATACGGGAAAAAAGTGTTTATTATCATAAGCAAAATTTTTTTAAGGCAAGTTTTTTTGAGGTAATAAAGGGATGGATTGCTTAATATATAAGGAAAGCAGTCGTTAAGAAATAGTTGATAATAAATGAAGATTCTATAAATTTTTTTGTTGCCAAAATATTAGTTTTGACTTAAAATTAAAACATCATCAATCGTGTCTGCTGAAAGGCACACAAAATGTGAGCCTTAAGGCAGGATTTCTGTATTAACTATTACAGGAGGAATGAAAAATGAAGAAGTTTTTAGCACTATTGGTTAGCCTTCTTATGGTACTGACACTGCTCGTAGGCTGCGGTGGCGGTGGCGGCGGCGAAGAAGCCGGCGGCGATGAAGGCGGCGCAGAGGAAGGCGCTCTGAAGGTAGGCCTCATCACACTTCACGATGAGAACTCCACTTATGACAAGAACTTCCTTGACGCTTTCAATGCAAGCTGCGAGAAGCTCGGAGTTGAAGCTATTATCGAGACTAACGTTCCTGAAGGTCAGGAATGCTACGATAAGGCTATGGACCTCGTTGACAAGGGCTGCAAGATTATCTTCGCTGACTCTTTCGGACATGAGGACTTCATGATTCAGGCAGCTAAAGAAGCAACTGACGTCCAGTTCTGCCACGCTACAGGCGTTAAGGCTCATACTGAAGGCCTCGACAACTACCACAACGCATTCGCTGCTATCTACGAGGGACGTTACCTCGCAGGCGTAGTTGCAGGCATGAAGCTCAACGAGCTCAAAGAAGCAGGCAAGCTGAAAGGCGCTGCTCCTAAGATGGGTTACGTAGGTGCTTTCACTTATAACGAAGTAGTATCCGGATACACATCATTCTATCTCGGTGCTAAGAGCGTATGTCCTGATGTAACAATGGACGTAACATTCACAGGTTCTTGGTATGATGAAACAGCTGAGAAGGAAGGCGCTAATAAGCTGATCCAGAACGGAGCAGACCTTATTTCACAGCACGCTGACTCCTTCGGAGCTCCTACAGCATGTGAGGCTGCCGGCGTTCCTAACGTTTCTTACAACGGTAGCACTAAGGCTCAGGGTCCTAACACATACCTCGTATCCTCCAGAATCAACTGGTCCCCATACTATGAGTATGCAATCGGTCAGGTTCAGAGCGGCGGAGCAATCGATGCTGACTGGACAGGTACACTCGAGACAGGTTCTGTAGAACTGCTTGAACTCGGTGATGTAATCGCTGAAGGAACACAGGAAAAACTCGACGAAGTTACTGCAGGCCTTAAGGATGGTTCCATCCATGTATTCGATACAAGCACATTCACAATTAAGGGCGAAGCTCTTAAGGACGGATTTGAAGCAGACGTAGATTCCGATCCTGAATACAAAGCTGATACACCGGCTGTAAGCGACGGATATTTCCATGAATCTGAATACAGATCTGCTCCTTACTTCCCAACAGCTGACCCTGTTGACGGCATCAGCCTGCTCGACACAGCATTCTAGGATGATAAGGACATAAGAATACGTTACTAATATTTTTGACCGGTCTCGCGTGAGCGGGACCGGTCAAAATTTAAAGAAGGAATAATCTAAATCGAAAGGGGGAGATTAATTTGCCAAAAAGCAATACACCCGCTGTTTCGATGAGAAACATCACAAAGACATTCGGAGATATTGTCGCCAACCATAAGGTTGACCTCGATATTTACAGAGGCGAGGTTCTTTCGCTCCTCGGAGAGAACGGATCCGGTAAGACTACTCTCATGAATATGCTCGCCGGTATTTATTACCCGGACGAGGGAGAGATTTTGATTGACGGTAAACCCGTTCAGATTTCATCTCCTAAAGACGCATTTGACTATGGTATCGGAATGATCCATCAGCACTTTAAACTTGTAAATGTTTTTACTGCTGTTGAGAATATCGTGCTGGGAATGGATGAGGATGCTGAAGATAAGCATATTGGAAAGGGCAAACTTGATTTAGAAGGCCCATCCAAACGCATTAAAGAGATATGCGATACTTACGGATTTGACGTAAATCCTAATCAGAAAGTATACGACATGTCGGTTTCACAGAAACAGACAGTTGAAATAGTAAAGGCTCTGTATAGAGGCGCGGAGATTCTGATTCTCGATGAGCCTACTGCTGTTCTTACACCGCAAGAGACGGAAAAGCTATTTACCGTACTTCGTAATATGAGAAAAGACGGTAAGACTGTTATTATCATCACTCATAAGCTTCACGAAGTAGAAGCAATTTCAGATAAAGTAGCTATTCTCCGTAAGGGAGAATTCATCGGTGAGCTTATTACAAAGGATACCAACGCTCAGGAAATGACCAACATGATGGTCGGACGTGAGGTTAAGCTCAATATAGACAGACCTGAACCTAAGAATGTAAAACCGAGACTTGAAGTCAGCGGACTTACGGTAAGATCTGATGACGGCTTACTTAAACTCGATGACGTCTCATTCACTGCCAATACAGGTGAAGTCCTCGGAATTGCCGGTATCTCGGGCTGCGGACAGAAAGAACTTCTCGAAGCAATTTCCGGACTTCAGGATATCGAGAAGGGCGATGTTGTATACATCAATGATGACGGAACAAGAGAAAGTCTTATCGGCGTAAATCCTGTTGATATCGAGAATAAGGGCGTAGCGCTCTCATTCGTACCGGAAGACAGACTCGGTATGGGACTTGTTGCCAATATGGACCTTTCAGAGAATATGATGCTCAGGTCATTCAGATCAGGCAAGTCCTTGTTCGCAAATCGTAAGACACCGAGAAATCTGGCACAAAAGGTAGTTAACGACCTCGAAGTCGTAACTCCGGGTATCACAACACCGGTAAGAAAACTTTCCGGCGGTAACGTCCAGAAGGTTCTCGTAGGTCGTGAGATTGAAAGAGCTCCGTCCGTTCTTCTTACAGCATACGCGGTAAGAGGACTGGACATTAACGCATCTTACACAATTTACGATTTAATCAATAAACAGAAGGAAAGAGGGGTTGCCGTAATATTTGTCGGCGAAGACCTCGACGTACTGCTTGAACTTTCAGACCGTATACTCGTACTCTGCGGAGGTAAGGTAAGCGGTATCGTAGACGGCAGAACTGCAGATAAGAATGAGGTAGGACTCCTCATGACAAGAATCGGAGGTGAAAAAGTTGGATAATAAAAAGAAAGAACCTTTGATTCATATAACAAGACGTAAGAATATCTCGCGCGGTAAAGAGTGGGCTATTCGTCTGGGTGCAATTCTTGCAGCACTCGTAGTTTGCGGAATTATTACCACGCTTACTACTCACCTGAATCCTTTCAGTGTATACGGAGCAATGTGGGACGGATCCTTCGGAAGTGAGCGTAAAATGTGGGCTCTCTCTAAGGAGCTGTCAATACTGCTGATGATTTCCGTAGCTTTAGCTCCGTCGTTTAAGATGAAGTTCTGGAACCTCGGAGGAGAGGGTCAGGTTCTGGCCGGTGTACTCGCTACATCAGCTTGTATGATTACCCTCGGAAGTAAGATGGGTAACGGAGCACTCATCCTGCTTTCTCTCGTTGCCGCACTTATAGCAGGTGCCGTATGGGCATTTATCCCGGCATTCTTCAGAGCTAAGTGGAATACAAATGAGACGCTTTTCACACTTATGATGAACTATGTAGCTATGCAGATAGTCGCGTACTTTATCATAAAATGGGAATCGCCTAAAGGCTCCGGTAAGGTCGGAATCATCAACTCAAGTACAGAAGCAGGCTGGCTTCCTTATCTGGGCGGAAAGCAGTATTTGCTGGTTGTAATAGTAGCTGTTATCGTAACAGTGCTGATGTATATCTATCTGAAATACAGTAAGCAGGGTTACGAACTTACAGTAGTAGGTGAAAGTGAAAACACCGCGAGATATGTTGGTATCAATGTAGGAAAGGTTATTATGAGAACCCTTGTCGTAACGGGCCTCGTATGCGGACTGGTAGGATTCCTCCTGGTATCTGCCACAGATCATACAATAACCACAACGCTCGCAGGCGGCAGAGGCTTCCTCGGAGTAATGGTAGCTTGGCTGGCTCACTTCAACCCTATCGGCATGATTCTGTCAGGTCTTCTGATTGTATTTATGTCCAGAGGTGCAAGTGAGATTTCAACAGCGTTTGGTCTTAACAGATCATTCGGAGATATCATTACGGGAATAATTCTGTTCTTCGTAATCGGAAGTGAGTTCTTCATAAACTATCAGATCCACTTCCGCAAGTCCGGAAAGGAGGCTGCAGATGCTTAGTTTTATAGTAACTTTTATACCAAGAGCAATCGTACAGGCTGTGCCTCTGCTTCTTGGCTGCGTCGGCGAGACGCTAAACGAAAAATCCGGCAGTCTTAACCTCGGTATTCCGGGTGTCATGTACGTAGGAGGTATTTCCGGAGTAATCGGAGCTTTCCTGTATGAACAGAGCGCAGGAGAGAACTTTAACGGCTTCATAGGTGTTCTGATACCTATGCTGGCATGCCTTCTCGGATCTCTCTTGATGGGATTGCTGTTCTGCTTCCTTACTGTAACACTCAGAGCAAACCAGAACGTAACAGGTCTTGCTATGACTACATTCGGTGTAGGTATCGGCAACTTCTTCGGAGGTTCCATCATCAAGCTGACCGGAAGTGACGTTCCGTCAATTACACTCAGCATTACAAGTAAGGCATTCACAAAGAAGCTGCCGTTTGTCCACGCTACAGGAGCTTTCGGAAAACTCTTCCTGAACTACAGCTTCCTGACATTCGTGGCAATTGCGATAGCTCTGATTACGGCATATGTTCTTAAGAAAACAAGACTCGGTCTTGAGCTCAGAGCCGTAGGTGAGAACCCTGCTACAGCAGATGCTGCAGGTATCAATATCAACAGATATAAGTACTTCTCTATCTGCATCGGATGTATGATAGCCGGACTCGGCGGACTCTATTACGTAATGGACTACGCCAGCGGAGTATGGTCCAATGACGCATTCGGAGACAGAGGATGGCTCGCTATCGCTCTCGTTATATTCTCGGTATGGCGTCCGAACTGGGCTGCACTCGAGTCGCTGCTCTTCGGAGGACTGTACATTCTTTATCTGTACATCCCGACAGGAACGGACTTCGCAGTAAAAGAGCTGTACAAGATGCTTCCGTATGTGGCTACAATCCTCATGCTCATCTTCATCAGTCTGAGGAACAAGCATGAGAACCAGCCGCCTGAAGGACTCGGCCTTCCGTACTTCAGAGAAGACCGATGATGACGAGTTAAAAATAATGCTTAATTACTTACCGAATGACATAAAATGTCGTTCGGTAAGTTTTTTTAAAGATAAACTACTTGGAATCAAAATGGTACTAAAGTAAGTAACAGAGGAAATAAGATGGCCGGTAAGTATATAAGGCAGAACTTATTAGTGTTATAATAGAAACGATTAAAAGGACCGGTAAATATTAAATGGCGCAGAAAATTGTAATAAAAGGCGATGTCGTATCGTCTGAATCGCTGACGGAATTAAGAACAATTGAAAACGGATATATCTGCATTGATGACGGCAGAATTGCTTATGTGGGAGATGCGCTTCCGAGCGATTATGCCGATGCCGAATTGAAAGACTTCAGCGGCATGATGATCATGCAGTCTTTTTGTGATATGCATCTTCATGCTCCGCAGTATCCTATGGTAGGCCTGGGAATGGATCTTCCGCTGGTGGATTGGCTGGATAAATATGCCTATCCTCTGGAGGGCGAGTTCAAAGACACGGAATATGCAGAAGGCGTTTATCGTAGACTGGCTAAGGACCTGATAATGCACGGCACCACAAGGGTATCCATATTCTCGTCACTTCACACAGATGCAACACTCGTACTTATGCAAGAACTTGAGAATGCGGGTGTGACCGGATATGTCGGTAAGGTCAATATGGACAGAAATAATATGCCGGGTGTTTTGGAAGAAACGACTGAAGAGTCTGAAGCTGAGACACTGAGATGGCTTAAGGAGTGTGAGAGATTTAAATACATCAAGCCGATACTCACCCCAAGATTCACACCGTCATGTACGGATGAGCTGATGGCATTTCTCGGAGACTTATCTAAGGAGAAGAAACTTCCCGTGCAGTCTCATATTTCAGAAAACCTCAGTGAGATAGAATGGGTTAAACAGCTCAGACCTGAGTGCAAAGAGTACTGGGATACATATAATGACAGCGGACTTTGGCATGATAGGACGCTTATGGCACATTGCGTGTACAGCTCTGACAGAGAGCGAAAGGCTATGCGAGATTACGGAGTGACAGCAGTTCATTGTTGTAATTCCAATACTAATATTGAATCAGGCATCATGCCGCTAAGGAAGATGATCGATGAAGGAATAAAGGTGACTCTGGGCTCGGATATTGCGGGCGGAGATACTCTGAATGTATTCGAAGTTGTGTCGGATACCGTAAAAACCTCAAAGGTAAGAAACGTATACGACTCCTGGGAGTCGAGCCACGTAAATGAAAAGGAGGCTTGGTATCTTGCGACAAGCGCTGCTTCGGAATGGTTCGATTCAAAGCCGGGGTTTGCCGCAGGTAATATGCTGCATGCCATAGTTTTGGACGACAGCGAACTCATGAGAAAGACACTTAGTGTGGAAGAACGTTTCTACAGATGCTTTTATAAAAGGCAGCAGAACGCAATCCGTTCTGTATGGAGTGAGGGCAGAGAAGTTTACTCATACAGGTAAGAGATAGGGATATATGACTTACGAAAAGTTTGAAAGCAGAGGACTAATGAAAGAAGCTGTTGAATTGGCAGAGAATCATTTCAAAAAGCTTCATTCTATGCCTGAAATGGCATTCAAAGAGTTTAAGACGACGGCATATATAAAAGATGTTTGCCGCAATCATCCGCTTAGAATAGTAGATATAGAAATGGAAACGGGACTCGTTGCCTATCTCGACGCGGGATGTAAGGACTGCATCGCACTCAGAGCGGATATTGATGCCGTACCTACCGAACACGGGCCGGAGCATCTTTGCGGACATGACGCTCATGCTGCGACCATGCTGGGTGCCATACATTATCTATGCGGAATAAAAGAAAAACTAAAGCATAATATATTATTTATATTTCAGCCTGCGGAAGAAGGCACGAGAGGTGCTAAGGCCATGCTGGAACAGGGGCTGATGGAAAAGCTCCCGAAGAGGCCTTCCTGCATATACGGAATACACAACAGGCCGGAGGCTGACTGCGGTTATGTAATAGCACATAAAGGCCCGCTTATGTCCCGAAAGAGCATATTCAGGATTAAGCTTACGGGAAGAGTCGGGCACGGAGCTATGCCTCATAAATGTGTAGATCCGATTGTAGCAGCTGCTGAAATTATTACGGGTGTTCAGACTATAGTGAGTCGTAATGTGGATCCGTTTAAACCGGCAATCTGCACCGTAAGCAGCATTAATGCCGGAACGACTGAAAGTTCCGCACCTGAAACGGCTGCTTTGACAGGATATATAAGGTCATTAGATGATGAGACGCACAAACGCATGGAAGAAAGGCTTTCGCTTTTGGTAAAAGATACCGCCGAAGCTTTCGAATGCCGATGTGATTTTGAAATAATACCTATGGTTCCGGCCGTAGATAACAGTCCGGAGATGTATGAGAAGGCATATGAGGCAGCCAAAATGGCTGTCGCCGAAGATTGCATAATTGACAGCAATCCGAGCCTTGCATCTGAAGACTTTGCTGTCTTCGGAGAGATAATGCCGGCCTTCCTGTACTGGGTAGGAAGCGGGACAGAGGGAAAAGAAAATGCCATGTGGCATTCCGCTGAATTCAGGATCGGAGAAGAATATTTTAAAACTGCAGTGCCTGTTCTCGCAGCATCTGCAATGGTATAACAGACGCCGGATGTCCCCCGCCTCAACGGAGTAGGCGGCGGGTTCCATATTCGATCGTCAGCGGCGGGTCGCAATCCCCGACTGACGATCTCATGAGCTGAAGCTCTCGTCGTCTGTTGACGGCGTCGCTCGCTCCAACCAAGCGAGCTTGATGGAGCTTCGCTCCTGGTTGAAAGGCAAGTAAAGCTAAGGAGATGAAATGTCATATACATTTACTGTAAACGGAATAAAGAGAACCACTGATGAGGACAAGCCTCTGCTGAGATATCTCAGAGATGATCTTAAACTCTACTCGGTTAAAGACGGCTGCTCAGAGGGAGCCTGCGGAACATGCACTATTATCATTGACGGAAGAGCAATGAGGTCTTGTGTGCTTTCTACTTCAAAAGCGGAGGGGAAAGAGATTATTACCGTGGAAGGACTCAGCCTGAAGGAAAAGGAAGCGTTTGTGTTTGCTTTCGGTTCAAGTGGCTCGGTTCAATGTGGATTTTGCATACCCGGAATGGTAATGAGCGCCAAGGCTCTTATAGACCAAAATCCGGATCCTACGGAAGATGAGATAAAGAAGGCCATAAGAGGCAATATTTGCCGCTGCACGGGATATAAGAAGATAATCAAGGGTATTAAGCGTGCAGCTGCCGTTTTACGCGGAGACGAGGATATAAAGCATGTAAGCCAGTTCTCGGAGGAAAAGGAAAAATCTGATTATGATTTTATTTCCGAAAAAGGAACTCTTTACGATCCGGAGCTCAGTTCCGGAATTGCAAACTATCGGACTTCAGGTTATGTCTCCAAGTTCGGAATAGGCAAGAATGTATTCCGTATAGACGTAATGAAAAAGGTTCTCGGCTACGGCAAATATCCTGATGATATAGGGCCTGAATACTTCATTCCTATTGATAAGCCTGAAAGAATTACAGAGCAGGCCGGTTGGAGCAAAGAAGATATAGAAGAAGGTCTCAAAAATGGGGTTGTAAGTGTAGGAACAACACTTCAAAGAGTGGGAGAGCACAGCTGTGCGGCATGTATCATTGTCGATTCGGATATGCCTCCTATGGTATATGCATCGGCTGTGAGATCGGATTATCCGAGGGCAATTGTGAAGAAGATTAACAAGGCTAAGGCGGAGTCTCTTCCGGGAGTCCTCGGAGTGCTCACTGCAGAGGATGTGCCGGTAAATAAAGTCGGACATATCCGTCAGGACTGGGATGTATTTATTGCAGAAGGCGATACGACTCGCATGATGGGCGATGCAATTTGTATGGTGGTGGCAGAAACCCCATACATACTGGAGCAAGCAAAGCAGGCGGTGGAAATAGAATATGAAGTTCTGGAGCCTGTGAGAAATATAGATGAAGCTAAAGCGGACGGTGCGCCGATACTGCATGAGGGATCAGCAGGCAATCTATGTGAAAGTCGCCATGTGGTAAGGGGCGATGCAGCTAAAGCCTTGGCCGAGTCAAAGTATGTTGCAAGTGAAGAATTCCATACTCCTTTTACGGAGCACGCTTTTCTGGAACCTGAATGTGCGGTTTCATTCCCGTATAAAGACGGTGTAAAAATATTATCCACGGATCAGGGCGCATATGATACCAGACATGAAGTTCTTCATATGCTGGGATGGGAAGACACACCTGAGAGAGTCGTGGTTGAAAACCAGCTCATAGGCGGAGGCTTCGGCGGAAAGGAAGATGTGACCACACAGCATCTTACCGCACTTGCAGCCCTGAAATACAAGAGACCGGTAAAGATGAAATTCAGCAGAACAGAGTCTCTCAGAGTACATCCTAAGAGACATGCAATGGACGGTAAGTTCACTCTCGGCTGTGATGAGAACGGAATACTTACCGGGCTGGATTGTGAGATCAATTTCGATACGGGAGCTTATGCAAGCCTCTGCGGGCCTGTTTTGGAGCGCGCATGCACTCACAGCGTAGGACCGTACAAATATCATAATACGGATATAAGAGGTTACGGATACTATACAAACAATCCGCCTGCGGGGGCATTCAGAGGATTCGGCGTGTGCCAGAGCCAGTTTGCCCTGGAGTCGCTTTTAAATGTGCTGGCGGAAAAGGTCGGCATAAGTCCTTGGGAGATAAGATACAGAAATGCCATAGAGCCGGGTGCGGAATTGCCGAACGGACAGATTGCGGACGTATCGACAGCGCTTAAGGAGACCTTGGAAGCTGTTAAACCTTATTTCGATGAGGCGCCGAAGAATAGCGTCGGTGTGGCTTGTGCGATGAAAAATGCCGGAGTCGGAGTCGGTCTTCCGGATAAGGGGCGTGCAAAGATTCTCATAAAGAACGGTCTTGTGCATGTGTATACGGCGGCATCTGACCTCGGGCAGGGATGCCAGACGGTATTCTGCCAGGATGTGGCGCAGACAACTGACCTTCCGATTTCCAAAATCTGGATACCTGTAGCGAGCACGGAGAATTCCCCTGACACGGGAACAACATCAGGCTCGAGACAAACACTTGTAACCGGTGAAGCCATAAGACGTGCAGCCATGAAACTGAGAAAGGTTATGGACGAAGAAGGCGTTGATGCAAACAGTTTAAGCAGGCTGAACGGCAGAGAGTTCGAATACGAATACTATGAGCCTACGGATGCGCTCGGTTCGGACAAACCTCATCCTAAGAGCCATATTGCATATGCTTATGCGACAAATGTGGCCGTCCTGGATGAGGACGGACGTGTGACGGATATTTATGCGGCCTTTGATGCAGGAAAGGTCGTAAACCCGCTTTCCATGTCCGGACAGATCGAAGGGGGAGTTTTAATGGGCATGGGATATGCCCTGACTGAAGACTGGCCTTTGGAGGACTGCGTGCCTAAAGCTAAGTACGGCACTCTGGGATTGCTGCGCGCAACGGATATACCGGATATTCATGCCATACATGTAGAAAAGGACAGGCTTCTGGATGTTGCGTACGGTGCCAAGGGCGTCGGAGAGATTACGACTATCCCTGCAGCACCTGCCGTAGCCGGTGCATATTATGCCCGAGACGGAGTCCTCAGAACCAAACTCCCGATGGAGGATACATATTACAAAAAAACCAAAAAATAACACGAAAACAGACTGAGTATATGTTATGCTCTTCGAAAGAGATTTTTAGTCATTTATTACTGTAACGAGGGGAGATTCACAATGAAAAAAATGGAAGAAAAGATTTTGCAGGAAGGCACCATTCTACCGGGCGGGGTTCTGAAGGTCGGAAGCTTTCTCAACCAGCAAATCGACACACCGTTTATGAAAGAAATCGGTGAGGAGATTGCCCGTATGTACGAAGGAGATGAGATTACACGTATTCTTACAATCGAGTCTTCAGGAATACCTATCGCAGTAAGTGCCGGATTTGCTATGGGTCTTCCGGTTGTATACGCAAAGAAAAACAAGACTTCCAACATATCCGGAGATTGCTACAGCACCATGGTGCACTCATTTACACATGGTAACAATAACAACGTTATAGTTGCTAAAGAATATATCAAGCCGGATGACAAAATCCTCATCGTTGATGACTTCCTGGCACACGGATCGGCCATTGCAGGACTTATTGAGATAGTTGAACAGGCCGGTGCTACCGTAGTCGGATGCGTTGCCGCCATCGAAAAGGGATTCCAGATGGGCGGAGATGCACTTCGTAAGAAAGGATATCGAGTAGAATCTCTCGCTATCATAGAAGAGATGACGGATACAGAGATTTATTTTCGCGATAAGTAAATAAGGGGATGATTAGGGAGGATTCAAATGAAAGAATTACGCCATCTGATAAACATCACAGATCTCTCGGTAGATGAGATATACGATCTTGTAAAAGTGGCGGAAGATATTATAGATAACCCCGAGAAGTATCAGGACAAATGCGCTCGCAAGAAACTTGCTACGCTGTTCTTCGAACCCAGCACCAGAACCAGACTCAGCTTTACGGCTGCGATGATGGAGCTCGGCGGAAATGTTCTCGGATTTGACCAGGCTGCATCCAGCTCCACTGCTAAAGGTGAGAGCGTGTCTGACACTATTGTTATGGCCAGTTGCTATGCGGATATAATTGCCATGAGGCATCCTAAGGAGGGAGCTCCTTTCGTAGCCGCATCTCATGCCGGAGTGCCGATTATAAATGCAGGCGACGGAGGGCATTTTCATCCGACACAGACACTCACGGACCTTCTGACTATTCATAAGAAATTCGGAAGATTCGATAATCTTACCATCGGACTCTGCGGAGACCTGAAGTTCGGACGTACGGTTCATTCATTGATAGAGGCAATGCTGAGATATAAGGATATCAAGTTCGTTATGATATCTCCTGAAGAGCTGGACCTTCCTGATTACATGAAGGAACAGCTGGATGATGCCGGCGTGGAATGGAAGGAAATGAGAAGTCTGGATGAGGCAATTCCGGAACTCGACGTACTTTATATGACCAGAGTTCAAAAGGAAAGGTTCTTTAACGAAGAAGATTACATAAGGCTGAAAGACAGTTTCATTCTTCAGAAGAAGATGCTTACGCCTGCTAAAAAAGAGATGATAGTTATGCATCCGCTTCCTCGAGTTAACGAAATATCCGTGGATGTGGATGACGATCCGAGAGCTGCGTATTTCTTCCAGGCTCTTATGGGGAAATATATACGTATGGCGCTGATACTCTTTATGCTCGGAGTGAAGTAAGGAAGGGGACATAGCATGAATATTGACGGAGTAAACACCGGCGTAGTGCTGGACCACATAGAAGCGGGAAAAGGCTGGGCTATATATAATCTTCTCGGCCTTGATAAAGTCGATTGCACCGTAGCTATCATACAGAGAGTTGAGAGCACCAAATACGGAAGAAAAGACATCATAAAGGTTGACGGAGACGTAAAGCTCGATCTCGATATTCTTGGTTTCTTCGATAAAAAGATGACCGTAAACATCGTAAAGGACGGAGCTTTGGTAGATAAAGTAAAACTGAAGCTGCCGGAGACTTTGACGGGTGTAATAAAATGCAAGAATCCGAGATGCATTACCTCTATAGAGCAGGAGATAGTGCACAAGTTTAAGCTTGCCGATCCCGAAAAGGGCACATATCGTTGTGTGTACTGCGATGCAGTGTACAAGGATCATAAATAAGCATTGAAGGGCAGCTTCTCAAAATAATTTTTTGAAATCTGAAAAAAATTGGGGCCAATAATTGAATAATAGTGCATGTATGTATATAATATAGCTATAACAAACGGTTCGAAAAGAGCCGTTTAATTTTGAAAAGCGATTTATATTTTAAAAATAATCGCAGAGAAAGAATCGAAAGTCATGGAAAAAAAAGGATCCAAAATACTACATCCTGCCGTAAAGCTGATGTTCGTGAGTGAAAGCAAATTCTTCGGGCCGGGGCCCGTTGGGCTACTTCGCGAAATAGACAGCTGCGGAAATGTAAGAGATGCCTGTGAGAAGTGCGGTTTCTCATACAGCAAGGGATGGACGATACTGAAAAAATGCGAAGAAGAGCTCGGATATAAGATAGTTGAGCGCCAGGCCGGAGGAAAGACGGGCGGAGCTGCCAAGGTAACCGAAGGCGGCCATAAGCTTATGGCTGTTTATGATGAACTTGAAGCTGAGCTTTCCGAAGTCGCAGAAAGACGTTTTCCCGAGATAGCGGAAAAGCATGAATTGAAATAAGAGGAAAAGATGAAACTTATAAAAACTGAAGATGCGGTCGGACAGGTAATCTGTCACGACATGACACAAATAATAAAAGGGGTGACCAAAGATGCGGTTTTCCGTAAAGGCCACATTATAACCGAAGAAGATATTCCTGTCTTGCTTTCAATCGGAAAAGACCATGTGTACGTATGGGAAAACGACGAGAGCATGATGCATGAAAATGAGGCTGCGGAAGTTCTTTGTGAAGCATGCAAGGGAAGCAATATGAGCAGGAGTGAGGTTAAAGAAGGAAAGATTGAACTCACTGCCGAATGTGACGGCATCCTTAAGATAGACAGAGAAAAACTGAGAGTCATCAACTCTTTCGGACAGATGATGATCGCCTCCAGGCACGGAGATTTCCCCGTAAAGAAAGGGGATAAGATAGCCGGTACCAGGATTATCCCACTGCTTATAGAGCGAGAGAAGATGGAAGAAGTAAAGTGGCTGTGCGGAGAAGAAGCGATTATGAATGTGATTCCGTATTCCGATCGTAAGGTGGGGATAGTAACTACCGGAAACGAAGTTTTTTACGGAAGAATAGAGGATACTTTTACACCTGTTGTAAAAGATAAGTTAGCGGAGTTCGGTTGCACGGTATGCGGACATGAGACAGTAAACGATGAAAATGAGAATATCGAGAAGGCCGTCAGAAAGCTGCTGAGCGAGGGCGCCGATATGATAGTATGCACGGGCGGCATGAGTGTAGACCCCGATGATAAGACTCCGCTTGCCATAAGGAATGTCTGCGGCAGCGTGGTTACCTACGGTGCTCCGGTGCTTCCGGGTGCAATGTTCCTGCTCGCCTACTACGGAGACAAGAATATCCCGATTATGGGGCTTCCGGGCTGCGTAATGTATGCCAAGAGGACTATTTTCGATATAGTTCTGCCGAGAATTGCGGCAGGAGAGATACTGACTGCCGAGGACTTTGCGAAACTCGGAGAAGGCGGGCTATGCCTGAACTGTGAGATTTGCACTTACCCGAACTGTGGTTTCGGAAAGGGAGGTTATTAGATGAGAAGCATCCATGAAGAGGATGTTATGAATATTTACGAAGCGATAGCAGATGCGAACTTCAATTGTGAGACATATGCTGCGACTGTAATTAAAGGCGATTCAATCGGTGAGAAGGCTCTCTTTTCGAACAAAGAGATGACTCACTGCAGTAGGGAGGACGTCTTTTTCAAGGCGCATGAAACGGAATTGAAAGGAGTGCTTGAAAGCGGTGTTGTCAGCATTGACGGACAGGATGTGTTTATTGAACTCCTGGGAAATGAAAAGCATGTTGTAATCTGCGGCGCAGGACATCTTTCCATGCCTCTTATAGACATATGCCGCCTGATGGGAATGTACGTTACTGTTGTGGACGACAGACCCGAATTCGCTGAAAACGCAAAGAGGCGAGGGGCAGATAAGGTGATCTGTAAATCTTTTGCAGAGGCGTTCAAAGAAATCGACGGAAACGAAGACACATTTTTCGTTGTAGTTACCAGAGGACACAGATATGACAAGGACTGCGTTGCGGAGGCGCTCAGGAAGCGACATGCCTATGTCGGCATGATAGGTTCCAAACGTCATGCTGCATTTGTGAGAGAGTCACTTAAAGAAGAAGGTCTCTCTGATAAGCTCATCGACAGCATTTATACACCTGTCGGACTTAAAATAGGCGCTGAGACACCCGAGGAAATCGCAGTTGCCATAGCGGCTGAGTTGATACAGGTTAAAAATGAGAAGAGACGCAACTTCGGATTCCCGAAGGATATAATCAAAGCCATCTCGGAAGAGGGCAGAGATCCTATGATTCTCTGCACTATAGTTACCAGAGAAGGATCTGCACCGAGAGGTGAAGGTACAAAGATGCTGGTAAAGCCTGACGGATCAATAATAGGAACCGTCGGCGGCGGAGTTGCTGAAAATGATGTAATTGAACACGCCGTTGAACTGCTGAAGGGCGGATTCGACGGAGCAGAGCTTATGTATCATGACCTTGCGGCGTTTGCCGATGAGGACGGCATGGTATGCGGCGGAAACATAAATGTACTGATGGAGAAGGTATAGAACGGGTAAGAGCCAAGGATGAAAGACGGATTCGGAAGATCAATAGACTACATGAGAATATCCGTCACCGACAGATGTGATCTCAGGTGTAAGTATTGTATGCCTGAGGAAGGTATCAAGAAGGTGGATAAGAGCAAGATTTTGAATTACGAAGAAATCATGCGTGTTTGCAGTGTGGCTATAGAGCTGGGAATCAATAAGTTTAAGATTACAGGAGGGGAGCCGCTCGTAAGATACGACCTTATGAAACTCCTTCGAGGTATGAAGGCGCTGCCGGGCTGCGAGGAAGTCACAATGACGACGAACGGGCAGCTTCTTCCGCAGTATATTGACGAAATAGCGGATATCGGAATAGACGGCATCAATATAAGTCTGGATACGCTAAAGCCTGAAAGATACAGGGATATAACCAGAGTCGGAGATCTTAGCAAGACCTTGGAAGCAATAGATCTCTGTATCGAAAAAGGAATAAAGACAAAGCTCAATTGCCTTCTTCAGAAGGATTTCAACGAAGATGAAATAAAAGACCTTACCGACTTTGCGCTTGGAAAGGATATCGATATAAGGTTCATAGAATTGATGCCTATAGGTGTTGCGGATGCGGAAAGAGGCCTGAGCAATGAAGAGACTATGCACTGTATTAAGGATATATATCCTGAGATTCAGGAAGATCACAGGAAACACGGAAACGGTCCTGCGGTTTACTATAAGGTGCCGGGTAAGGGAGGCAGCATAGGCATTATAAGTGCGGTGCACGGCAGTTTCTGTGAAAGCTGCAATCGCATAAGGCTGACATCCATGGGATATATAAAACCGTGTCTTTGCTACGAGGAAGGGGTGTTTATACGTCCTTACCTGGAGAAGGAAGATGATGAACTAAGACAGGTATTTAAAGAGATTATCAAATTCAAACCCGCTCGTCATTGCTTTGAGAATGTAAGAGCCGTAGACCACAGCGCTATGGCCATAATAGGAGGATAAACCTGACCTGAAATTGGGATCATTAAGAGAAATGAACGGAAAAGTTATTGCAGTATGCACAAGTGAAAAAAAGGGAACGGCTAAGACGGAAGTTCCGTTTATAGAGCTCAGACCTGAGCACGGCATAGTGGGAGACGCCCACGCCGGCAATTGGCACAGGCAGGTCAGTTTGCTTGCTCTTGAAAAGATTGAGGACTTCAGAGCGCGCGGCGCCGAAGTGGACTTCGGAGCCTTCGGGGAGAATATCATTATCGAAGGCTTCGATTTGAAATCTCTTCCTGTGGGCACGAGATTTCAAATCGGTGACGCGCTGTTAGAACTCACCCAAATCGGAAAAGAATGCCATACCCACTGCGCTATTTATCATCAGGTGGGCGACTGTATAATGCCGAGAGAAGGCGTATTTACGATAGTATTAGAACCCGGCACGGTAAAGGCGGGAGATGAAGTTGAACTGATTGAAGCAGATCCTTCAAGAGCCTATACTGCGGCTTGGATAACTCTCTCGGACAAGGGAGCTGCAGGAGAAAGAGAAGATAAGAGCGGACCTCTTATCGGAGAGATTTTGACAGAGGCCGGATACAATGTAGCAGAAGGCATTTTGATTCCGGATGAGCCAAATCAGCTTAAGGCTCAGCTCATCAGACTGGCGGACCAGAGGCAAGTTAATGTCATTTTTACGACAGGCGGAACCGGGTTTGCCCCGAGAGATGTGACTCCTGAGGCTACGGCGGAAGTCTGTGACAGGATGACCCCGGGCATTTCCGAGGCCATAAGGGCATATTCCATGACTAAGACTCCTAAGGCTATGCTGTCAAGAGGAACAGCCGGCATGAGAGGAAAGACCCTCATCATCAATCTGCCGGGCAGTCCGAAAGCAGTGAGAGAATGTCTGGAATATATACTCGGACCTCTTGAACACGGACTTGCAATAATGATGGAACGCGATTCCGAATGCGCAAGATAAAAAGTCGGAAAGAACCGATTGTTTTTTAAAAATAAATCGCTTATAATTCATTGTGGTAGTCGACATACCATTTAATTATTACTATGAAAGGACGACTATAACGATGAAGAAGAAAAAACTGGCTATAACTATTATGATGCTTTTGTTGCTGTCTCTTACGGGATGCGGCGGCGGAAGCGGTTCCGAAACAACAGAGGAAGCTGAGACTGAGGCTACATCTGAGAAAGTGACGGTTAATGTATTTGCAGCCGCGTCACTGACATCCGTAATGGAAGAGTTCGAAAAGAATTATGAAGCTGCTAATGAAAATATAGACATAGTATGTAATTTCGACAGCTCCGGCGCACTTCTCACACAGATTCAGGAAGGTGCGCCATGTGACATATTCTTCAGTGCTGCTCAGAAGCAGATGGATGAGCTTGAAAGCGCATCTATGGTAGTAGAAGGAACACGTAAAAATGTTGTTAACAACCAGCTTGTGCTTATCACTCAGCCTGATTCTGAAACCGCAGTTACTGACCTGACATCCATCGGAAAGGCCAAGAGCATCGCACTTGCCGACGGCAGTGTGCCTGTAGGAAAGTACACACGACAGGCACTTATTAAGATTGGACTTCTTGCTGAAGCAGAAGATCCGGCAAGTATTACAACTCAGGAGGTAAGTGAACAGCTCGGTGGGGTTGAGATATCGGAGCAGGGCAATGTATCAAAGGTTCTGTCTGCTGTTGAAGAAGGTTCTTGCGAAGTAGGAACAACCTATGTTTCTGACACGGTAGGCCACGAAGATAAGGTTAAGATTATCGGTGAGCCTGTTCCATACGACGTTACGGGAGACATTATCTATCCCGTAGCACAGATCGCGAATAAAGATACCGACGAACTTCAGTCCAAAGCAGCTGCCGACTTCATCGCATTCATAACAAATGATGAAGCAAAGGCTCTGTATCAGAAATTCGGATTTGATACAAACGTAGAATAGAAATCAGAGAGGGATTCTATAATTGAAAGATTTTACTGAAATTATGAGCGGGCTCGATTGGAGCCCGCTTTGGATATCGCTGAAGACCGGTCTGGTGGCAACAGTAGCCTGTTTTTTTCTGGGGCTTTGGGCTGCAAGAAAAGTGATTAAGATGAATTACAGGGCCAAGGCTTTAGTGGACGGAATTCTCACACTGCCTATGGTGCTTCCGCCGACGGTTGCCGGTTTTTTCTTGCTGGTTATATTCAGCAGAAGAAGACCTTTCGGTATTTTTCTGGAGGAGCATTTCGGAATACAGGCAGTCCATACATGGCTCGGCTGCATACTGGCGGCTACGGTAATCGCATTTCCTCTGATGTACAGAAATGCCAGAGCGGCATTCGAACAGATTGATCCGAATCTTGTATATGCGGGCAGGACTCTCGGGATGTCGGATACCAAAATCTTTTGGAAGGTAGTGGTACCGACTGCAGGGCCGGGTCTTGCGAGCGGAACGATTCTTACATTTGCCAGAGCAATGGGTGAGTACGGAGCAACATCTATGCTGGCAGGAAACATCCCGGGAAAGACGAGCACGGTATCTCAGAGAATTGCCATGGTCATACAGGACGGAGACTACGCTACAGCGGGTTTTTGGGTGTTTATAGTGCTTATAATCGCCTTCCTGGCAGTATTTGCCATTAATATGATTACAGGCCGTCAGATGAAGAATATAAAGAAATGGTAGGCGGATGATATGAGCAGACTATACGCAGACATCCACAGAATAATAGGAGGCTTTGATCTCAATGTGCTGATTGAAAGCGATGCGGGGCGCATCGGTATACTCGGTGCATCCGGCAGCGGAAAGAGCATGACCCTAAAAAGCATCGCGGGAATAGAGCCTGTGGACAGCGGGCACATTGAGGTGTCGGGGAGAGTTCTTTATGACTCAGAGACAAGAACTAATTTGAAACCTCAGAAGAGAAGTGTCGGATATATGTTCCAAAACTACGCCCTGTTTCCGACCATGACCGTTTTGAAAAATGTTATGGCCGGACTGAAAGAAAACAGCGAAGAGGATCGCTTTAAAGCCATGGAGCTGCTTAAGAGATTTCGTATGGAGGAGCATGCAGACAGATTACCGGGAGAACTTTCCGGCGGCCAGCAGCAAAGAGTTGCTCTGGCACGCATAATGGTCACTGAGCCGGAACTGATCCTGCTGGACGAGCCTTTCTCTGCCCTGGACGAAGAACTCCGAGATAAAATGCAGGCAGAGATGACCGAGATGCTGGAAGACTACTCGGGACAAGTTGTGATGGTGTCTCACTCGAAGAAAGAGCTGCGCAGATTCAGTGAAGAACTTTTCCTCATAAGCGAGGGCAGAATCAAAAACTGTGATAATATATAACTGGTGTTACAGTGTAGTTTTAAAAGAGAAAGCTTATGGACAAGAATAAAGAACTTACACATTTTGATGAAAAAGGAAACGCATATATGGTAGATGTTTCATATAAGGACATCACCAAGAGGATTGCTACCGCAACAGGCTCTATTAAGATGAGCAAAGAGGCTCTTAAAGCCGTGCTCGGAAAGAGCATAAAGAAGGGTGATGTCTTAACTGTCGCTCAGGTGGCAGGCATTATGGGAACTAAGAGGACTTCGGATCTGATTCCGATGTGCCATCCGCTTTCGCTCACAAACGCGAAAGTTGAGTTTGATATCGATGAAAAAAACTCTGAAATCGTAGCCAGATGCACAGCTGTTACGGAAGGGAAGACAGGCGTGGAGATGGAGGCTCTGACGGGTGTATCCGTGGCTCTGCTGACCATCTACGATATGTGCAAATCCGTTGACAAACGAATGGAAATAAAAGATGTTCATCTGACATCCAAAACCGGCGGAAAGTCAGGAGATTTTACGTTCTGATGAAGATATGTGTTTTTTCGGACTCACACGGAAATGTGAGAAATATGATAAGCGTAATAGAGTTCGAGAAGCCGAAAGCATGCTTTTTCTTGGGAGACGGGGAACGTGACTTTGATGAAATCAAGGAAATGTACCCCGCGCTTAAGTGTTATGCAGTTAAGGGCAATTGCGATTTCATGTCTCTGGGTAAGACCAGGCTTATCTGCGAAATCGATGGCATTAGAGTATATGCAACTCACGGCCACAAGGATGATGTAAAGTGGGAAGACGATTATCGCACTCTGGAAGCTAACGCCAGAAGTGCCAAGGCCGACTTAGCTCTCTTCGGACACACTCATATACAATACTTATCCGAGAGAGGGGACTTGACTCTGCTTAATCCCGGCTCCATCGGATACGGAAGCTATATCAGCTATGGCGTAATAGAAACTAACAACGGTAATTTCAGCGCCGATCTGAAGGCATTGTAGCGTTGACGGATTGATTTAAAATAAACTGCTTTGTGAAAAGGGGCTAAGAGGTGCAAGAACGACTGTGAATCTAAAGGGTCTTAAACGAATAGTACTTGGGATTGTAATTGTCTTTGCTTTTTCTTTTTTGTGTTGGATGCAGTTGGAAAGCAGTTCTTTCCTTCCTGTCGATAGGCTCTTATCTATACTATCAATTAAAAAAGAATACATACTGGAAACAATCGGCATTTATATGAGCATAGTGTTGTTTTTCGGAACGCTTACGAACCGATTCAGAATCGTATCAGTTATCGTTTCGATAGTTAATACAGTATTATCTGTGGCCAACTATTACGTCATCATGTATCACGGGTCACCTCTCAATGCCTTTGAGATAATGAAAATAGGCACTGCAGCAGACGTTGCTTCTAATTATTCGTATGTACCTAATCGAGATGTATTACTGCTGCTCGGAATAACGGTTCTACAGCTACTTATAGCTGTTTTTCTTATGCCGTTTCTAAGAGGAAGGGAAGCTCTCAATGAGCGTGCAGTCCCACTTCTGTCAATTGCCTTAGCTATATTTGTCGGTGCTAACTATGTTGCGACATACGATGTTGACAGTAAAACATCTTGGAGTTGGATTGAAGACTATTCCGCATACGGTACTGTTGCCTGCGTTAAGGACTCCTTCATAAGCATGAAAAATCTGAAAGTCAAACCTGAGGGATACTCAAAAGAGAAACTTAGTGAAATATCATTAAATGGGCCAAGCGAATCAACAAAACAGCAGCCGGATATCATACTGATACTGAATGAATCTTTCTATGACCTGAAAACGGCAGAGCCGAATATTAAGACAGATAAAGAATACCTGGAACATTTCCAGTCTTTAGATAATGCTATACACGGGTTTTCCCTCGTACCGCGGGGTCTTGGCGGAACAAATGAATCCGAGTATGAATTATTGACTTCCAACACCATATTTTTATTAAATAGAGTTGTATCACCGTTTATGATAATGGATTTAAATGGTGCCGGTTCCGTTGTTTCTGTTTTAAAGAAACAGGGCTATATCACTTATGCGATGCATCCGAGTTCGAATACTAATTACAACCGCAATGTTGCTTATCCTGCCATGGGATTTGATCACAGCTACTTCATAGACGATTTTGAGAACATAACAACGATTGGAAAGAGGGGCTTCGCATCGGATGCCAGCACATATGAGAACTTGATACGATGGTATGAGAATGAATTAAAATCCCAAGAGGAATCAGGAGACAATCAACCTGTTTTTATGTACTGCCTTACAATTCAGAATCACGGAGGATATGAAACAAACCCACCGGAGCAAGATACGGTACATGTCGAGAATGATTACGGTGAATATACAGATGATGTAAATGAATATCTTAGTGTCTTATCTGAATCTGACAAGGAATTTGCGAAGTTAGTCGATTATTATAAGAAATCAGAACGCCCCGTTTATATTTGTATGATGGGGGACCATTCTCCGCTATTTACAGATAAGGTTATAGACTATCAAAGTGGCGATGATTATATTAATGTTCGTAAAACACCTTTTGTAATATGGAGTAATACCGACATAGAAGACAGAGATGAGGGAACAGTAAATATAGGATCCTTGGTTCCGCTTATGCTGGAGCAGGCAGGCGTATCTATTCCGCCATGGTACCAATTTATTCTCAACACCAGAGAATCTTATTACTATTACACAGTGCTACCTAGTTATTTGGACCGGGATAATAAATGGCAAGAACCGGATTTCAGCAAGAGAAACACATTCAGGGATTTCCTGTATCTGTCATATTCAAATATTATGATGGAATCACCTGAGAATCTATGGGAGGTTAAAGATCCGTAACTGTAACAACATGTAAAGTTTACTTTACATATAGTGGAATAGCCATGTAAACTTTACTTTACATATTGTAGAATTGCCATGTAAACTTTACTTTACATAATACAATAGAGTGATGTAAAGTATACTTTACATAGCATAAATTGAGTTGAACGATACAATATTTATCGAGTCCTTCAAGCATCTTAGCATCTTAATTGCATCTCATTTTACTTCAACAGCAATGTGGGATGCATTTTTTAATTGTTTTCTCCGAGACTTGAATCCTAATAGAGCTATTTCTATATCAAAAGCGCAATTTGGAGATAAAGCGAGAAATAATGAGCCTTTCGGTCATAAAATGATAGTAAAAAGCGCAATTTGAAGATACAGGGAGAATAAATGAGCCTTTCAAGGAAAAAACCAATCAATAGGCTCATTTTTTGCCCTAATTTATTAATAATTGTCCCGGATAGGGGGTAAATCGATCGTTTTTGCAAGGAAAATGATGATAATTGAGCTTATAGGGGGTTTTTCTGTAAAAAAGGCTCAAATTTTATTGAAAGATGCACCGATTTTGGAGGCTAGTTCAGTTTTTAGTATCGTTTGTTTACAAATAACACATGATTCATTTAACACATGATTCATTTCAAATTAACACAAAACAAAAACCGCCATCTACGCATCGGCGGAGGGAGGGCTATTATCTCCTATTTATTAATTAAGTTGGAGATGCCATTATCTTTGGCTTTTCTATTGAATAATATAAAAGAGCGTATGACTTTTCAGTCATACGCTCTTGCTTATAGCTTAGATTTTGCCGAGTTCCTTGAGAATCTTCTCAGGTGTCATCGGCCAGGTTCTGATCCATACGCCGCAGGCGTCGTGGATTGCGTTGCCGATGGCAGGGGCTGCGCCGTTGCAGGCGATTTCGGAGATGGACTTGGCACCCATAGGGCCGAACTCATCCTTGATGTCCACGAGCACTGACTTAAAGTCGTCAGGCTGCTCGTTGATCATCGGTACACCGTAGTCTGTCATGTTGGCGTTGATGCAGTATCCGTTTTCGTCTAGTATCATGTCCTCGTAGAGCGAGTGGCCGATGGACTTCAGGGCTGCACCGTACATCTGGCAGAGAGCAATTTCAGGGTTGATAGGAGTTCCCGCGTCTTGCAGTGCATAGAACTTCTGGACCTTGATCTCACCCGTCTTGATGTTGACTGCCACCTGTGCAAAGTGCGCGCCGTAAGGCACGGATGAGGCCTTGGTTACAAATACTCCGTGTCCGACCATTTCTCCTCTGCCCTCACCACTGCATGCAGTGTGTGAAAGCTCGTAGTAGGAGAGTGTCTTGTCTGTCTTAGTTGAATGAACCTCTCCCGGATATCTGAGTTCAAGATCATCTACGTCTTCTTCCATCTGAAGTGCTGCTTCTTTAAGCATTGCTTCTTTCAGCTTCTTGGTAGCTTCGAGTGAAGCACCGCCTGAGAAGAATGTACCCGATGATGCGTATGAACCTGTATCGAATACGGAGCCGTCAGTGTCTCCCGAGAGAACCGTGATTCTGTCCATGTCGATGCATATAAGCTCGGATACGATCTTGGCTGAGATGGTGTCGAGACCTGTTCCGATGTCCGCACCGCCGGAGTGGAGGATAACATTTCCGTCCGTGGTCAGCTTAGCTAGGGCTTCTGCGTGGTCGAGTCCCGGAAGTCCGGATCCCTGCATGATCATCGCGAAACCTTTACCGACTTTCCAGTCAGGGCCAGGGGCTTCTTCTTTCTTACCCCATTCGATCATTTCGCAGCCCTTCTCGATACACTCTCTGAGTCCGCAGGATCCTACCGGTACGACGTTACCCTCACGTCCTTCACCGAGGCCTTTGAGGATTTCGAGCATATATCCTTCGTCTACGTGGTTTTGAAGCACGAAGTCTTTGTAGTCTACACCGAGCTTCTCTGCGAGCTCACACATTACCATCATGAGACCGTAGGTACCCTTAGGTGTGCCGTAGCCCTGATAGGCGCCGGCAGGAGGGCAGTTGGTGTAGTAGATCTCAAGATCGTATTTCATGTTGTCGCATTTGAAGAGCGGCAGTGTCTTGGAGCAGCTGTTCATAGGAACTGTAAGGCAGTGGTTTCCGTAAGGACCCGTATTAGCCTTTACGTCCATGTATATTCCTGTCAGTTTACCATCCTTGGTACCGCCCATCTTAACGTGTACACGCATCGGGTGACGTGTGGAGTTGGCGATAAACTCTTCTTCACGAGTGTTGTGATAAAGAACCGGACGTCCTGTAGCAAATGCAGCATATCCCGTGAGGTCTTCTACGAGTATGTCCTGCTTAGCGCCGTATCCGCCGCCGACTCTCGTCTTGATAACGTGAATTCTGTTCTGCGGAAGGCCTGTAACCCATGAGCAGATACGTCTTACGTGGTAAGGGACCTGAGTGGAGGCTACTACCACGAGTCTGCCTGCTTCCATCTTGGCGAAGCAGATATGAGTCTCGAGAGGTGTGTGCTGAATCTGAGTAGTCTGGAATGTAGCTTCAACTACTGCATCAGCTTCCTCGAATGCCTTATCTACATCTCCGATGCCGCCGTGGTTGGCAGCAGCGAGATTGTGCTGAACATCTCCGTGGAGAGGGAACTGATAGATAACTTTACCTTCTCTCGGGTCTTCAGATGCTCTTGCGTTGTATTCATCGAGGTCGTCAGGTGCGCCGGATCTGTACTCTACAGGGCCTGCATGTACGAGAGGGGCTCCTTCAGCCATCGCTTCTTCTACAGTGAATACTGCAGGCAGAACTTCCCATTCAACCTTGACCTTATCTCTGGCCTCGATAGCAGCTTCGAGAGTTTCGGCAATTACTGCGGCAACTCTGTCGCCGACGTGTCTGGCCTTCGGGTTGAGAAGGCGTCTGTCGTGAGGTGACGGTTCAGGCTCTCCCTGACCGGCCTGCATGTAGTGGGTTTCAGGTGTGTTATCCGGAGTGAGGATTTCAACTACGCCCGGAACTTTCTTAGCCTCTGTAACGTCGATGCTCTTAACATATGCCTGAGCGTAAGGTGATCTTACGCATACCATGTAGCATGTATCCGCATCCACGAAGTCTTCTACGAAAGCACGTCCTCCGGATACGAGCTGAGGTCCGTCCACCTTAGCACCCGGTTTACCTACGACTTTATATTCATCTCTGAAAGAAGGAGCGGTTTCGGTCTTGTATTCTCCGTCCTTAATCTTTTCCTGTGCGAGCTTAACTGCGAGGTAGTAGTGTTCATATCCCGCATCTCTGATGAAGATTCCGGACAGGCAGTCCTTTATATCTTCCTTGCTCGGGTTAGGGTTGTTCTGAAGCAGCCATGTGAGCAGGAGGGCAGTGGCAGGTGAATTGTATGCCGACTGAACTACGCCCGCATCGATGAGTGCTTTCTGTACGATTGTAAGATTCTCGGTATTTCCGAGTCCGTCCGGTGTAAGAATTTCACATCCGTCGATTTCTCCTGCCATCATGAGGTTGGACATGACAGGCATGCCGTCAACTAAGATGGTATCGGATCCGCAGAAACCTTCGGCGTCATCCGAATCACGTACGGCAAAATGTCCTTTGGAGACGAGGAAGTCTCTGAGGCGCATAGTAGGATCGACATCATAATGTCTTTCTATTCCGTTAATAATGCAATTAATCTTCATTATGCGCGTCCTCCTTTCATCTCTTCATACATCAGGGCAAATGTGATGCCGATGAGGTATCTTCTGTAGTCTGCGCCGCCGTAGAGGAGATCATCCTCGAGTTTTATCGATTCATTTTTCTTGGCAATCTCAACTATTTCATCTTCACTCGGATCGGATGATGAAAAAGCTTTTGACAGGTTGCCGAGTATGTATAGACCTGAGTTTTTAACTGCGGCTACAGCTGTATATTTTCCGTCTTTCTCGGAAAGAGCAGCGGTCAGCCTTGCATGGCTCTGCGCTGTGTTGGCAGATCTACAGGATTTGACTTTTATGCCGTCTCTCGGAACACAAACGCTCAAGATAAGTTTAGACTTATATTCTTCCGATTTAGCAATGTAATCCGCTACGGATACTTGCTCTTCAGATTTAACATCCTTTAAAACAAGTTCTGCACCGGCAGCGATGAGAGTAGGAAGAAGGAATGAATCATCTCTTGCTACTGCGATGTTACCGCCGATAGTTGCCATATTGCGTCTTGTTCTGGATGCCATAAACTGAGCCGCCTCCCTGAGATATGCGGGAACTATACTGTTTTCGAGTATCTCCTGGAATGTGCAGGCTGCACCTATTCGAACGATGTCATTTTCCAATGCAATATCGTGCATGTACGGAATCTTTCGTACGGACACGAATGCGTCACTGTTAACACTTGATCCCAGTCTCATTACCTCAGTGCCTCCTGCCAAGTAGACGTTATCGAACACCTTGGCGCGGACGGCTTCTTCGGCTGTCTTGGCAATGATAAGTTTATCTGCCATGTCTTACCTCCGTTGGTCTTAAATAATCTTTGTATAAAACAATGCTTATTCTTCACATACAAAAATAAACTTTTTTACCAAAAAAAACAAGGTATCAAAATATTATTTTGTTTCGATAATCCCGAATTTTCCAAGCTACGTATCACTTTTGAAAATAAATCGCAAAAAATTTTTAGGGTACAATAATGGCAAAGTATGTGCTAATATTGTTTTGGAAAAAGGGTGCCGTAAAAAAGAAAAGGCATCGGAGCAGTTATTCTAAAAGGGAGGACATTATGTCCAAAAAGTACATAGGAAAGTCTGTTATCAGGCACGATGCTTATGACAAAGCCACCGGTCGCACTAAGTACACAGATGATTTGTGCGATAAGGGCGCATTGGTTATCAGAGTTCTTCACTCATCCATAGCCAACGGCATTGTCAAGAAAATCGATACTAAAGAAGCAGAGAAGATTCCGGGCGTTGTCCGCGTCTTCACATGCTTCGATATAAAAGAAAAACACTATTTCCCGACTGCGGGTCACCCATGGTCCACGGATCCTCATCACCAGGACATTTGCGACCGTCTGATTCTCACGGACAGGCCGCTCTTCCACGGAGATGATATCGCAGCCGTAGTAGCAGAAGACGAAGTTGCCGCATCGCAGGCTATTCGCATCTTGGAAAAGAGCGTTGAATACGAAGAGCTTCCTTTCGTTCTAGATGCTCAGGAAGCTATGGAGGACGGCGCTCCTCAGCTTCACGAAGATTATCCTAACAACGTTCTCGCTCATACAGAGATTCACATGGGTAATGTAGAAGAAGCTATTAAAGAGAAGGGCCTCACTAAGGTGGAAGGTTGGTACGAGACACAGCCTGTACAGCACTGCCATATTGAGAATTTCATCTGCTATGCGTACGGAGAAGGTGACAGAACCGTTGTCGTATCTTCGACTCAGATTCCGCATATCGCACGTCGTGTAATCGGACAGGCCCTCGGTATGGACTGGGGTAAGTTCAGAGTTATCAAACCTTTCGTCGGCGGCGGATTCGGAAACAAACAGGACGTTCTTTATGAGCCACTCTGTGCTTGGATCTCCATTCAGCTCGGAGGCAGACTTGTAAAGCTGGATGTGTCAAGAGAAGAGACATTTATCAGTAACAGAATCCGTCACGCCATCAGATACCACATCACATCATGGATGAGAAAGGACGGAAGCTTTGCAGCAAGGACAATCAAAGCATGGTGCAACAACGGAGCCTACAGTTCTCACGGTCACGCTATTGCAGCCAAAGGCCTTAATGCATTCCCTCAGCTCTATCCTTGCGATAATATCGACGGTGAGACATGGACGGTTTACACGAACAGGTCGGTAGCCGGTGCCATGAGAGGATACGGAATGCCTCAGGCCAGTTTCGCGATGGAATGCCACGCAGAGGACTGCGCGCGCGCCATGAAGATGGATCCGCTTGAATTCAGAAGAAAGAACCTGATGCCTGTCGGATACTATCACGCATTTTCAAAGAATGAACTTTATTCCGATACATTCAATCAGTGCTTCGATAAGGGCGCTGAGATCATCGGATACTACGATAAAGTTAAGAAGTATAAGAATCAGAAGGGGGATATAAGGCGCGGAATCGCTGTATCTACTTTCTGGTATAACACAGCCGTTTATCCTATCGCACTTGAGACTTCATCCTGCCGTATCGTAATGAACCAGGACGGCTCGGTGCAGTTCCAGATAGGTGAGACTGAGATCGGACAGGGTGCGGACACCGTAGCATCCCAGATGATCGCGGACACTCTCGGCATTCCTGTTGATATGGTTCATCCTATTTCAAATCAGGATACCGATGTATGCCCGTTCGGCACAGGTGTATACGCTTCAAGAGGTACATACACTCTGGGATTCTCAATAAGACAGACCGCAGAGCTTCTTAAAGAGAAAGTTCTCGAGGCTGCTCATCAGTTCACACGCATGCCTGTTTACAACCTCGACATAGTAGACGGCGTTATTGTCAGAACGACGGACGGACGTGAGCTTATGACTCTCGGAGAACTCGCTCTGGCTAAGCTATATACAACGGAAGGATCTCAGCATCTGACTGCTGAGTCCACATATCAGATTAAATCCAACGCTTATTCATTCGGATGCTGCTTCGCAGAGGTAGAGGTAGACATTCCGATGTGCCGCGTAAGACTTTTGAACATCGTTAACGTACATGACGCAGGTCAGATTATTAACCCTATGCTTGCAGAGGGCCAGGTACACGGCGGACAGAGCATGGGAATAGGATATGCATTGTCTGAGAAACTCATGTGGGATGAGAAGACGGGTGCGCCTCTTAATAACAACCTGCTCGACTATAAGATGTCATCCTTCATGGATCATCCTAGACTTGTCGGCGCATTCGTAGAAAACTACGAGCCTACGAGTGCCTACGGAACCAAGGGCTTGGGAGAACCTCCGGTTTGCCCGGTAGCACCTGCAATCCGTAATGCCATTGGCTATGCGACAGGTCAGTACATCAACGAACTTCCGCTGTCACCGCATACTCTTTTCCGTGAATTCACGGCCGGAGGTCTCATCAATGATTCCTTCGCGGAGGAAGAATAGGGAAAGGAGGATTGAAGTATGTATGATATAAAAGCACTTTACGAAGCTGAGAGCGTTCAGCACGCAATAGAGCTTCTTCAGGAACATCCCGAGGCACAGATACTGGCCGGAGGTTCCGACGTACTCGTACAGGTAAGGGAGGGCCGAAGAGCCGGAGTTGAGCTCGTCAGCATTTATATGCTCGATGAACTCAGAGGAGTTTCTATCGATGAAGAGGAGAACATCAGAATCGGTTCCCTGACCAGCTTCTCACATATTACTAATGATCCTATCATTCAGAAGTACATCAACGTGCTCGGAGAGGCCGTGGATATGGTGGGCGGCCCGCAGATAAGAGCTATAGGAACCATAGGCGGTAACACTTGTAACGGGGTTACATCTGCTGACTCTGCATCAACTCTTATGGCCTGGGACGCAATTATAGAAATTACGGGACCTGAAGGCGTAAGGAGAGTTCCTATCAAGGACTTCTACATCAAGGCCAAGGTAGTAGACCTTAAGCCTGCCGAGATTCAGACGGCGATTCTCATTCCGAAGGAATCATATGACAGATGCTTCGGACACTATATCAAGTACGCTATGAGAAATGCCCTGGATATCACCACCACCGGATGCTCGGTGAATGTAAGACTCAGCGAAGATAAAAAGAAGTTCGAGCGCGTAAGAATCGGTTACGGCGTAGCAGCCCCTATTCCTATGAGAGCTACTGCCGCAGAGGAATTCCTGAAGGGAAAAGCCGTAAACGAGAAGAATATTAAAGCATTCTCAGAGATGGTACTTGAGGATGTAAATCCGCGTAACAGCTGGCGTGCAAGCCGTGCGCTCAGACGCCACATCTCAGTTGTAATGGCAGAGCGCGCGCTCAGAGATTGCATAGAACAGGCAGGAGGTGTCATCAATGGATAATAAATACAAGGTGGTACACTGCAAGATTAACGGTAAAGAAGTAGAGAAGATTGTAGACGTAAGAGCCTCTCTGACTGATATGCTCAGAAACGACTACCGCCTGACATCGGTCAAGAAAGGATGTGAGGTAGGCGAGTGCGGAGCCTGCACCGTAATAATCGACGGAGAAGGTTTCAACTCCTGCATATACATGGCTGTATGGGCCGAGGGCAAGGAGATTTGGACTCTGGAAGGTCTGACGGGTCCGGGAGGAGAACTCTCCGACATCCAGCAGGCATTTGTAGATGAGGGCGCCATTCAGTGTGGATTCTGCTCGCCGGGATTCATTATGACGTCCTGGGAGATAGTAAACTCCGGAAAAGAATATACTGATGACGAGCTCAGAAAGGCCCTATCGGGACATCTCTGCAGATGTACGGGTTACGAGAATATCTTCCGAGCAGTTAAGAAGACAATGTTGAGAAGGCTCGGTAAGAAGAAGGAAGCCGAGCTGGTAAACTCGCAGGGGATTACGGAATATCCTAATCCTATGCCGTTTAAGTAAGCAAAATACTAAAGTCGATATGTGGTATCATAATCACGTATCGACTTTTTATGTGAGGAAACAAAAATGAAGAAGATTATAAAAGGCGCAAGCATAGTAACGGAATCAGAAGTCTTTAAAGCGGATGTGCTTATCGCCGGTGAGACTATTGAGGAAATCGGCACGGATATCGAGTGCGAGGATGCAGAGATAATAGATGCTGAGGGAAAGCTCCTTCTGCCGGGTGCCGTAGATGTACATACGCATATGGATCTCGATGTCGGAATCGCGCGCGCCTGTGACGATTTTTATACGGGAACTGTCGCTGCAGCCTGCGGCGGTACGACTACCATAGTGGATCATATGGCTTTCGCCGCAGAGGACGTCAGCCTTATGCACCAGGTGGATGTGTATCACGGACTGGCTGACGGGAACGCCGTGATTGACTACGGCTTCCACGGCGTGCTGCAGCTAATGAACGATGCAAAACTTAAAGAGATGGTTGACATCTCAAGGCGAGAAGGCATCACCAGCTGGAAAGCATATATGACCTACGGCGGAAATATGATTAATGACGAGTGGCTTTTTAAAATAATGAAAGTAGCATCAGAGGAGGGGCTTGTCATTCCCGCTCATTGCGAGAACGACGCATTGGTAGAGGTAACTAAAGCAGAACTCGGTGCAGCAGGGAAAGTACAGGCTAAATATCATCCTCAGGCCAGGCCGGCGCTTGCCGAAGCAGAAGCCGTAAGCAGACTTCTGTACATCGCAAAGGAAGCCGGAGAGGCGCCTGCATATGTAGTGCACCTTTCCTCAGAAGCAGGCCTTAAGGAAGTAATGAAATCAAGAGAAGCAGGGCAGCAGCACTTCGGCGTAGAGACTTGCACACAGTATTTGACACTTACAGACGCTGCATATGAGGACGATCAGGAAGGCCTGAAGGCTATAATGTCACCGCCGCTGAGGAAACAGACTGACATAGATGCTCTATGGAAGGCTCTTTCCGATAATTGCATTATCGATACTGTGGCTACGGACCACTGTCCGTTCACTTTCAAAGAGCAGAAGCAGGCCGGAAAGGATGATTTCAGGAAATGTCCTAATGGTGCACCGGGCGTAGAGGAGAGACTCCCTGTAATGTATTCGGAAGGAGTTGCCAAAAACAGAATCTCGCTTCCTCAGCTTGTAAAATATTGCTGCACAGAGCCTGCTAAAGTATTCGGAATATATCCTAAGAAGGGTGCTATCATGCCGGGTGCGGATGCGGATATCGTAATCATGGATCCTGATGCAAAGCATGTCCTGACTATAGATGACATGCACGGTGCAAATGACTATACATGCTACGAAGGTTTCAATCTTACAGGCCGCATTGAAAAAGTCTTTTCAAGAGGAGAACTCATAGTAGAGGACAACAGATTCCTCGGCAGCAAGGGCAGCGGCCGCTATCTGAAACGCGGCACGACATCTTTGGTATAAGGGAGAGCAAACAGTGAAGACAGCAAATGATTACAGAATAGTAGTCAGAGGAGCCGGGGATATAGCCACCGGCTCCATTTACAGACTTTATAAAGCAGGTTTCAGACCTATACTTTTGGAAATTGATAAGCCGTCTGCAATAAGAAGGACGGTCGCTTTTAGTGAAGCAGTTTATGACGGCGCGACCGAAATAGAGGGGGTGACCGCACGACTTGCTAAAAATCTGGACGAGGCAGTAAAGATCGCGGAAGCAGATGAACTTCCGATTCTTTTGGATGCGGAAGGTAAAACAATAGGAGACTACAGGCCGGATGCAGTAGTCGATGCGATTCTCGCAAAGAAGAACCTAGGCACATCCAAAGAAATGGCGCCGCTTACAATTGCTCTCGGCCCCGGATTTGAAGCAGGCAAGGACTGCGATTATGTTATTGAGACTATGAGAGGGCATAATCTCGGCCGCGTAATATCCGAAGGTCCGGCCATGCCTAATACGGGAACCCCGGGAGCTATCGCAGGCGTGACAAAGGACAGAGTAATACACTCACCGGACAAAGGCGTTATGAGAAATGTAAACAAGATCGGCGATGTTGTTCAAAAGGGTGAGGTCATCGCATATATCGAAGACGAAGAAGGGAAAAAGACAGATATTGAAGCCACTATCTCGGGACTTCTCAGGGGTCTTATACGAGACGGATTTATAGTAACGGAAGGTTTTAAGATTGCGGATATAGATCCGAGGCTTGAAGAACATGATAACTGCTTTACCATATCAGACAAGGCACGCTCAATCGGCGGAAGTGTTTTGGAGCTGATTACAGCAGATTACATCTCCAAGTTAACTAAAAAATAATTTTTTTACTAAAAAAAATTATTGCGCCTCCAACTTCCGTGATGTAAAATTATTACAGTAAGTTAAACCTTATAGGGAGTGATTGGCAATCAATACGGATTGTCAACATGGAGGAAAAAATGATAGAAAAACTATTCAAGCTCAAAGAGCACAAGACTGACGTCAAGACTGAAGTCATCGCCGGTATTACAACATTCATGGCTATGGCATACATCCTGGCAGTCAACCCATCAATTCTCAGCGCTTCCGGAATGGACGGCGGTGCAGTATTCACTGCTACAGCTCTGGCAAGTGCTATCGCCTGCTTCGTAATGGCAGCCCTCTCAAATCTGCCTTTCGTACTTTCCGCAGGTATGGGTCTTAATGCTTACTTCGCTTATACTGTATGCGGTAACATGGGTTATTCATGGCAGATCGCGCTTGCTGCAGTATTTGCAGAAGGTCTCATCTTCATAGTTCTCACACTTACAAATGTACGTGAAGCTATATTCAACGCAATTCCGTCCAGCCTTAAAGTAGCCGTATCCGTTGGTATCGGTCTCTTCATCGCTTTCATCGGAATGCAGAATTCCAAACTTGTTGTAAACAGTGACAGTACACTTGTTACCATCTTCTCATTCAAAGGAGCTATGGAAGACGGAAGTATGAGTTCTGTAGGAGTCGGAGTTGTTCTCTGCCTCATCGGAATTCTTATTACAGGTTGGCTTGTTATAAAAGAGATTAAGGGAAATATCCTTATAGGAATCATTGCAACTTGGGCACTCGGCATCATCTGCCAGCTGGTAGGTCTTTATAAACCTAATCCGGATCTCGGAATGTACAGTGTAATCCCTAGCGCAATCATATCCGCACCGACTTCACTTTCATCAACATTCCTGAAGATGGACTTCAGCTTGATTACAAGCGGACAGGTTCTGAACTTCTTCGTAATACTGTTCGCATTCCTCTTCGTAGACCTCTTCGATACAATCGGTACGATTATCGGATGTGCATCGAGAGCTAAGATGATGGATAAGAACGGAAAACTCCCTGGAATCAAGGGCGCACTGTTTGCAGACGCTGTAGGTACTACAGTAGGTGCTTGCCTCGGTACTTCCACGGTAACTACATTCGTAGAGTCATCCGCAGGTATTTCAGAAGGCGGACGTACGGGACTTACATCCGTAACATCCGGAATTCTCTTCCTGCTCGCACTGCTCTTCTCACCGATCTTCCTGACAGTTCCGGGCTTCGCAACAGCACCGGCTCTGATCGTAGTAGGGTTCATGATGATGCAGCAGGTAGTTGAGATCAACTGGAATGACGTACTTGAGGCTATTCCTTGCTTCATCACTATCGTAGCAATGCCTTTCATGTACTCAATCTCAGAGGGTATCGCATTCGGAATTATCTCATATGCAATTCTCAACACTATCGCTGGAAAGAGCCAGAAAGTTACACCGCTCGTATATGTACTGGCAGTAGTATTCATCTTCAAGTACATCTTGATTTAATTCAGAACAACGGAACTTGATAATAGGTATGGATAGTACTAATATCTGAATAGAGAGAATACTAATCGGTCTTATCGCTCCGCGCGGAGCGATAAGACCTTATTTATAAACACGGGAGGAAAATATGAAATACGAACAATATAAAAAGCTGGCACCTGCCGCGCTTGGTAAGGTTAAAGCGGATATCGTATTTGAAAACTGCAAAACCGTAGACGTATTTACGGGAGAGGTTGTAAAAGGAAACGTTGCAGTAAAGGATGGTGTTATACTCGGAGTTTCCAAGTCGGTTAAAGGAAAGAAGCACGTTGACTTAAAAGGCGCCTATATTGCACCGGGATTCATAGATGCGCATCTTCACCTTGAATCTACCATGGTATCTCCGGCAGAACTTGTCGGAACAGCTGCCAAGTACGGAACTACTACGTTCATCGTAGACCCGCATGAGGCTTGTAACGTATCCGGAGCTGACGGAGTTAATTACATACTCGATCAGACTGAGAAGTCACCGGCAAATGTATTCGTTATGCTTCCGTCATGTGTACCGGCTACGGACATAGATGATAACGGCTGTATGTTCGCTGCAAACGATATGTATCCTTTCGTGGGCAATCCTCGTATTCTCGGTCTCGGAGAAGTAATGGATTCAGAGGCTGTGCTTAATGCAGATCCTCGCATGTTTGCAAAGTTTGCACTTTTTGATCATCTGACAATAGACGGACATGCACCATTCCTCGGAAACAGAATGCTATCGGCATACAAATTGGCCGGAGTTGATACTGACCATGAGGCTTCTTCTTTTGAATATGCACTCGAAGAGGTGAGACGAGGCATTCACGTCCATGTCAGGGAAGGTTCTGCAGCACACAATCTTGAAGATATCGTTTCGGGAATCGTTAAGACCGGAATCGACACCGAACACTTCTCATTCTGCACCGATGATAAGCACATCGAAGATATAATCAGAGAAGGACATATCGTATATAACGTCAGAAAGGCAGTTGAACTGGGACTCGATCCTATAAAAGCCATAAAGATGGCTACTATCAATACAGCTAAGTGTTATGGTATAAAGCACCTCGGCGCCATCGCACCGGGATATCAGGCAGACTTCGTTATATTCAATAACTTGAAGAGCTTCAAAATACTCGATGTATATCACAAGGGTAAGAGCCTGAAAGAAACGGAAGAGCCGAAGCCTAAAAAGTGTCCGGCTGCACTGAAGAAAACAGTAAGAATCGGCAAACTTACAGAAGCTGACTTCGCGCTTCCTATAAAAAGTGCCAAAACACATGTCATCGGAATGGAAGCCAGACAGATAACAACAAAGGATATCCTCAAGGCGTTCCCGAAGACAGACAATTTCGTACCGCATGACGGATATCTTAAGATTGCTGCCGTAGAGCGTCATCACCAGACAGGTAAGATCGGCGTTGCAGTTACTAAAGGATACGGCATAAAGGGAGGAGCCATCGCATCTTCGGTATCTCACGATTCACATAACATTATCGTAATAGGTGATAATGACAGAGATATCGCTCTGGCCGTAAATGAAATCGCACGCGTTCAGGGCGGATACACTGTAGTACAGAACGGAAAGGTATATGAGACTTTGCCTCTGCCTATTATGGGTCTTATGACGGATGTAGGATTTGAGGAAGTTGACAAGAAGCTGAAGAAGATGAAAGACAAGGCCTATAAAATGGGCGTTTCAAAAGACTTCGATCCGTTTATCACATTGTCATTCATGGCGCTGACTGTAATTCCGGAACTCAGAGTTACACCGAGAGGGCTGTATCAGGTATCAGCGACATCAAGAGGATTCATAAAATAGGGCGTGAAAAAGTGCCCCGCGAGAGATGTCTCCGGGGCACTTTGCTATTATCCTTCGATGTTCAAAATCTGAAGCGGTGTTTTAAGATGATCTATCATCAACTGATACGCCTCGTGAGGATTACCGTTTTTAATTGCTTTATAGATAGCCTTATGTTCTTCGTTGGTTGTCTTAAGCCTTCCCTCAATTTTCAAGGAGGCTCTTGTAGTTTTACTCATCAGATAATATATTCTCTGAATCTCGGCAAGTTGGAAGGTGTTACCTACGTATTCAAGTATTTCCAGATGGAAAGCGTGATCAAGCTTCGTGTAATCTTTTATACGGCCTGACTCTTTTACGAGAAGTTCCATTTCTTTGAGGATATCATCAAGATTAGAAATTAAATTCTTCTTATCTCTGTTTAATTCGTCCCCCGCAACCCTGAAAGCGCAGTAGCCTTCGATAGCGGATCTTATTTCTATGCTCTCTACAAGTCCTTTTTTATCCAGAGAACGAATCATGAATCCGCGGCTTGGTGCTATGATAATGTATCCGTCCTGTTCGAGTCCGCGAAGAGCGTTTCGAAGAGGGGTACGAGATATTGAAAGCTCCTTGGCCAGTTTGGTTTCGGAATACATCTCGTTAGGATCAAATTCATCGTTAAGGATTTTCTCTTTAAGAATGTCGTAAGCCTGGTCTTGTAAAGGCGCAGCTGACATGTTCATAAACAACTCCTATGTAGTAAAAATTAAATCTTTGATTAGATAGTTTATCTAAATTTAAAGAGCATTGTCAACATAAGAGGCGACAAAAAAATAAATTGTAAAAATAAAAAAATTTAGGTTGATTAGCTAACCAGTATACTGGTATACTGACGACGATAACAAAGCAAGTTTATACTAATCCGTTTGTTATTACAGTTAACCCTATTGACATTTATTAAGAATTTAAAGGAGGCTAACAGATGAAAAGGAAAGGAATTGCACTTTTGCTTATTGCTATCATGGCAATTATGTCACTTGCAGCATGTGCTGGCGGAGAGACAACAAGAACTGATGACGGAGCAGGCTCCGGGCAGGCTGCTGGAGGAACAAGCAGCAAAGTAAAAGTAGATCCTTATGGTGGAGACGAAGTTAAGATTGCTTACATCGCTCACGATATTAAGACACCTAACAACCAGGGTTGGAAAGAAGGTATCGAGAGAGTAACAAGTAACTGGTCCAACATTAAGGTTGATTCTTACGGAGCTGAGGAATCTGCCGAGAAGCAGGTTCAGATCATGACAGACTGCATCAACCAGGGCTATAACGCAATCATTCTTCAGTGCTCAGACGGTACTGCTCTTGCACCAAGTGTAAAGCAGGCAGAAGAAGCAGGTATTCCTGTTGTAACAGTTAACCTTGACTGCTCAAGCGACACAATCCACAGCGCACTCGTAATGGCTGTAGATTATGACGGTGGTCGTATGGCAGCTGAGAAGATGGCTGAGCAGATGGGCGAGAAGGGTAAAATCGCTATCATTCAGGGTGTACCTGGACTCGAGAGAACAGATAACCTCGAGAAGGGATTCCGTGACACAATCGCGAAATACTCCGGAATCGAAATCGTAGACGCACAGTCCGCTTCTTTCCAGAAGGATACAGCTATGACAGTAATGAACTCATTCCTGCAGTCCTATCCTGATCTCGCAGGCGTATTCGCTATCAACGACGCTATGGCAGAGGGTGCTGCACTTGCTGCACAGTCCGCTAATAAAAAGGGCGAGATCTGCATCTGGGGAGCTGACGGTGAGAAGGACGCACTCGCTATGATCGAGAGCGGCGACATGGCCGGAACTATCTATACAAACAGCTGGGATGAAGGTTCTACAGCAGCTAAGATTGCATTGCTGATGATGGGATCTGAGTATGATTACACAGTACTCACAGCTACACCTAAGGTTATTATGGAGCCTATCGTAGTCACAAAGGATAATGTCGGAGACATTGCTGAAGAAGACCGCTGGTAATCCATATTACGGTTAATATGCATGGGCGGGGATTATAATAACCCCGCCCTATACGTTTATTAGAGGAGGAACAAACAAGTGAAACAGTTGAATCAGACAACTATGAGGCGCCTGATTTCGATCGGAATGCTGCTGATACTTGTTATACTGTTCACCATTCTCGCAGGTGCGGGACACGGAAAATTCTTTAACTTCGACAACCTTATCGAAGTAGTCAGAGATGCTTCCGTCCCTGCGATTATCGGTGTGGGTGTAACTTACATCATCATTACGGCGGGAATCGATCTTTCCACAGGAAGTATGATGGCGCTGGTAGGCATGACTATGGCTAATATCTATGCTTACACTCTGCTGCCGTTCCCGGTAATGATCTTAGCGGGAATGATCGTAGGGCTGCTGTGCGGATACGCTAACGGTGTAATCGTAGCAAAATTCAATGTTCCTGAATTTATCGCTACACTCGCTACAATGAGTATCTTCAGAGCATTGACTTACATTATAGCTATTAAAGACGCAAACGGAGTTATTAAGAGCCAGCCTATGAACCACTCTCACTATACGTGGCTCGGCGGCGGCATCGGAAAATTCTACTATGTAATCATGGCTATGATTATCGTAGTAGTATTCGGACAGATTGTTTTGAAATATACACGCTACGGTACAAATCTGTATTCCGTAGGTGCAAGCAAGAAAGCTGCTACACTTTCCGGTATTGACGTAGCTAAGACAAGACTCGTAGCTTATATGATTACCGGTGGTCTCGTAGCTATCGGTGCAGTGTTCACTACAGCAAGACTTCAGAGTGCTACAACTGCTATCGGCATGGACTTCGAATTCAGCCCGATCGCATCCGCAGTAGTAGGCGGTGTTGCACTTTCAGGAGGTTCCGGAGACGTAATCGGTACACTTATCGGTGCGCTCTTTATGTCAACACTTGAAAACGGAATCCGTAAACTTTCAATCAACACTGCGTTCCAGTATGTAATCAAGGGAGCTATTATCATCGGAGTCGTAATCTTCGATGCTACATATAAGACTCGCATGGATCGCAAAGCTAAAGAAGAAGGAGCAAAGGAGGGACTTGAGTAATGGCAGGACAGACTATTTTAGAAGCCAAAAATATTTACAAGAGCTTTTCCGGCGTTCCGGTGCTTCAGGATGTTCACTTCGAAGTGAAAGCCGGTGAAGTACACGCTTTGATGGGAGAGAACGGTGCAGGTAAATCCACACTGATCAAAATCATCACAGGCGTATATTCAAAAGACGAAGGTCAGATCTATTGGGAAGGACAGCCTGTTGAGATCAATACTTATCAGGATTGTCAGAAACTCGGCGTAGCATGTATCTATCAGGAACTTTCCGTAATTCCGCCACTGACGGTTGCACAGAACGTATTCCTCGGCAGAGAGCCACGCAAGGGAAAGATCATAGACTATAAAAAGATGAATGAGATGACGCAGGAACTCATCGACAAGTATCAGTTCCCGCTGAAACCTACAACAGTTGTAGAGAACCTCGGTATCGGACAGAGACAGCTCATCGAGATTCTGAAGGGACTTTCTCAGAACTCCAAGCTGCTCATCATGGACGAGCCTACAGCTTCACTTTCCGGTAAGGAAGCAGAGATGCTGTTTAAGATTATCCAGACTCTGCGTAGTGAGGGAGTATCCATCATCTACATTTCTCACAGACTTGAGGAAGTTTATATGCTTTCTGACAGACTTACCATCCTGCGTGACGGTAAGAATGCCGCAGTCCTTGAGAAGGATGAGATCATCCCGGCCAAGGTTATCGAAACGATGATCGGTAAGGTTGTAGACGAGTCCGCAGGATCCAAGAAGATGCTGCACTCAGATGAAAACGCTGAGGTAAGACTCGATGTCAGAAACCTTACAGATAAAACAGACAGATACCGCAATATCAGCTTCCAGGTACACAGGGGAGAAATCCTCGGTCTCGGCGGTCTGATAGGTGCGGGACGTACGGAAGTTGTACGTGCTATCTTCGGAGTGGATAAGGCTGAATCCGGAGAGGTTTATCTCGACGGAGAAAAGCTTGAGTGCTACCCTAAGGCCAGTATCAAGAACGGAATCGGATTTGTTCCGGAAGACAGAAGAAACCAGGGATTCATCCCTCTGCTATCCACTACCAGAAACGTTGCTCTTACCAACTACGATATAGTAGAGAAGAAGGGAAGAGCCATCTCAGATGCTTCAGAGCTTGAGATGAGTAAGAGAGCTATCGAGGCTATCGACATCAGACCTAACGACCCTGATAAGCAGGTAGGCGTTATGTCCGGCGGTAACCAGCAGAAAGTAGTTCTCGGTAAGTGGCTGATGAGAGATCTGAAACTCCTGATTGTCGATGAGCCTACAGCAGGTATCGACGTCGGAGCTAAGGACGAAATCTACGGAATCCTTGAAGATCTCGCAAAGCAGGGCGTTGCAGTAATCGTCGTAACATCAGACCTTCAGGAGCTCCTCAGAGTTTCCCACAGAATTCTCGTAATGAGAAAGGGAGATATCGTTAAGGAATTCAAGAATGTAGAAGTTACTCAGTCCATGGTACTCGCTGCAGGACAAGGCGTAGAAGAGGAGGCATAGTGATGAAGAAAATTAACTGGAGTAAATACAGTAAACCGATCATTCTCGTCGCATTCGTAATAGCTCTGTCCATTCTGCGCCCTAAAGCGTTCCTTTCACTGGACAACTTCAGTAATGTACTTTGGTCGGTAGCGGTTATCGGTATCATGGTCAGCGGAACAATCTTCGTTTTCCTGATCGGAGGAATCGACCTGTCCATAGCGACACTGTGTGCGCTTTCCGCAGTAGTGGTTGTATCTGTTACAAACATGCTCGGAGGGGGAGTAGGAGCCGTCCTTCTGGGCGTGCTTGCGGCACTTGTTACAGGTGCACTTGCCGGTGCGATTCACGGACTGATAATCACTAAGTTCAATATACCTGCGTTCCTGGTCACATTCGCGACTCAGAGTATTTTCCTCGGACTCGCAATGGTACTGACCAATAACAAAATCGTAAGTTGTACCGCTCCTGCATTCACAGCTATCGGAGCATTCAAGATTCTGGGATTCCCGCTTCCTGTCTACTTCATGGCAATTATCGCACTCGCGAGCTGGGCAGTACTCAGAAAGACAGTATTCGGAAGATACGTATATGCCGTAGGTGGTAACCCTGTTGCATCGGAGATTTCCGGTATCAACGTAAGAGGCGCTTCCATCATGTGCTATGTTGTTTCAGGTCTTACAACAGCACTCGGCGGAGTAGTGCTCGCCTCCATGACACAGCAGGCATCTGCTGCAACGGGAGCAGGATATACCAACGACGTAATCACAGCAGGCGTTATCGGCGGAGTATCACTCCTCGGTGGTGAAGGTACTCTCCCGGGAGCTATCTTCGGTGCCGTCCTGATGGGCCTTCTGAACAATGGACTTAATCTTATGTCCGTACCTTCAACACACGCAGGTCTCGTAAAGGGTCTGGTAATCGTAGTTGCTGTTGCATTCGATGCTATGAACCACGCAGATCAGTCCAAGAAGAAGGTTAAGAAATTTAAAAAGACAAAAGACACAGCAAAGGAAAGCGCATAAGCGCTTTCCTCTGCAATAGCAGAATAATCGGAACGAGGAATAATAATGAAAAAGATTGATGCACATTTACATTTAGCTAAGGTGCTCGCAGGTTACTGCAGAAGAGGTGAGCTTCGCGCCGTAGGCGGAGGCAAGGCTCAGTGGGGTAACGGTGAAGTATTCCAGCTCCTTCCTACAACAGGTGAATACGGAGATGAGAATTTCACTGCAGAGCAAGCATTGGCTATTATGGATAAGAACGATGTGGAAAAAGCCGTGCTCATGAACGGAAGCATGTACGGCTTCCAGAATATCTATCATGAGGAACTTCTCGAGAAGTATCCTGAGAGATTCTGCCCGTCCTGTGAGGTTGATCCGTTTGCCACAGATCATATGTCGGCACTTGAGAGATTCCTCGAGGAAAAGCACTTCCACCTCGTTAAGTTTGAAGTCAGCTCCGGCGGCGGACTCATGGGCTGCCACGATCCTTTCGATCTGTCCGGCGACAGAATGATGGAGATATATAAGCTGATCGAGAAGAACAAAGGCGTTGTGGCACTTGATGTCGGCGATATCATGATGGAGAGCCATCAGCCTGCAGCTCTGATGAGACTTGCAGACAGATGCCCTGATCTGAAGGTTGTTATCTGCCACCTTCTTGCTCCTATGGAAGCTAAAAAAGCAGAGTGGAAGGGAGAACTCCAGATGCTTAAGAAGGCTAATGTATGGTTCGATATCGCAGCTATGCCTAAGATTATCGGCGATGCTTATCCTTATCCTGAGACAGTTAATTACCTTAAGGAAGCAGCAGAGATTATCGGTACCGACAGAATGATGTGGGGTACAGATGCTCCGTTCGCTGCAACTCAGGACAGCTATGAGCACTTGACTGATTATCTTGAGAAATCAGGATCTTTCTCAGAGAAGGAACTCGAGGATATCTATTACAACAACGCTCAGAAAGTATATTTTGAGTAATCAAGTATTTAATTAATCCAAAGGAGAAGATATAAACCATGGAACTGAATTTACGTTCAAAGGAAGAATGTCTCTTTGATGCGGTATCGCTGGGTGAAGTAATGCTCAGACTCGATCCGGGTGAAGGCAGAATCAGAACTGCCAGATCATTCAGAGCTTGGGAAGGCGGCGGAGAATATAACGTAATCCGCGGACTTCACAAATGCTTCGGATTTAAGACAGCAGTACTTACTGCATTCGCCGATAATGAAGTCGGCAAGCTCATGAAGGACCTCATCGAGCAGGGCGGTGTCAGCACAGATCTCATCAACTGGAAGAAGACTGACGGTATCGGCAGAATTTGCAGAAACGGAATCAACTTCACAGAGAGAGGTTTCGGTATCCGCGGAGCAGTCGGATGCTCAGACAGAGCCAATACTGCAATTTCACAGGCTACACCGGAAGATTTTGACTTCGATTACATCTTCGGTGAACTCGGAGTCAGATGGCTTCACACAGGCGGCATCTACGCTGCTATTTCAGAGCAGACTTGTGAGACTGTAATCGCAGCTTGCAAGGCAGCTAAGAAGTACGGAACAATCGTATCTTACGACCTGAACTACAGACCTTCAATGTGGAGCGCTATAGGCGGCCTCGAGAAGGCTCAGGAAGTTAATCAGGAAGTAGCTAAATACGTAGACGTCATGATCGGAAACGAAGAGGATTTCACGGCATGCCTCGGATTTGCTATCGAAGGTAATGATGAGAATCTCAAAGAACTCAATATTGAGGGATATAAGAAGATGATCAACGAAGCTGCGAAGACATATCCTAACTTCAAGGTAGTAGCTACTACTCTCAGAACAGTTAAGACAGCTACAGTTAATGACTGGAAAGCACTTTGCTGGGCTGATGGTGAGATATTCCTTTCAAAGGAGTACAACGGCCTTGAAATCATGGACCGCGTAGGCGGCGGAGACTCATTTGCATCCGGTCTCGTATACGGCCTCATCACAACAGAAGATGCAGAGAAGGCTGTTAACTACGGTGCTGCACACGGCGCACTTGCTATGACTACACCTGGAGATACATCCATGGCTACAGTAGACGAAGTAGAGGGCATCATGGGTGGTGCAGGAGCAAGAGTTAAAAGATAGAAACTTAATTAAAAAGATATAAAGAATAACCCCTCGATTTCACATCGAGGGATTATTCTTATAAGCTGTGTTTTACGGTAACTATTACTTGTTGTCAGTGTAAAGAATGAGAGCGATCATTTCGATGGCTTCATCCGTGGCAGTGATGGAATGCGCCTGGCCGTCACCGCAGTAGTAAACATCTCCCGGCTGTACATCGATAATGTTTCCGTTATCGTTATAAGTGCCTTTACCGGAAAGAATGTAATAAGTCTCTGAGTCGCCTGTATGGGTATGAAGTCCGATAGTTGTACCCGGATATACTGTTGTATGTCCGAAAACACGTCCCTTATTCTCCATTTCCTCAGGCCCGTTAAGGAGGCTTCTTACGGTGATTTCACCAACGCCGTCAAATGGTGCAGGCTTAGTAATACTTTCTTTTTCGTTGCTTCTTCTGATCATGCTGTCACTCCCTTAATTAAACAGAATAATATTTTTCTAACATTATAAAATTTAGGTTGATATATAACCAGTATACTGGTATTCTGGTTGTGTAATTATAACATATATTTTTATCAGTTGCTATATCTTAAGGAGGTAATTATGAAGATTGCAGTACTCGGCGCCGGAGCTATGGGAGGCCTTTACGGATCTTATCTCAGTCGCGAGAATGACGTTACTATGGTGGACATCAACGCTGAGGTTGTTGATAAGATCAACAACGTCGGATTAGAGGTTCGTGAACCGGACGGCAGCAGTAATATTTTCCATCCAAGTGCAGTTACGAGCACAGAGGGAATGGATCCGGTTGATCTCATTATTATCTTCCTGAATTCACGTTTTACCGAATCCGCACTCAACGGTAATAAGGCTATTATCGGACCGAATACATGCCTTATGACAATGCAGAACGGAAGCGGACACGAGAATGTTCTCGGAAAATTTGTAGCTCAGGAGAACATCATCCTTGCTTCTACTCAGCATAACGCAAACGTGGCAGCACCTGCTGTTACAAACCACGGCGGTTCCGGAATGACTTACATCGGATGTGTTACGGGATCTGCTGATCGTTTTCAGCCTGTTGCTGATACTTTTAACGCTTGCGGACTCGAAGCTAAGGTAAGCGATGAAGTACAGAAGCTGATTTGGAATAAGATGTTTACTAATGTATCCGCATCTGCACTTACTGCCGTGCTTCAGATGCCTCTCGGATACATATCATTTGACGAGGCTACATGGGAGCTCTGCAGTAAGCTCGTACGTGAGGCTGTAGACGTAGCAAAAGCTCTCGGCATGGACTTCGATTATGAAGAGAAGCTTGCTGAAGTTAAGAAGGTTTGCGATAACGCACCTAAGGGACTTACAAGCATCTACAGCGATATCAAGAACGGTCGCCGCTCAGAGGTTGACACAATAAGCGGAAGCGTTGTGGCGGCGGGCAAGAAGGTAGGCGTTCCTACACCTACACACGATGCCGTAGTTGCCATCATTCACGCACTTGAGGGCAGACCGCTTTACGACAAAGATAAAGAATAAGAATTATACAATCGGGACAGAGACATCTTTATATAAAGGAGGAAAATATGTCTAACGCTAAATATGACTGGGTTGCAGGTTATCCTAAGAGACAAGCGGAGAATCTGCCGCCGAAAGAATACAATATGGGTAATCTTCATGTAGTTGATCTGACTAAAACTCTCGATCCTAACACTGAGAGCAGAAGATGCAGACTTTGGAGATTCAACACAGGCGGTCCTATTCCGGATTTTCACACAATCATGGATTTGACAAGCCACCTGGGAACTCACTGTGAGTGCCCTTATCATCATGATGAAACATGGCCGAGTGTAGCCGAACTTCCGCTCACTCAGTTCATGGGCAGAGGCCTTTATGTGACAATCGATTCTCTTCCGGAGAACGCAGAGATTAGCGCAGAGAGCCTCGATAAACATCTCGGAGATAAAGTAAAGCCGGGAGATACGGTAATTATTGACAGCCCTTATAAGATTCCGCCTTTTACAGAACTTACTAACGGTCCTACGGATAAGAGGCTCCATGTCGGTGCTGAGTCAGCACAGTGGCTCGCTGATCGCGGAGTAGTGTGCGTAGGTTTCGGAGACGGAGTTACCATAGAGGACTATGAAGAAAACGTAAAGCCTTTCCACGATATTCTTATGGAGAAGAACTGCACTTTCCTCGAAGTTCTTCAGAACCTGGAACTTCTTAAAACCGAGTGCTTCTTCATAAGCTTTGCACCGCTTCCGATAGTAGGACTTGATTCCTGCCCGGTACGCGTATATGCAATCGAAGGTTTGGCGGAGTTCAGTGAGTAAGCGCGGAGGAATAAAAAATGAGCAAGATTCACGACACAATATCACAGATAGGTGTAGTACCTGTAATTAAATTAAACCATCCGGAAAGAGATGCGGCAGCACTCGGTAAAGCTCTTTGCGCAGGCGGAGTACCTGTAGCGGAGATTACATTCAGAGCTGAGGGCGCTGACACTGCTATCAAACTTATGAAAGAAGCATGCCCTGAGATGCTGGTTGGTGCAGGTACCGTTACAACAACCGAGCAGATAGATAAAGTACTTGAGGTAGGCGGAGAATTCATCGTCACACCGGGATTTGACGCAGAACTCGTAGAGTATGCACAGAAGAAGGGAATAGAGGTATTCCCGGGATGCACTACAGCTACTGACTATCATCAGGCACTGAAATACGGCCTGAAGGTTACAAAATTCTTCCCTGCAGAGCAGTCGGGCGGACTTGCAAAGATTAAAGCTTTGTCTGCGCCGTTCCCTATGTTCAAGGTAATGCCTACCGGAGGCGTATCCCTGAAAAATTTAGCAGATTATATTTCTTCACCTGTTATAGCTGCATGCGGCGGAAGCTACATGGTAACAGCAGATCTCATCGATAATAACAAATGGGATGAGATTACGGATCTTTGCAGACAATCAGTTGAGATTGTAAAAGAAGCGAGAAAGGATCGTTAATCATAATGAAAGAGTTTATGGATAAGAATTTCATACTGGAGACAGAGACTGCGCAGCATCTCTATCATGACTATGCTTCAAGTCTGCCTCTGGTTGATTATCACTGTCATATATCCCCGCGAGAGATTTATGAAGACAGACGCTTCGGCAACCTTGCAGAGGTATGGCTGGGCGGAAAGAATCCGGACGGAACATACTTCGGAGACCACTATAAGTGGCGTGTAATGAGATCCAACGGAGTAAGTGAGGATTACATCACCGGTGACAAACCTGACTACGAGAGATTTCTTAAATTCGTAGACGCACTCCAGATGGCCATAGGAAATCCTATGTATCACTGGTGCAATCTCGAACTCAGACAGTTCTTCGGATATGAAAAACCTCTGACACCGGAAACTGCAGAGGAAGTCTGGAACTATTGTAATGAGAAACTCGCAAACGATCCGGATATGACCGTACGCGGACTGATTAAAAAAGCCAAAGTAGCATTTATCGGCACTACGGACGATCCTATTGACAGTCTGGAATGGCACGAGAAAATCGCTCAGGATAATTCATTAGAGGTTAAAGTCTGCCCATCATTCAGACCTGATAAAGCCATCAACATCGATAAGGAAGGCTTCGCGGACTATATGAATGAACTTGCAAAGAGTGCTGATATGGGCAGCCTTAAAGACCTCTCGGACGTATGTGAGGCACTGACAAGGAGGCTTGAGTTCTTTGCAAGTCTCGGATGCCGCGCAAGTGACCACGGACTTGACTACATACCTTACAGAGAAGCTTCGGAGGCTGAGGTAAATGAGATTTATGCCAAGGCAATGAAGGGTGAGACAGTAAGCAAGGAAGAGGCAGAGAAGTATCAGACTGCAGTGCTGATGCACCTCGGAAGAGAATATCACAGACTTGGCATCGCAATGCAGCTTCACTACTCATGCTACAGAAATGCAAATGAGAGAATGTACAGAAGATTGGGACCGGATACCGGATTCGACATGGTAGCACAGACTACATGCGGAGTATCCATCGCTCAGTTCCTATCAGCCCTCGATATGAACGGAGAATGCCCTAAGACAATTCTCTACTCATTGAACGGAATAGATAACGACGTTCTGGCCACAATGATGGGGTGCTTCCAATCAGATGAGGTACCGGGAAAGATTCAGCTCGGTTCCGCATGGTGGTTCATGGATACAAAGAGCGGCATGGAGGCTCAGATGCAGTCACTTGCCAACCTCGGACTTTTGGGTAACTTCGTGGGAATGCTGACTGACTCAAGATCATTCCTCAGTTATGCAAGACACGATTACTTCAGAAGAATTATGTGCAACATGGTAGGTAATTGGGTAGAAAACGGAGAATACCCTGCCAACGATGAGGCACTTAAGAAGATAGTTGAAGGTATCAGCTATAAAAATGCAGTCAGATATTTTGGGATTTAACAAGGAGTAAAGACCAATGGAAAAACTTTGTTACAAGACACTTAAAGACCAGGGATATGACGGATATCTTCTGGAAGATGCACCGGTACGCGTGCTTCAGTTCGGAGAGGGAAACTTCCTCCGCGCATTTGTAGATTACTTCATTGACATGATGAATGAAAAAGCAGGATTTAACGGTAAAGTCGTACTGACTCAGCCTATTGCACAGGGACTTGCTCCTATGATTAATGAGCAGGAAGGTCTCTATACACTTTTCCTCCGCGGCAGAGAAAACGGAGAGAAGGTAAACAGAAAGCGCGTTATCTCTTGCGTAAAATCATGCAATAATCCTTATGATGATTTCGAAGGACTTATGGATAATGCAAAGAATCCTGAGCTCAGATTCATCATATCCAATACAACGGAAGCAGGCATCCAGTTCGATCCTTCATGCAAGGCGGACGATGCTCCTCCTTCAAGCTTCCCGGGAAAGCTTACGGTATTCCTTTATGAGCGCTTCAAACTCGGCCTGAAAGGATTCATCGTCCTCTCTTGCGAGCTTATCGATCACAATGGTGACGAACTTAAGCGTTGTGTAAAGGAATACATCAAGCTTTGGAACCTCGGTGCTGATTTCGAAAAGTGGGTAGATGAAGAGAATATCTTCTGCTCAACTCTCGTAGACAGGATCGTAACGGGATATCCGCGCGACGAAGCAGCTGCTATCTGCGAAGAACTCGGATATCAGGACAATATTATCGATACGGCAGAAGTATTCGGTTTCTGGGTTATCGAAGGACCACAGTCAATTAAGGATGAATTCCCTGTAGATAAGGCAGGGCTTCCGATTCTGGTCGTAGACGACCACATGCCGTATAAAGAGCGTAAGGTAAGAATCCTGAACGGAGCTCACACATCCATGGTTCTCGCTGCCAATTTGGCAGGCAAGTCTATCGTACGCGAGTGCATGGAAGATGACGTAATCAGAAATTACATGAATGAGACTATCTTTGATGAGATCATTCCGACTTTGGAACTTCCAAAGGATGAGCTCGTAGAGTTTGCTGATTCCGTAATCGACAGATTCAACAACCCTTACATCGATCACAGACTGACAGACATCGCGCTCAATTCCACAGCTAAATGGAAGGCACGTGTTATGCCTACAGTTCAGAGATATGTAAAGAAGACGGGTGAGCTTCCTGCAAAACTCGTATTCTCATTCGCCGCATACATTGCATACTACAGAGCAGGCGGAGAATTCGTAAGAGACGATCAGTGGGTGCTCGACTTCTATGATGCTCACAGAGGAGATGACAATAAGACTCTCGTACACGCAGTCGTTAATAACGATGAGATGTGGGGCGGAGAACTAGCTGCCATTCCGGGATTCGAAGAAGCAGTCGTTACCTACCTCGATAAAATTGATTCAGTCGGCATGTACGAAGCCATGAAGGAGTTGAATAAATGAAGCTGATACGCATTCATCCGAGCGACAATGTGGCAGTAGCCCTCACGGATATCAAAAAGGGTGAGACTGTAGATGTTGACGGAATAAGAGTAACTGCTGCGGAAGATATCGGAAGAGGGCATAAGATAGCTCTTGCTGACATATCCTCGGGAGCTGCCGTAGTGAAATACGGAAATCCTATCGGAAATGCGAAATCCGATATCAGGACAGGTGAGTGGGTGCACGTTCACAACACTAAGACCGGTCTTTCAGAAACAGCTGAGTACTCATACAATCACAAGACTTTTGAACTGCCTGATGTATCCGATAAGACATTCGAAGGATACAAAAGATCAGATGGTAGAGCAGGAGTCAGAAATGAAATATGGATTATTCCTACCGTAGGCTGTGTTAACGGTGTGGCTCAGGCACTCGTCAGAGAAAACCAAGATATCGTTACGGGTACTATAGAAGGGCTTTACACATTCCCGCATCCGTTCGGATGCAGCCAGATGGGAGAAGACCATGCGCAGACAAGAAAGCTTTTAGCATCACTGGTCCGCCATCCGAACGCTGCTGCAGTACTCGTATTGTCACTGGGCTGCGAGAACCTCACACAGGAACAGTTTAAAGAGGAACTCGGAGAGTGGGATGATGAGAGAGTGAAATTCCTAGTCTGCCAGGATGTGGAAGACGAAATGGAAGCCGGCTCAAAGCTTTTGGCAGAGCTGGCTGACTATGCCGGAAGATTCACTCGCGAGAGCATAAGCGCATCGGAACTCGTCGTAGGAATGAAATGCGGAGGTTCCGACGGACTCTCCGGTATAACCGCCAATCCGACAGTAGGAAGATTCTCGGACAGATTGGTGGCCCTCGGAGGTTCTACCGTTCTGACTGAAGTACCGGAAATGTTCGGTGCCGAAAACATACTCTTCTCAAGATGTGAGAATGAGGAGGTATATAAAAAGGCTGTAGAGATGGTGGAGGATTTCAAAGACTACTTCGTCAGACACGGACAGGTAGTCTATGAGAATCCGAGCCCGGGCAATAAAGCGGGAGGCATCACGACTCTGGAGGATAAATCCTGCGGTTGTGTTCAAAAGGGCGGAAGCGCTCAGGTCGTGGATGTGCTGGGCTATGCAGATCCTGTAGTAAAGAAAGGACTCAATATGCTGACGGGTCCCGGGAACGACCTCGTATCTGCCACGGCACTTACGGCTTCCGGAGCTCATATAATTCTCTTTACAACCGGACGCGGTACTCCTTTCGGAGCACCTGCCCCTACGGTAAAGATATCATCTAATACTGCTCTCTATGACAAGAAGAGCAATTGGATAGACTTCAACGCCGGAACTGTGGCTGAAGGCGAGAGCCTCGATGCTGCAGGAGACAGACTCCTGGATTTCGTACTCGAAATCGCAAGCGGACGCAGGACGAAGTCCGAAGAGCACGGAGCCAGAGACATATCCATATTTAAGGACGGAGTAGTTCTGTAAAAGAGATAAAGAAACTTTTCTTTATATAATCCTTCTTAACTAAAGAATGGGCTTGCAAAGGCAAGTCCATTCTTTTTTTTGTATTAGAAAACCCCACGTTAGACGTGGGGTTCCGTGAACGCTATGCGTTTGACCAAAAATCCTCCAAACCTTAGAATTGTGATGCGGTC
>CACYFZ010000005.1:98138-115761 GCA_902773835.1 uncultured Eubacteriales bacterium | reverse complement strand
CGGAAGGATAAACCTTGTTAGCAGATTATACTGGAACTTTGTGCTAGGGTAATTTCCGATTTTTGCGCTTGAGCGGAAAATTTTTATTCATTTAACGATACTGAGGTTTACATATATAATACGAACATAGGTTCTATTGCTGTCGCAGTGTCAGGCACGCTGTTGTGTAAAAGTAAATTCAAGCTGATCGATTTATGCAGGTTACACTCACTTCCAAAGTGCGAATACTTCCCGATGAAGAGTCAAAAGAACTCCTTGTCAGGACCATGGATGCATACAGGGATGCATGCAACTATGTTTCAGTGCACATATTTGCCAATAACTGCATGCACCACAGGAGTCTGCATGACGATCTGTATTATGAGCTCAGGTCCAGGTTCGGACTTAAGGCCCAGATGGCAGAGTCTGTCATAAAGACTGTACTTGCCAGATACAGGACTTTGGAATCTTCGCGTAAGCCATGGACACTGATAAAGTTCAGCAAGCCTCAGTATAATCTCGTATGGAACAGAGACTATTCTCTCAAAGGAGATGTGTTCTCTGTCAATACACTTGACGGCCGTATGAAGATGTCCTTCTGCAGGCCGGGATCGTCACTTGATGGAAAGCTCGGTACTGCTAAGCTTGTTTGCCGTCACGGCAAGTTCTATCTGCATGTATCTGTCACTCATGATGTTCCTGATGTGAGTGAGGAAGATATCACCAATGTAGTCGGCGTGGATCGCGGTATCCGCTTCCTTGCGACTTCCTACGACAGCAATGGTGACACCTCATTCTACTCAGGTTCTGAGGTAAAGGCAAAGCGTGCACATTACCTTGAGCTCAGAAGACAGCTGCAGCAGGTCGGCACTCCTTCCTCAAGAAGAAGACTTAAGGCCATCGGTCAGAGAGAGAACCGTTGGATATGTGACATCGATCACTGTATCAGCAAGGCACTCACTGATTCTTATCCCGAGGGCACGATGTTTGTTCTTGAAGATCTTACCGGCATACGTTCTGCGACTGAGAGAGTAAAAACTTTTAACCGTTATCTCAATGTATCCTGGTCCTACTATGACCTTGAACAGAAGATCATGTACAAAGCTGCTTTAAGAGGCCAGATGGTCATCAAGGTCGATCCTGCATACACATCCCAGACATGTCCTGTATGCGGGAGAAGAGATGCATCGAGCCGCGACAAGGCGAATCATCTCTTCAGGTGCAAAGCCTGCGGCTATACTTCCAATGATGACAGGATAGCAGCGATAAATCTGCACAGCATGGGAATCAAGTACCTGATGCAGTCCGGCAGGAGCATATCTCTTGCCGGCGGGGCAGAGTCAACTGTCCCTGATGTGAGGAGGGGCCCTTTGGGAAGAGCCCTGACATCGCCTGATGTGACGCCAGCCATATAGGAGCTATCCTCTGTGGTAACAAATGCAGGAGGCCAAGGCCGCATACTGCAGGGCAGTCACAAGCCCCCACTTCAAGGCATCAGCCTAAGTGGCGGGTAGTTGACTATAGTTAACAATGCTGCAAATCACAACAAAGGTGGTATAATTCACGATGTAACTCATTTGTGCGGAAAGGAAATATATAATGACTAAAGTAGATATTTTTTCAGGCTTTCTCGGAGCAGGAAAGACGACATTAATAAAGAAACTCATAAGTGAAGGATATGACACGAGCAATATTGTTCTCATCGAAAACGAATTCGGAGAGATCGGAGTTGACACGGGCTTCCTCAGAGATTCCGGAATACAGATCAACGAGATGGTAGCAGGCTGTATTTGCTGCACCCTTGTAGGAGATTTCGGAAAAGCTTTGAACGAAGTAGTTGAGAAATATAATCCTGAGAGGATTCTCATAGAGCCATCGGGTGTCGGTAAACTTTCAGACGTAATTATCGCAGTCCAGGATCTTCATAATGAAGATATCAAGCTCAACGCGTTCACGACTGTAGTGGATGCAAAGAGATATAAGATGTATATGGATAATTTCGGAGAGTTTTTCGCCAATCAGGTGGAGCATGCCGGAACGATTTTCCTCTCCCATCAGCAGGGGATGAGCGCTGCGGAACTGGATTCTATTGTAAAGGACATGAGAACGCTCAATCCCGATGCCAATATCGTGACGACTGACTGGGATCAGCTGCCCGGCGCCAAGATGCTGGAGATTATGGAAGAGGAAAAGACTCTGAATGCAGAACTTGAGAAACTGAGAGAAGAGGCTTATGAAGAGCTCGAAGCTCATGAGCATGAACATCACCATCACGAACACGAACATGAGCACGAGCATCACCATCACGAACACGAACATGAGCACGAGCATCACCATCATGATCACGAACATGATCATGAACATGAACATCATCACGACCACGATCATGATGCAGATTGCCATGATGAGCACTGCGATTGTGAACATCACCACCACGACCATCATCACCACCACCATCATCACCATGGCCATGATGCAGATGAGGTCTTCGATGAAGTCGGCGTCGAGACTTCCAATAAGTACAGCAAAAATGAGCTGGAAACTATTATAGGCTGTCTTGATGAGTGCGGAGAGGTCCTCAGAGCTAAAGGTATTGTTGAAAATGCCGACGGCGGCTGGCTGGAGTTCGATTACGTACCGGGTGAGGGAGAAGTCAGAGGCAGCGAGGCAGATGCCACCGGAATGATTGTTGTTATAGGAACAAATCTAAACAAAGAGAAGATTAACGAGCTTTTTAAACTTTCATAGTAATAAGCACAGGAGTAAAAATGACTGAAAGACCTGTATATTTTTTCGGCGGATTCCTCGGATCCGGAAAGACTACATTCATAAAAGAGACTTTGGAGAATCCCGAGTTCGGTAATGACGGCCGAACGCTTCTTCTCGTTTGCGAAAGAGGAGAGCTTGAGTATGAGCCTGAGAAGTTCGCAGGGCCGGGGGTCAGACTGGAGCAGATAAAATCAGAAGAAGAGCTGAACGAGGCCAATCTTATGATGATTGCCTCCAAAGGAGGCTTCGACAGAGTTGTTGTCGAATACAACGGCATGTGGGAGGCTCAGAAATTCTTTGAGATTATGCCGGCGGGCTGGGTTGTTGTGCAGGAGATGACGTTTTTCGATGCTAACACTTTCCTTATATACAACCAAAACATGAGACAGCTTTGTTTCAACAAGATGCAGACCGCAGATATGGTTGTTTTCAATCGCTGCAAGAAGGGCTTCGATAAAATGCCTTTCCATAAGGAAGTGAGAATTGCCAACAGACATAATATGATTGTATATGAATACGGGCCGAACGAGATGGAGGTGGATGACATTATAGATCCTCTGCCATACGACATGAGCAAGTCTCGCATTAAGATAGAGGATGATTGGTATGCCGAATGGTACAGGGATATCAATGAGAATGAAGATGAGTATGAGGGAAAGACTCTTGAAATAAAGGGAAGAGTAGCGCTTTCGGAAGAACTTCCGGACGGGCAGTTTGCCTTCGGACGCCATGTCATGACCTGCTGCGAGGCGGATATTCAGTTCGCCGGCCTCCTTGCCTATTACACGGGCCCTGTTGAGATTAAAACGGGGGATTGGGTGGAGCTTACCGCAAAAGTGCGCTGTGAGTACACGGATGTCTATAAAGAAAAGGGTCCGGTGCTGTATATTAAGAATCTTAATATCTGTAAACCTTCCGAGCCAGAAGTGGCTACGTTCTGATACAATGGCGTCACCTCTTCAGAAGAGGTGATGTGTGTGAGAATGAGAAAAAGGAGAAAGATCGTGAAAACTACAGGATTGAGAAAGAACAGAATCGCAAGAGCTGCAATAGTTTGTATGCTCGCGTTTTGCATGCTGGCAGGAAGCGCCACAGTGGCATCCCCTGCTAATGCTACGACGAACACCAAGAGAGTGTTCTCCAACACAGATTATTCAACTTATACGCACGCTTCAAGATATGACGGACGACTCATCGTAAACGGTGTTGACGTTTCCGCATGGCAGTCCAAGAATTGTAATTGGACCAAGGCCAAGGCTGCAGGAGTTGACTACGCCATCATGAGAGTTACATGGTCCGGATACGGCAAGGGTAAACTCAAAATGAGCACTGACAGTTCATTTGCCAACAACTTCAAGAATGCGAAGAAGGCAGGCGTTATGTGCGGAGTTTATGTTTTCTCACAGGCCAAGAATGCAGATGAAGCTAAGAAAGAAGCCAAGTACGCAGTTACCAGACTCAAAAAACTCGGTATTGACCCTGAAGACCTGGAGCTTCCGGTATACATGGATTATGAGTTCTCCGGCGGAAGATTCGGAAGACTTTACGGTTTGAATAAGAAGAATGCTACAAGTGCAGCATCAGCTTTCTGTAACACTATTAAGTCTTACGGCTATACACCGGGAATCTACGCTAACCTTACATTCTTCAGAAATCAGCTGGATACAAGCAAATTCTCATCTGACGTTGACCTTTGGTGCGCACAGTATTACAGAAAGTGCGAATCCTCGGTTAACTACTCTAAGTGGCAGTACTCCAGTAGTGCGAAGATCAACGGACTGCTTTCATGGGCAGGAGTAAAGGGTAAGATCGACGTAAACTTCTGGTATCTGAACCAAAAGGTAAATAAAAAGCCGATAACCGTAATCAAAGGTAAGACTACACTCAGCCTGAAGGATGCAAAAAAGCCTAAGTTCACTATTACTAGGGGAGGAACTACTCTCAAGTACGGTAAGGACTACATTGTAGGCGGAATCAGAAACAACAGAAAAGGCAAAGCCTATGCATACATTAAGGGTATAGGTAAATACGGCGGATATGCACTCGTACCTATCACGGTAGGTGCTACGACAAAAGGTTCCGCTGTGAATCTTAACAGCAAGTGTGCCAATTACCTGACGCTTGCCAACAAGGGTAAGTCAGCAGGCGGTAGCAGCAGTTCTTCAAAAACCACTTTTAAGAAGGGCGGCACCTATGAAGTAGTAGATTACCTCAATGTAAGAACAGGTGCAGGCACCGGATATTCAAAAGTTAAAAGATCCGCTCTCAGCTCATCAGCTAAGCAGGTTACACAGTCCGGAACTTATGCTGTACTTAAGCCGGGCACAAAGGTTAAGTGCCTGAAGGTAAGCGGCAAATGGATTAAGGTTCAGGTTAAGGTAAACGGAAGCTGGAAAGATCTCAAGGGCGGATGGATTTGCACCGGTATGGACGGCGAAGTATATGTAAGATAGCCGTGACATATCCGAGATAAACCTGTATAATAATCACGAACACACTATATATTAATGAAATGAAGGGAGGCGATGCCTCCCTTTTTGTATCAAATGAAAAAGCGGCTCTATGCTTCCGGCCCCATTCCTGGAAGTGCATCGCCGCTCCTTCAAAGCACTATCTCATTAGGCTCTCTAATGTAGACCTGAGAGCCGTATGCCGGCACATGCTCATCTGAGCGAACTGAAAGTGCATCGGCATCATTTGTGACTAAATTGTAATACAGAGCTCTTACCTATGTTATAATAATATTACGAATATTATAAGGAAATTACGAAGTATGAAAAACGCAAATCTGATACTAAGCAGAACCAGAAGAAATCAAATATATCTGCCGTACAGCAGAAAGAAGCCGTATTTCGATGCCATAGTTTCGGGAGATACTGATGCGGTAGCAGAGCTTTCGGAACAGAACTACGAGTATCCGACGGCTTTATATAATCGCTGCGAAACCTACAGTGAGGCGATGAACAGGATGTATTATGAGTCGATTTGCGCTGCATCCGAAATGTGTGTGGTTTCGATTCAGGCAGGGCTGCTGGATATGGTGGCATATGATATACGAGATGAATTTATCAGCGAATTCGATAACGCTGTATCGCTGCCGGACCTCTATGACTTGGTACACGGCATGGCGCATCATTTTGCACTTAAGATGAAGTATGTGCTTAAGGAAAAGAAGTGCTCGGCCCGCCTGGTAAAGATGATGGAATACATAGAGTCACATCTTTCGGAGAAAATTGAATTGGCAGACGTGGCGGCCCATGTAAATCTGAGCAGGACGTACGCATCTGCTACATTTAAGGAAGAACTGGGCATTACAATCAGTGATTTTATAAAACGGGAGAGGATGCTGGAAGCAAAGCGGCTGCTTAGGGAAACAAACCTTTCCGCCGCAGACATAGCGGACAGGCTGGGATTTTGCTCACAGAGCTATTTTACTAAGCAATTTGCGGAAATTGAGGGCGTAACTCCTCAAGTGTACAGACAGAATATATAGGCCGATGGATATGAGAACAGAAAGAGAAAAGATAATAGCGGAGCGATGGGCGCGCTTTTATGAAAAAGAAACAAGGGGCAAGGCATATGTATGCATAGACCTCAAGTCTTTCTATGCATCGGTCGAGTGTGTGGAGCGTAAAATGGATCCGATGTCGACCGACCTTGTCGTCGCAGATCCGAGCCGCGGCGATAAGACCATATGCCTTGCCGTATCGCCGTCACTTAAAGCGCGCGGAGTAAGCGGGCGAGCCAGAGTTTTTGAAATCCCTAAGAGCTTCGATTACATAATGGCACCGCCTCGCATGGGGCTTTACATAGAATATGCCGCAAAGATATATAAGGTATATCTCGATTTCGTAGCGCCGGAAGACATACATGTATATTCAATAGACGAGGTCTTTATAGACGTAACTGCGTATCTTAAGAGATACAACAAAACTCCGAAAGAGATGGCGGAAATGTTGATGTCTGAGGTATATGACAGAGTGGGGGTCCGTGCCACGGCGGGAGTCGGCCCTAACATGTATCTTGCGAAGATTGCCATGGATATCATCGCCAAACACGCAGACGATTATATAGGAGTATTGAACTACAGGTCCTTCAGAGAGAATCTTTGGAATCACAGACCTCTCAGCGATTTTTGGCGCATAGGCAGAAAAACCGCCGAGAAGATGGCAAAAATCGGCATTTATACGATGGGAGACATTGCCGTCATGGATGAGGACCTGGCGTATAAGATGTTCGGCATAGACGGAGAACTAATTTTAGACCATGCTTACGGCATAGAACCAACAACGATGGAAGACATAAAAGGTTATAAGAATAAGAGTCATTCGCTGAGCCGGGGACAGGTTTTGATGAGAGATTATACAAATGAAGAGGGTCTGCTCATAGTAAAGGAAATGACGGAACAGCTATGCCATGAGATGACGGAGATAGGGATGGTGACCGGTAATGTATCCCTGATGGTAGGATATTCAAATGCCCTTAAAGCTCCGATGGCAAGGGGCTCCGTATCATTCAGCGTAAAGACGGATGCAACTTCCGTGATAATGCCTGCACTGGCGGATTTGTACAAGAAAATTACAAATCCGGGTTACCCTGTGAGACGAATGTTCATTAATTTCAATGACATAAAAGCCAAGACGGATGAGAAGCAGATGACGCTTTTCGATATAGTCGATTCAGATGATAAAGAGGAAGGCATGACCGGAGGACAGGCCAGAAAGAGGGACGCGGAGGATCCGATTATGAATGCCCATTCGCGTTATAAAAGAGATGCAAATCTACAGGAGGCTGTTAATTCCATCAGGCATAAATACGGAAAAGATGCCGTGATAAGGGCCATGGATCTGGAGGAGGCTGCCACTACCATAGAAAGAAATCATCAGGTCGGAGGACATAAAGAATGAGCGAATTCGATTACGATATATATTTAAAGAATCCGAACAGAGTTGAGGGATTTAAAAAAAGCGGACAGAAAAGAATGCCTATGGCACGGGAGCAGCGAGCCAAACAGTTTGCTCCTTTTGATGCGCTGACGGGCCTGCATGCGCGGCTTAACAAAGCCATAGAAGAACACAAAACAGACGCTGAGTCAGAAACTTTTGTGCATGTTGAATTAGAGGAATAAAAGATTATGAATGAGAAACTCAGAAAAGAGGCGGATGAAATAGTAAAACCAGCCCTACAGGTACTAACGTAAACGATGCATCTGTCGTGCTCATTGACAAATAGCACACTGACGCCGGACAATGCTTTTCGGTACCAATGCGGTAACATTATTTGACAAATAAAAAAGGCATAATAGTTATTGAAGGAAATAGATGTTTTGAGTATTGTTAGTATAGATTGCGTCAAGTCAAAACAAGAGGATAATTATGAAAATAAGAAAGAATAAAAAGATAATCACACTATTATGTTGTATGCTTGCGGTGCTTATAGTGCTTGCAGCAGCTGCGGTGAAACAGAGTAAGAGAAATATATACGGATCTGAAGCGGATACCGCTATAACCGAGAGTATGCTCCCGAAGGTCAGTGAAGTGCTGAGACAGGCAGAGCTTTCGAATGTGGATCTCTTTGAAACTTGGGTTTACGAGTTTCATGAGAACAAGAATACGACCGCATCGGCATACTCGGATTCAGACTGCAGGATGACAGCTATGCTTTTAGCTGACGACCAGATAAGCTGCAATGATGCCGAAGAATATACCGGCGATTATCTGATGATTGACGTTGATAAAATTAAAAATGAAGAGGCATATCTATTCATCAGAGATAATCTGAATGTATTCACAACTTTGTTCGGAGAAACGGAAATACCGAAGAGCGGGATGAAAGATGCTCTTCCTGAGAATTGGAAGAAGCACGGGATTAAGTTTTACAATGATAAATGTTCTTTGGTCAGCGTAGTGATAAAATCTATCGACAGAGATGAGGCTTTTGTCGGTCACACGGGCATACTCATCGACTGCAGTGATATGCAGGATGTATATGTAAAAACTAAATACTTATTCGTGGAAAAGCTTGCTTTCAACGAAGCATTTCATGCAACGCAGATTGAAAAACCGGAAGAACTCCTTGAACTATTTGATTCAAGGGAGGAGTATAAAGCGGAGGGCAATGAGCCGAACACCGTTGTTTACTTGAATGATGAGTACCTCGGAGATCTGAAATAAGATTATTATTCAGCATCCACCTCGATAATGTCGTGTATATCCACGCCGAGCAATCTGGACAGTTTCATAAATGTCAGCACATCCGGGATTCTGTCCCCGTGCTCCCAGCGATGGATCGTTTGCCTCGTGACGTTCATGAGGTCCGCAAGCTCCTGCCTGGATATGCCGCGCTGCTCGCGATACATCTTAATCTTCTTACCCAGTACATCGCCGCCCTGGTAATGCTGAGCGAAGGATTCTTCGGACATATGTACGACAGGCTTTCTGAGATTCTCGAAGGCCTTTTTTAATCTTCGCTCTCCGACAGGCTTGAGCAAGAAACCACTACAGTAAAGCTCGTGTGCTTCCAGCGCGTACTCCTGATAGCTCGTCACAAATATAATATTGATGGCAGGTCTCAAAGCTATCAGCCTTTTGGCCAGAGTCAGACCGTCCATCCTCGGCATATCTACATCCAAAAGCGCAACATCGTACTCTTTATCTTCGGCAAGTTTCAGGGCATCGGCTGCATCCGTAACTGCATCAACTGCTGCATCGGAAAACAGCGCCTCTACTTCATGCTTTATACCTTCTGCAATCAAGAGTTCGTCATCAACTATCAGTACCTTCAATTCGTGTCTCCTTGTTCTTTGGGTATGCGTACAGTAATAACAGTTCCGTCCGAACCGCTCTTTATATCCACAGTTCCGTTGCACTGCTTTTCAATTCTGGCTCGCACATTCTCAACCCCAATGCCCCTTCTTTCTTTTTCCTGCCTGGTACCTCCCGTATCAAAGCCGACTCCGTCATCCTTGACCACCACGATATATGAGTTGTCATCGCTCGTTGTGGAAAGGGTGACAGTTTTCCCTCCGGCAATTGATTGTAGGATTGCATTTTCCACCAAAGGCTCTATGCTGAGCGGCGGCAATTTAAATAATCTATCCTTGATATCGTAAATAACGTTAATTCCTTTGCTCTCATCTGCGAGGGCCAAGGACACATAAGCCTCTACGTTTTCTAGCTCCGTATCGAAATCAACAAGTTTATCTGACTTAAGCACCTCGAGATTTGCCCTCAGATAATCTGAAAAATCATCAAGGCAACGGGCTGCCTTGCCCGGATCGATTTGAATCAGCGATCTGATGATTTGCAATGAATTAAATACGAAATGTGGTCTGATTTGCTGCTTCAATAATCTGAGCTCCATCTTTGATATCTCAAGCTCTTTTATAATCAGGCTCTCTTCCACCTCACGTTCGTGGACGGTGACCAGATACATATAGAACAGGAATACGCCCAGTACAAAGGCCTCATCGATATGCCCGGCGGCAATATTAAATCCCTCGAGCAAAGCTGTCAGAATTGCGATACCGGCTACGAAAAAGAGCACTATGCTCATGCGTTTATTCTTTGTATGAAATAGTCTGATAGACCAGTATAAAAGCAGAGCCAAATAGAAAAAGGTCACAACATATATCGTTGCTCCTAAAGGACCTCTGCAAAAGTTGTAGTTCTCATCATACCAAAATACCAGATGTCCTGCAAAAGGTGCTGCAAGATAAACAATAGTGTTAAAGAAAATGGGAATTGTGAATAGTATCTTCTTAAACGCATTGAAATCCGGCGGAATCAGTACGATCAGTTCCAAAAAAATAACAAAAGGCTGAAGCACATAATGCAGAGTGGAAGCCACTAGTCTTGCATCATGCCTGGACGGAGAAAGCATTGCCCAATATTCCACGCTGTGAGAGACACACATGGTAAATAAAACCACGGCAATCAGCACGAATGTCCTGCTTGCAGGCAGCTTAACATCACGATAAGCATACATCATGATAATCAAACCGAAGAGCAATGCAAAAGCCATATAATTGCCGCTTATTAAGTACTCGATATCCACAGCACTCATTCCGGTATTCCCACTCCTTTCCTTTCGATATTGTAGTCTAAATATCATAAAAAGAAAACAGCGTTACCAAAATGGCGACACTTCTGTGAATAATCGAGTGGTATTCTATACTTGCAAAATGCTCAAAAACGTTGAAATTTCAATGGTTATAAAAAGGTTACACGATTAAAGAAGAGGTCAGAAAATGAAAACGAAGAGGAATCGTATATTTGTCATATTGCTCAGTTTTGCAATGATACTGGCAATGTTGTTGACAATGATTTCTACATTGACAACACCGTCGTTTGCCGCCGACGGAGGCTGGAAAACCAATTTGGACGGTACAATCAGTATATCTGATAGTGAAATCGACGAAGTGCTGTCGAAAAACAGCAATGTTACGATGGTCAATATCGGAACAAAGGGAGGAAGCATAGTACCTAGCTCTCTTCCTAACGGAACCGGTATTATAACGGAAACCGACAGCAGCAATACCGTTGCTATGATTTTGTACACGAGCAAGCAGAACAGCGGCACGGTAAAGAACATGATGAAAGCTCTCAAGTTTTCCAGTGCCACCACACAGGTACATATAGACGTATCCGACGGTAATACATCGATATCTGTGGACCACAACGATCCGACTTTCGGAATTCTCAACTCAAACGGAGAAGCACATGCCTACAAGTTGGTCAAATATGGCACCAATGCAGACAAGTCGTGGTTTGCTGCATACAACGGAGCCGTTACCGGAGCCGGAACCCTGGGAGGAATGAAGGGATATCTGGCGACGGTTACAACTACCCAGGAAGCCACTCTGTTGAAGCAGTTCTATGACAGCGTATCAGGTGGAAGCACTAACGGTGCCTGGATCGCTGCGACTTCCTTAAAGTACAGTAGTAATAAAAAAACGAATTACAATAGCGCAGGAAAAATATCTCCTACAAACTACGGATATGCAGGAATTGCAAGTGCTGTAAGCGACCTTAAGATCACTTGTAACAATGGAGCATATTACTGCCCTCTGAACGGTTCATCCACCACAGACACCGCAGGTTATGCCACATACTACTACTGGGCAGACGGCCCTGAAGCCGGACAGCAGGTACCGACAGACCTTTGGTGCAGCGGAGAGCCAAACAACTCCGACCAAAGCAGATCCGGTGAATACACCGTAGTTGCATCATACAATAACAACGTCAAGTTCAACGACTTTTCACCATACAACACCAATCCTATCGGATATTTCCTCGAGTTCAGTACATATGACGGCGGTACAGCCGGCGGCGTAAACAAGAACTCATACACAATTTCAAGGGTACTATATGACGGAAACGGTAAAACAAGCGGAACGGTTCCTGCCACTCAGGCCAAGGTCAGCAGCTCTAATCTGATTCTTGCCACTAATTCAGGAAATCTGGCAAGAACGGGCTATAAATTCGTCGGATGGAATACCAGTAATATAGGAACAGGAACAAAGTACAGTGCAGGCGGATCCTATACTAAGGATGATCCGATTACACTATATGCGGATTGGGCACCTATTCCAAAGATTACAACACAGCCAAGTAATCTGACCATGACCTATGGCTACAAAAATAAAACTCTAAGCGTAGCAGCGTCGGTTACCGACAGCCATACGCTCAGTTATCAGTGGTATTCGAATACGACCCAGACCAATACGGGAGGAACTGCTATATCCGGAGCCACCTCCGCCAGTTACACGATTCCTACAACCCAGAAGGCAGGCGATTACTACTATTACTGTGTTGTAAAGGGAACCAGATCAAGTACCAACCACGGAGAAACCACTGCATCCAACGCTGTGAAGGTGACGATCAACAAGGCAACCCCGACACTCAGCGATATGTCAGCAACAGCTATCACATACGGAAACAAACTGTCGGCCAGCACTATTACAGGAACTGCCAAGCATCCTGAATCAGGCACAACTGTAGCCGGAACTTGGACATTCACGAATCCGGAGACAAAACCTAATGCAGGAACAGCCAGCCAGAGCGTAACATTCACGCCAAATGATACGGCAAACTATAATACTGCTACAGGAGCTGCTTCTGTGACAGTAAACAAGGCGACCCTCACTCCGGCGGTTACAATGGAAGGCTGGACATACGGAGGAGAAGCCAAATCCCCTGTAGTGACAGGAAATCCTGAAAATGGTGCAGAGACATTTACATATTATACAAACTCCGGCTGCACCACAAAGACAACGACGGACAATAGCGGGGCTGCTACGACAGGCGGAAAACCTGTTAATGCGGGAACTTACTATGTTAAGGCCGAGGTGGCAACAACTGCTAACTATCTGGCAGGTTCAGCTACAACAAGCTTCACTATCGCCAAGGCAAATATCGGTGAGCCTGTAGTTTCAATGTCTGATTTCACCTATGGAGGACCGAAACCGAATCCGTCCATAAGCGAATTCCCGGGCGGCGGCACAGTGATATATCGCATCAATACTGTAAATGAAAGTTCCGACGGAGCACCATGGAGCCTCATTCCGGCTAATCTTGCTGCGGGCACATATTATATGTACGCTGATGTAGCTGAGACTGCTAACTATAACAGCTACACTACTGCAACTAAGATGTTTAAGATCAATAAGGCAGATATCACTCCTACCGTAACTCAGGCTAACTGGCTTTACGGAAATGCAGCCAGTGCACCTGTTATCGGCGGTAATCCGGGAGACGGAGCAGTGACGCTTACATACTATACAGATGAAGCGTGCACATCGAAGACAACGGTTGCGGCTGACGGAGCTGCCGAAGAAGGAAAGCAGCCTGTATACGCAGGAACATATTACGTCAAAGCTCAGGTAGCTGAGACTAGCAACTACAACGGAGCGGTAACAGAAGTTCCGGCAAGCTTTACAATTGAGAAGAGACCTGTCACGGTCAACGGAATTACCACTACTGACAAGACTTATGACGGAAAGACAAGTGCGACTCTCGATTACAGTGAGATGACACTGACAGGCAAGCTTGCCAACGATGATCTGACAGCTGTGGCTGACGGAGTATTCGTAGACAGCGAAGGAAAACCGGACAAGAACGTAGGCGAAAACAAAACCGTCGCTCTTACAAATCTGAGACTCAGTGGCAATTCCAAAGGCAATTACAAGCTGGCTGAGGAAGGACAGCAGGCAAACGTTGAGGCAAGCATCAAAATCCTGCGCGTTGATCTCCAGTGGGCAGAAACCAGTTTGGTGTACAACGGAAAAGAGCAGGGCCCTACAGCTACAGTCGGAAACATAAAGAGTAACGATGAAGACGTTACAGATGATGTTACTGTTGTAGTTGAAGGTCAGGAGACAAATGCAGGAGTTTATACCGCAAATGCGGTAAGGCTTGAAGGAGATGATGCATCGAATTATCTGATGCCTCAGGTAACAACAAGAGCCTTCAACATAGCCAAGGCCGATGCTACTATCGATATCCATATCGATAACTGGACATATGGCGATGAAGCTAACGAGCCTACAGTTACAACAGTTCCTTCGGGTCTTGCAGCAACTGTGGAATACAAGCTGCAGAGCGAAAAGAACAGTGAATACAGAGAGTGGGGCGATGGCCCGACTAAGGCCGGCATCTATAACATCCGTGCAAGCGTATCCGGTAATGATAACTACAACGTAACATCTGTAGTGGATACCTTTATCATCGGAAAGAGAATTGCTGAGCTTGAGTGGTCAGGTACAACCTTCACATATGACGGCGACAACCACATGCCAACAGCCACTGTGGCAAATATCGTTGACGGTGATACATGCAACGTAACAGTAACGGGTGCAGCTACTGCTCCGGGAACTCACACAGCCACAGCCGTCAAGTTCACAGGCGCAGAGGCAGCAAACTATGAGATGCCGGATGAGCACAGCACACAGTTCACCATCAGCAAGGCTGATCATGCGGATGCTGATGTTGCAGTAACCATAGAAGGATGGACATACGGAGATACTCCTAATGTTCCTGAGGTCAGCGGCAACACAGAAGGTGCCAACGTTACGTACGAATACAAAGCAGCAGATGCTGAGGACAGCGAATATACCAATAAGACACCTACAAACGCCGGTGATTATGTTGTTAAAGCTACAATCGCTGCTACTGCAGGATACAATGAAAAGAGTGTGACAGAAACCTTTACAATCTCCAAGAGGAATGCTGTCCTCAAATGGGGCAACACCAGCTTCAAATGGAATGGAGAAGAGCAGGTACCAAGCTGCGAGATAAAGAATCTTGTCAGCGGAGATGAGTGTGAAGTCATCGTAGAGGGAGCCGAAGAAGACGCCGGCACATACACTGCTACTGCTGCAGGCTTCACGGGAGCAGCTGCAGATAACTATGCAATGCCTACAAGCAACAGCATAGCCTTCACAATCTCCAAAAATGCTCTGGTTCCGACAGTGACTATAGAAGGATGGACATATGGAGAAGAACCTGAAGTGCCTGTAGTCAACGGAAATGAAGGCGGCGGAGATGTAACATTCGAGTATAAGAACTCAGATGAGGCTGATTCGGAATACACAGATGCTGTCCCTACAGAGGCAGGAACGTACGTTGTTAAGGCCAACATCGCAGCCACAGACGGTCACGATGCGGCTACAGCTACAGCTGAATTCACGATTGAAAAGAAGATAGTCGGACTCAGATGGAGCGGAATCAGCTTTACATATGACGGAAAATCCCACGCTCCTAGCGCTGCAGTTACCAATGCGGTGGAAGGAGATGAACTGGAAGTTACTGTAACAGGAGCTGAGAAGAATGCCGGTGAACACGCGGCTGCAGCATCAAAGATAATGGGTGACAAGGCGGCTAACTATGAGCTTCCAAGCACCGTATCCCAGACTTATGTTATAGCAAAGGCGCCACTTACCATAAGGGCTAAGAGCTACACTATCGATCTGGGAGATCCTGCACCGGAGTATGAAGCGGATATCACAGGATTTGCCGAAGGTGAAGACATCGATGTCCTGGAAGGCAGTTTGAAATTTGACTGTGAGTACACAGAAGAAAGCGATGCAGGCACATACGCCATAGAGCCTGACGGAGTCACAGACGACAACTACGACATATCTTTCGCAGCCGGAACACTGACGGTAAAAACCAGTAAGGCTGAGGTCACATTAGAGCCGCAGGCTTCATCCGGTGTGTATAACGGAAGAGTTAAGGAGCTCGTGACGCTGGGCAAAGCGAAAAACGGAACCATCTACTACCGCCTGGGCGGTGGCAAATGGAGCACAAAGATTCCGCAGGCTACCAAAGCAGGAGAGTACACCGTAACATGGTATCTGAAGCCGGATGAGAACTACACAAGTGATAGTTCGGCAGCAGAACCGGCAGGTGAAATTAATGTAACAATAGAAAAGAGAGAACTCGAATTCACATGGGGAAATAATGAGTTCATCTACAACGGAAAGGATCAGTGCCCTGAACTCACAATCGGCAATGTAGCCGAAGGCGACAGCATAGAGGCTGAGGTCAGCGGAGAGGCCACAGCTGTAGGCTATCACACAGCCAGAGTAACGGGTATTTCCGGTACCAATGCTTCATGCTACAAGATGCCTAAGGACAGGACTTGCCGATTCGTCATCACAAAGGCGAATACACCGGACCCAAGTGTACAAGGCAAAAGATGCCGGTGACGGTACATACTCAAGCAAAGCACCTAAAGCTGCGGGAGAGTATACCGTTAAGGCCACTATAGCGGGTACGGATAGTTACAATGAAAAGATCCTTACGAAGGACTTTACCATCTCCAAGAGGACGGCTGTTCTCAGATGGAGCGGAGCAAACTTTACATATGACGGCAATTCACATGCCCCTGAGGCTACTGTTGCTAACGCAGTAAGCGGAGATGAACTTGAAGTTACAGTATCGGGAGCTAAGAAGAATGCCGGTGAATACGAGGCTGCAGCTTCAAAGATAACAGGCGATATGGCTGCCAGCTATGAGCTGCCAAGCAACGCATCAAAGACTTATGCTATAGCGAAGGCACCACTTACCATAAGCGCTAAGAACTATACTATCGAGCCGGGAGATCCTGCACCGGAGTATGAAGCAGACATCACAGGCTTTGTCGAGGGTGAAAGTGCAAGTGCCCTGGATGGAACTCTGAGCTTTGACTGCCCGTACACCGAAGAAAGTGGAGCAGGTACATACAGCATAGAGCCTAAGGGAGTTACATCCGGCAACTATGACATAACTTTCAAAGCCGGAACGCTGACGGTAAAAACCGGTAAGGCCGTGGTCACTATAGAGCCGAAGGCAGCTTCGAAAGTATATGACGGAAAGGCCCATGAACTGGTAACAGCAGGCGAAGCTAAGAACGGATCCGTTTATTATCGTCTCGGCAGTGGCAGATGGAGCACCAAGATCCCTGAAGCTACCAAAGCAGGAGAGTACACCGTAACATGGTACCTGAAGGCTGATGAGAACTACACAAGTGAAAGCTCTGCATCAGACCCTGCAGGCGAGATAAATGTAACAATTGAAAAGAGAGAACTCGAATTCACATGGGGAAATAATGAGTTTGTCTACAACGGAAAGGATCAGTGCCCTGAACTCACGATCGGCAATGTAGCCGAAGGCGACAGCATTGAAGTCGAGTTAAGCGGAGAGGCCACAGCTGTAGGTAGCCATACAGCCAAAGCGACGGGTATTTCCGGCACTAATTATTCATGCTATAAGATGCCTAAGAACAGGACTTGCCAATTCGTCATCACAAAGGCGAATACACCGGACCCAAGTGATGATCAAGAAGGAGCCGCACTTAGCATAGAAGGATGGACATACGGAGATACTCCTAATGT
>CACYFZ010000005.1:0-98090 GCA_902773835.1 uncultured Eubacteriales bacterium | reverse complement strand
GTACAAGGCAAAAGATGCCGGTGACGGTACATACTCAAGCAAAGCACCTAAAGCTGCGGGAGAGTATACCGTTAAGGCCACTATAGCGGGTACGGATAGCTATAATGAAAAGATTCTTACGAAAGACTTTACTATAGAGAAGCTTGAGGCCGAACTCATATGGTCAAATCTGTCATTCACATATGACGGGAAAGAGCATGCACCTACCGCTGTCATCGATAACCGCGTCAATGGCGACAAAGTGACAGTAGAGGTGGAAGGAGCCGTCAATGTAGGAAAGCACACTGCAAAAGCGGTCAAGATAACAGGCGAGAAAGCAGATTGCTATCAGCTGCCGAAAAATGCATCTCAGAGCTTTGAAATAAAGAAAACCGGAATGAAGTACACTGCTTCAGGCTGGAGTGGAGTATGCGACGGAAAGAGCCATGGAATTACAGTAAGTGTAAGCGAGCCTAAAGGCGCTGTCGTCACCTATGGCAAGAGCAGCGATTCAATCAATTTGAAGGAGAGCCCGGCCTATAAGGCTGAAGGAAGCTACACTGTATTCTACAAGATTACTGCAGACAATTACGATACCGTAACAGGCATTGAAACGGTCTTCATAGATAAGAATGTCAACGCAAGTAAGAGGACTGTTCTCGTAGCTAAAGGAATAGCGAACGGTGCCACAGCTGTTGATCTGTCCTGGAACAATGTCAATGCAGACAGATACCTCGTATACTTTGGCAGATGCAACCACGGTGGTAAAGAGATTAAGTGCAAGAAGATTAAGGCTGTAAACGGAAAAACCCTGAAGTTCAGGAATACCAAGCTCGCCAAGAATACCGCATACAAGTTCTATGTGGTAGCTCAGAAGAAGAGCGGCGGTTCTTACAAGACGATTGCCACAAGTTCTGCGGGACACTTCTTCACAGGAAATGTAAGCGGCAAGTACACCAACCCGAAGGCACTGACTCTAAGCAAGACTCAGTTGAGTCTGAAGGTAGGCAAGACTGCTACCATCAAGGGTTCTGTATCAAAGGTTAAATCAGGTAAGGCACTCGGAACAAGTCATGCCAAGAAACTGAGATTTGTTTCAAACAACCCAAGCGTAGCCACCGTTAATGCAAGCGGAAAGGTCACTGCCAAACATAAAGGCACTTGCATAGTCTATGTTCAGACCATTAATGGTATATGGAAGTTATGTAAGATAACAGTACATTAGGATCTGACCTCAGACAGAACTCAGATTCAGACAAAAAATATCGCTTCGGAATACATCCGGAGCGGTATTTTTTTGATGTCGGTTATACAAGAGTTAGTGTTACCAAACTGGCAACACACCAATGTAAAAAAGCGTGATATTCTATAGTCGTAAAACGCTCAAAGCGTTGAAATTTCAAGGGTTACAGAACGGTTATAGATGAGAGGAAAGTGCTATGAAAACGGAAGGAAAACAATCACTAATGCGAAGAGCAGCGATCACTATTCTTAGTGTAATGCTCATCGTAGGCATGATGCCGTTTTACACTTTGACGCTGTTTGGAAAGGACAGTGGCAATGCGTATGCAGCTGTGCCGTCAGATGGAACCGGATGGACAGCATCCGGCGCAAATGGTCTGAAATATTTTCAGAACATTTATGGTACGGGCACCCAGGTAACGAGTTTGAGCTATGGCCAGACTCTGAATGCGGGTGTTTACTACATCATGAACAATATTACTCTTAGACCTCAGTACCCTGATTCATACAAGAGAACGAGTGCTCTGAAGATCAACGGTAATGTAAAAATGATCTTCCTTAACAACTCGAGTCTTACTGTACAGGGTGGTCGCGCACTCGGATACGGAGAAGAGTATTGGAGAGGAAGCACAAAGTATACCAACTGGGATTCCAACATGGGCGGTGCCGGTGCAGGTATCGAGCTCTCTTCAGGAAACACTCTTACCGTAGACGGTTCCGGTTATATCTACGCCACAGGCGGTAGAGCCGGTAACGGACAAACAGGTGAACGTCCGGACGGAGGAAATGATGAGGACAGCAACTCCAGAGGATACCACGGCGGTTACGGCGGCCGAGGCGGCGGCGGAGCCGGTGCAGGTATTGGTACCAAAGGAGGTAACGGAAGTACAAGTCAAGGCTCCAGAGGCTGGGGTGATGCCGGTGACGGCTCAGCAACCGCAAGCGGCGGAGGAAAAGGCGGAAATGGAGGATCTTCCTCGAGTTCCGGTACCTTCATCCAGTATGGTAATGTAAGAGTTAGCGCTACAGGCGGAGACGGCGGTCGCGGAGGTGACCGTGGTACATCCAGATGGGAAAGTCAGTCATATCGTGACGCCCACGGCGGCGGCGGCGGTGGCGGCGGAGCAGGACTCCCTGCTAACGCAATCGGTTCCGGCGGCCCTGGCGGCGGTGCCGGCGGTGGTGGCGGCGGTGGTGCCGTCAAGAGAGACAATAACGGAAGCTGCGCCGGTGGATCCGGCGGTGGCGGCGGCGGTGGCTGGGATGGCAGCCAGGTCGCACGAGGCGGCGAACGCGGTGCATATGACACCGAAAAAGGTAAGACGAACTCTTACGGAAATGACGGTAAAGACGCAAGCTGGGATTTCGACGGATCTACTTTCAGCGGCGGAAAAGGCGGAAAAAGAAAGTCTGCCAGCTCTGCAACAGCAGGTAAAGGCGGTAATGGCGGTTCTTCAGGTTCTTACGGAAACAGCGGAACCATCGTAGGCTCCAACACAGGAAACGGCCAGCAGTATAGAATTTATGTCGACGGATATACGGCCGGCGGACGTAACTCTACTTATTGTGTTGTTCCTAAACGTGAGATCACAATAACCATCACTGAAAATTCCGGCGGAAATGCAAAACTCAACCCGGATGGAAAATCATATCTGTATGTACCGAATAAAGCTGTTGAGCCTAAGGTAGTCATTAAACACATTCCGACTGGCGCAACTCTGACAGAGGATACATACAATACGTCTGTAAGTCCAAGACAGAGCTACCAGAACTATAACTACTATACAGTTTACAGTAACAATACAGGCGCTCCGCCATCACCTAATCCGCGTGAGGCTTCGGTCAGAGTATTGGCTAACTCTCGCGCTACGGACCAGTGGCAGAGAAAGATCGTAAATAACGATGTAAACGGTAATATTCCTAGTACTGCAGGAACTCTCAAGGATATAGATTACAAGATCGATTACGAGACATATAAAGTAACTCTTGATGCTGCAGGCGGTATCGGTACAAGAACCGTTGAGGTTAAACTCGGAAACACTAGGAGCACATGGGGACCTGGGTTTGACGGACTTGAGATCAATGCTCCTACAAGAGAGGGCTTTGTATTCGGCGGATTCTTCACTGAAAAGGACGGAAAAGGCATACAATACTATGAAGCGATTAATTCAGACGTTTCATATGCAAGGCCTTGCAAGCAGTGGACCACAAAGGGCAACGGAACACTCTATGCCAAATGGATTCCACTCACATATAAGATCAGATTCTGGAGCGATTACGGCAACGGATCAGAATATGTAGAATACAATCTCAAGGACTTCGTATATGAGAATCCTTCACAGCCGGAGACCAGCGCTAAGCTGAAACCTGCTACATACGGCAACCTCGTACTTCCGAGCGCTCACGATCTCGGAATCTCAAGAGACCACTATGACTTCGTAGGTTGGAATATCTATGAAGAGCAGGATTGGGCTATGTATAAGGCCGGCAAGACATATAAAGCAGGTCTTACTACAAAGCAGGATGATATAGTCAATATCTACGCTGCATGGAGAGCTAAGGATCAGCTCGTAGTAAGCTATGATGCAAACGGCGGATCAGGAGCACCTCCTGTTGACGGCACATGGGCTGATTCTGATTATAAGATTTCCACTCAGGTTCCTGTACGCGAAGGATATACATTCAAGGGATGGAACTCCGCAGCTTCGCCTGAATACGACGAGGTAACAGGAAAGCAGACCAACGGATTTGCATATACAAAGGGCGAGACTGTTAAGGCTTCTGATACCAGAGCTATCATAAAATCTACGACTTTGTACGCACAATGGGAGAGAAACCCATCAGTATCATACCGTGCAAATGGCGGATCGCTCGAGACAGCTATACCTACAAAGTATCCGGCTAAGGGATCAACCGTTAATATCGATTACGGTGCAATCACCAGAACAGGATATGAGTTTGTCGGTTGGCATATAAAAGGTTCATCGGATCATAAGGTTTATGTCGAAAATACTCCGGCACAGTCAAAGATTACAATTGACGGAACAGAGTACAATCTGACTCAGGCTACATCATTCGAGATGCCGGCCGAATCAGTAGTCCTCGAAGCCCTTTGGACACCGGAGAAGATGGATATCGACTTCGTTACAGACAGCAAGGGCGGAGAAAAGGGTCTCTATGACCTGGATGGATGGTACTATGCTGATTCTGAAGGAGAAAGACTTCCTGAGGATGAAACCGGCGGAATCAAGAGCGTCAAATCTCTGGAAATAGAATATGACAAGCCACTGAGCTTCCAGGTAGTCGTTGACAGAAATAAGGTAGATGACTCGGCATTCAGACTGAGAATCAACGACATCAATACTGCTCCGGCAGATGTAGAAGTAAATGACGAGACAAATATCGCTACATACAAATTCGCAGTAGCTAAGGTTCGCGCAGGTCAGATGATCCAGACTGCAGGTCTGGTAGGAAAGACCTTCCCTGTAATCCTTGATGCAAATGAAGGAGAACTCAGAGGAACAGTTACAAGTCACACATTTGGAGAGGCTACAGCGCTTCCGACAAGGGCTGACAGCGAGGATGCAGACGGCAATACACCTGTTAAGAAGGGATTTGCTTTCGACGGATGGTACGATGCTGAGACTGAGGGTGAGCCTTCAGGCCACAAGGTTGAGAGCATCAGTGCTGAGACTATTGCGACATCAGAAGACGGAACGTTTACATTCCACGCTAAGTGGATTGCCAGCAAGTACAGCATCGCATATAACATCGGACCATTCCCTGGTGAGGACGGAAGTGTACTGCAGTGGCAGGACGATGTTAACGAGTTCAAATACAAAGCAGATGTAGACAACAATGCTGCTTACAAGAATATTCCTTATTCAGATGAAGTAACATTGCCTGCACTCAGTGACTACGTTAAATATGAGTATGGTGCGCTTGATGAGCAAGGTCAGATCCAGCGGGTAGAGGCACAGTTCCTCGGTTGGGCTACAAAGAAGAGCGCAACAGAGCCTGAATACTCATCCGGACAGACAGTCAGAAGACTGACCGATAAGGATGGAGCTACAGTAACACTTTACCCTGTATGGGGAGCACCACGCTATAAACTGGTACTCGATCCTAATGGAGGCAAATTAACAGAGCCTATCACAGGATATCAGGCTGGTGACACCATCGACCTGACAGAAGTTAAACCTGTACGCGCAGGATATGACTTCGGTGGATGGTTCGGTGAAAAGATTGAAGATGATGCAGATGTAAGTGAAAAGACCCCGGTCACATCGATTCCGGCAAGCGAATTCGGTGACAAGACTTACTATGCATACTGGACAGCAAAAACTTACAAATTCACATTAAAGGGAATTAACCTCGAAACAGGAGAAGACACAGGTGAAACCTGGGAGTCTGGATCACTGAAGGTAGGCGATACAGTCGTACTCGATTTGCCGGCTGAGATTACAGCTCCTGAAGGTAAGGCCCTTGCTGGATGGACTGAGCGCTACAACCCGGTAACCAGGGAGATTCCTCCGGCTTCAGAGGACGATGATCCTACAATTGAGATTATCGGTTACGTTCCTGCTGCAGTACTCTTTACAGCAGGTGAAGAGACGGCAGACCTTTGGACGGCAGATGGTGATGAATTCGCAGGACGCGTACTCTATCCGGTATGGAAGAATGACGGAGATGAGACTCTGATCTATGATGCGAACGGCGGTCAGGAAGCTCCTGATATGGTCGAAGCAACAAGAGATTCGGAAATTGATGTAGATTTCGAGAATGCACCTAAGCGTAAGGGATATATTTTCGCAGGATATGATACTGACAAGACAAGAGCTTATGACAGCACAGATCTTGAGTATCCTGCAGACGAACCTGCAAAGATTACTCTTGATAAATCCAAGCGTCTCTACGCAATCTGGGAGCCTGTAGCATACGACATCACATTCGATGCAGCAGTAGCAGATAGCGAAGAAAACGTAGGATTTGACGATGGTTCAGGCAACTGGTCTAAGACCATGACTCAGAAAGTGGATGAGTACGATGAAGAGGTAGCTCTTTCATCCAAGACTCCGAGCAGAGGAAGCATGTATGAATTCCTCGGTTGGTCCACTGTTAAGAACGGACAGGTTGAATATCAGCCTGGCAGCATCGTAAGCCAGTTCGCAGATGTAAACGGTTCAGAACTCACAGGCAAGACGCTCTACGCAATCTGGCTCACAAAGGACCCTGCATATCTCTCATTCGATGCAATGGGCGGAATCGGTGCTCCTTCAATGGAGACACACCCACAGGGTACTGAAGTCAGCGTAAAGGCCGACGACGAGAGCAGAGATAGGCCGACATATCACGGATATACCTTCAAGGGCTGGGGAACTTCATCTGAAGATCCTGCCGGCACAAGGGTAGAAAAAGTAAATATGCCGAATGAGGTCAAGAACATTACTCTCTATGCTATCTGGGAGAAGAACCAGAGCATCAGACTTGTTTACGACAGCGGCAGCGGCGCAACAGGATCAGTTCCTACAGATCCTACATCATATTATGAAGGTGAGACCGCAAGCGTTCTCTACAGACCGGCTCCAAGCAAGACAGGATATGAATTCCTCGGCTGGAATGTTGTAAACGAGGACGGAGAAACTGTTAGAGAACTCCGCAAGGCTAACGAGGATGATACCAGCCTCGAGATAACAGATGAACTGATTGGCGCTGCAGGTGAAGGACAGCTTATTCTTAAAGCAGCATTCAAGGCTAATGAGTACACAGTTTCATTCGACGGCAACGGCGCTAAATCAGGAGATGCTCCTGCAGCTATCACAAAGAAATACAACGACGGAGAGGTCGAAATGCCTAAGCATAACGGCGAAGGCGAAGGTGACGGAAGCCTCGTAGCTCCTACCGGATTCTCATTCGCAGGATGGAATACCGAAAAGGACGGCAGTGGCACAATGCTTCAGGCCGGACAGGTCAACTGGGAGCTCTCTACAGCGGCAAATGATGAGGTAACACTCTACGCAATCTGGACTGCTGCAGCAACCAACGTTGTATTTGATAACGGAGACAGCAATAATTATCAACTGTCATTTGAGTATGGTCAGGTACTTCCGGATAATCTGAACGCACCTAAGAAGACAGGATATGACTTCAAGTACTACTATATCGAAGAGTACTCACACAACGCAGATGGAGATTATCTCAACGCTGCAGGTGAGGTCGTACAGACTCAGGAAGAAGCAGAAGTACTTAAGACAAAATACTACGACGACAGCATGGAGCCACTGAAGAAGTGGGAGATGACCGCAGATGATCTCAGGTTCCAGGTTGGCGGAGGAGATACGTTCAACATGAAGGCTGAGTGGGAGGCACAGACCTACATGATCAGCTATCATGATGACAAAGGCGTACTCGTAAGCTCTCAGGAGATTACATACGGCAAAGACTTCCGTGTAGCAGATGCGTCCGACCTCGAGGTACCTTCAGGCTACAGACATGTGGGCTGGAAGTTCAAGAACGATCCGGAACAGCTGACACCTGATATCCAGGCAGATAAGGGTATTACACCGACCAAGGCTAATGGTCTCTATAACAACGGACAGACAGTATCTGTATATGCCGTCTTCCAGGAGATCAGGAAGTTCAAGGTAACTTATGACGCAAACGGCGGTACTGACGCACCGCAGGATACTAAACAGTATGAGCCGGGTGAAAAGGCTATCGTAGGATTTGAACCTGTACCTAAGAGAGCCAATTATGACTTCCTAGGTTGGACAACTTACTCCAATACTTCCAGCGTATTGCCGGGAGGAGCAAATGCCGGTAAGTACTATGCTGACTCCACAATTGATGGTGTCGAGACCATCGACGGATACACTTATCACTATGGTGAAGAGGGAGGAAGCAACACCCAGAAGGAAATCAACATTGAGATGCGTAACGACGTCAAGTTCTACGCAGTCTGGGTACCTAAGACATACTACACTGTAGACTTCTACGGAAACTCCACCAGCAACGGCGGAGATCCGAATAAGGTAACTGCAAAGAACAACACTTTCACAGGACCTGACAACCGCACATACACAAAGAGTGCATCGAACGATGGCTTCAGAACAGACGAAGCAATCTTCCGCTCAACATCACCATACAAGGGAGACAAGAGCACGAAGATCAAACTGCCTGACGGTAGCCAGATGTTCAATAACACAAATGACGGCGCTAAGTTCATGGGTTGGTCAAGAAATGCAGACGCTAAAGTGGCTGACTACAAGGTAAACGATGAACTCGAAGACCTCACTATGGACGAGAACATCGTACTGAGCGCAGTATGGGCATATCCGGTCAGAAAAGTAACACTGACAGATATTGAAAAACCTGTATATGGCAATGCTCCATCTGAGGATGTAGAGGCTACTGCAGCAAGTGGCGTTGCAGTAACAAAGAGCACATGGACGCCTAGCACGGATGCATTCGCTGCAGGTGTACCGTACAAGCTGACAGTTAAGATGAAGGCTACTGACGGATACTACTTCGATAATAATAAGTTGCCATCAGTCGAGATGAATCTTGACGGTAACAATGGCAAGGTAGATGCCGAAGTAAGCCTCAATGCAGAAGGTAACGTACTCACAGCGACATACACATTCGTAGCAACTGAGAATATCATTGTTAACGGAGACAAGGATGAGAACAAGACCAAGCCAATAGCAATCACAGACGTGAACGCACCTGAGGCAGGAAAGACACTTGATAACGGAGGAAACGCCGGAGACAAACGTGTCGACAACGATAGCTGGTTCCCTGCAGTAACATGGACAGCAACAGATGCGCAGGGACAGCCAAAGGATATTAAGACCAACGCTGAACCTGACACTATCTACACTGCAACAGTAAGGCTCAAGGTCGCTAAGGGATACGAATTCAATGCTGATGTTACAAAGGTAACATTCATCGGTGAAGAAGTTCCGTTCTCAACAGAAGAAGGCGTTACTACTAAGGCAACAGTTGATGCACAGACAGGAGATCTCATCGTAAGCTACACCTTCCCTAAGACTGCAGCTGTTGACAATGTGATCAACCTGAAACTGTCGGGCTCGCTCAAGAATGGCGACAGCCTGCCGGATCAGGCATTCACAAGTGCTAATAACGTAGACAAAGATAGCAGATTGTCTACAATCGCTTGGAGCAAGGTAGACGGCGATAACCAGATTGAACTCAGCAAAAAGGACAAAGTTGCACCAAGCACTACATATGTTGCTCTGGTAGAACTCAAGCCTGCGGACGGTTATACCTTCGTTGCTGAAGAAACTGCAGTTACATTCGATGGAATGGAAATGACAGTTAAGCCTGCAAATACAGAGACTGAGGGCAACAACTGGGCTAAGCTGACAGATAATGGCACAATACTTGTATCCCGTGAGTTTACAAGCTCCGCAGATACGCTGATTGAGATCTATGATCCTGCAAGCCTGAGTGCGGAATACGGCACGAAGGTAAGCGATGTTGAAGATCTGCCGAGAGAGGTACAGATTCATACCGAAAACGGTAAGAGAAATACAGACGTCACATGGATCGATGAGGATGGCAAGGTCGCTGTAGTTTCAGAAGAGGGAACTATAAAATTGACAGATGCCGAAGCTCTCAATCAGAAGCGTGAAGCACACACTGTCAAGATCGTCGGAACAGTAACTATTCCTGATGGAGTAACTCTTCCGGATGAAATGACAGCAACAGCTACACTTACAGTCAAGGTTGCAGCCGATCCGGACCTCGACTCAATAGAGCTGAATCTGGAAGGCATAAAGAAGAGTGGCGGAACGCTTAACTACAACAGCACATTCCCGAATAAGGTTCACACGGAAGATGTGACTGTAGATTATCAGGACCGTCATCAGGAACCTGACTGGCTGACAGAGGATACTAACGTAATATCCGGTCAGAACTACATCGCAGAGGTAACACTGAGTCCGACTGAGGGTCATAAATTCAGTACCAGAAGAAATGTTATCTTCGACGGAGTTGTGATTCCGATCACAGAAGAGAAACCTGAGAAGACCGATGAAAATGAAGCAGAGTATGCTTACGCCGTACTCAATGATGACGGTAGCATCACGGTCGGAAGGACATATCAGAGCAAGAACGCCAATATGACCAAGGCCGATGAGCTTCAGGCAGTCGAGGTGGCATGGGATGCTCCTAAGACTCCTGAAGGACTGGGACTGCCTACAACAGACGGCATTGATATCGATGACAGGAACCGCAACAGCGGACGCGAGACCGCTACGATTGCAAGTGCTGACTGGAACCTCGACAACTATGTTTCGAAGGATCTTAATAACAGAGAGGCACATGAGGTAACAGTATCTGCAGTACTGACAATGCCTGACGGAGTAAACGATCCTGAGACAGAAACTAAGACTGTTACAGTTACTGTCAAGGTTGCTGCAGATCCGAGACTCGTGCCTGAAGCTGAGGCGGCCGAACTCGAGTCAACTGCACGCACTGCCATGGAGAATGTAACAGAAGAGTCGAGTCCGAGAGCACAGCGTCTCAAGGCTGTTCTTGAAGAATCAATCGGTGATATGAATGACTATATCGCTGACCTCGAGAACTCAACGGTTAAAGGCATCGAGGATGAGATTACGAAGGTCAGAAAGGCTCTGGCTGATCTCGAGGAAGAGACGGTAATGTCCATAAGCTTGGCAAGCGAGCTCAAGGTTGATAAGGAACTGCCGGCTCAGATGCATTCAGAACATGCCAGAGTTGATAGCGACAGTCAGAACGCAGAGATTACATGGCTTGATACAAATGACAGCATTGCCAAAGAGGATACTATATATTGGGCCAGCTTCGAATTCAAGCCGGCTGACGGTAAGCAATTCTATGATGGCAGCTTCATAAAATTTGAAGATGATGTCGTGATAACGACAGGTGATCAGTTCGACGCTGATAATCCTAAAAACAGCGCTTGGGTTGATTCCGAGACAGGAAATCTGAAGGTAGTCAGATCGTATAAGACGCCGAAACTTAACCTCGCGTCCATCGATACACCTGCTGCACTCAACGCTAAGTTCGGAGATGACATCGCTACTGTCGGCCTTGCAGAGACAGTAAATGCGAAGACGAATGCCGGAGACAGAGCACTTACAGTCAACTGGAATACAGAAGATATAAATCTGGGAGATGTAAGCAGCCCTGAGGTACGAAAGGCACATGATGTAAAGGTAAGCGGAGTAGCCGTACTTCCGGACAGCATCACAAATGATGATAATGTCTCGCTCGAAGTATTTACTACTATCCACGTTGCAGCAGACCCTAGACTCGAGAAGGAAGCAGCAGCAGCTAAGCTCGATAAGGAAGCCAAGGAAATCATCAATAAGGCTAAGAATGCCGGAGCCGGAGCTAATGAGATAGCTGAGCTCGAAGAGGCACTTCAGGCCATGAGAGATGAGGTCAGTGCAGAGAATCTCCCTAACTCTACAGCTGAGTCCGATCAGGCGGCAATTGATGCTGTCAATACGAAGCTGAAAGCACTTAAGAAGGCTATCAGCGACAAGGAGGAAGCTGACAGAAAGGCTGCAGAAGAGGCTGACAGAAAATATGTGAACGGAGGAAAGAAAACCGTTCTCGTAGCCAAGGGAATAGCAAATGGCGCCACAGCTGTTGATCTTTCCTGGAATAATGTCAGTGCAGACAGATACCTCATATACTTTGCTAAGTGCAATGCGGGCGGCAAAGAATATAAGTGCACAAAGATTAAGGCTGTAAACGGCAAGACTCTGAAGTTTAAGAAGACCAAGCTCGCCAAGAATACCGCATACAAGTTCTATGTGGTAGCTCAGAAGAAGAGCGGCGGATCTTACAAGACGATTGCTACAAGTTCTGTCGGACATTTCTTCACAGGAAATGAAAGCGGCAAGTACACTAACCCTAAGACTCTGACTCTGAAAAAGACTCAGCTGAGTCTGAAGGTAGGCAAGACTGATACTATCAAGGGTACTGTAACAAAGGTTAAGACCAGCAAGAAACTCGGAACAAACCATGAAAAGCTTCTGAGATTCAAGACGACCAATGCCAGGATTGCTACAGTTAATGCAAGCGGTAAAGTTACAGCCAAACATAAAGGTACTTGCAATATCTACGTACAGACCATAAACGGTATGTGGAATGTATGCAAGATAACAGTCAAGTAGACAGCCGCTAGGCAAAGAAGCCACAAAAAATGAGGAGATTAGACGTATAATCTAATCTCCTCGTTTTAATTATAGAAATAATTCTTTTGGCTATGGTGTACAATAATTAAGATAAACAAACTAACAGGAGCGATGCTTTTTCTGTTTCCGCTGACACTACCTTTCATTGATTTGAGATATAGTGCCGTAGTTGTATGCACAGTTGCAACAATAGCGGCTGTTAATGAAGGGCATATTATTCAATCGGGAGGAAAAAGTTGACAACAGATAGGAGGAAGCATGGCATTCGATTTTAAGAAAGAATATAAAGAATTCTATATGCCTAAAAACAAGCCGGAGATTGTAAATGCCCCAAGAATAATAATCTTCATCGTCATATACTTTGTCATGGATTATTTCTTTTTGGGAAAAGGTATACGGCATTTTAACTTTTGGGATAACATTGAGCTACCCGCATTAACAGCGGCAGCTATCTGGCTCCTCTTTGAGTGGAAACCATGGAAGAAGGAGGCTGACTAAGTAGTGACTAGAATTCTATTATTGATTGCTTATTGCATTCCGTTCTCATTTATGGCGACATATGGAGATGCGACATTCGGTTCAATGTGGATGTATGGAATAATGGTGCTTGCGTTTGCCGCTCTTTGCTTAATTGCATTGAAGACGAATAATATAGCAATCATAATTATCGGCAACATCTTAAGTGCAGTTTCGTCTTATGTGTTCATGTTGAATTCCGGAATCGGACCAATGGGAGAGTATTTCAAACCACTTACATCATATGAAACGGTTGTACTTGTATCTGTAATCGCATTTGCCTGTCAAATGATTGCGGTTAAGGTTTACAAGAGCCGCTCATCCGCTAAAGAGAAGAGACAAGAATTATGAAAAAGAAATACAAAACATTGATAATTCTTCTTGCAATATTCCTTTTGGGATTTACATATATAAAGCTTAGAGGCTCTCATACATATACGCTGACAGACTTAGAGCATGAAGAAATCAAGCCTATCTTTGGAACGATCAGAGTATGGGGAACAGTTGACACCGATGTGACATTTATAGATGTTGAGAATCCGGAAAAGAAATATCTAATAGGGTATATCACTCCAGGGATGTCTGAGACTATAAAGCTTGAAAGAGGAAGCTGGTACAAAGTGAAAGCATCGGGAGATATCACAGTGACGATGGTGAAAGTAAGGATCTTCGATACAGATTGAATGAGGAGCTGGTTGCCACGCTGACAAATATATGTTCTTGCAGATATAATAATATTGGAGCAGAGCGTAAGGAGGGAGTGTTTGGAAGAATTCTCAAAGGAAATGCAAATGATTCTGTATACATCTGATGAAGGCGATGTGACTGTGGATGCATATGTGAAGGACGACACTATTTGGCTTACGCAAAAGGCGATGGCGGAGCTTTTTGGGATTGATAAATCGGGCATTAGCAGACACCTAAAGTCAATTTTTGAGTCAGGAGAATTGTCCGAGGAAGAGGTTGTTGCAAAAAACGCAACAACCTCTCAACATGGCGCTATTGCCGGAAAGACGCAGACTACAGAGAGTAACTACTATAACCTTGATGCAATAATATCTGTCGGCTACAGGGTGAACTCAAAAAAAGCGACACGTTTTCGCATCTGGGCTACTCAAGTTTTAAAAGAATACATACAGAAAGGTTTTGTTCTGGATGATGACAGACTAAAACAAGGACAAACACTGTTTGGTGCAGATTATTTCAAAGAACTTCTGGAAAGAGTTCGTTCTATCCGAACCGATAGACTCAGACTTTGATAAAGCAGTGAGAAAAATGATTGAAGACAATGACTGAGAAAACCTTTGATACATCACATGGCTCAATACATTATTGGATCAATTCGAGTGGGGCTTGTAAAGAGCCGCCACTTGTCTTCTTGCCCGGACTTACCGCGGATCACAGACTATTCGACAGACAAATCGAATTCTTCGAGGGCAGGTACCCGACTTTTGTATGGGATGCGCCGGGGCATGCAAGTTCATATCCGTTTGAAATGTCGTTCAGCTTGGAAGATAAAGCAAGATGGCTGAAAGATATTCTTATGGCAGAGGGTTTCAATAACCCTGTAATCATAGGGCAATCCATGGGCGGATATCTTGGGCAGATGTATGCACAGCTCTATCCTGAAAAACTACGAGGATTCATTTCCGTAGACTCCGCACCACTTCAGAGAAAGTATCTTACCGGTGCTGAGCTATGGCTCTTGAAGAGAATGGAACCTGTCTATAGACACTATCCTTGGAAGCTGCTTTTGAAACAAGGGAGCAACGGAGTCGCGACTTCAGATTATGGCAGATCGCTAATGCGAAGCATGATGATGACCTATGACGGAAATCAGAAACGATACGCAGAACTTGCGGGTCACGGATATCGGATTCTTGCTGAGGCCATAGAAGCGGATTTGCCGTATGAAATAAAGCGTCCGGCGCTGCTCATTTGCGGAACAAAGGATCATGCCGGATCCTGTATCCGATACAATAAAGCCTGGCACAAGAAATCAGACATTCCAATCAAATGGATAGAAGGCGCCGGCCACAATTCCAACACAGACGAGCCGGAAATCATAAATAAGATAATAGAAGATTTCATGAAGGAGCTTGAATAATACTTGTAATCACAAGGGCTTAAATGCGAAAAAAGAATGCGGTTTCTGTTGAAACTGCATTCTTTAGTTGGTGGACGATCTACGGCACGGCGGCAGCTGCTCCATCTGCGCTTCGCTTGATGATCGCAGGCCGCCTGCGTATCGGACTCGCATCTGCTCTGCCTGCGCACTGAATGCTTGGCAATCGCAGTGTCGAGTCTCGAACGGGCTCGAATACGATATATCCAGAACTGGCATACGGATCATTGCCCTTCAGGGCAGTTCTACAACTATCGAGCTGTCAATCCTTTCAGGCTTTGAACAATTTAACCCATCCATGTTACAATTATCTGCATTGTCATTATAGCTGAACGCAAATGAAATAAGATCAAAGCAATTAAGGTATACTTTTCGGTAACAGGCGATAAAAAAGACGATGCACATATCATCGAAGGGCAAATCAAAAAAACCATAGACAGCTTTACGAAATGCCTGTAAGGACCAATGGAATATGAATCAGGAAGATGAATTCAATAGGCACGGACGGGTAAAAAATGCAGGGAAGGCAATGACGTTCAATGTTGTTGCGACTATAGCCAATCGCCTGATGGCTTTCGCATATCGTCTTGTTTTTCTGCATTACCTGTCAGCGGCATATCTGGGCATTACCGGCCTGTTCACCAATATTATTCTGCTTCTCTCTTTTGCAGATCTTGGGATCGGGACCGTTTTAGATTACAGACTTTTCCAGCCGATCAGTGAAAAAGACACACAAAAAGTTGGGGAACTGATGAATTTCTACCGCATGGTCTACAGGACCATAGCACTTGCGGTTTTACTGATCGGGATGGCTTTGTATCCTTTTCTGGGTTTCTTCATTAAGGACGCCGAAGAAATCCCCTCAGACATAAACCTTCATCTGGTCTATTTACTGTTTCTGCTGAAAACACTGGTATCTTATGGATTTGTCTATAAGCAAATCCTTGTATCAGCTGACCAGAGACGATACATTCTTTCTCTCCTGAATGCCATAATGGCTTTTGTGCTGTATTGCGTCCAGATATTAATTTTGGTATTTACTGGAAACTATACTCTCACGTTAGTAGCCGCTGTGGTGATACCATTAGTCTTCAATTATACGGTAAGCCTATGGATTGGCAGTAAGTATAAGAGTGTATTCAGGGTCAGGGAGGTCATTTCAAAGGAAGAGAGAAAAGATATTCTCACAGAGGCAAAGGCGATGCTTTGTCATAAGGTCGGGGGCACGGTGAAAACGAGCACGGACAATATTGTACTGTCTAAGTTTGTCGGCCTGATCGCTACAGGCATGTATGCCAATTACGCCATGGTGATCTCAACCCTGTCCGAGCTGATCGTCCAGATGCTGGGAAGCTTTTCAGCTACGATCGGGAACGCCAGAATGGAGCTTGACAGGGAAAGACGGCTGGCGGCGTATGAAAAACTACTGTTTGCAAACTTCTGGATTGCATCGGTGTGTACCGTATGCCTCTTTCACCTGATCAACGACTTTATCAGGATCTGGCTCGGTGAGGGTATGGTGCTAGACCGGTTAACTGTCATTGCGTTGAGCATAGAGTTTTACATTTCTTCTTTGCGGGTGATCTCTACCTCCTATACCAATGCCAGCGGCTTATTTGTACGGGATAAAGCAAGGCCGCTGATTGAAGCTGCTATCAATCTGGCAGTTTCGATCGTTCTTGCGAAGCAGCTCGGAATAGCGGGGGTGTTCTTCGGAACTGCAATCAGTTCTCTTCTGACCGTCATCTGGAGGGAGCCATATCTGTTGTACAAATATGAGTTCTGCACCTCCTCAAGGAATTACTGGACATATTTTTTCTCTTTCGCGATATTGACATTGCTTCTGACGCTCGGATTCGGCTATATTAACAAAGTGCTTCCGGCTATTGACGGAATAATTGCATGGATAATAAAAGGATTCTTAATGTTCAGCATTTGTAATCTGGTCTTGGCGTTGCTGTACCTGCGAGACAGCAATTTCCGGTTTTACAGATCTTTTTTCAAACAGAGATTGTTTTCAAGGAACGGATGATATCAATGACAGAACGAGTACGTATTTTGAACACAGAAGTTGATAACTATACGATGGATGAGGCGGTGGACGCAATCCGGAACATGGTTCTACTGCGGGGGAATGCCTATGTTGTCACACCGAATCTGGATCATTTGATCAACATTGATGAAGACCCTGAATTTGAAGCCGCCTATCGTGATGCAGATCTGATACTGGCAGACGGGATCTCTCTGGTCCTGCTGGCAAAATTGCTGCATGTCCCATTAAAAGAGAAGGTGTCGGGAAGTGATCTTTTTCCCAGAGTCTGTGCAATGGCAGCAAGGGAAGGTTTCTCTCTTTATATCCTGGGAGCAGCGAAAGGAGTTGCTGAGAAGGCAGGAGAAAAAATGCAGGCTAAAAACCCGGGCCTGGTGATTGCCGGAACATATTCACCGCCTTTCGGCTTTGAGAATGATGAGGAGGAGATCGAGCGGATTATAGAAAAGGTCACCGATGCAAAACCGGACATAATGGCTATCGCACTAGGTGGAAAAAAGGGAGAAAAGTTCATTCATCAGTACAGAGACAAACTGTCAGTCCCGCTCTCCATGTCAGTCGGCGCTGCCATAGATTTTGCGGCTGGGAATAAAAAGCGTGCGCCTGCCTGGGTATCCCGCTGCGGATTTGAGTGGCTGTATCGTGCCGTCAAGGAACCAAACAGGATAGGAAAACGCGTAATCAGGGATATTTGGGGATTGTTCCCTCTAATCAGAAAGTATAAATAATATGACAATATTGATCGATCTGACATCACTTTACTTTCATTTCACCGGGATTGAGCGCTATGCCGCCAATATGACGAAACAAATGCTCGACCGGCATCCGGAAAGCGGATATATCCTGGTATTTGCCAATGAGATCCCTGAAATGTTCGGGGAATACAAAAAGCGGGAAAACATCCGGATGATTGTTCTGCCATGCCGTAGCAGACTGTGGTTCAATCAGGTTCGCCTGCCAGTATCTCTCTATCGGCATAAAGCAGATGTCTACTTTTTTCCGGCATTCTGCGCGCCCTGGATGTTCTGGGGACATGCTGTCGTGAGCACCATACACGACATGTCGGACTTTGAGTGCTGGCGAGGCAAGCAGAGGCTGAAGGTTCTGTATTCCAGGCTGGGAATCTATCATGCGAAGCACAGCGCGAAAAGGATACTGACTGTTTCAGAATTCAGCAAAAACAGGATCTGCAGTATCCTCGGAATAGCTCGCGAAAAGGTTCATATTGCATATAATGGAGTTTTCAATATAAAAAAAGAAAACACGAAGTCCTGGGAAGCCATTAAGGATAAATATGTGCTTCCTTCACGATACCTGCTTTCTGTTTCGACACTGGAGCCGCGCAAGAACATAAAGCTACTGATCGATGCGTTCTCTGAGATCATGCAGGAGGATGATTCGTTGAATCTTGTTCTGTGTGGCAGAGCCGGGTGGAACATGAAGGAAGTGCTTGGAAGCATAAGCACAGCTCACGACAGGATTCGCATCACGGGTTTTATTGAGGATGAAGATTTGCCGGAGATATACAGACATGCTGAGTTATTCGTCTTCCCGTCAAAATATGAAGGATTCGGGATCCCGCCCCTTGAGGCGATGAGCATGGGATGCCCGGTCATTTCTTCCGACGCTTCTTCCATGCCGGAGATTCTGGAGGATGCGGCGATATATTTTAAGAGTAATGATCGAAACGATCTTATCCGAAGAATTGGAGAAATGCTTTCCATGCCGCAGGAAGAAAAAAGAAGCATCATTGACAAGGGTCTCATGCAGGCGAAAAAATACAGCTGGGGCGACGAGTCTGAAAAGGTATATGCGGCACTGATGCAGGCGGCTAAACAAAACTGATACGCGGGGTAATACCATGATTCCGAAAAAGATACACTATATATGGCTGTCCGGTGATGAAAAGCCGGAGATGATACGAAAGTGCCTTCGCTCATGGGAGAGTATGGCGCCGGACTTCGAAGTCCGGGAGTGGAGCAGCAGAGATTTTTCGTTTGATACGATGCCTATCTTTGTCAGGGAGGCCTATACCGAGAAAAAATGGGCCTTCGTTTCTGATTATCTTCGCCTGTATCTGCTGTTTAATTACGGCGGTATCTATCTAGACTCTGATGTGTACCTGAAAAAGCCGTTGGATATATTTTTAGATAATTCCATGTTTTCTTTTATTGAATATCATAAGAAGGGGTTCGAACCATATCGTCACCTTCTGGATAAAAACGGGAATCCGTTGACTGAGGGGCATATACCGGGATTTGGAATACAGGCCGCTTTCATGGGCTCAGAGGAGGGGCATCCATTCCTGCGCTACTGTATGGATTACTACGAGGACAGGCCCTTCAGACTTTCGGACGGTCAGCTGAATACGACAGTAATTGCGCCGGATATCTTTGCACTTTGCGCCAGAGGATACGGCTTCAGATATCAAGATAAAGAGCAGATGCTGAAGGACGGAATGCACATTTACCCGTCATCGTATGTTGCCGGATGCTTTTCCGAGGTCAGAAAGGAAAACTACGCGATTCACTGTTGCCTCGGCTCCTGGCGAAAAGACAAAAGATTAAAATCAAAAGCTGTTCAGATGGTGCAGAAGTATTACTGGACAAAACTATATTTATCCGAAGAAACAGAAGAAAGAGAAAAAACATCTGATGAAAGACCGAATACGTAACGGATATTTTTTGATATGGACACTGTATCTGATAACGACTCAATTTCGGTTCAGATCGTACCTGACTATTTTTACATCTAAAGCAATTGTTAACTATGCGCAGAACATTCTCTTTGTTGCGATTTGCTTTTTGCTACTTGCGGATATTTTTTGTTTACATTTAAGGAATGCGGCTCGGGACCAGAGATATGATATGAGGGTGATTGGTGCGAACGTTCTGAGATACTTTGGCAGGTGCAATCCGGAGAATATCATATTGTATGGCTTCGTTACCTTTCTCTTTATGATGCTTACAGGCAATAAGAATTATTTCCTATTATTGCCGTTTTTTATTATAGGTGCGGAGTATTCATTTGATGAATGGATAAAACCGGCATTTTTCGTAGTCGGTCTGGAATTGGTAATACAGATAGGTATGGTCTGGATGGGCTATGCAGAGGACAACGTCACATCGATGTACTATGGAGAGTGTCATACTTTGGGATACGGTAATCCCAACATTTTGGGACAGGTATTATTGTTTCTGTTACTGATAGGATGGTATCTGTACATCGATAATAATACGCTGTCTTACGTCATAGGCATTTTAGCTGCCGTCAGTGTTTTTCTCATAGCAGGTTGCAGAACGGCCTCGCTGATTCTTTTGTTGCTGCCTGTTCTATTCAGCATTTTCAGCGCAAGCGGACGAAATTCGATAAAACGAAGGATATATCCATTGCTCCGATGCTTTCCTTTGTTTTGCGCGGCCCTGTCATTTTGCATGGGCTTTCTTCTGGCACCATTTGACGGAAGAATGGACAGTAATTTTATCTGCCGATTTGTTGAACTCCCATATGGTCTGAGTGATTTTGGTTTGTCCTTTTTCCCGAGAGAACTGACGGCACCCGACAGAGTTTACGCTTTCGATAATTATTACATTTGGCTGCTAGTCTCGCGCGGGATACTGCTTTTCATTGCCTTCCTGATTCTTAATACTCGAATGGCACACATGGTTGCAAGGCTGAAAGACAGTAAAGTCGCCGTTCTGGTCATTTGCGTAATGCTGTATCAAATTATGGAAAAAAACACGTTCACTCCGATCCATTATTTCCTGTATTACTTCCTGTTTGTAAATAAAAGGCCCGATGACGAATCGAAAGGGAAAAGGAACTACTATGTTTGCGGTGATTGGGTGGGGGCCAGGCCTATGGGCGTGCACCGGTACGAAATGAATCTCCTCCGTCATTCAGATGCTTTACTCAGAGACAGGCAGGATATATCCGTCAGCTTTGTCATTCCTAAAGATGCACATTTTGAGGAGGCGTTTGATGCCATTTCGATTTGTCGAACAGGCTATGTCGGAAAGCCGGATTCACTGGTGCGCAAGATACTGTCACGCCTGTGGAAAAGGTTTGTTTTTCCAACGTTCGTTATTTCCCATAATGGAACAGGTGTCGATTTGACCTTGTCTTTTCCGGGTTTACTGACCGGCGTTTATGCTTTGCACGATTGTATTATCGAAAATTATTATAACAAAGGAACTAAGGATGGTGGCTATGCAACCCGCTACATGAAAAATGTTCGAAGGATCACAGCTAACAAGGCAAATCGGATAATAACCGTTTCCGAGTTTTCAAAAAAAGAGATCGCCGCTTATTATCACATTGACCCGGATAATATTTCCGTGATAGGAAACGGTTGGGAACACATCAGGGAAATCGAAGAGGATCCCGGAGTTTTTGATCGCTTGAATATTACAAAAGAAACCTCATATTGCTTCTCCTTGGGATCCAAGAATGAGCACAAGAATATAGAATGGATCATAAAGACTGCGAGGAAGAATCCGGGATATCGATTTATTATCAGTGGCCATGCTTTCGGATCTTACGATCAGATGGGGGATGTCGGAGATAATGTTATGTTGACTCCATACCTCACGGATGGGGAAATCAAAGCGCTGATGAAATACTGCAACGCATTCCTGCAGCCGAGTTTCGTGGAAGGATTCGGGATTCCGCCACTGGAAGCGCTGAGTCTGGAAAGGCCGATCATCATCTCGGATATAGAAGTTTTCCGGGAGATATACGGGGATGCTGCGCATTACATAGATCCATTCGGAGATGGTTGTTTGGTAGAAGATATTCTTAAGAAGCCTACAGCTTCTCCGGATGCAGTATTGAAGAAGCATTCATGGAACAATGCAGCACGGGCTTTTGTTTGTGTGCTATCAGAATAATTACAAAAACAATATCACACACTGTCGTTTAATAATATAGGCAACTATATTTCGGAGAAAGAAAAAACTCCGGTTTCCCGGAGAATTCTGGTGGACGATCTACGGCTCGAAGGCAATTTTTTTAAACTTGATAAAAACGCTGTGAAGGTTGAAAAGAAAGGAGATGGCATCGTTCGCAGGGTGTCCTTTTTTATCTAGTGTACCCAGGTTTGCACCCAAAACAACTTCTCTAAATAATAGGTCAATAAGCAATTGTAATCTAAATAATGAATTTGACGGTCATGTTGTGCTTGAGTAAAATAATAGTACTTATTTGGAGGATATTCGTATCCTTAGAATAAACCCGTCAGGTGTTGGTAGCGCCTGACGGGTATTTTTCTCAGCCAATCCATGTGACATCGCTTTCAATCTGGAAGAACGATTTACCTTCCCAAAGAGATGCATTTACGAAAGCTTCAGCACAGTCTCGCATACTTTTGCAATTACACTCCCATACATATTTATCAAATGGTTTATGGTCAGTGGCATCTAGTACCATATGGCTCGCGCTACCCTCTGACCACCCTTGTAGAAAGTATCGCTTGCCCTGATATTCAAATTCAAGCTCTTCACCATAATAGAGCTTGTCCATGAACTCAGTAAGATTTCCATTTTTCATGAGGAAACTCCTTTCAAGTATTTTTTGAAGTGCTTTTTCATAGCTTTTGTTGCCTTGCGAGCTTTTGTGCGACGAAAGGCTCTGTCATATCGATGATAATGTAGCACAGGCTTCCTTGATGGATCGATTTTCGGTTCAGGGTGATACGCTAACTCAAATACCAGATAGTGGTCTTTATCGTATATGCGCATCTCGTGAAAGGTACCATCCGGTTTCAGCTTTATGTAAGCGGAACTGGAATGTGACTCTTCTGGCAGACCGTGTTTGCCATTCAACCCAGAAAGAACTTTAACGCCTTCGATTTTACCAACTGTTTGATAAGTGTATACAGCCATATTGCCGAGAGCATATGTTCCTCTACCTCCCATTGCGCACCACCTTCCTGGAAGACATATAGTCGACCTGAATGATGTTGCCGGACATTTCAGGGAATGCTGTTCCGAAGGAAATGATTGTTGACGGTTCTATGGCTTCAAGCATAGCGTTATATCCTCGCATGAAAGGTATACGCTCACGCTTACATCCTATCATACCTACGGCGACAATAGAGTGCTTTTCAATTCCATCAAAGCAAAAGCGATAACTAGATGGTTGCGCCCAGCTTATGGTAGGAATCACACGCAAGCCCTTGCTTTGCCAATACGCTCCGACCCATCTGGACATGCCTACTGATTCCAACTGCCTCCAGAGAGGCATTTCCGAGTACAGCGAATTGTCTGGAGTGAGAAGAAAGCGGTACCTGCTTAATTTTTCAAGACTATTCTCTGGGTTTCTGTATATAGGCTCAAATCTATAGTCGTCAACGAAAAAGTGAACTCCTTTGCTAAGGTTCAAATCATCATGTGCGCTTGTATCTGAATATGAGATCAGACTAATAGGTACGCCTAAATCCAGTTCTTGTTTTTTGATCCTCGGGAGTCCCCACTCACCGCAAGGTTCGAACTCATTCCGAAGGAATAGGTTCTGGGTTCTGTAGTATTTGCTTTTCATTATTATGCGGGCCTCCGCCCCGAACATTGTTTGTATGGGGATGCTGAGGCCTTGTTTTATCTTATTTGGAGGCTATTCGTATCCCCAGAATTGGAATGGCAATAGACTTGTTGGTAGCAAGTTAATTGCGCTGCATACTAATTGTTATATCATCTAATCGCTTAACCCATATCACACCTCGCTTTCATTTTTCATCACAAACTCTATGCGAGCATCGAGCTCCTCTGATGGGAGACGTCTGCCGGTGGCAGTTTGGTTCTTCCATTTTCTCAGGCAGTCTAGGTATTCTGTTCTTGTTACTTTGTTCTCGTGGAGAAGTCGATCAAGTAACCCTATGCTTCCCATAAATGTGACACCTTCTGCTCTCGCTGCTTTGCGAAGCTCATTGTCGCCGGTCAATAGCAGTATGTTTCTGCATTTTGCTACAGAAAGGGCAACTGCGTCATAACCTGATATCCTTGAATACTTGTTGCTCATCTCGACGGCAAAGAAAAACTCTTCTGTTGAAAGCTCTATCTCGATGAGCCCTAGCTCACGAAGATTATTAATAAGGTCTGGTGGATCCAGCACTTCAGTCCTCAGGGCTTCATGGAACATGATGTACGTGCAATCCAGTCTGAAAGGTAGCTGAACCTTCGAGACAGCATAAAAGTCAAACCATATGTTTGTATCGCTACTTATATATTCCAAGGATTCACCTCCGACATAGCAACACAATCTTTTTTAACTTCCGCGTATGGGACCTTGAGCAATTCAGCTGCCCTTTGTATTCCAAGGTTTTCTTCATTTACTGCCCTAAGTACAAGTTGTTTGAAAAGTGTAGTTTCTTCATTCTTTATATTCCACTCAGGCTCTTCTGTTCTCCAATGGACCTTATTTGCTTTAATATAGAATTCTTTCGCGGCGCCCTCGGTAAGAATTCCGACCTGGGAAGCTCGTTTCGCAAGGAGATATGTGGAAATACCATATTCTTTACATACAAGAGTCATATCTTTTGTCATATGTGACCGACGCTGGCCGAGTTCTCTAAACAAGTCTACTTCTGGTATAAGAAAGGCTCCGGCAATTGCCGTAGCATATTTCTCTTCATCTAAATCAACATCATTCCAGTCAAACAGGAGGTGTGCGAGCTCATGGACTATAGTGGATCTTTTTCTCATTACGTTCATAGAATTTCTGACTGCAATATAAGGGTAGCCATTAACAAATCCGTTTATCCCAGAGAAAGCATCATTGTCTATGTCAAGAAACAGAATAAGGTAGCCCTTGTTTTCTAATAGGGATACAATATCTTCAACAGGTCCGGAGTTAGGCAGATCAAGGCGATTTCTTAACTTTGCAGCATCAGATTCAAAGTCTTTGCTGATTATGAGACGACTGTGTTTTGGCGGTTCGGGTAATGGATTTCCGCCGAAAAAACCTACCGCTGTAAAGAAACGATTAAAATACTCTTCTACGGATTCGCAGACATACTCCTGTTCTCCTTTAGAAAGGACTGTTTTTTTTCTAAACTCCCCGTGTCTAAACTTCAGATTGTCATTTCTTGATGAAAGGAAGTCCACAACACGGACGTCAAGAGCTTCGGCCATTTTATTTATGATTTCCATTTCAGGTCTACGCTTACCGCTTTCATAGTTGGTTATTGCCATAGGCGTCACATCACATGCCTCGGCCAGTGCTCTTTTAGTCATATTCTTTTTTAGACGATAATACTTTAGATTCTTTTCAAACATGACTTCGTCCTCCTTCGATGCGTTTATTTTATTATAAAAATAATAAAAAGTAAACACAAAATCTCACTGCGTTATAAGGTGATGCATACATCAAATATGGTGATTATAATAGATGCGGGGAGTAATGAGATGTCGGCAATGGTTTGGTGAGTCAAAACAGGTCAATATACAATGTCAGCTTGAGAGTGTCAAAGGGATACAACCAAAACGAAAACCCCTGAAATATTGAAATTTCAAGGGATTTGCTGTGGTGGACGATCTACGGCACGGCGGCAGCTACTCCATCTGCGCTTCGCTTGATAATCGCAGGCCGCCTGCGTATCGGACTCGCATCTGCTCTGCCTGCGCACTGAATGCTTGGCAATCGCAGTGCCGAGTCTCGAACGGGCTCTTCACCCTACGGGTTCTCGCCCCGACAATATTTGCATCAACGAAAAACGGATGCCATGAAGGCATCCATTTTTCGTTGGTGGACGATCAACGGCACGGCGGCAGCTGCTCCATCTGCGCTTCGCTTGATAATCGCAGGCCGCCTGCGTATCGGACTTTCCATCGCTCTGGCTTCGTCTGCGGCTCGCCAGTCGCGAGGACAAGTCTCGAACGGGCTCTCACCCAAGGGTTTTCGCCCCGACCATTATCGTCATAACGAAAAACGGCCATCTGTCGATGACCGTTTTTCGCTATGGTGGACGATCAGGGGCTCGAACCCTGGACACCCTGATTAAGAGTCAGGTGCTCTGCCAGCTGAGCTAATCGTCCTCATATTGGGTTGGGTGCGCGGCGCACTTAAGAACTTCTCTCGTGAGCCGCTTGCAAATAATAGCATTCACACAGAGCTAAGTCAAGACAAAAACACACAAAAAATAGCGAAAACATTGAAATTTTACAGGAATTGTTGTACCATTTCGATGTATAAGTACAAATGCGCGTTTTTTGATGTGCAAAAAAGAGACACCCTTTTAGGGTAACAATCAAATTGGAGGTATTTATAGTGTTCTGTAGTAATTGCGGTAGCGAGCTCGTACCTGGAGCCAAATTTTGCAGCGCATGCGGAGCAAAGGTAGAAGAGACTCATGTAAAAGCCTTTGACACACAGGCTTTCAAAGAAGCCATCGAGTCAACTGAGGTAGCATTTGAGGAGCCTGTAAAATCTGAGAATGCATTTAAGGACAGAGTTTCTTTTGACTGGAGCAATGTAATAGACGAACCACAGAAGAAGGAAGTTCCTCAGGAGATCAAATCTCCGTGGGCAGCTGCGACCGGGAACATCAATGAGAGAGAGCTCTACTCAGAGATGACACAGTCGGATGACAAAAACCGCACAATGAATTTTATAGACATTCTTAAGGCGGATAAAGAGGAAAGAGAAAGAGCTGCACTCGATAAATCAATCGAGTATACCGAAGTTCTTGAACTTGACCCTGAGGTAATCGGAGGTACAAAGCCACCTAAGCTTCATTATGCACCTCTTTATGAAGATGTGGATGAGCCTGTAAAGACTCCTTTTGATGATATTCAGGATGTTGAGGAAGAGGTTGCCGAGGATACGGCAGCTATAGAAGCAGCAGCGATTGCAGCAGCCGAGCGGACTGAGGCGGTTAAAGAAGCACCTGAAACACATAGAGAAGCATCGAAATTTGAAATTCCGGACTTCCTTAAGAAAGCCGTTAACTTCGCATCAAAGAATGATGAGCCGGAAGTTATACCAAAGGCTGTAGTGGAAGAACCTGTATTTGAAGAAGTAACAGAAGTAGAAGAGATTAAGGAAGAGGTCATTGAAGAGCCTGTTGCAGAAAGAGTTGTAATTCAGACTGAAGAGCCCGCTGTAGAAGTGCAGACGGAGAAAGAGCCCGAAGACCTCTATCTTGATGAAGATCTCTACTTAGATATAGAAGAAACTCAGTCCGAGACACCGCGCATGTCAAGAGTAGATGCGCACACTCTGTCCGGATTATACGAAGAAGTAGACCTTGATGATGACGACGACATCGAAGAGGTAGAGACAGAAAAAGTAAATGAATCTGAACTGTTCACTGAAATGTCAGAGACTCCTGCAGGTCGCACAGGTATGACTATTGCAGCTCCTGCCGATGAGGAAGAGGAGATTGAAGCTCTTAAGAGAAGACTTGCTGAGCTTACGGGAGCAGTAGACATGAGTTCTAAACCTTCAGTGCCGGAGATTACAGAACCTGAACCTGAGGTTAAGGCAGAAGAAACTTCTTATGAGGCTCTCGTTGATGAATTCTCATTTGAGCCTGAAGTAACAAAGAATGAAGATGAGCTCTTCGCCGGACTTACTCCTGCAAAAGATGTTCCCGTAGAAGATGCTTATCTGGAGCCGGAAACTCCTGAGTTCGACGATTTCACATTCGAGCCTGAGATTACGGCCGAAGATGATGAGCTGTTCGCATCTCTTACTCCTGCACGCGAGGCGGTAACCCCTGTTGCAGAAGAGCCTGCAGTTACATCTGCATTCGAGGAGCCTGTTGAAACGCCGGTATTCGAAGAACCTATAGAGGCACCTTCTTTTGAGGAACCTGTGGCAGCACCGGTAATAGAGCTTCCTGAGGAAAATGAAACAGCTGAGGCAGAGCTTATATCTTTCGGACTCGGTCTTGAAAATGAGCCTACCGTAACAGAGACGGTTGAAATGCCGAAGGCAGAAGAAATAAAATTCGAAGATCCTACACCTACGATTTCGGATGATCAGAAAGCTGCTTTTGACAACCTGGTGTTCGACTTCCCTCAGAAAGAAGAGACTGTTGCAGAAGCTCCGAAGGAGCCGGAGTTTGTAGAACCGGAATTCGAAGTTCCGACATTTGAACCGGAACCGGTACCGGTAATAAAAGAAACACCGGTATCACTCGGCTTGGAACCAAAGCCTAGCGATGCGGTATCTTTGGAAGATTTGGAAAATGACCTTTTCGGAGAACTTCCTGAAGATGCAGAGCCTGAGACAACAAAGAAAATAGACAAGTTCTATACTCTTTACAGAAAGAATGAAGAGTTCCAGAGACTTCTGGACGAAGAATACAACAGACTTAAAGTTGCAGGTGCAAATGAGTCTGTACAGGAAGAACCTGTGACAGCAGCAAGCGCTGCATCTTCTCTGGAAGATTTCGCAAAGAATGACGTAACTGAAACTGTTCAGAAGACAGAAGAAAATATAACTCCCAGTGTAAGTGCTGAAGCAGAGGCAACCAATGCCGTACTGCAAGAGCTTACCGAAAACAGCAGACCCGTAGAGGATGCTACGATTTATAAAGTCGGTATGCCTGAGGAAGTTACTGAAGCAGCTGAGAAGCTTGAGAGTAATGAAACTGCAAATGCAGGATTCAGCGTTGGCGGTGAGGCAGGCAAAGAGGAGTCCAAATTCGGACTTGACGGCAGCGAAGCCGCAGCCGCAGCTGCAGCAGTAGCCGGAACGGCAGTAGCAGCAGGCGCTGCCGCAGATAAAAAGTCAAAGAAAGCTGCAAAGAAGGCTGAAAAAGAAGCTAAGAAAGCTGCAAAGAAGGCCAAGAATGTTGTTGAAGACCCGCAGGTAGAGTATGAGAATGTTGATGCCGGAAGCACGGTCCTCACAATTCTCGCAGTGCTGATTGCAATACTCCTTGTAGTGTTGCTCGCAATAATACTGATTCTGCACATTGCACCAAACAGTGGTCCTGCAATGAAAATAGATGAAATTATCGAAAACATCACAGGAAGTTTAAGTGCGGTAAAAGCTGTGGGCGGAATGAAATGGCTATAAGTTTATAGCAGACGTTGTTATTAACCAGCAGCGGCAGCTGACGCTGCCGCTCTGCTTTTTTAAGGAGGACAGTATAGTGGCTGTTTATACAAAAGAATCCAGAAAGGCTGCAAGAAAGGCCGCAAGAGACGAGTTTAAGAGTAGACGTAAGGCTCCTCGAAAGGGACTGTCTCTTATTCTAATGATTATCGGTGTGATTATGATAGGGCTACTGCTGACGGTAGGCTTTATCACTGACTGGCTTTGGTTTAAAGACCTGGGATACACATCGGTTTTCTGGAAAAAACTCATTACGGAACTGAAGATCGGTATTCCTACATTCGTGGTAATGACCTTGCTTATGAGGTTTTATCTGAGAACTCTCAGGAACGGATACTTCAAGAGAATAGAATCCCACGAGATTCCGAATATGGGAAGGATCAATTCGGTTTCATGGGTTCTTTCCGTCATATTCGGTATTCTGTCGGGCCTCTTCGCTTCAGCGGGAACCTGGCTTACATATCTTAAGTCGGTTCACTCCACGGAATTCGGGCTTAAAGACCCTCTGTTCAATATGGATATAGGTTTCTACATATTTAATCTCGACTGGCTGGACAAGCTGAACGAATTGGTTCTGGCCGCCGTAATTGGGATGGCCATAGTAACTCTGATTTACTATGTGTATCTTCTCTCCGTGAGAACACCGGATATCTTTAAACACGATGATACTCCGGAGCCAAAGGACGTTTTCACCGAAGAGGAAGAAGAGTCAGAGCCTAAAGTAATCTACAGAACTCCGATTGACCATTCTGTTGTCGGCAGAATGTTCAGAGCCGGAAAGACAGCAGTGAATACGGCTTTTGACAGCGAACATAAAAAGCCTAAGGGCCGCAAAGTTGATGTAAATAACAGCAATCTTGAGCACCTTATGGATATAGCCAGCGGTAAGCTGATAATCCTCGGCATCATTTTCTATCTGATGCTCGGAGTTAACTTCTTCCTGAAACAGTTCGATCTCCTGCATACTCATACCGGTGCTGTTTACGGGGCGGGCTTTGTTGATGTAAACGTTATTCTTTGGCTTTACCGCATTATAGTTTTACTGGCGGTTATCGGCGCTGTTACGTTTGCTGTACATATTAAGAAGGGAGAGATTACAAAACTCCTGAAGATTCCGGTAATTATGGTTGTTGTTTACGTGCTGGGCACCCTTGCTGCATCTGCAGTTCAGACCCTGGTGGTAAGTCCGGACGAAATCAATAAGGAAGCCAAGTACTTAAAGAACAACATTGAATATACAAGGCACGCTTACGGAATTGATAACGTAAGAGTTGCTCCGTATAAAGCAGATGATTCGCTCAATGCGGATGTAATTAAGAATAATGAGGAGACCATCGGAAACATAAGAATCAACGACTATGAGCCTGTTGAAGATTTCTACAACCAGACTCAGAGTATCCGTCAGTACTACAGATTTAACGACGTAGACATTGACAGATACACTATCGACGGAAACATTACTCAGACATACCTCTCCGCCAGAGAGATTGACGAGGAAAGGATTTCCAATACATGGATTAACAAGCACCTTAAGTACACACACGGCTACGGAGTTGCCGTATCTATGGTAGATACAGTAACCCCTTCCGGTCAGCCTGATGTAATCGAAGGAAATATCCCTCCGGAGACAAATGTAAAAGAACTTAAAATCGACAGACCTGAGATTTACTTCGGAGAACTCTCCAATGATTATGTCATTGTAAATACTAAGGAGTCCGAATTCGATTATCCGGACGGAAGTGAGAATAAATACACAGAGTACGAGGGCCAACACGGAATTAAGCTGAATCTTCTGAACCGTGTGCTCTACGCGATGCGTGAAGGAAGCATCAATATATTGGTGTCCGGAAACATCACTTCGAAATCAAAGATAATGTACACAAGAAACGTTGTGGACAGAGTTAAGAGGGTCATGCCTTATCTCTCATATGAGGAAGATCCGTACATGACTATCGTTGACGGCAAGCTTTACTGGATACTTGATGCTTACACGACCAGCAGCAAATACCCGTACTCTGAGCCTTACGATGAAGAACGTACCAACACCAACTACATCAGAAACTCCATTAAGGTAGTTGTGGATGCATATGAAGGAACGGTTGACTTCTACGTTGTTGATGAAGATGATCCTATCGCAAAGACATATCAGAAGATTTATCCGAAGCTCTTCAAGTCATCGGATAAGATTTCGGACGAACTCAGAGCACATCTGAGATATCCTAATGCGATGTTCAAGATTCAGGCTGATGTATACACTAAGTATCACATGGATGAGGTCAAGGTGTTCTACCAGAAAGAGGACCTTTGGGATGTAGCACATCACATCTACGGAACTGAAGAAACCATAATGGATCCGAGTTACTATGTGTTCAATCTTCCTGACACGGAAGAAGGTGCGGAATTTATCAACATGGTACCTTTCACTCCGAAGTCTAAGCAGAATATGACCGCTGTTATGATGGGAAGAAATGACGGTGACAACTACGGACAGCTCATCGTATACACGATGCCGAAAAACAAGAATATTTACGGACCGATGCAGGTGGAGGCTCAGATAGACCAGAACACAGAGATTTCCAAGGAGTTTTCACTCTGGGCTCAGTCGGGATCCAAATACAAGAGAGGAGATCTCTTCGTAATACCTATCGGAACGTCGCTGATGTATGTAGAGCCGGTTTATCTGGAGGCTTCAAACCAGGCCATTCCGGAAGTAAAGAGGGTAATCGTAGCATATCAGGATAAGATAGCATACGAACCTACTCTGGCCGAAGCTTTGGTAAGCCTGTTCGGAGGAGACGCCGGAGACAAGGATAATAAAGTCGACGGAGCCGGGGATGACGATGCAGGAAACGGTGATCTTCAGTCGCTGATTCAGAAAGCGCAGAACTCATACGACAAGGCTATCGAAGCTCAGAAGAACGGTGACTGGGAAGCTTACGGCAAATACCTCAAGCAACTGGAGAACTACCTCGCTAAGATGACAAGTGCAAGCGGCACGGATGCTCCGGAAGCTCAACTGAAGGAGGATACGGAAGCTAATGCTGCGGCACCGGCAGAGAACGCAGATGCAGAGACTGCTGCTGAAGATGCGGCATAACGGGACTTGGAGATTAACAGCTAATGATCAAGTTTGATTTAAACAGAATGCTTTTTACACTGACTCCGGAAGAGCACGACGAGGAGACTGTGCGCTCCAAACTTGAAGCTCATCCGGAAGTCAGATTTGTGTCGTTTACCGGTGTGGATATGGGTAATCACCAGACCGATGAAAAGATTCCGGTATCGGCGTTTACGGCACATATAAAGAAACTGCTGGAGGACGGAGTGCAGACGGACGGTTCTTCCGTAGCACTTCCGACTATAGCAGATCTTTCAAATGCCCGCGTGGACATAGTTCCGAATCATGACGTGAATTGGTATGTAGAATACAATTACGACAATATTGACTATGAAAGCGGACTGCCGACGGGAACTCTGAGAATCCCGTCTTTCCTACGTCACAACGGAGATAAGATGGTAGGTTCCAGAGTTTTCCTTAAGGACGCAGTGGAAAGGTTCACGAAGCGCTTGCATGAACTTCTGAGAAACAATCCGTATGTCTTTGAACATATCGGGGGAGTGCCGTCATATGAAAAGATAGATGAACTCGTGCTTAAAAACGCAACAGAGCTTGAGTTTTGGGTTAAGACACCTGACGACAAGGCTGACAGAGATCAGCTGTCGATTGCCCAGGAACTTAAGGAGCAATACTGGCAGAGAGTATCGGGCCCGGTTGCGACGGCCATGGAACAGACACTGGAAATACTGGGTCACTATGGTTTCGGAGTTGAGATGGGGCATAAAGAAGTGGGTGGAGTTAAGGCCAAGATGGGTAATTCCGGAAACTTCGATCATATTATGGAACAGCTTGAGATCGATTGGCAATATGCCGGACCGATGCAGGCTGCGGATAACGAAGCTCAGATAAAGCACATCATTCGTGATGTGTTTCGAATGAACAATTTAGAGGTAACTTTCGCAGCGAAACCGATACATGGCGTTGCAGGCTCGGGAGAACACACGCATTTCTGTGTGGCCGCACGCCTTAAGGACGGGAGCGAGGTCAATCTTTTCGAACCGATTAACAAAGAGAAAGACTTCATGAGCCCTATCGGATACGGCGCACTTATGGGCATACTTAAGAATTATGAGAAATTGTATCCTATAGTTGCCCCGGATCACGATTCATTCCAGAGGCTTAAACCGGGATACGAAGCTCCGGTCTGCATAGTCACATCTCTCGGTATGGACCATAATACACCTTCACGTAACAGGACGGTGCTTATCGGACTGGTGAGGGACCTGAAAAATCCGCTGTCGACAAGATTCGAATTAAGGTCGCCTAACCCTCACACCAATACATTCCTTATTATAGGTGCGACTTATATGGCCATGCTTGATGGTATAAGAGCAGTGCTGGAAGCCGGAAAGACGTCAAATGAACTGGAGGCGTCCATCAGCAAGAAATACGGTGAAGAAGACTTCTACCTGGATAAGGACAGAGAATACAGATCCGAGCAGGACATCTACACGGACTATTCCATAGAGGAAAGAGAGAAGCTTTTCGGAACACCGCCGGCCAATGTATGGCAGAGTTTTCTTTCATGGGGTGACGGCAGCTGCGATCCGAAGGAAGTAGAGGTTATCACGGGCGGCGACGAAACCGCGGCTATGATACTCAGGTCGTACAGAGAGCAGATGATACTGAAGTGGTCAGTGGAATACCATGACAGATATATCCAGAATACCATGGATTTCCTTCGTGACTGTGTTAAACTGCATGATGATGACAACAACGAATATGATTTGAACAATTGGAAGCGCGTGAGCGAACTCAGGTCTGAGGTAGGTCACGAAGAAAAGGATAGGGTATCACTTTTGATGCAGGCCAGAAACGCAATCGAGAGAAGTGATTATCCGGAACTTTCCAAGCTCGAACTTGAAATAGAGGAAAAGCTGGAAGAACTTGCAGATGTATATGACAGATACCGCAGAAATATTTTTTAAGGAAGTAATATGTTAGATATCAAAAGAATCAGAGAAGATTTTGACGGCGTAAAGGCCGCAGTTGAAAGAAGAGGGAAGGGAGATTTCGGCCTGGACCGTGTGAAAGAGCTCGACGAGGAGCGCCGCTCCATTCTTGCGGAAGTCGAAGCTCTGAAGAACAAACAAAATACAACATCGCGCGAGGTTCCGAAGCTCAAGAAAGAGGGCAAGGACACTACTGCGCTCTTTGCCGAGATGAAAGAACTCTCCAATAAGATTAAAGATATGGACGGCAAAGTCGCAGAGGTCGAGGAGGAACTCCGGGACACACTGCTGGGCGTGCCTAACACTCCAAACGCGGAAGTACCTGAAGGCAGCGATGATACGGACAATGTGGAAATCAGAAAAGTGGGAGAGCCGAGAAGCTTCGACTTCGAACCTAAAGCTCACTGGGATATCGGTGAGGCGCTGGACATTCTGGACTTCGAAAGAGCCGGCAAAATCGCAGGCGCCAGATTCACGGTATATAAAGGCCTCGGCGCCCGACTTGAGAGAGCTCTCATCAACTTCATGCTGGATCTTCACACGGAAGAGCAGGAATACACTGAGATCCTTCCGCCATTTATGGTAAACAGAGAAGCCATGACGGGAACGGGTCAGCTTCCGAAGTTCGAAGATGATATGTTCCACCTGCCTGCCAAGGACTTCTTTCTGATTCCGACGGCGGAAGTTCCGGTGACCAACCTGAGATCTCAGGAGATTATGGCAGGAGAGGAATTGCCTGTTTGCTACACCGCGTACACTCCTTGCTTCAGGAAGGAAGCAGGCGCTGCTGGGCGCGATAACAGAGGTCTCATCCGCCAGCATCAGTTTAATAAGGTGGAAATGGTTAAGTTCGTTGCACCTGAGACTTCGTATGATGAACTGGAGAAGCTGACGGCAGATGCTGAAGAAGTTTTAAAAAGATTGGGTATTCCGTACAGAGTGGTAGTGCTCTCGACGGGAGATCTCGGCTTCAGTTCTGCCAAGACCTATGATATAGAAGTTTGGATGCCGAGCTACGGCAGATATGTGGAGATATCAAGCTGCTCCAACTTCGAAGACTTCCAGGCGCGCCGCGCAGGAATAAGATTCAGAAGAGAAGCGGGCAGCAAGCCTGAATTCGTTCATACCCTGAACGGCTCGGGCCTCGCAGTCGGAAGAACCGTGGCCGCCATCCTCGAAAACTTCCAGCAGGAAGACGGCAGCGTAGTAATACCGGACGCTCTGAGATCATATATGGGCGGCCGCGAAAAACTGTAATTCAAAAGTCGGGTTTAAAGCCCGACTTTTATCATGCCTTCTTCATCTACTCCGGAGATACGGTCTCCGTTTTCAAGCAGATCTTGTATGTAGCCTATGACTTCCATAGACATTATCTCTCCCGGGCATACGACCGGTGTGCCCGGTGGGTATGTGATTATAGGGTCGTATACAACTCGCCCTTCCGATTCGTACAGCGGGATGAGATCCGCTTCCGTAGGGACGTCTGCTATCTCCGGAATCGGAGCATCGAATGAGCGTGGAGTGTGTTCTCCGACTATGCCGACTCCGTAACTGTCCGCGATTTCTCTGAGGGCGGAGAGAAGTTTTTCATAGTCAATGCGCTGATTGCCGGCACCTGTCATAAGCAGCAGGTATTCTCCGTGCACCATCTCGGACACTATGTCCTTGTATCTGAGCTCTTTTTCTAATCTCTCTCCCGAAAGACCGAGCTCTGCCATACTAATGTTTATCTTTGTGATATCAGGTCCTTCGCGATATCTGTAGAGAGGGAAGCACTCCTCGTCTTTGGCACCCGTGCCGTGCTCGCCTCCGCCTTGAACCACGGTAAGACCTCGTATTTTGGCAGCTTCTTTATAGAAGTATTCGAGGTCGGCCTTCCAAGATGTGACAATCTCACGTCCGTGCTCTCGCATTATCCTCTCGTTTATATCCAAACTGGCCATGAGGAGATAGGACGGGCTGGTGGTCTGAAGCATTCGGAGCATATCGCTTACTGCGTCCTCATCGACTCTGGCAGTGCAGATATTTAATATGCCGCTGCCGGTAAAACTGAGCAGGGTTTTATGCGTGCTGTTAATTACTATGTCCGCGCCTAAAGTTTCGGCTGAGTGTGAGATATGCGGAACAAAGGCACCGGAATCTCTGAGGGCCTTCGCGTCATAGTCAAAGAATTTAAGATGTGAACCGTGAGCCTGATCTACAATGAGTGTCATTCCGTACTCATGGGCCGTATCTGCTAAAAGGGCAATGTCCGAGAGCATGCCGCAGTAGTTAGGGCTTGTAATAAGCACTGCCGATGCGTCGGGATGAGACTTGCAGGCATCTTCCAAAGCGTACGGAGAAATTTCCGCACTCAGGTTATAGCGAGGCTCCGTCTCGGGCTGTATGTATACGGGATTGATGCCTCCGAGCCTGAGGGCGCTGAATGCTGAGTGATGTGAATTCCTGCCGAGAATCAGTTTTCCTCCAATAGGCACGCACGCCAAGACGGCAGCTATGATACCCGCACTGGATCCGTTGACGAGAAGCTCCGTGTGCCTGACTCCGTAAAGCTCTGAGTAGTTTTCCATCACGGCGCGAAGAGTAGACTGCGGGTGATAGAGGGCATCCGCACCCGGGATCTCAGTGATGTCATATTTTATTGCATCGTTAAGAAGGTCGGCATAGCCGTACTGAGAGTACATGCTCCTGCGACTTTTGTGTCCGGGCATATGAAAAGATACACTGCTTTTGGACGCATTCTCATTCAGAAAATCTATTATCGTGATTTTGTTTGCCAGCTTAAATACCTCCGCTTTGATGCTCGGATATTGATGCTTCAATTATATTTTTATCGGCCTGCTCTCGCAAGTTTGAGAGAGTCAAAAAAATAACGCGATTGCTTTGAAAAACAGACAGTTTGGGGCTTGTGTTTTTTGCATCAATCAATGTTTTTTTAAGGTAAATAATATATAATGTACGCGTTAAACGGGGAGATTATTTTTTTTGTGCTCCCAAAAGGTAGATATTGCAACAACAGGAAAGGAGTTTTCCAAGGGATGAGCCAAAGAAAACATTTGCCAAGCATCCATGTACCGCATCATAAGAATACGGCCGGAGCAGAGACCGTTACGATGCCGATACCGGATGAAGTCAGCATAAGCATGTCCCAAAACATAGGCGCTCCTTGCACCCCGCTTGTGGCGGCAGGTGATTATGTAAAGGTAGGACAGAGGATCGGTGATGTCGATGCCTTTGTAAGTGCACCTATCTTTTCGAGCGTAAGCGGAACCGTAAAGGCTATTGAGCAGGTCCGCGGTTCAATGGGCGGCTTTGAGACACATATCGTGATCGAAACTGATAAAAAGCAGGAGGTAAGCGAAGAGGTAAAGGTGCCGGAAGTGGGCAATTTCGAGGAGTTCGTCAAGGCTGCAAGAGACAGCGGCATGGTCGGACTCGGAGGAGCATCTTTCCCGACACATATTAAGCTTAATCCTAAGAATTTAGATGAATGCGAGTACCTCGTGGTCAACGCCGCAGAGTGTGAGCCTTTCATCACAACAGATAACCGAGAGATGATTGAGAACGGTCAGGACGTTCTTGACGGAATGAAACTGATCATGCACTATCTCGACCTGAAAAAGGGATTTATCGGAGTTGAGACTAATAAGCCTGAGGCGATTGCCAATCTGAAGAGACTTATCGATCAAAATGAGATTGATAATATTGAGATCGTGGAGCTTCCGTCCAGCTATCCGAAGGGTGCTGAGCGTGTTCTCATCTACGAGGTCACCGGAAAGACCATGGATGCGGGAGTTCTCCCGGCACAGCTCGGTGTAATACTCGACAACGTTTCTACGGTAGGCGTTATGGCTGAGTACTTCAAGACCGGTATGCCTATAATCAGAAGAAGAGTAACCATAGACGGAGATGCCGTTCAGAATCCTCAGAACGTATACGTTCCTATCGGGACCAGAATCGCAGACATCATCGAGTTCTGCGGCGGCTACAAAAAAGAGCCTCGTAAGATTATCATGGGAGGCCCTATGATGGGTCGTGCCACCAAAGGCGATGATTCTCCGACAATGAAAAATACATCAGCCGTACTCTGCTTCGGAGCTGAGATGGCGGAGGTAAAGGAAGAGACTGCCTGCCTCAACTGCCAGCGCTGTCACACAGCCTGCCCGTTCGGTCTTATGCCTAGCATATTCGCCGACGCATACGAGGCCAAGGACGTAGATAAATTAAACAGATTCAAGGTTATGCAGTGCATGGAATGCGGAAGCTGTTCATACACATGCCCGGCTCGCAGACCGCTGGCACTGACTAACAAACTCGCGAAGATGATGGTAAAGGAGGCATCGAACTAATATGGACAATAAGTATCATGGCAATTTAGTCGTATCCTCTTCACCGCATATCGTAACCGAGTCGGATACAACCCGCCTGATGGGGTCGGTGCTTTTGGCACTAGCTCCTGCGTGGGTAGCAAGCATTTACATATTCGGGCTGAGAGCAGCAGTGCTTTCAATCGTATGCGTAGTAGCAAGCGTGGCCTTTGAATATATTTACAACGTTATTACACATAAGAAGCAGACCATCAAGGACCTGTCGGCTGCTCTCACGGGACTTCTGATAGCATTTAATGTTCCGTCAAGCTTCCCGTTCTGGATGGCCATCCTCGGATGCTTGTTCGCAATCGTGGTGGTAAAGCAACTCTTCGGCGGACTCGGAAGAAACTTCAGTAACCCGGCTATTACAGCCAGAATCTTCCTGTTTATTTCATTCTCATCCGCCATGTCCACCTGGCCTTTGACCAGGCTTCAGCCTGCAGTCGACGGCGTGACGGGTCCTACGCCTCTTGCACTTTACGCGGAGGGCGGCAAAGATCAGATCAGTCAGATTCCCGATCTTTGGCATATGTTTATCGGATTCCACGGCGGATCCACCGGAGAAGTCTGCGCGCTCGCACTTCTCCTCGGAGGCATCTACCTGATAATCCGCAAGGTAATCAGCCCGATTATCCCTTGCGCATTTATCGGAACCGTATTCGTTTTCGGACTTATCGCAACAGGAAGCCTGCACTGGGCGCTCTTCCATGTGCTCTCAGGCGGTGTGATGCTCGGAGCTTTCTTTATGGCAACTGACTATGTCACAAGCCCGAAGCTCCCGCTGGGACAGCTTCTTTTCGGAATAGGCTGCGGAATAATAACAATGAGCATCAGGCTCTTCGGATCGTACCCTGAAGGCGTATCCTTCTCAATACTTCTGATGAACCTGTGCGTACCGCTTTTCAACAACCTGTCCTACAAGTTCTATCTGAAGGAGGGAGGTGCCAAGAATGGAAACTAAGAACAGCGCTTTCAAAGACTTCATCTCGCCTGTACTGGTACTGGTGGCAATCTGCTTCGCAGTAACCTTCCTTCTGGCGTTTACCTACGGAGTTACGGCACCTATAATCGCTGCCAATACAGAGGCGGCAGCAAGTGAAGCCAGATCCGAACTCCTTGAAGATGCCAAGGGCGAATTTGAAGACGCAGGAGTAGAGCTCGTAGAGTATGAGCCGGGTAAGGTATATGCCGAAGATTGCTATAAAGCAAAGAACGGCGCCGGCGTGGTAGTAACAGTTAAATCCAACTCATACGGTGGCATGCTCACCGCTATGGTAGGAATCAATAAGAACGGAGAGGTCACGGGCGTGAAAGTAACAGAACACGCCGACACACCGGGCGTGGGAACCAAAGCCCAGGATCCGGGCCATCTCTCGCAGTATATAGGTAAGACAGAACTCGGCAGCAATAATATCAAGGCCCATGCCGACGATATCGTAGAGGTAACGGGAGCTTCCGTATCCTCAGGCGCCGTCCACAAAGCCGTCTACTGCGCTCTCGAGCAATATAAAGAGATGGGAGGTGCCAAGTAATGGAAAAGAAAAGTAAACTTGCAATCCTTACGAACGGAATAATTAAGGAAAACCCTGTACTGGTGCTTCTTCTCGGAACATGTCCGTTCCTGGCCACTTCCAGCTCACTTATAAATGCGCTCGGAATGGGGCTGTCGGCTACGGCTGTACTGATTTGTTCCAATATCGTTATTTCGCTTTTGCGTAAGGTAATTCCCGACAAGGTCAGAATTCCTTGCTACATCGTAGTAATCGCGGGCTTCGTAACGCTGGTTCAGTTCGTTCTTCAGGCTTATGCGCCTGAGATTAACAAGGCTCTCGGAGTGTTCATCCCGCTTATCGTAGTAAACTGCATCATTCTCGGCCGTGCTGAGGCCTTTGCCAATAAGAATACGGTAATCGACTCTGCGATCGACGGAATCGGAATGGGACTCGGATTCACACTGGCCCTCGCATTCATGGGCGCCATCAGAGAGTTCTTCGGAACAGGTTGCCTCCTCGGCATAACCATTATTCCGAACTTCTCGATCGGATTCTTCAATCTCCCTCCGGGCGGATTCTTCGTATTCGGCGTACTTATCGCCGTTATGCAGGCCGCAACAAAGGGACGTGCTCTCAAGGCCAAGGGATTCAGCTGCGGACTTTGCCCTATGTACAATTCATGCAATACCGCTGAGGCCAATGAAGAAGTTGCAGAAGAGAAGGCAGCCAAGGAAGCCGGCAAGGCAGGCGCTGCCGAGGCAGTATAGAAAGGAGGACGACATAAATGGTAAACCTTATAGTAATCTTTATGGCGATAGTCCTCGTTAATAACTTCGTACTGTCGCAGTTCCTGGGAATTTGTTCATTCCTCGGAGTATCGAATAAAATGAGTTCTTCCGTCGGTATGGGCGGCGCGGTTGTATTCGTAATGGTAATCGCAGAGCTGGTTACATGGCCGGTAATGCAGATTCTGAACCGCTTCGACCTTGCATACCTTCAGACGGTGGTGTTCATTCTCGTAATCGCCGCCCTCGTACAGTTCGTAGAGATGTTCATGAAGAGATATCTTCCGGCTCTCCAGAAGGCCCTCGGTATCTTCCTTCCGCTGATCACTACCAACTGCGCTATCCTGGGTGCGACTATTAACGCAATAAGCTACGGATATTCATATCTGCAGTCAGTCGTATATGCTTTCGGAGCAGGAGTCGGCTACATGGTAGCAATGGTCCTCTTCGCAGGCATTCGTGAAGAGAAGCTCAACAATATGGACGGTATTCCTGCTCCGTTCCAGGGAGTCGGAATCATCCTCGTGGCAGCGTCCATCATGGCTCTGTCGTTCATGGGCTTCACGGGAATGTTCCAGTAAGGAGGTGCACGGATGAATGGTATTATGACACCCGTACTGCTGGTAGCAGTAATCGGACTTATCTGCGCAGCACTTCTGGTATTCGCATCAAAGGTATTCCACGTTGCAGTTGACGAGAGGGTAACGCAGGTCAGAGAAGCGCTTCCGGGCGCTAACTGCGGCGGCTGCGGATTCGCAGGTTGCGACGCATACGCTGCGGCCCTGGTTGAAGATGAGGATCTTCCTCTTACAAAATGTTCTCCGGGAGGCGCCGGCACGGCATCTGCCATAGCTGAAATACTCGGCAGAGCCGCAGGAGACGCAGAGCCTGAAGTCGCTCAGGTAATGTGTAACGGCGTGTGCGATGCAAGACGTACCGTACTCGATTGGCAGGGAATGAGCTCCTGCAAGGGAGCCAAGGGATGGTTCTCATCTCCTAACGCCTGCATGTACGGCTGCATGGGACTCGGCGACTGCGCCGACGCATGCCAGTTCGACGCCATCGGCATCGTAGACGGAATCGCTAAAGTAAACAGAGAAAACTGCGTGGCATGCGGCGCCTGTGTAGGCGCTTGTCCGCAGAAGATAATCAAGCTCGTTCCTGTAAAGGCACAGGTGCACGTGCTCTGCTCGTCCACGGACAAGGGCGCAGTCGCCAAGAAAAACTGCGACAACGCATGCATCGGCTGCACCAAGTGCACCACGGTCTGCAACTTCGGCGCCATAACAGTCGAAGACAACCTGGCCAGAATAGATGTAGCCAAGTGCAAGTCCTGCGGACTCTGCGCTGTAGTCTGCCCGACCGGAGCTATCAACAGCTTCAAGAAGCTGCCGCCTAAGGCCGCAGCAGAAAAAGCAGCCGCTGCTAAAAAGGCAGCCGCTGCCAAAGCCAAAGAAAAGGCCGAAGCCAAAGCTTAAGATTTGCTAAAAAAATGAATCCCATCTGACGAAAATCATCGAATGGGATTCATTTTTATTTCCTTTAGCGGTTTCTTGACGCCTTTATGGCCTTATCCATCTTGCGCTCGGCGTCTCGCTTAGCGTCTGATTCGCGCTTGTCATAGAGTTTCTTTCCTCGGCAGAGGCCGAGCTCCAGCTTGCAGCGTCCGTTCTCATCGAGATAAAGGGAAAGAGGTATAAGAGTCAGTCCCTGCTGGGTCTTAAGTGTCCCGTATAACTTGTTGATCTCTTTCTTATGCATCAGCAGGGTGCGGACGCGCAGAGGATCTACATTGAAGCGGTTTCCCTGCTCATACGGTGCGATGTGCATGCCGGTTATTATGAGCTCTCCTTTATTGGTGATCTTAGCATAACTTTCCTTTATGCTGACTCCGCCTGCTCTAACGGACTTAATCTCCGTCCCGGTCAGAACTATGCCCACTTCAAAACGCTCCTCGACGTGAAAGTCGTGGAACGCTTTTTTATTATTCGCAACTACTTTTTTTGATTTCTTTGCCATAGCCGATTAATCCGCCCTAGAATCTCCTTATCTTATTGAACGGGAAGAGCCTCAGAACGACTTTACCTTTGATGAGGTCTGAAGTTACACAGCCTACACTGGAATCGCGGGAGTCCGTGCTTCCCGCTCTGTTATCTCCCATACAGAAGTATGAGTTATCAGGAACGGTAATTGATTCTCCTTCTGCCGGGATCTCTACAATAGGTGTGTATCCGTCCTTCAAATAATCTTCGTGATAAGCTTTTCCGTTTATGTAGAGCTGATCGTCTTTGATTTCAATCTTGTCTCCCGGAAGCCCGATCACGCGCTTAATAAGGAGTTTGCTTCCCTCTCCGTTGTCGTTAGGAAGCTCGCTCTGGAAGATGATGATATCTCCGCGCTCAGGCCCGTGATTCCTATAGGCCTGACGGTACATGATCATATAGTCGTTATTGTGCAGCGTATCCTCCATAGAGCTTTGCTTAACAATGGTCGGTCTTATGAAATACAAAAGCGCGCCTGCCAGGCAGAATGCGATTACTACGTCTATAGCCAGGCTCTTTATGATGTCGGCAGCACTGCTTTCGCCGGATTCGGCTGCTGCATGTCTCGGCTCTGTTACCATTGAGACATCCCGGGTCTTTACTTCTTTGATTTCGTTATCTGCATTTACATCATTTGCTGATTTCATATTCTTATCACTTCTCATCTTATAATTATCCTTCGCTTTATTATGTTATCTTATAAGTCTGTACCGGCGCCTCCCAGCGCAAAGTAAACTTCGCTGAGCCTATTAGGCAAATTGCATTTGAATGATTTGCCTGCCAGGTATCCGAGGCAATCCGAAGTGCCGACATCCTGTGCAAAGATGATTTCCGCAGCATGCAGGAACTGTGTACTTATGCCTGCAGCATCTTTGGCAAATGCATTTTCGTCCGAGTATCTTCTGAGGGCGTATTTGCCGTCACCGATCAGAGGGTGTCCGACTGCCGCCAGGTGTGCTCTGATTTGATGAGAGCGGCCTGTTATCAGCTCCACTTTGCAGAGCGTGGCTTTGTATCCTACCCCGAAGCTCAGAACTTCCAGCGGCCTCACGACAGTCTCAATATTCTTCGCATATTCCGACGATTCACCAGCCCTGAGAATCTCAACTTTATTTTTTTTCGCATCTTTTACAAGACTACCGGAGAGATGTAACTCTTCGTTAATCTCTCCGCAGGCTATTGTCAGATAGTATTTTCTGATCTCGTCCTCGCGTATCATACGTGTAAGCTCTCTCAAAGATTCGGAAGTCTTACCGAAGAGAACTATACCCGAGGTGTTTCTGTCCAGTCTGTTGACCGGTGCCGGTGCGAAGACCTTCTCTGCTCCGGGATCGTACGAGCCGCTTGCGATGAGATAGTCTTTAACGCGGTTGGCCAGATGATCCTTCTTTTCTCGGGAATCACCGTGAGTCAGGAGTCCGTACGGCTTATTCGCAATGAGAATCTGCTCATCTTCGTACACTAAGTCGAAGTTGCGTTTTATATCGGCGTGTATTCTTTTGATTGATATATCTTTGCCCCCGCCGCTGCTGCTTTCTATTTGAAAGCGTCCGCCGCTGAGCTTAGTCAGCACATCGTCGGAGAGGTATAGCGAGAGGACTTCGCCTTCATTTAATATATATGATTCACTTTTTCTCTTTCCGTCGACTTTTACGTCTTTACGGATGAATTTGTAAATCTCACCAAGAGAGGCGGACTTGAGATATTTTCTCAGGAAGCGGTCCAAACGTCTTCCTGCATCGTTTGCCGTGATAGTAATTTCTCTCATAATCCTCCTCGGCTCAAGGCCTGAAACACAGCTAACATTTTAGCACAGAGCCCGTCAATGCTCAACACAGATTGATTGCAAATGCCCGGTGCAGAGGGTAAAATAATTATGTATGAGCTTCGACGCGAGTGAAGGAGATTATCGCGCGAGCATATCTTTTGAGGGAAATAACCCGGAGTTAAGAAATGAAAAAGAAAGATTATCAGAAGCTTAATGACTATAACCTGACCATGCTGACGGATTTCTATGAAATCACAATGGCAAACGGCTATTTTAACTCGGAGAATCACGACAAAGAAGCCTGCTTCGACGTATTCTTCAGGAGGGTGCCCGACGGCGGCGGATTTGCCATAATGGCAGGTTTGGAACAGGTAATTGCATATATGAAGAGGCTGCAATTCATGGAAGAGGACATTGAATATCTCAGATCAAAGAAGATGTTCAGCGATGACTTCCTTGAGTATCTTAAGAATTTTGAATTCAGCTGCGATGTGTGGTCCGTTCCGGAGGGATATCCAATATTCCCTTACGAACCTGTAATGATAGTAAAGGGACCTCTGATTCAGGCGCAGTTCGTTGAGACATTCATTCTTATGCAGTTCAACCACCAGAGCTTGATTGCCACGAAGTCAAACAGAATAGTAAGATCGGCTCAGGGAAGGCCCGTAATGGAATTCGGAACCAGGAGGGCTCAGGGAGCAGACGCTGCAGTTTACGGAGCCAGGGCCGCATATATAGCAGGCTGTGTGGGTACGGCATGCACAATTGCCGACAGAAATCACTTCGTGCCTGCGCTGGGAACAATGGCTCACAGCTGGATACAGAGCTTTGAATCAGAATATGAAGCATTCAAGACTTACACCGCTATTTATCCTCAGAACGCAACGCTTCTGATTGACACATATAACGTACTTAAATCCGGCCTTCCGAATGCCATTAAGGTATTCAAGGAGCTCAAACCTGAGAAGATGGGTGTAAGGCTCGACTCGGGAGATATTACATATCTCACCAAGGAGTGCCGCAGGATTCTCGATGAAGAGGGACTTCAGGATTGCTCCATCGTAATCAGCAACTCACTGGATGAGTACATCATCCGAGATGTAATCCAGGAGGGTGCGCAGATTGATTCCTTCGGAGTCGGAGAGAGACTTATAACCGCGCGTTCGGAACCTGTATTCGGCGGCGTGTACAAACTCTCGGGGATAGGAAAGGGAGACAATCTTGAGCCGAGAATGAAGATCTCGGAAAATGTTGAGAAAATTACCAACCCGGGTTTCAAAAAACTTGTAAGATTCTTCAGCAAGGAAACCGGGAAGGCTATGGCGGACCTGATTATGCTGAGAGACGAAGCTCTTCCGGACGGAAGTCCTTATGAGATCTTCGATCCGAATGCAGTATGGAAGCGCAAGCTGCTCGAAAATTATGAAGTTAAAGAGCTTCTGGTCCAAATATTCGATAAGGGACGACTTGTATATGAAGAACCGGATATCGAAGACATAAAGAAGACCTGCCGCGAGCAAATTGATACGCTTTGGGGAGAAATGCTGCGTTTCGAAAATCCGCAGACTTACTATGTGGACCTGTCACAGAACCTTTGGGATCTCAAGCACGAGCTCCTCAAGAAGCACGGCTCCGACAATCTGTAAGCAAGAATTATTCCTTTGCTAATTCTGTAAGTAAAAGAGATTGTTGGCTCACAGAAGAGAGCTCCGCTCACATTGCAGATAAATGAGAAAAGAAGAAATGGAAAGAATAGAGAATGAAGAAATGAATTCCGGTGATGCGCAGGCGGAAATCAGAGAACTTACAAAATCAGTGAACAGCTTGAAGAGGAGCGTGAGGATTCTTACCGTGCTCCTTGCGATATCCCTGCTTTTGGGAGCAGTGCTCGCCGGAAGATTGCTGCTCGGAGGCAATAAACAAGAGGAGACTGCAGATAAAAGCGGAAGTGATTATTCGACTTCGGAAGAGCAGGACTTCGACAACTCGTCTTCGAACAGTCAGTACGAGGACAATAACGATTCTGATGATGATTCCGCATACGGCTATAATAATGAATCGGATAATAAGTATAAGAATCAATATGAAGAGGATGATTCAAAAGTCTCAGCCGGCGGTATAGATGAGAACGGCGAGTATACCACAGCAGCGGATGTAGCGGCGTACATTCACAAGTACCATAAATTGCCGCCTAATTACGTCTTGGACAAAGAGGCCAAGAAGATGGGATGGAAGAAAAGTGAATGTCCGGCTGACTACGGCATAATGATAGGCGGCAGAAGATTTCAGAACAGAGAGAAGCTCCTTCCGGAGGACGAAGAATACTACGAATGCGATGTCGACTATAACGGAGACCGAAGAGGTGTAAACAGACTGGTATTTACCAAGGACGGAAAGGTATACCACACGACTGATCACTATAAATCGTATGAGCAACTGTACTGAGAGGTGACAGGATGGAAAAGATACTTGTTATACGAGAAAATGATTTTAAAAGAAAGAAAGACGCAATGGAATTCATAGCTGAAAATCTGGAATTCCCGGACTACTTCGGCGGAAATCTCGATGCGCTTTTCGACTGCCTTATCGACGTAGAAGAAAAAACAAATATCGCAATCGATCCGATCTTTGATGACGAGTCATCGGAATGGTATATGTCACTTTTCGATACAATCGTAGATGCTGCACTTGATAATGAAAACATTCATCTTTATTTCCCGGCTATAACAGAAGAAAAGGGTGAGGATTATGAAGAAGAGTAAAAGATTCGAAAAGACAACTTTTTTCCTGACGCTGCTGCTTGCGGTGATTCTTTTCTCGGCAACATTTACCGCGCCGGTATTTGCTGTAGATGGTAAAGGCCCGGGAAAGGCGGACCCGAACACGAAGAAAAAGCAAGCTGAAGCGTTTAATAAAAAAGATTCAACGCAAGATGCGATGGATGCAGCAGACGGATCGAAGAACACAAACGGAGGAACTGTAGGAAGATGGCCTGATAAATCATCGTCGCCCGAATACAATGAGGCATACGATTCCGGTTCAGGCGTACATAAAGATCCTAAGGTCTTTGAGCAGAACTTCGTCCTGACGCCGGCGCAGAAAGAAGAGACAATCACACATATTGATGATTGGGTGACGAAAAACTTAACATCCGATATGAGCGACCTCGAAAAATACTACATGCTGGCGCTGTGGGAGAACTCAAATGCCATTTACGACGATACATACTGGTCGGGCGGTTATGACTTTGACTATTACAAAAACCAGTGGGATTCATATGGTGTGTTCCTTGGTGAAGGCCATTTGTCCGTATGCGCAGGCATCGCGGTTACTTATGCGGTTATCTGTCATGCTGCAGGGCTTCCTTGTAAATTCGTCAGATGCGACAAGTATCTGGATCATACCCTCAATTGGATTCCCGATATCAACGGCAAATCATATTATATTGATGTAACTGAAAACAGTTTCTTTATGTCAGGGAAGAATGACTGGTCGTTTGAACCTATCGATTTAACTTTCGGCGAAATACCTGAAAACAAGAGACCTTCCGACGGTTCCTTTGAGTTCAAGGAGGACAAAAATGACAGATCAAGAATCCCGGCCAATATTAAAGACTTCTATGACGGGAAGATAGGAAAAGGAGAAAAATTTAAGCCGAAAGAATATGCAACTTGGTACAACGAATTTGCCCTGCATAAGAATACGAAGAAGGTTTTTTATGACAAGTATGTAGAAAAGGGCAGCGGAACCGGCACATATCATGCCGAATATGCGAATTTTACAAAGTATTCGCCTCAGCCGTATGCGTCGCGCAAAAATGGTGTTACAGACTATTGGTTCTTGAATGATTTCTATAAGGAGCCGACGATTATAGAAAGAAAAGTCAGGGATAAGGAAATCGACGAGCAGCTGCTGGCTGTAGACGCTCTAGAGGAGAACTACGATTGTGACACAGAAGGGAAAAGCGCTGAGGAAATTGCTGAGGCACTTAAAGCTCAAATAAGCAGCGACATCACATCTGTCAAATACTTCCCGACCCTCGAAAACGACAAGATTGTTGCAAAGGCAGCAGAACTTGAAAACGGCACGGATTATGAGCTGTCAGTAGAATATAACAATGAAACTCATGAGGCGACTGTAACAATTACCGGAAAAGGAAATTACAAGGGAAAAAGCGAGTACACTGTTACAGTGAATACCGCTACGGTAACAGAAGATCCGATTCGTAAAACGCATATTACATACGACGGAAGTGCACAGGAATTACTCGTCGAGCCCGGGAAAGCATCATACGGCACTATGGTCTATGCTTTAGGAGACAGAGAAGGACCGACGGAGGAGTTCAGCACTGCGTTTCCTAAGAGAACAGATGTAGGAGTTTACTTTATTTGGTATAAGGCTGTAGGCGATGAGAATCACTTCGACTCGAAGCTGCATCGTTTATTGCAGCCTGCGGTAATCACAGGGTTAACCCCGATTATAACTGTTGACGGAGCAACGCTGAAGGTGGGTGATACATATCAGCTTAATCCGACACTTGATGTAGATTTAGATGTTATATACAGCTATGAGAGTTCTAATACGAACGTGGCAACGGTGGATAAAAACGGAGTTGTAACAGCTGTTTCACCCGGGGTTACCCAAATCTCAGTCATCGCTAAGCTGAAGACCTCGGATCCGAACTACGATGAGCCTTTATCAGCAGTAGTTACTATAGAGGTTGTAGCACCTGACACTGCTGTCTTGACTTTTGATCCGAACGGCGGAGTATGGAAAGAAGGCGGAAAAGAGGTTAGAACCATTGAAGCTGAAAAAGGATCGGAGTTCATCGTTATCGATGCTCCGAAGAGAAAAGGATATACATTCGAGTACTGGGAAGGATCCGAATATCAGCCCGGAGATAAGTATGCAGTAAAAGGAGACCATACATTCACTGCGAAGTGGACGAAGAATAAGAGCGTAAAGACAGGCGATTCATCACGCCATATATTATGGACGCTGCTGCTTATTACATCATTTGTGTCAGTTGCTTTGATAGTGAAACTGCGTAGGCACGGATTCAGATGATAAAGAGCACGATACGAAAACGTACATACAGAGCTATTTACAGATTACTGGACAGGGTTTCCCCTGTCCGGTTTGATTGCGGGACTATTTGCGGAGCGGCATGCTGCACGGCGGCCAAGTATGACGATAGCCTGGGCATAATGCTGCTTCCCGGAGAGGATAAAGTACATGACAGAAACGATGCTTGGCTTACTTGGGAGCCTCTCATTACCAACGAGTATGAATTTCCTGAATCATGGGACGGAAAGGTTTGGTTCGTAAGATGCCAGACCCCACCGAAATGCCCGAGAGAAAAGAGACCTATTCAGTGCAGAAGCTTTCCGTTGTTGCCGCATATCAGCGAAGATGGAGAGCTCTCGTTGGTCTATAACGATTTCGACCTCCCGTATGTCTGCCCGATGATAGAAGAAGAAACAGAACTGGATGAGAGGTTCATCAAGGCGACTTTTACCGTATGGAAGCATCTCATCTGCGATCCTCTGATTTATGACTTGGTGTGGAAAGAGTCCCGGGACAGAGATAATTATGAATGAAAAACTGACAGAGATAATTAAAAGATCCCGGAGAATAGTCTTTTTCGGAGGAGCCGGTGTGTCTACGGCCAGTGGCATTCCGGACTTTCGTTCTGCGTCCGGACTCTACAGCGAAGAATACGGAGGAAGATCTCCCGAGGAGATACTGAGCGCTATGTTTTTCATGCTCCATACCGAAGAATTCTATGACTACTATAAAAAGCATATGATACATCCCGATGCGAAGCCGAATGTCGTTCACAGATATCTGTATGAATTGGAAAAGGAGGACAGACTTCGAGGGATAGTTACTCAGAATATTGACGGACTTCATAAGGCGGCAGGAAACAAAAGAGTATATGAACTCCACGGCAATATCCATGAGAATTACTGCGTGGATTGCGAGGCTTCATACCCGCTGGAGAAGATAATGAAGAGCGAGGGTGTGCCACGCTGCGATAAATGCGGAGGAATCATAAAACCATGGGTTGTCCTCTACGGAGAGGCACCGGACAAGTATACTATGATAGGAGCTTGCAGAGAGCTGTCTAACGCCGACACATTGATAGTTGCCGGAACATCACTTGCCGTAGAACCTGCTGCATCTCTTCTGGAGAATTTCAACGGACGCAATCTCATTGTAATAAATAATGAAGAAACTTCGGTAGATAAAAGGGCAAGCCTGATAATCCGGGGAGATCTGAAATCGGTCTTTGAAAGTGCATGTGATTAAACGGCAAGTTTAGTGCAAAAGTATTTGAAATCAAGGTTTATTGTGGTAATATGTAGTACCGCACAAACGGCACGTACTTGGGGGCGTAAAGGTTTCGACAGGTATGTGGAACGAAGATAAGCGAGCCGTGGTGGTGATCCACGCAAAAAGTACTCGTTAAAAAGAAACGCTAAAACAAACAACAATTTCGCACTGGCTGCATAGTTCAGCCCCGCGCGTCGGCCTCAGGTCACCTGCAGCCTGAGAATCCGGCGTCGATTATGCAGGGACCTCATGCGTGATTTCTCGGTAGCGTGTGAGTATCCACGAGATAGCGACGTCTTGAGTTTGCCGTATTGGCGATAGGCGCGTGAATAAAAAACAAGCGGCTCCGCTCGGAGAAAGTCTTCCGGAAACATTCTTGGACGTGGGTTCGACTCCCACCGCTTCCACCAAAAGATATTTGCTCGGACTTCTGTAAAGAATACAGAAGTTTGATTTCTATATGGATACAACAATGACCACGTATTACTATAAGAGGGAAATAGGTGCGTATATGATTCGTTCTAGAATACTGAATGTTTTTAGAGGTGCGTTTACTAGAAAAAGGCAATTTGAGACTTCTAAAATGCAAATAAATACTATTCGTATAGATGCTTCAAGTATATGTCAACTCCGTTGCACTGGTTGTGGATTCCAAAAGAGTAACGGGAGGGAATTGGGATATGGTTACCTGACCTTGGAGCATTTTGTAGATTTTATTGATAAAAACCCACAAATAACGCGAGTCGAATTGTCAAATTATGGAGAAATATTTTTAAACCCCGATCTAATTGAAATCATGGCTTATGCACATAAAAAAGGTGTTGCATTAGAAGCAGCTATGGGAGTTAATTTTAACACTGTTTCTGAGGATCAAATGCAGGCTTTGGTTAAATATGAGTTTCGTTTTCTATCCCTTTCTATTGATGGGGCATCTCAGGAAAGTTATTCAAAATATCGTATTGGTGGGGATTTTGACCGTGTAATAGCAAATGTGAAAAGACTCCAAGATCTAAAAAAAGAACGCGGAGTTATATATCCGAAACTTCAATGGCAATTTGTTCCTAATGAACACAATGAGGATGATGTTTTGCAGGCCAAAGCCATAGCGGCTAAATTAGGGATTCCTATTGTTTTCAAACTGAACTTTATGACTAGCTATGTACCAAAGGATCCGGAACGTTTGAAGACTGAAACCGGACTTACAGAAGTAACAAGACAAGAGTATCTTGAGAAGTATAAGATCCCATATTTAAATGATGATTGCTTGCAGGTTTTCTGTGATCCGCAATTTAATTGGGACGGGATGCTTTTGGGGTGCTGCCGCAATGAATGGGCTTTTTTTAAATCCAATCTTTTCGTCGATGGACTTGAGAAATGTCTCCAAGATGAGGATTTTCAGAGAATGAGGGCTATCCTCAAAGCCAAGAATCCTTCACAAAATCAAATGGAAGGTATTCCCTGTAGAAACTGTAGCATTTGGAAGAGTAGACATAAATATGGGAAAACTATTCATCCTGGCATCTGATGCAGTAAAGATGGTAATATTGTTCGAGTAATGACCCAACAGTCCCACCAAAAGTACCACACTTGAACCCCTGTAGAAATACAAAGGTTCGAGTTTTTTATTGCTTATATTTGCGTGTCTCGTGCGAAGAACTGATAAAATAGTATATAATCAGTGAGGTAAAGGTACAGTTTTTTAGTAGGAGAAAATAGTAAGCATGGTAAAGAATACAGATAAGGGAAATGAAAACGTAGAAAACAAGAAACCGACTGACGCTATGTCATTGGAAGAACTGGAAAGCGAGATTTTCGGAGAAGACACGGACGCAGGAGAGTACGGAGAGACAAAGAGAATAGACAAGTTCTATACCTTGTATCAGAAGCAGGCGGCTTTTCAGGAGCTGATAGATAAAGAGAATAAGAGAATCAAGGGGGAGGAGATGATGCTCTCCGCCGATTACGGGGAGGATGCAGTAAAGGAAGTTGCTCCTGAAACGGAAAAAGCTGCAGCACAATCTGCCGAAAAGGAAACTGCTCCTGAAGCTGAAAAGGCTAAAGTCGAAACGAATGCTGATGTAAAAGCCGATACGAATTTTGATGTAAAAGTAGGCGCTGATAAAGAGGCAGGGAAAAAGAAAAAGAAGAAGAGTAAAGCTGTTTGGCTGATACCACTTCTTCTGCTGATTGCTCTCGGAGCCGCTGCGGGATACCTTTATACCAAAGGTTTGCTTCCGATTTTTTAGTCATATCGGAAAACTGAGAAAAGGGGGCGTGAAATGGCAAGTAATAAAACAGGAATGAGCGAGCCCAGAGAACAATCCGGTAGCGGTCTGGGTGGCGTATTATTCGGTTTGATTGCCGCAGGTATTACAGGCGGAGCTTTTTTGGTGGCCGGAGCTAAGCTGCTCGGAGAAAAGCTGTTGGAAATTGATGAGAACAGATTCGAGCGCTTGGAGATGCAAAGAGAAGCTGACAAAGAAGAAGTAAAACGAATCACTGCGGCAGAAGAAGGCAGAGATAATTACGAATAATAACTCTCATGTGACCGAATCTGAGTATCATAAACCTGTAAAAGACAGTTTCAGAGACTGCTTGAAAGGAGATACTTATGAAAACTAATGTTGTTGTAACAGTGTTTAATGTAGAAAGCGGCGGCTTCAGAAAATAACATGCTGATTGTCACCATCAGCAAGAAGATGATTTCCGGTAGCGGAGAATAATGAAGTCGGAAATGGCGAATGCTAAGACATTATTGTATAATATGGCTTGGGAGGAATAAGAAAAATGCTGAATATTAACAAAAAAATTGAAGACGGAATTGCTACATTCGAACTCGAAGGCAGACTCGATACCGTAACGGCTCCTGAGTTTGAAACAGAACTTAAAGGAACAATCGGCGATGTAAAAGATTTGGTTCTTGATTTTGCTAAGCTTGAATACATTTCTTCCGCAGGCCTCAGAGTGCTGTTAGCTGCTCAGAAGATGATCGGACAGGAAGGAAGCATGAAGCTTATCAATGTCAACGATATCATCATGGAAATCTTCGACGTTACCGGATTCACAGACATCCTTACCATTGAGTAATAAGCACTTTGCATCGCTTGCGATGTGAGGTTAAAACGGGGAGCAGGATTATGATTATCAATTTATCAGGTAGAATTGATTCCGGAAATGCCGCAGAAGTTGAAGGTCGCATTTTAAAAGAAATAGAGGGCAAGCCAGCTGAAGAAGCACTTATATTGGACGCTTCGGATCTGGAATATATTTCCAGTGCAGGACTTCGTACCATACTTCATCTCAGAAAGGACAACCCTGATTTGAAGGTTGTTAATGTGCGTTCCGATGTTTATGAAATATTTGACATGACCGGATTCACTCAGATGATGCCGATAGAAAAGGCATACAGGGTTGTTTCCGTTGAAGGTTGCGAAGAGATAGGACGCGGAGCCAACGGGACCATATATCGCATCGACAAGGACAATGTCGTAAAAGTGTATAATAACGCTGATGCGCTGGAAGAAATACAGCATGAGAGGGAAGTTGCCAGACTGGCTCTCATTCTGGGCGTTCCGACGGCCATATCCTATGATGTTGTCAGAGTCGGAGACAGCTACGGATCCGTTTTTGAACTTCTGAATGCCAGATCGTTTTCTAAGATTCTTACTACGGAGCCGGATAAACTCGACTGGTGCGTAAAAGAGTATGTGGATATGCTGAAGCTCATCCACTCCACTGAGGTGCCGGAGGGAAAACTTCCGGATATGAAAGAGGTGGCTGTCGACTGGGCCAAGTTCGTTCAGGACTATCTGCCGAAAGAAGCAGGCGATAAACTCGTCTCTTTGGTGGAAGCGGTTCCTCATAACGACCATATGATTCACGGAGACTACCATACTAAGAATTTGGAACTTCAGGGAGACGAAGTCCTTCTCATAGATATGGATACTCTCGCCGTAGGAGACCCGGTCTTCGAATTTGCATCGATTTACAATGCGTTTATCGGATTCTCAGAGCTAAATCATGAAAATGTAAAAGAGTTCCAGGGCTTCGATTTCGACATGGCATTGCTATTCTGGCATAAGGTATTGGTAGAGTACTTCGGAACTGAGGATGAGGCCGTCCTAAAGGATGTGGAAGATAAATCCAGAATCGTAGGATACACTCGCTTGATCAGACGCTCCATCAGAAGAGATGGTCTGAATATACCTGAAAGAAAAGCCGAGATTGATTATTGGACCGAGCAGCTTATAAAATTGCTGGGAGAAATCGATACTTTGGAATTCGAAGCAGTCGGAGACGACAGCACGGGTGATTCATCCGGAGAACTTGAAATAGAGGCGTCAAGAGAGAACTTACCCGAGGTAATGAACTTCGTAAGCAGGAACCTGCAAGCAGTTAACTGCCCGCCTAAGGCATGCATGCAGATAGATATAGCGGTAGAAGAGATCTTCACCAATATTGCCAATTATGCTTATGCACCTGACAAGGGAAATGCTAAGGTGAGAGTTGACGTAACTGAAGACCCTGTTACCGTAACAATTACATTCATCGACCACGGAAAGCCTTACGATCCTCTGGCCAAGGAAGATCCGGATGTAACACTGTCCGCAGAAGAACGCGAGATAGGAGGACTCGGAATATTCATGACCAAACAGGTGATGGACGACGTGACTTATGAGTATAAGGACGGTAGTAATATACTGACTTTGAAAAAGAATTTATAAGAAAAGGGTATTGTTATAGGGGATTATAAAAAGGCGAATATTATAAATAACAGAGGCGGCAGCATGCTTTTTCTGGAGGGGGTCCGCGTAGGATTTCCCATTGGACTCGGATACTTTGCTGTGGCCTTTTCGCTTGGAATCGCTGCAAGAGGCTACGGATTTACACCATTCCAAGGCTTTTTGTCGAGCCTGATTACCTATGCTTCGGCCGGGCAGTACATGGGCTTTTCGCTCTACGCCGTAAACGGCACAATTCTGCAGCTTATAATTCTTACAGTCATAATCAATCTGAGATACATACTTATGGGATTTGCCCTGAATCAGAGGATGCCTGCCGGCACAGCTCTCTCGAGAAGAATTCTGGTCGGAAGCTGCATCACAGATGAGATATTCGGGGCCACTATAGCGAGGCCGGGCGTTCCGTCGCCGTATTATACTTTCGGGGCTCTTCTTACTGCGGTTCCGATGTGGGCCGCAGGCACAGCCATAGGAATAGGGATGGGTAATATACTTCCTGCTAAGATAGTGAGTGCGCTCAGCGTGGCACTTTTCGGAATGTTTATAGCAACTATTATTCCGGCGTCTAAAAAAGACAGGCGCATCATGGCGGCGGTTGTTACAGCATTCATATGTTCATACATAGCGGGAGCGGTTCCGGCTCTCTCTGAGCTTTCTCAGGGAACTCGCACGATAATACTTACCATAGGCATTTCGGCTTTGTTTGCTTTGATACTTCCGGTGCCGGAGGGAGCGGAGGATTCCGAGGAAATAAAAAAGGAGGTGCTGAGTCATGAAGACTAACATCTACCTTTATATCTTCGTTATGGCATTCGCCACATGGTGCATGCGCGTAATCCCGTCTCTTATCATGAGAAAGCCGATAGAGAACAGATTCGCCAAATCGTTCCTGCACTACGTACCCTATGTGACTCTGGCCGTTATGACTTTCCCGGCCATAGTGGAAGCTACGGATGAGCCTGTAGCGGGACTGGTAGCATTTGCGGCAGGCATAATTGCTGCGTGGTTTGGTGCCAATCTGATAAACGTGGCTGCAGTATGCTGCATCACGGTTTTGTTTATAGAATTAATGATCTGAGTATCAGGGCAGCCGCTACTCCGACGAGTATGCCCGCTGCTATACCGCTGAAGAGAAGGACGGGGAAGTAAATGAAAATCCGAAGATCTTCTATGAGTGCGGATGCGACCAGCAGCTGGCCTAGGTTATGAAGTACGCCCGCGGCCATGCTGACACCGACTACCGAAAACTTGTCGGTGTATTTGAGCCCTATCATTCCCGCCAGGCTCAAAGTCGCACCCGCCAGTGAGTACAACATTCCGAAAAGCCCGTTAAAAAGAAGACCTGCGATTACTATTCTGATAACGCTTACGCAGACGGCATCTTTGGATCCGAACTTATAGAGCGCTATGACTGTCACTACATTTGCTATGCCCAGTTTGATGCCGGGTACGGCAGGGCTGTATGGTATAATTGCTTCGACATATGAAAAGATAAGGGCCAGGGCTGACAAGAGCCCGACTCTGGCGATAAATGATGTACTGAGAGATGAATGATTACGAGGTGATTGAGTCATATCCGCCTCCTTCATCTCCTTCAATGCTGACAACCAAACGGTTCGGAAGACAGACGATGGTCTCTCCCGGCATGGAAATGCTGCCGTGTCTGACGCAGACCTGATTCTTACAGGATGCTTTGCTCACGGAGACTCTTCCGTCCTTTATACTTACTACATTGTAATTAAGATAATGAGTGCACTCATCAGTCTCTGAAGATGCCGAAGACCCAGCGCTCCCCGGGGCGGGTATCTCAAGTTCCGCATCCTCTGACAGAGGATAGCGCGCGTAGACCCTGCCTCCGGATTTTATTACAACCTTAGCGTCGGTACTGCTGCCGCTGTGCACTGAAAGAACAGCCGATGCAGCCAGGCCGACTGCGATCAGCACTATAAAAAGTATTACATCTGCTTTACGAATAAGCTGTTTCATGAAAAAACTATTTTTATCAATTTTAATATCATTAATGATTATAACACAGACAGCCTGCGGCGCTCTCGGATCGAAAGCTGCCGAGCCCGTCTCACGAGAGGAGTATTTGCTGGATACAATCTGCAGTATTTCCGTATATAAAACAGAAGGCACTGAGGCAGAAGCTGCTATTGAAAAAGCTTTCGAATTATGCATGGCCCTGGAAGATAAGCTGAGCCGCACCAGGAAGGACTCAGATGTAGGCAGAATCAATGCTGCGAATGGAGACTGGGTGGAAGTCAGCGATGAGACAATAGAGATAATTAAAAAAGGGCTGGAGTATTCAGAACTTTCCGAAGGCGCCTTTGATATCACTGTCGGCGGCATTACGGAGCAGTGGGACTTTCATGCAGCTGAAGGAAAGGAAAAACTACCGGATGAAAAGATGCTTACGGAAGCTGCGGCGCACGTTGATTATAAGAATGTGGAAATTGACGGGAATATGGTGCGCCTGAAAGACCCGAAAGCCGAGATAGACCTCGGAGGAATTGCCAAGGGATATATAGGAGACAAGATGACGGAATGTCTTGAGGAAGCAGGCGTGACATCGGGCATCATTAATCTCGGGGGCAATGTTATATGCATGGGAGGAAAGACAGATAAAGAGGATTTCGTCATAGGCGTGGAAGCTCCGTTCAGTGACAGGACGGAAATAATAGGAAAAGTAAAATCGAGGGATAAAACGCTTGTTACATCCGGCATATATGAGCGTAAAATAGAAGTGGACGGAAAGACTTACCATCATATACTTAACAGCAAAACGGGATGGCCCGTAGAGACAGATCTCGACGCCGTGACCTTAGTCGCGGAAAAGGGTCGCTCGGCAGATATAGATGCGCTGAGCACCATCTGCCTGATAAAAGGAGCAGAAGAAGGATTAAAAACCATAGAAAATGAAGAGGGTATTGAAGGCTTGTTCGTTCTGAAAGACGGAAGCATAAAAAAGAGCAGCGGAATGGAATATGAAGGAAATTAAAAAAATACTTGTTACAAACGATGACGGAATAGACGCATTGGGCATTCAAACATTAGCTGAGGCACTGTCGCCGTTGGCGGATGTTTACGTTGTGGCGCCGTCTGAGCAGCAGAGCGCCAAATCTCACAGCATAACTTTTCTCAGAACAATAAAGCCCGAAAAAAGAGAGCTGAAAGGAGCCGTAGCGGCATACGCCGTCGACGGAACTCCCGTGGACTGCGTGAAATGGGGGCTTGGGATGCTGGCGGATGAAGGCATCGTGCCCGACTTTGTTTTCAGCGGTATTAACCACGGTATGAATACGGGACTCGCGGCATACTATTCGGGTACTGTAGCAGGCGCGAGAGAAGGAGCCTTAAACGGTATACGCTCAATAGCCCTCTCAGTCGGAGGCCATGCGGTATTCGATGCGAGTGAATTTGATTACATCATAAGCCTCATACCGATGCTTATGGAGATGGCGGATAAGGTGAATCCAGATGTTATTGTAAGCGTAAATGCACCCGAGCTTCCGCCGGGTAAGATAAAGGGGTACAAGGTTGTGGAGACAGCTCCTTTCGGATACGGGGAGACATTCGACTTTGATGAGGCCGGAGACGGTCACTACCAGATGACATCGCATCCTGCCAGACTGGGAGATACTATAAGGTATGACTTCGATGCCGTAGCAGCACGCTATGCATCAATATCCCCGGTGCCGACTTCCATGTCGGATGCGGTCTCACTTTCAAGGCTCCGTAACGCATATGCAACTGACAAGGTTCTTACGGTAATAGTCGATGCACAGCCGGATTTATTGGAAGAGACGGAAAATGAAAACGGCCTCGAGTCAAAGCTCGCTGCGCTGGCACATTGTATAGACCGTTTGGACATGCCGATTCTTTTTACCAAGCAGTACGGTAAAGCGGAAATCATTGACGATGTGTTGAAACATGCCTCTCGCTCGGAAGTGGTGGAGAGAATGCAGACAGATCCTTGGATGGCTAAGGACATGGAAAAATACACGGAACTAATAGATTCAAAACGAGTCCTCATCGCGGGGGTAGAGACTCACATGGCGGTTCTTCAGACCGCACTCGGGTTTAAGGAAAGAGGCTATGAAGTCACTATAATAGAGGACTGCTGCGCTTCAGAAGACGCTGCGGAACACAGAAGAGCCGTTAAAAAACTCAAAGAAGAAGGCTGTAATATCTGCGGGCTGGAGTCCGAAATCTCCGGGATTGCCGACGGAAAAGAAGAACGCATACGCTCTTCCCTCGAGAAAATTCTCAGAAACAGCAGACCAATTTATACTAAATAGGTCAAGTTTTTTCGTGTACTAAAAAGGGGAAACAATTGACTATCACATTTATTAAAGGGTAAAATCTTATTGGCAATTTTTTTATAGGGTATTTCTATTGTGTTAAGGAGGATTGTAACTATGAAAAAATTTCTTGCATTATTGCTGACACTCGCACTTATGCTCGGAACACTCGCAGCATGCGGCGGCGGTGGCGGCGGAGAAGAATCTTCTGACGGCGGCGGCGAAGGCGGCGTTCAGGTAGGTATCGTACTTCCTACAAAGGATGAGCCACGTTGGCTTCAGGATGAGGCTTCATTTACAACAGCTCTTGAGAGCGCAGGATTCACATCCGAGGTTATGTTCTCACAGGGCAGCACAGCTACAGAGCTTTCCAACGTTGAGTCTCTCGTAGAGAAAGGCGTAAAGGTTCTCGTTATCTGTGCACAGGACGGTGCAGCAGCAGGCGCAGCTGTACAGGCAGCTAAGGATGCCGGCGTTACTGTAGTATGCTACGACAGACTGATCACAGGAACAGACGCTGTTGACTACTATGTAACATTCGACTCCTTCGGAGTAGGAAAAGCACAGGGTCAGTATCTGATCGACAAGTATGCAGGTAAGAAGGACGTTCCTCTGTATCTCTTCTCAGGAGCTAAGACAGACAACAACGCATTCATCTTCTTCTCAGGCGCTTGGTCAGTTCTGAACAAGGCTGTTGCAGACGGTCAGTTCAAGATCCAGAACTGCGATGCTATCGCTGACTATGTTGGCAAGGAACTCGATGCCGATAAGGATCACGATGCACTTTCAAAGGTTCTCGGTACAATCGACACAAACTGGGACTTCAACACAGCTAAGACACTTGCAGAGGCTGCTCTTCAGAGCGGTGAGAAGGGCGACGTAGCAATTCTCGCACCTAACGATGGTACTGCAAGAGCTATCGCTGACGCATTCAGCGCTGACAACGCAGTTACAAGCTATGCTGTAACAGGTCAGGACGCTGAGCTCGCTTCCCTGAAATATATCCAGGACGACAAGCAGAGCATGACAGTATGGAAGAATACTGCAACTCTCGCAAAGACAACTTGCGATATGGTAAGTGAGATTCTCGGTGGCGGTACACCAAAGACAGACGCTACATACAACAACCAGAAGAAGGACGTTCCTTCAATTCAGGCTGAGATCGTAGTAGTTGATAAGGCTAAACTGGAAGAACTCGTTAAGAACGGCGACTTCAGCCAGGACGATATCGACAACGCTAAGTAATTAGCACTTATTAGCATGCAGACCGGTTCCGCGGACACCGCGGGGCCGGTCATTTAACATTATGAACTAGGAGAAACTCATGGATAATGAATATATTCTTGAAATGAGAAATATCACCAAGGAGTTCCCCGGCGTCAAGGCTCTGGACAATGTAAATTTCAAAGTTAAGAAGGGGGAGATACATTGTCTGGTAGGAGAGAACGGTGCCGGTAAATCTACCTTGATGAAAGTATTGTCCGGGGTGTGGAAATACGGAACTTATACCGGAGATATTGTATATGAAGGTGAAGTCCAGCAGTTCAATCACATAGCTGACAGTGAAGCTAAAGGAATCGCCATCATCTATCAGGAGCTGGCGCTCTTCCCTGAACTGCCTATATACGAAAATATTTACTTCGGCCATGAGATCATGAACGGAAAGACCATAGACTGGAACGAGACCATCATCCAGTCCAGAGAGATGCTTAAGAAAGTACGCCTGGACGTAGACCCGTCTCTTCCTGTCAAGCGTCTCAATACAGGTAATCAGCAGCTCGTAGAGATTGCTAAGGCCTTGTCCAAGAACTGTAAACTCATCATCTTCGACGAGCCTACATCATCTCTCAACGAGGACGACTCTCAGAACCTCCTCGACATCATGAGAGAGCTCAGAGACAGCGGAATTACCTGCATCATGATCTCCCATAAACTGCGTGAAGTAACGGCAATTGCAGATACTATTACCGTACTTCGTGACGGAACTACAATATGCTCGCTTGATGCCGAGACCGACGATATTTCCGAGGCCAATATCATCAAGCACATGGTAGGTCGAAGCATGGACAATGTATATCCTAAGCGCCCCGAGCATGAATTCGGAGATGTTGCTTTTGAGATAAAGAACCTGACTGTAGAGGATCCTAAGACTGGCAGAGAGATACTTCACGACGTAAATCTCAAAGTCAGAAAGGGTGAGATCGTGGGTCTGCAGGGACTCATGGGAGCCGGACGTACGGAGTGCGCACTTTCGGTATTCGGAAACCCTTACGGATACAATATTAAATCGGGTTCGGTAGTTATCGACGGTAAGGAGACATTCTTCAAGAGTCCGAGCGATGCGATTAAAAACGGACTCGCATACGTTACGGAAGACAGAAAGGGTAACGGTCTGATCCTCATCCAGGACATCAGATACAATACGACCCTCGCCAATCTGAAGGCACTGTCGGAAGGTCTTGTTATCGACGAAAACAAAGAAGTTGTGGTGGCCAATAAATTCAAGGACGATATTAATATAAAAGCTCCTTCCATCGCACAGAAAGTCGGCAATCTCTCGGGTGGTAACCAGCAGAAGGTTCAGATAGCCAAGTGGCTCTTCGTAGAACCTAAGGTGCTTATACTCGACGAGCCTACAAGAGGTATCGACGTAGGAGCGAAATTCGAGATTTACTCACTCATGAACAAGATGGTAGAGGACGGCATGAGCATCATCATGATCTCTTCCGAGCTCCCTGAGGTACTCGGTATGTCAGACAGACTCTACGTAATGAGTGAGGGATATATCACAGGCGAACTCAACATCGAGGATGCCACCGAAGAGAAAGTTATGGCCATGGCCATCAAAGGTAATTAGAGAAGGAGATTGTAATATGGAAAACACTAAAAAATCCATCGGGCAGGAATTAGCTCAGCTCCTTAAAGACAACATCAAGTCTTACATGATGTACATCGCCTTGGTAGTCATCATGCTGGTGTTCCAGATATGGTCAGGCGGTATGTTCTTTAAGGCATCCAATATATCCAACCTGTTCAACCAGGCTGCATATGTAGCAATCCTTGCTATAGGTATGACTCTCATACTCATCCTGAAACACATCGACCTTTCGGTAGGTTATGTTGCCGGATTCGGAGGAGCCATCGCAGCGATTCTTATGGCATCGTACGGAGTGAATCAGTGGCTCGCCATTCTCATAGTACTCGCTGTCGGATTCTTGATCGGACTCTATCAGGGTACTTTGGTAATGAGAGTGGGCGTACCTGCATTCGTAACGACACTGGCCGGCATGTTCATCTTCAGAGGACTGCTCTCACTGTCGCTTGCAAAGTCGGGTACTATAGTCATCAGTCAGCCGGGCTTCCTGGCACTTTGTAACGGCTTCATTCCTGACATTGTTAAGAACAGTGAGTTCCACGTTCTGACTATGATCATCGGTGTTATAGCCGTAATCGGAGTAGTCTTCAGCCAGCTGAAGAAACGTCGCAGCAGACAGAAATATAACTTCGAAGTAGTATCGGGTCCTATCTTTGTAGGCGGACTCGTTCTGGTTTCTGCAGTTATTCTGCTGGTGTTCTACATCCTCGCTGAGTACAAAGGTCTTCCTTGGAGCTCCGTAATCGTAGGAGTAATCCTCGCGATTTACACATTCATGCTCAGCAAGACTAAGCTCGGAAGATATATCTACGGTATCGGCGGAAACGATCAGGCTGCAGAGCTCTCAGGCGTAGACGTAAAGAAGGTAACACAGTTCGCCTTCATCTCTATGTCCACACTGGCTGCCCTCGCAGGCATCATGTACACATCGAGACTGTCATCAGCAACACCGACTGCCGGAGTTGCATTCGAGCTGGACGCTATCGCATCCTCATACATCGGCGGTACGGCAGTATCCGGTGGTGTAGGTAAAGTAACCAATGCCATCATCGGTACATTCGTAATCATGTCGCTCACCAACGGCATGAATCTGATGTCGGTAGATATCTCTTATCAGTACATCGTAAAGGGTATCATCTTCATCATCGCCGTAGCCTTCGATGTAAGGACACGCAGCAAGTAAAATACACCTCGATACAAACGGCATTGCCGTAATGAAGGACAAGAAAAAAGGTTGCCTGAAATGGCAGCCTTTTTCATATGCCTGCGAAAGTTCGTTTACGCCCGCTCTTTCGCTTTTATGTGAATGGGAGCGTTATCTTCCACTTGAATCCTTCCATGATTTCGTCGTAGTCTCCGATCTTAAAGGTGGAGCCCGGGAAGCGCTCCTCCCAGCCGGAGGCCAGTAGTTCAGCAAACTTCACAGCCTTCGGAGTCCCTATCCTTGCCAATACCGGTGCGATGAAGAGGGAGAGCACGAAGTGGTCATCTGCGAGAACACTGCCTTTTCGAAATTTAAATCTGTGCCTGTCCATATTGGAGCACACTTCTTCAAGAATATCATCTACAGCAGCCTTTGCAGCTGTCTCCGAATCCTCCAAAGAAGCCAAAAAACCAACAAGCTCTTCTTTCACACGCTCAAAGAGCATGGGATATTCATCCCTGTTAAAATGCTCCGAGCAGTATCTGTTGTTAATAAGTAAATCTTTTGCGTTCATGAATAAAGTATAACCGTGTTATTTAGGTGATGCAAACAATGAAACAGATCGCTGATTCCGGTTCGGGGTCTTGTGTTTAGGCGTAACTATAAGTCGCTCTGCCGGAATGCGGTAGCAGGTAAAAGTATGTTAAAATAATATACGTATTTTTCGGTTATGAACTGAGAAAAAATACGCTGTGAAGATTCATATACGAAAAATCGAAACAGGAGAGGAAAAGAATGAAGAAAAAAGCGCTCATAACAGGAATAACCGGACAGGATGGATCATACCTTGCAGAATTTCTACTTGAAAAAGGATATGAAGTTCACGGCATTAGAAGAAGAGCATCCACATCTAACACGCAGAGGATAGATCATCTCTTGGAAAAGATCATTTTGCATGACGGAGACCTCACGGACAGTTCTTCTCTGATCGGAATAATCGCATCCGTTAAGCCGGATGAGATATATAACCTCGCTGCGCAGTCGCATGTACACGTTTCTTTCGATGCACCTGAGTACAGTGGGGACGTAGATGCACTCGGAACACTTCGCGTTCTGGAGGCGGTAAGGATACTCGGACTTACAGAAAGCACTAAAGTGTATCAGGCATCCACATCCGAACTCTTCGGAAAGGTGGAAGAGGTTCCGCAGAAAGAGACCACTCCGTTTCATCCATACAGCCCGTATGCTGTTGCCAAACAGTACGGCTTTTGGATTACCAAAGAGTATAGAGAGGCTTACGGCATGTTCGCATGTAACGGCATTCTTTTCAATCATGAATCCGAAAGACGCGAAGAGACCTTTGTAACACGAAAGATTACCCTTGCTGCAGGCAGAATTGCCGAAGGGCTCCAAGATCATCTGGAACTCGGAAATATGGACAGCCTCAGAGACTGGGGATATGCCAAGGACTACGTTGAATGCATGTGGTTGATGCTCCAGCAGGATGAGCCGGATGATTACGTAATCGCGACAGGAGAGCAACACACTGTAAGAGATTTTACAGAAAAAGCCTTCGCGGCCAACGGCATTGAAATCAGATGGGAAGGAAGCGGTGTAGATGAAAAAGGATATGACGCAAAGACCGGAAAGATGCTGGTGTGCGTAAACCCTCAATGGTTCAGACCTACTGAAGTAGACAACCTTCTCGGAGACCCAACGAAGGCCAAGTCCGAGCTGGGATGGAATCCTCAGAAGACTTCATATGAAGAGCTCGTACGTATCATGGCAGAGCATGACCGCGCACTTGCAAAAAAAGAGAAAGCAGCATCTGAGGTATAGATATACTTACTTTCTGAAAACCAATAATTTGCTGAAGACGTAATTGGCTACGGTAACGACGACCCGTACGATGATCTTTACTATCCTATAGTTGATTGAAGAGTTTTGATTTCAGGTAATAAGCGGTATTACGAGCCTTGACAATAATTCTGAGCAAAAGCGGGACGTTTTTACGTTGCTTTGCCTCAGCCGAATGCGTGGCGTTTTTCTTTGAATCGGATAATTCAATATAGTTTCTTTTTTTCAAAATAAGTATGCGAACAGGGAAGGGGAAATCCTCATCTTCCGGATATGCATACGAAGAATCAAGATATTTATAATCATCCTGTTCGCTCATGTATTTATTGAGATGAGATTCATCATTCCATATGGCAATTATGCCCTTTTCCTCATCGCTTCGAATTCGTTCAGATAGAGTGTGATACATTTCGAGGGCGGGCTCAACGCCCCCCCCGTTAACACCACCGCAAAAGTAGTGCTGAGCTTTTTTTGAGAATAGAGGAATATACGCAGCGGAACGTTTATCGCGCTCATAAGGAAGAAGAGATCTGTCAGTCCAATTGTACCAGGGGTGCTTAACCACCAACAACTGATCTTTTCGGGGAAGGAATTCTTCCTCAGTAATGACTTCCTGACAGACAAGGTTGGCATTCATAAAAAAACAATAGTCAAAAGACTTAAGATAGTCCTCAACCTTAAGAAACATGTCAAATCTGTAAAGAGTGTCGCCCGGCCAGCCCAAATCCTCTTGATGGATTCTGTGGATGTTGGAATCTTCGTTTTCAAACGGAACACACTGTGCATCCGTGAACACAAAGAACTCCTTGTGAGAATTTGTCAAGAATCTTTCATTAAAAGAATTGTAAAAACCAGGCCAAAAATTGATATATTTTCCGATTGCAATATACAGAATCGCTACTTTATTCGTCATATACTCTCCTAAGGTTTATCCGAAGGTCTTATATATGAAATTATAACATAACGAAGCTGAGAGTATTCATAAACAACAAGCTACAGACTAGCCGCGATATGTATTACCTTGTTTTCAGAGATGAGACACTATATAATTTCATATGATTGCGCTTTTTATAAGCGCAGAACCATAAACTATATAGTATGAGGTATATTTCAACTTGGGTAAGAATAAAGAATTTGACATAGTTATCACTCCGGAAAATCGCGGAGGAAGTTCGGTTATTTCCGAATTATTCAGATATAAGGATATGATGCTTCTTATGCTGAGAAGAGACATCATAGCAAATTATAAGCAAACCATTCTCGGCCCGACATGGGCCGTAATCCAGCCAATCGTATCAGCGATAATAACCGCTTTTGTATTCGGTGGTCTTGCCGGCCTTTCGCCATCGGGAATTCCTACATTCCTGTTTTATATGATAGGGCAGGTATCCTGGGGGTTCTTCTCGGGGAGCTTGAACGGGAGTGCGAATGTTTTCTTAAATCATTCCGGGTTGCTCAGCAAAGTCTATTTCCCCAGATTTGTAATGCCGATAACAGATGTGATGTCCAGGTGTATCTCACTTCTGATACAACTGGCTATTTTTGCTGCATTTTATATAGGGTTTGTAATATCAGGAGCAGCGATAAGACCTCATTGGACTATCGTTTTGCTTCCTTTTTACTTAGCTCATTTGGCAGTAATAGGTGTCGGAGTGGGCTCCATATTATCTGCATTTACCACCAAATACAGAGACACGGTATTCCTTATCGGCTATCTTACATCATTTTGGAGTTACTTGAGCCCTATCGTTTACGACATCGGCATCGTGCCTGAACGATTCCTGAAGATTTATCTTCTGAATCCCGTGGCGCCTGTTATTAATCACATCAGATACGCTGTGTTCAGCCAAGGTATGTTGACATGGAATTACTACTTTATAAGTCTTGCGGTGGGTATACTCCTCCTCATCGCAGGTTATAAAGTCTTCAACAAAACGGAAAGAACATTTATAGACACTATATAGGGGACATCTATGAGTGAACAGGAAACAATAATCAAAATCGAAAATGTATCTAAGAAATACAGGCTGGGTGTACTCGGAAGAGGAACCTTAAAAGCGGACCTTCAGAGCCGAATAGCTAAGATGAGGGGCTTAGAAGATCCAAACAGCAAAATAGGAGAGAATAACGACAGATTCGGAGAGAATGGCGACTATATATACGCCTTGAAGGATGTTTCTTTTGAAGTAAAAAAAGGCGAGCGTCTGGGAATAATCGGGAAGAACGGCGCCGGAAAATCAACACTCCTTAAACTTATATCAAGAATAACCGCTCCGACAGAAGGCTCAATATCATATAACGGCAAAGTAACGAGCATGCTGGAGGTAGGTACGGGTTTTAACGGAGAACTCACGGGTCGTGAGAATATATATCTTAACGGAGCCATCATCGGAATGACCAAGGAAGAGATAGATGCAAAATTTGATGACATCGTTGAATTCTCTGAAATCGGCAAGTTCATAGACACGCCTGTAAAGCGCTATTCATCCGGTATGTATGTAAGACTGGCATTTGCGGTATCAGCACATCTCAACGCTGACATATTAATAATGGATGAGGTGCTCGCGGTGGGTGACGTAAGTTTTCAGAGGAAGTGCATCAATCGCATGAAGGAAATAGCTGAAAATGAGAACAAAACAATTCTCTACGTCAGCCATAATATGAGCACTGTACATGAGCTTTGTGACAGATGCATAGTCCTCGAGGAAGGGAAGCTGGTTTACGAAGGGGACGTAGCTCATGCGGAGCAGATATACCGCGGTGAACTATCCGGAGGAGCCAGCATGAACTACGAAAGCAATAATATGCACATAAATCCGCATACGATGCTTTCCGAGGCCCTCTTTGTAAGTGCTGCTTATCCGAATGGCGAACAAACAATAGATGAAAACGGCATACTTCCTATTGATATATCATGGCAGATAAAAGAAGAGTGCAAAGACCTCAATTTGAGAATTGAAATCAGAACCCGATATGATCGAGCGTTAGCTACAAAACTTTATAAGAATTTGGAGCATGACGAGATCGGCAAGGTTTATTCCGATACTTTTTACCTGGATCTCAGAATGCTGGCAAGAGGCACCTACGCAACAAAATACACTCTTATGAGACCCGGTAAATACGGCGATGCTCTTAATCTGGATCAGGTACAAGGCATGGACATTGTCATCGATCAAGCATACAACGAAGAGGAGTTCGCATGGCACACTGAATGGTGGGGTGTTCAGATACCTGATTAGTTAATGCTTGGAGGAGGACTGTTATGAGAGAAAGCAAGAAGACGATAAAAGTAAAATTTGTCGGTTTTTGGTGGTGGGATTCGACAAATGACAGTACTTTTACTTACGAGTATACATACCTCATGCGTATTCTTCGAAAGCATTACAATGTTGTTGTGGATGAGAAGAATCCAGATTTCGTGATTTATTCTTTGTGGGAGAGCGACATAGAGCTATATGACGCAGTCAGGATTTTTTATTCCGGTGAGAATTGCTCCGGATCGCTCATGCAGGCTGACTACATCATCGACTTTGATGATTATGAATACATGGACAGACACCTATGGCTGCCGAATTATTTCTTTTTCGAAGAGTATGCAGATTCAATAACAGAGGGCATGAAAAAAAAGCACCTTGTGGCAGATGAAATGCTAAAGAAAAAGAATGCCTTTTGCTCACTTACCTCATCGCACGAAACTGACATGAGGTTATCCATATTAAAGGAACTCAGTAAATATAAACATGTAGACTGCCCGGGAAGCGTAGGACATAATATTGATATACCGAATGGCAGCTTTGCAGTAGTAGATTTTGAGTCAAAACATAAATTTTCAGTCGCTTTTGAGCATCATTCAAGAGCTGATTACATTACCGAAAAGATTGTTCAGTCTTTCGCTGCATGTACGGTTCCTGTTTATTGGGGGGCTGCCAATGTAGATAAGTACTTTAATCCCGAGGCCATGGTGATAATCAAAGATGAAGATGATATACCTTCTGCAATCGAGAGAATAAAGGCTATCGATAATGATGATGAACTATATCTGCATATGCTTAAGCAACCTGCGATACTGCCGGGAATGGAGGAGAAGTTTGAGAACGCCATTCCGAATCTTGAGAAATTCCTGTGCAATATTTTTGACCAGGAACCTGAAGAAGCTATTCGAAGAGGCACTCATACGCACAATAATTATATGCCTAAAAAAAGTGATGAGATATTTTATATAGAAAAAAAGGCAAACTATTTGAAAAGCAGATTATATGCGGATTCTTTCAAAGCAAAGTCAGCTTTAGCGATAATAAAATGGCTGACGAAGCGTGATATAAAAAAGAATAAACAGGAGAAGAAGGATGATAACCGTTAGACTTCTGGGAGGGCTTGGTAATCAGTTATTCCAATATGCTCTGTATGTTGCGTTTCAAGAAAAGGGCATTGAATGCAACATAGATGACAACATAGCTCCGCAGTATGTCGTGCGAAAGGCAATGCTTAAAGAAGCATTTGGATTGGACTATGAAAGATACGATGAAAAAATGGATGAAATCCCCCTTTGTGAGTATTACGAGGCAGGCCCCGAGAACAGATTTGCAAAAGCGCACCTTGAATACTACAAATATTTGTTGTTGCTGCTCGCAGATAAATATTGGTATTCATTCTTCAGAAAGCAAAGAATAATAGTTCACTCATATTTTCAGGACTATCGGATATTCAAGAGCAGAAAAGTAAGTAAGAGGCTGAGAAATGAACTTACTTTCACTGACGAGAGAAAAAACAAGCCTGCATTTTCCGAATGGCTGAACCGTATTAAGAATACTCCTTCAGCAAGTTTACACTTTCGTCGAGATGACTATTTGCAAGGAGGCAACGTGGCTTTATACGGAGGAATATGCACTGAAGAGTATTATCAAAAGGCAATAGAGATAGTTTTGTCAAAAGAAAAGGATGCGATTTTCTATGTATTTTCCGACGATAAGGAATATATAAGAGAAAAGTACAATGATGAAAGATTTATAATAGTAGACGATGACAATTTGGATGATTTAGACGAATTCTTTCTTATGAGTTCGTGCAAACATCATGTTTTGGCTAATTCTACATTCTCTTGGTGGTCCGCATGGCTGGACGACAATCCGAATTCGATAAAGGTGGCGCCTGAGAAATGGCTCAACAAACCGACTCAACCACATCTTCATATGAAAAGAATGAACATCGTGTCGTGCGGGGGGGTCCTGCTTAAACAAGCCCGACCGACTGACGATCTCATGAGCTGAAGCTCCCGTCGTCTGTTGACGGCGTCGCTCGCTCCAACCAAGCGAGCTTGATGGAGCTTCGCTCCTGGTTGAAATCAGAGCGATGAGCGGATTAGGATATTGATTATGAGTAATAAGGATAAAACAGATACAGCAAACAAACACGCATATTTGGTGATGGCACATCAAAGGCCGGATTTGCTGAAAAAACTTCTTGAGTCGCTCGATGATAAGAGAAATGACATTTATCTTCACATTGATAAGAAAGCAAATGAGGACATGAATCCATCATTGTTTTCAACTAATGAGAGCTCTTTGTTTTTAACAAAACGTATAAGAGTTAATTGGGCCGGATACTCCCAAATCGAATGTACTCTTAATATGCTCGAAGATGCAGTAAGGAGAGGCGGTTATTCAAGATATCATCTGATTACCGGAGGCAGTTTCCCTCTGAGAAATCAGGACTATATCCACTCCTTTTTCGATAATCATCCGACGGAAGAGTTTATGGACATTGATAATCCGGTTCCCGAAAGAGTGATGTACAGATATTTGTTCAATGAGAGCTTCAGAGCACAAGGCAGAAAAGCAAGGCTCATGTGGCAGATCAGAGAAAAGTATTTGGATATACAAAGAAGGCGGGGAGTTGACAGATTTAAGAAATTCAATATGGAACATAAAAAGGGACTCGCCTATTGGTCTATCACAAACGGTATGGCATCACACACGGTTGCCAACAGAAAACTTATCAGGGACATGATGAAATATTCCGAATGCGGTGATGAAGTATTTATGCAGACTATTGCTTATAATAGTGAGTATAGGGACAGATTGTTCGACAAGGACGGAAAGACACATGGTTCATTGAGACTTACAACTTGGCCTCTGGAAGATAACGGCATAAAGAGACAGAACCACAATTTCACCATGGAAGATAAGGAGTTTATTCTCAATGATAAAAACAGTCTCTTTGCACTCAAGTTCGAAGGATCTGACGGACTCAAATTGATAGAAGAAATAAAAAAGAGCAATTATTAAGGGATATCGTATAAATGGAGAAAATCAGCGTAATAGTTCCGGCATACAATGCCGAAGAATTCCTCAGACGATGTGTGGATTCGATTACATCCCAAACATATAAGGATTTAGAGATAATACTTGTAGATGACGGATCAACAGATAACACTCCGTCTATTTGTGATGAATATGCTGAAAAAGAAGAAAGAGTCAAAGTGATTCATCAGGAAAACGGAGGCCTGTCTGCAGCGAGGAACGCCGGGATGGAAGCCGCAACAACGGACTATTATGTATTTGTAGATGCGGACGACGAGATACTTCCGACAATGATAGACACACTTTGGTATGTGATGCAGGAAACCGGCGCCGATATATCCCAGTGCGGATTACAGCCGATATTCGGCATTGAAGACAGGGAAGGCGTACACGAGAGCAAGGTATTTAATCCGAAGGAAGTCGGAGATATTGAAGTATACGAAGGCAATGAAAAACTGCTTAAGATATATGACCTGAAACCATGGTCATGGGTATGCGTGGTGCAGTGGAATAAGCTTTTCAAAAAGAGCATATTCGATGAGATCAGATTTCCTCAAGGTGCATATCATGAGGACGAATATGTTATACACAGGGAACTGGCTGCTGCCGATATATTTGCCTATGTAAAAACGCCGCTTTACATGTATTACAAACATGACGGCGGAATAACGGCATTGAAAACCGCTAAGAGAAAACATGATGTAATAGAGGCGATGCTCGATCGCGTCAAGTTCTTTCAAGAAGAAGGATATCAAGAATTGGCTGTATCGGCATATGAATCATTTTTATATCATGCTAAGCTTAAAGAGTCAGACTTTACGGATTATGCTGATATCGAGGAATGGAAGCCTGCGATTAATGCCTTATATGCAGAGGGTACATCATATTGGATTAAGAATTTGGAAATGGAGCGGCTTAGACAGATAAGATATTCCGGAGCTTATAAAAAGGATAAAATCGACATGGTTTATCACTTAATGCTTCGTGGCATCCATGGCAGATTAAAACTTATTATGTATAAAGCATCAAAGGGGAAGATAAATATAGCATAGGAAAGGGACTTAATAAGCGGAAGGAGACAGCTGTGAAAAAAGAATCAAAAATTTACGTGGCAGGGCACAGGGGCATGGTAGGTGCCGCCGTTGTAAGAGAGCTCAGCCGAAGAGGATACAATAACCTTTTGCTTAAGACGCATAAAGACCTGGATTTGACAGATCAAAGAGCCGTAGCGGCTTTTTTTGAAACAGAAAAACCGGAATTCATGTTCTTCTGCGCAGCCAGGGTCGGAGGGATAGAAGCTAACAGAAACAATCCTGATGAATTCCTGTATGAAAACATGATGATGGCACTTAACTGCCTGAAATCGGCAGCCGAAAACGGATGTAAGAGATTCGAGTTTATGGGATCTTCCTGCATATACCCGAAATTCGCAGAACAGCCTATAAAAGAAGAAGCTTTGCTTACCTCCGCTTTAGAGCCTACCAATGAAGGCTATGCCTTGGCCAAAATATGCGGTCTGAAATACGGAGAATACCTATCAAACAAAGGGCTTATAAGCTGCATTTCTCTTATGCCATGCAATCTGTACGGAATAGGAGACACATATGATGATGTTAACTCACACGTAATCCCGGCTCTTATTCAAAGGTTCCATAAAGCCAAAGAAAACAAAGCAGCTGAGGTAGTATGCTGGGGAGACGGAAGCCCTCTCAGAGAATTCCTGTATGCAGACGATCTGGCAGAAGCGGCCGTAGATCTGATGCTGAGCGATGAGGAGGGGCTTATAAATGTCGGCAGCGGAAAAGAAGTGAGTATAAAGGAACTATCTGAGACTGTCGCAAATGCGGTAGGCTATGAAGGAGATATAGTTTGGGATGAAAGTATGCCGAACGGTACGCCGCGAAAGCTTATGGATTCATCGAAGTTGATGTCTATGGGCTGGAAGCCTCGTACCGAGCTTAAAGAAGGCCTTAAAGCGGCATATAAAGATTTCCTGGAAAGATTATAGGGTACTGATTTATGAACATTATACTGTTATCGGGAGGCTCCGGGCGCAGGCTTTGGCCTCTGTCAAATGACGTCAGATCCAAGCAATTCATAAAGCTTCTTAAAAATGATGAGGGCGATTATGAATCAATGCTTCAGCGCGTTTACAGACAAATAAAACGAGCTGATGAAAGCTCTGAAATAACAATCGCAACAGGAAAGTCTCAGGTTTCATCTACAGTCAATCAATTGGGAGACTCTGTTGATGTTTGCGTAGAACCTGCGAGAAGAGATACTTTTCCTGCTATACTGCTCGCAACTTTATACCTGAGAGATATCAAAGGGAAGAAAGATGATGAAACTGTAGTGGTTTGTCCTGTAGATCCTTATACAGATGACAGCTTCTTCGACGCCTTAAAGGAACTCAGTGAATTGGCAGAAGACTCCGATTACAGAATAAGTCTGCTCGGAGGAGTTCCTACATATCCGAGTGCCAAATACGGATACATTATCCCTGCAAATGAGGAGCGGATCAGCGGAGTAAAGAAGTTCTGCGAAAAACCTGATGAAAAGACCGCGCAGACATATATAGATGAAGGAGGCCTTTGGAACCTCGGCGTTTTCGCATTCCGCATCGGGGAGATTGCGAAGCTCTCAGGCGGGATGGATTATGATGAATACTTGACCCATTATGAGGAGCAGAAGGCGATCAGCTTCGACTACGCCGTGTGCGAGCATGAAGAGAAAATGCAGGTTCTTAGATACAAGGGCGAATGGAAGGACATAGGAACCTGGAATACATTCTCTGAGATAATGCCGGAAGATACAGTAGGAGATGCTCTTTTGGATGAAAGCTGCGACGGTGTTGTAGCTGTGAATCAGTTAGATATACCTGTGTTGGCTATGGGACTTAAAGATGTGGTGATTGCGGCTTCGCCTGACGGCATTCTTATAAGCGACAAAAACAGATCCTCTCACATGAAGGAATATGTAGACAGGCTTGATGCAGAAGTTATGTATGCGGAAAAGAGCTGGGGAAGCTACCATGTGATAGACACAACTTCCGAGAGTTTGACCATTAAAGTTACTCTGGAGCCCGGCAGTTCAATGAATTACCACAGTCACGAGTTCAGAGATGAAGTCTGGGTAATTGCTCAGGGGAGCGGCTTTATTACAGTTGACGGCATGCAGCAAGAAGTCAAACAGGGCGATGTTGTAACGGTAATGGCCGGTTGCAAGCATACAGTTGCAGCTGAAACTCACATGGTCATAATAGAGGTTCAGCTCGGGAGGGACATAGATGTCCGAGACAAAATCAAACATGAGCTATAAAGAACCAATCATACTGACTCCGTCTTTCAGATATTCATTCTGGGGCGGGGACAGGCTTTGTGAAATGTTTCCGAATTCTCGGAAGACTTCGGGAACATCACTTGCGGAAGTATGGCTCTGCAGTACATATCCTGAGAATGAGAGTATTGCAGACGGTGGTGCTTATGACGGAAGGAGCCTCCGTGAAATCATAGGTATACATCCGGAGATGCTGGGCACTAAAAATGATGGTCTGAGAGATCTTCCTATTATGGTTAAAATGATAGACGCGGGAAAGGCCCTGTCTCTTCAGGTGCATCCCGATGATGATTATGCCGAAGCGCATGAAGAAGATGAACTCGGTAAAACAGAACTATGGTATGTACTGGATGCAGAGGAAGGATCAGCTGTTACCCACGGCTTTTTACATGACAGTTCTCGTGAAGAAGCAGAGAGGTGGATTCTCGAAGGAAGCTTGGGAAAACATCTGAGGATAGTTCCGGTAAAAAAAGGAGATGTAGTACTTGTGGATGCCGGCACAGTACACGGTATTAATGCAGGCCCTGTAATAGTCGAGGTTCAGGAGAGATCAGACATAACGTACAGAATATGGGATTACGACAGAACCGACGAATTCGGAAACAAAAGAGAATTACATCTTTCCAAAGCTCTTGATGTCATGAACTATAAGAAGGGCAGGGACATAAGAAGACCTATACGTCAACTCAGTTTTTATCCCGGTGGGTCAACGGAACTGCTCGGAAGATGCAGATATTTCGATTTACATCGATTAGCAGTTAATGACAGCGTGATAAGGCACGGTAGCGGAGAATCGTCATTCGAAATACTTATTTGCATTGACGGGCAGGCTGAGATAAAGTGGGCCGGAAGCGGAAGGCCGATTAAGACCGGTACATGTGTATTCGTACCCGCAGGATCTGTGGAATTTGAAATAGAAGGAAGTGCGGTTTTTCTTAAAGTCGAAAGTTAGATGCCTGAGTATATGTAAGCAACTGATATTGAATAATTGATTCATGAAATGAGTAAAACAGAAACTGTAAGTGTAATAATACCCGTATATAACTGCGAGAAATATCTGAGAAGATGTATAGATTCCGTGCGCGCCCAAACCTATTCGGATTTGGATATTATTTTAATAGATGACGGATCCACCGACTCGTCGGCAGAGATATGTGATGAATATGAAAAGCAGGATAAAAGAATCCGAGTGATACACCAAGAAAACGGAGGCTTGTCGGTTGCCAGAAACACGGGACTTGATGTTGCCGATTCCGACTACTATGTTTTTCTTGACAGCGATGATGAAATGATGCCCGTAATGGTGGAAACACTATGGCATGTTATGCATAAAACAGGTGCAGACATATCACAGTGCGGCACGATATGGATATCCAATGATGAGGCTGAACGGATTCAAAGAACAGGTGAGTTCAACCCGTCTGATCTCGGAAATATAAAAGTTTACGAGGGAAGAGACAGATTTACAATCCTGGGATATTATTCTGAAACCTGGCTTGACTGGGTGGTGCAATGGAATAAGCTGTACCGAAAGAAGATTTTTGATAATCTGAGATATCCTTCGGGAAAGATTCATGAAGATGAATTTGTGATACACAAAGAATTGTCAGTTGCAGATAAGGTGGCAGTAACAGATAAGAAGCTTCATCTTTATTATCAACATGAGGAAAGCATAACTCATAACAAAGGGCTTAGAGCCGAGTATAATATTTGCGAGGCAATGTTTGAAAGACTCACGTTTTACAATGAAAACGACTATTATGATTATGCCCTTCTGGCCTTCGGCCAACTCTGCTATCACTGTAGAAAATGTTTAAAAACATCTGCTAAATTAAGGGGTGCGGAATGTCATGAAAAGACACGGGACATTTTTCTGCAGGGAATAAGATACTACATGAATGATATGAAAAGGAATTCAAAGGGGCGATTTTTGATATCCCCGATTAGATATATCGGTCACGGGACAACACTGAGACGCAGTATAAATGTGATAGTTAATATGGTCAGGATAAGATTTGACTTAAGAAGATTGGAAAAGGGAGGCTTGCTTTAATGACTGAATCTAAATCAAGTAGCCGCATTCTACCCGAGACAAGCGTAATAGTACCGGTTTATAACAGGCCTGAGTATTTAGAGTTTTGTATTAACTCGATTTTATCCGGAACCTACAGAGACTTTGAAATCATTATTGTTGATGACGGTTCGGATGAAGATACTCTGAAAGTCTGTGAAGAAATAAAAAATAAAGATGAAAGAATACGTCTGATATCCAAAGCTCACGGAGGAGTGTCATCAGCCAGAAATGAAGGACTCAGACAGGCAAGGGGAGAGTTCGTTTCATTTATTGATTCAGATGATATGGTAGAGCCCGAATATCTTCAGACCCTGACCGATGCGATAAAATGCGAGAATATTGATTATGCGCTCTGCGGTTTTTTATGCGAAGAGGATTATGAGGGGAGAAAAGAAGGGGAAAAATTCGGATATTTTTCTGGTGATAAAACATTCTATGGTAACGGAGTTCTCACTGAAGCATGCCTGTTAACACAAAGGGGATGCGCTTTTAAACTCAGCACATCATGTATGTCGTTGTACCGCAGATCGATAATCGAGGAGCATGATATCAGATTCAGGGAAGACATCGAATATGGGGAGGATACATTGTTTGTATTCACCTATCTCCATTTCATAAGAGGGGCCAAGTATATAGACAGACCACTGTATATTTACATACAACATAAAGACTCCGCTTCGCATTCCCAAAAGCCTATGGACTTTGTTCGCATCAATTTGGATTTCTTGGATGCGATATACGAAAAGGCAGCAGAGTGCGGAGATCATGAAAGGAATTGCTACGCTCAGTTTGAGACTCTGGCATATTTTCATATAGTCAGAGAAATACTCAAGGGGAGTGACAGAACGGACTTAATGGAAGCCCTCGAACTAACATCAATGAGATTCAGCGAAAGATGCAAAATACCTGTAAGGCGGATTGATATAGCCAGAAGCTCCAAGCTTATTTTATGGTTGACTAAACACAATCACTGCAAAGCAGTTCTTGCACTTAATGATATATGGTACAGCAATCTCATGAACCCGGTTCGCTCCGCATATGAGCATCGCGGACGCAAGGCCAGGGAGAAAGGACGTAATGGGAAACAATAAACCGGAAACCAGTGTAATAATACCCGTTTATAATGCAGCAGAGTTTATAGAGGACGCTGTAAAGTCTGTTTTAGCGGGTACATATAGTGACTTTGAGATTATATTGGTTGATGACGGTTCAGAGGATGAGACTTTAAGTCTATGCAAGGATCTTAGTGCAGCGGACGACAGGATAAGGGTGATATCTATTCCTCACGGAGGGGTATCGAAAGCAAGAAATGTCGGCCTTAACGATGCCAAAGGCATCTTCATAGCGTTCATTGATGCGGATGATACCGTAACTGAGGACTACCTTCAGACGTTGACGGATATCGCAAATAAAAATGAGCTTGACTATGTGCTCTGCGCTTGGCAGCTCGTCTTTCCGCTGTGGCCTGAGGCCTATCCGCTTGAAAGACATTTTTTTAAAGATGGTGTACTACTCTTCGGCGAAGATGCGAGGGCAACGTTAATTGAGGCTTGTTTTACTCCTCCGGAAGGAATGGAATTTAATATCAGCACAGTATGCATGTCAATATATCGAAGATCACTCCTGGATGAACATGACATAAGATTTTCAGAGGAAGTGCTCAATGGCGAGGACCATATATTTATATACACTTTCTCGCATTTTGCAAATGGCTTTGCATATACAGATAAACCGATGTATAAAGTCAGCTACCGTCCTGCTTTTGATGATAAGAAAAGCCTGTTGTACTTCGACATTGATAATTTTTTAGAAAGAATCTCAGTCCTTGATAAACTGGCACTTTCATTTGGAGATTACGACACAGACCATTATAAGAGGTACAGATATTATAAATATCTGTACATTGCCAAAAAGATATGCGAGAAAAATGAAAAAGAGGAGCGCGCATCGGAGTATAAACGACTAAAGGAGATATGGACAGAGCAATCTGCTGACGAAGCAATGAAAGAACAATATCGAAATTCGTCCCTGTCCGACCGATTACTGGTGAGATTTATACTGGCGGACTGCTACTGGCCGATGAGGGCCAAGTATTGCTTGAATGAGAGACGGAAAAAACTGGAGTGGAAAGCCAAAGATTTTAATAAAAGAGCAATTAACAAGCTAAGAAAACTCACAATCGGAAACAGGCTTTAATGAATAATAAAAAAGAACCTGTTACATGGAGATGAAGAATGAGCACCGAATTGGTAAGTAAAACACATTTAGACAGATTGGAAGCGGAGGCTATATACATTATCAGGGAGGTTGCAGCAGAGTGTGAAAAACCCGTTATGCTGTATTCCATCGGAAAGGATTCATCCGTTATGCTCAGACTGGCGGAGAAAGCCTTTTATCCTGAAAAGCCTCCGTTCCCTTTTATGCATATAGATACAGGATGGAAATTTAAAGAGATGACCTCCAAAGAAAAAGGGCATAATCTTAAGTGGCTTATGCTAAGAGCAGTGCGCATAAGAGCGGAGATGCTACGTAATACATTGTTTAATAAATGCGATGACTGTTTCAAATAATAGCTAGTATATTGAAATAATAAGAAAATGAAAAGAATAGTTTTACACGTAGGAACACCTAAGGCAGGCAGCACTGCACTTCAAGGATATTTGAGACATAACGAAGATAATCTTGAGAAAGAAGGAGTGGGATATTATAATCCCTTATACATATATGATCCGTGGGGAGGAGAGGCAAACGCACAGTTTATATGGGCGGAAGCTTTGAAACGGCTTGGAGAACCCAAAGATAAAAACAAGAGAGACTGGCTTCGTTCCAACGATTCTCTGAATATTTGCATGCTCCGTCTTAATGGAGAGAAAAAGAAGAATCTTCTTGAAGAAAAAGAGAATTTTAAGAAATATGCTTCGGAATATGACACTATCATTCTCTCAGAGGAAGTATTATGGCACTATGCTGTTTTCTATTCGGATTGGTGGCTGGTAATACGAGACTATATCACAGAGTGCTGTGGAAACGATATAGTAATAGATGTGGTGACATACTATCGCAGACAAGACAGATGGATACTCTCCAAATGGAAGGAAGATATGACCAACGAAATAGCGGATTCGTGGAGTTTTGAAAAAACCTTGTATGAGTACGAGAAGATAGGGTATCTCGATTATTACTCAATACTGCAGGATATGGAAAAAGTTTTTGGGAGAGAGCATGTAGTAGTAAGAAGTGCAGAACGCAGAAGCCTGAGAGAAGGGAATATAATAATAGATTTTCTGGAGACGTTAGGCATACCAACTGACAGCTTAAGCGATGCAAGCGAGTTTGCCGGAAAAAATAGTTCTATAAGCGTTACTGCTGCGCACGCAATGAGTTTCCTTAACAGACATGCGGTCAGAAAGCTGCTCAGAAGGACTGTCTGGGCCGGGTACACGCTCACCGATATAGAATCAAGGCTTAACCACAATTATAAAATACGGAATCAAGTTCAGACCAAAGAAGAAAGAGAAGCCTTGCTGGGACGTTGTGAAGAAGGAAACAGATCAATATCGGAAAGATATATGCAAGGAAGAGATTTTTTCGATAATAAACTGGATGAAGGAATAGTAGTGAGACCGAATTTGTTTAGAGATGCTGTCTATAGCGCTATAATATTGGGTAAATATTGTCCACTTATACTGCGTGAAAAGATAAAAAGCAAGAAAAAGATTTAAATCGATTAATTGAGAGATTATTAATGATTGTGTGAAATATTATAACGAATGAGAGTAAGGAGATTTTTACAAAAGAAGATGAAAACCGAATTGGTAAGCAAAACACATTTAGACAGGTTGGAAGCAGAGGCTATCTACATAATACGGGAGGTTGCAGCAGAGTGTGAAAAGCCCGTTATGCTTTATTCTATTGGAAAGGATTCTTCCGTCATGCTCAGACTGGCGGAAAAGGCTTTTTACCCGGAAAAACCGCCGTTCCCTTTTATGCATATAGATACAGGATGGAAATTTAAGGAAATGATAGAGTTTCGGGACCGAGTAATGAAAGAGAAAGGTCTCGAACTTATTGTGCATACAAATGAAGAAGGTGTTCGTAAGGGAATAAATCCGTTCGACCATGGTGCTGCATATACGGATATCATGAAGACGGAAGCGCTGAAACAGGCTCTTACGAAGTACGGATTTACGGCGGCATTCGGAGGTGCCAGAAGAGACGAAGAGAAATCCAGAGCAAAGGAGAGGGTGTTCTCTTTCAGGGATGCTAACCAGGCATGGGATCCGAGAAATCAAAGACCTGAGATGTGGAATCTGTATAACACGAGGATTGCCAAAGGAGAGAGCATGAGAGTATTCCCTCTTTCCAATTGGACGGAAAAGGATGTGTGGCAATACATAATGCAGGAAAATATTGAAATTGTACCACTTTACTTTGCAAAGAAGAGACCAGTGGTATGCAGAGACGGACAGTACATATTGGTAGATGATGAAAGACTAAAGCTGAAAGACGGAGAGAAGATTGAGGAGCTTAGTGTGAGATTCCGCACGCTCGGATGTTATCCTCTCACGGGAGGATCATTATCTGAAGCGGATACAATTGAAGAAGTGGTTGAAGAGACTCTTCACGCATCCGCATCCGAGAGGACCACCAGAATTATAGATAAGGACGGAGGCTCTGCCAGCATGGAAATGAGAAAGAAGGAGGGATATTTCTAATGAAAGAATTATTGAAATTCCTCACATGCGGCAGCGTAGATGACGGAAAGTCCACCTTGATGGGAAGGTTGCTCTATGACGCAGGACTGCTTTTCGACGACCAGCAGGAAGAACTGGAGAAAGGGCCGACTGACGGAAGCAGATTTGAATATGCAGATTTACTGGACGGTCTTACCGATGAAAGAGAGCAGGGTATCACAATAGATGTCGCCTATCGCTACTTCACTACCAAAGAGCGTAGCTTCATAGTTGCAGATACGCCGGGACATGAGCAATATACACGGAACATGGCTGTAGGAGCATCATTTGCCGACTTGGCTGTAATCCTTTTGGATGCATCCAAAGGCATAAAGACTCAGACGTACAGACATGCCAGAATATGCAGATTGATGGGCATAAAAAGCTTTGTGTTCGCAGTCAACAAAATGGACACGGTAGATTTCTCAGAAGATGTTTTCAAAAGTGTTGAGACTGAGTTAATGTCACTTTCGGAAAATCTGGGAATAGATGAACTTTGCATCATACCTCTATCCGCATATGATGGTGACAATGTTGCGAAGAAATCAGAGCGCATGCCTTGGTATGACGGACCGAACCTTCTCTCGTACATGGAGGGAGTAAAAATCGATGTAGATATTCCGTGCAAGGATTTTGTAATGCCGGTGCAGAGAGTCTGCAGACCAAATGCAGACTACAGAGGATATGAAGGAGAAATCGCTGCAGGCAGCATCGGTATAGGATCACGGGTAAGGGTGCTGCCCGGCAATGAATATGCAAAAATAACATCGATAATAAAGGCGGCGGAAGATAAAGAGACTGCCTCTGCCGGAAGCCCTGTTACCATAACAATAGACAGAGATATAGATATAAGCAGGGGAGATGTAATCACTGACTCCGAAACTCTGAGGAAGACTGACAGCATAGAAGCCAAGATTATTTGGTTTGATGATGAGCCTTTGGATCTTAACAGCTCGTACTACATAAAACTCGGAACGTGCAGCGTTCCCGCTCAGGTGAATGAAATATCTTACCTGGAAGACGCTTCAAGCGGAGAAAAGCAAAAGTCAGAGAAAGTAGAAAAAAACAATATAGCCTGTGTAAAAATCAGAATATCCAGGAAGATAGTCTGCACTAAATTCGAGGAACTTCCGGCACTGGGAAGATTCTTGCTGATAAACAGGGTAAGCAATGCCACTGCGGCATGCGGAACTATAGTTTCAACTAAAGAAGCAGGAACGAACTTAACATATCATGCTACAGATATTACAAAAGAACTAAGGTCTGAAGCTATGGGTCAGAAGCCTCTGACGATATGGATGTCCGGACTTTCAGGTGCCGGAAAATCCACGTTGGCCAACGCGGTAGAGACTGCTATGCACGCCATGGGTAGGCATACCATGCTTCTTGACGGAGATAATGTAAGACTCGGTCTTAATAATGACTTGGGATTTAACGAAGATGACAGAGCTGAGAACATAAGAAGAGTGGCTGAAGTTTCCAAACTTATGAATGATGCAGGACTTATCGTGCTTACCGCATTTATTTCGCCTTATCAAGAAGACAGAAAACTGGCTCGTAAGATAATAGGTAAGGATGCTTTCTTTGAAGTCTTTGTAGATACACCTATCGAAGTATGCGAATCGAGGGATGTAAAGGGCTTGTATAAGAAGGCCAGGTCCGGAGAGATTGCCGAGTTTACGGGAGTGAGCAGCCCGTTTGAAAGACCGGATAATCCGGACTTCACCATAGATATGAGCGAAGGGTCTCCGGAGGATGCAGCAGCTTTACTGATAAGGGAAATCAGCAAAAAGATGAAATAGCGCAACTACAGGCGATTAATTGTTACTGCAGATAATAGATGGGGATTGTTATATGGAGTTAAAGAGTTTTTTATTATTCATATTGATAGGCTTTCTGGCTCAGATGATAGACGGTACTCTGGGCATGGCTTACGGTGTTTCGGGCCGCACCTTTCTTAAGACTGTGGCAGGGCTCCCGTCTGCACTGGCGAGTGCGGTCATACATGCAGCGGAAGTTCCTACGACGCTGGTATCGGGCGTCTCTCATTTTAAGCTCGGGAATGTCGACAAAAACAGATTCAAAAAGCTTATGATCCCCGGAGTTATCGGAGGTGTTATAGGTGCATGGTTTCTGTCAGGTGCCGGAGACAAGCTGGAACCTTTCATAGATGTTTACCTCATCATTATGGGAATTGTCATATTGCGTAAAGCTATGAGCAAAGATAATAAAAAAGTGGATATAGATAAGGTTATATATCCGCTCGGATTCGCAGGCGGCTTTTTCGATGCTGCCGGAGGCGGAGGCTGGGGCCCTATAGTTACTTCTACTATGGTGGCATCCGGAAGCGATGTTAAGAAAAGTATAGGAACGGTCAATGCGGCGGAATTTTTGGTTACCTTAGCAGAGACAACTACATTCGCTGTATTAATCAGCGATATTAAATCTTATGGCTTTATGATACTTGCCATGATTATCGGCGGCGTTGTTGCAGCGCCTCTTGCAGCATTTTTCTGCAAAAAACTGCCCCACAGGCCGCTGATGGTTGCCGTAGGAGTTCTGATCATCATACTGAATATAATAAATTTTGTTACCTGGATGAGAGGGTAGAACGGAAAAGTGACCGAACATGAAAAGAGTAAATCAAGCAAGACATGAGTTATAGCGGAAATAAGAAGATAATACTGCATATCGGAATTACAAAAACCGGGAGCACGGCGCTTCAAAAATTTTTAGTTGATAATAAAGAACTTCTATCGGAACAGGGTGCGGGATATTACAATTCATCTGTTATCAGCAGCCCGTTTCAGCCATATAAGAATGCTGAGGCATTGAAATTTAAGTCGATGTTACTTTGCGGTGAAGGAATATGGGCTGATGAAAAACTTGTAGAAGAGGATTTATCCAAACTAAAGGAATGGTCGAAAGACTATGAAACTATTATTTTGTCGGACGAGGTGTTGTACAGCCTTCCGGGAGGAATGCGCAGCCTGAGACCTTTCTTAAATGAGATGTTTTCCGGTGCGGACATAGTGCCGGTAGTTTATTTCAGAAGACAAGATGACTGGCTTGAATCTGCGTGGAAAGAAGACAAAAAAAGCAGGACGAACGTCAACAGTCTCAGTATACACAGCTATAAAAAAAGATTTGATGAATTTCTGCATTACGGAAAGAGAATGCTATTTCTTGAAAAGTCATACGGAAGAGAAAACTTCCTAGTCCGAAAATACGATAAGAATCTGATAAAGAAAGGTATCTGTCGGGATTTCATAGAATCTATAGGCCTAGAGTGGGATGACAGGTTTGTTGTGCCCGAGAATTTGACTAACGCTTCATTGAGTAATGCTGCATCAGAGGGCGTGTGGTTATTGACTAATATATTCAGGCGTATTAACTTTATGGCTCCGATAATACTGAAACTTTTTAAATCGGACATTACTGTGTGCGAGTTGTATGAAGAGGCACTCTCTTTTTCCGAAAAACATCCGGATCCGAAAGGAGAAAGGTTGTTGAATATAGAAGAGCGTAGAACGCTGTTAAAAGAGTTCGAAGAAGATAATCGGTATATTGCCCGGACATATTTCGGAGAGGATAAACTCTTCGATGAACCGGAAAATAGGGGGGTACTGCGAGAAAATCAAAAGCACGAAGCCTCTATGCTGCAGCTTGGATACTGGCCTCCAAATGCAGGAGCTTTAAAAAACATTCTAAATGAATAAATACTTTTCTGTGCATCACTTATCATCGGATGTTTTTTTTAAACCGGCTCGCTTCAGGATCTCTGCTGCAATGGATTCGGCTTTTTCTTCATCAGGCTGCCACAGATCGTAATCGCTTTCTGCCTTCCAGCCAAGAATGATATCCTTCTGTCCTTCTTTTAGGTATCGCTCAGCCAATTTATTATTGCATTCTATAAATTGATTCATTAACTCCCGGCGCTTGTCGGGCGCAAGAGGATACATTCTAACAGTTTCCGGATGTTCTCTTGAATATCCCTCTGCAGCTCTCATAATACGATTGCGCTTTTCTTTATTGTCGTGAATGCCGGGATATCCCATTTTGTTTATAATGCGAAGAGCTTCGGTTACATCAAGAGTGGTTGTAGTGTTCACATCCTGCGGAATCTCAAAACGCGGATCCCACTTGCATCCGATTGCAGAGCAAAAGTCATGATAAATATCGCCGCCTTCAAATCTGTTTCTGTCGTATATTCTGACATTTATTTCACTCTGAAAAGATTCTAAATTCGTCTCGATTTCTTCAAGGCGTATATCATAATGTGCATTCCGTTCGAAGCTTTTGCAGTAGTCAAAGAAGTCCATTTTGGAACCTTCATAGCATCCTTTAATGCTCATTTTCCATGAAGAGAGAAGAAAGCTATCCTGCGGTCTGATGTATACGATAATACTTACATTATCAAAGCCGCATTGCTTTAACAATTCCGCTATTAATGACTAATCAACGTAACATGTAAGAGACAGATTTTCATATGAAAATAAAGCAGTGTGATTGTTCTTGGATAATCTTTTTAACGTGCTCTTATCGATAAAAGTGATAAGCTTCTTTACGGTCTTATCTTTTTCATAAAGAGGATTATCTATTTCAAGAAAAGTACCGTTTCGATATGGCTCAACATCTCCGATTATATTATCTCTGGATTTTGAAAACATTTCGTAATAAATATTTTGGGCTCTAAGGAGCTTACGATTCTTATAAAGAAACGCCTGAATAGAGGTTGTTCCTGTCTTCGGAAAGCCGATGTGAATGACGATTTTTCCCAATATACTTCTCCTGTTTATGTAATACCTTAAGATTTGTATTGTGTAATTATCTCATATGCGATTGTCTGTCGTCAAAATCATATACATAACAAGTGTTCAAAATTGTAAGGTAAGCTCGACGACTTGTGATAGCGATACTAATAATAACGGACGGGCTGCGTGTTCAAATCCGAGCGTTTTTATGGTATTATTTATGAGGAAAATTTTGCTCTGATTCTGAGAGATATAGGAGAAAAAACATCACAATGGACCAGATTATTTTGATCGTTGACGATGATACTACCAGCCTAAAATTGGCTAAGGGAATTCTTGAGAACGATTACAGAGTGGCGGCGGCCATCAGCGGAGAGATGGCACTTAAATATCTGAAAAACAATACACCGGATCTTATACTGCTGGATCTTAATATGCCTGACCTTGACGGTTTCGAAGTCATGGAAAAGCTGAAAGAAGATTCTAAGTTTGATAATATTCCGGTGATTTTTTTATCTGCATCGCAGACACCGCAGATAGAGGCCAAATGTCTGGAGGCCGGAGCGGTCGATTATGTCAGCAAGCCATTCGTACCGCTTGTATTGAAGGGCAGAGTGCGCAGAATTCTGGAACTGTATCAGTACAGAAAGCAACTTGAAACGACGGTTGAGGAGCAGGCCCGGAACATACACGACCAAAGTGAGCAACTGGAAGAGATCCAGGATGCGATAATCGAAGGAATGGCCAATCTCATTGAAGAGAGAGATAACAGCACGGGACGTCATGTTAAGAACACGAAAACTTATGTAGACTTGCTGAGTGCTGCTCTTATGGAAAAAGAGCTCTTCCCGGAAACATTGGATGAAGCGTACAGAGAGAAGCTCATTAAAGCTGCACCTCTCCATGACGTAGGAAAGATAAAGATTACGGATCTCATTCTTCAGAAGCCGGGCAAGCTTTCCGAAGAAGAGTACCGAATCATTCAGAGCCACACCAGGTACGGTGCGGATATAGTGGAGGAAATACTCGGCGGAATAGAAGACCCCGAGTATCTGGAGATAGCAAGAGACGTGGCTCTTTACCATCACGAGCGTTGGGACGGAAACGGCTATCCGGAAGGCCTCTTGGCAGAAGAGATACCGCTCAGCGCACGTATTATGGCTATAGCGGACGTGTTCGATGCCCTGTGTGAGGACAGGGTATATCACAGAGGAATCAGAAGTGTGGATACCGTTCTGTCCATAATAGAAGAATCAGGCGGAACTCAGTTCGATCCTACACTTACTGAAGTGTTTGTCGGACTCAGAGACAAGCTAAAAGCATACGTGGAAGATGAGGATACAGTATGAATGATCATATAGCAAACAGGCAACGTCGAAGAGAATTAGTAATTACATTTTCGTTTACGATATTCTCCGTTCTGATGATTGTTGAGACCGCTCTGATGAACTGGCCGGTATGGTATGTGCCGCTCATCGCTTGCGAGCTCGCTTACATTTGGTGGAGTTATGCGACCAACTTCCAATCATATCTCTTCCGTGCCTTTATGGGCACATTTATGATATGCCTGAATGTATTACTGTACGCCGTTCACGGAGAGAATTTCAATGTATTGATTCCTACGTTGTGCGTGGAAGTCGTTCTGCTGTCATTGTATGAGCTTCCGAGAATAATGGATATAGCCATAGCGCAGACGCTTATTCTGTTTTTCTATCACGCAGCTGTTAAGCACAATTTTATTCTTCCGGAAGATTCAACTGAAAAAAACAGAATGTTATTGCAACTGCTTTCACTCGTGATACTAATAGTTCTTTGTATATACAGAATTTATCATCATGTCCAGGAAGAAAATGACGTGGTGGTTTTGGAAAACCAGGTCAAGGTGGAAAAGAAGGTCAAGGACGACTTCATGGCCAACACATCACACGAACTTCGCACCCCGGTAAATACCATCTCGGGAATGTGCGAGATCCTGCTGCAGAAGAACCTCCCTGACGATATTCACGCAGGAGTACTGGACGTTCAGATGACGGGAGTGGAACTTCAGAACATCGTTACGGATATCATGGACTACGCAGCGCTTGAGTCCGGAACCATGGAGCTCTCACCTCGTGCATACAATATTACATCCACTCTCAACGATGTAATGAATATGACAGTATTCGAGAACAGAGAAAAGCATCTTGAGATAATATACGATTGCGATCCTAATATCCCGTGCCTTTTGGAGGGGGATGAACAGCAGCTTAGGAGAATTCTGAACAACCTCATAAGCAATGCCATAAAATTCACTTCAGAGGGAGGTCTTTTGGTACGTGTTACATACAGGCCGGAAGAATACGGAATCAATCTTATCGTTTCCGTAAAAGATACGGGCGTCGGACTCAGCCTGGAAGAATGCGAGAGAATTCTCAGAGACTTCTATCAGACGGACAGTGACAGAAACAGAAGAAGCTCCGGCGTAGGTCTCGGCCTTACGATTTCTTCCGCACTTATCAAGAAGATGGGAGGATTCCTGACGATAAAGTCTCAGCCGGGAGAGGGAAGCGAGTTTACCTTCTCGATTCCGCAGAAGGTATTGAACGATCAGCCTTGCATCTCTCTTAAAAAACCGGGAGCAATTAAACTCATATGGTTCTACAATCCGCAGTCCAATGTTCCTACGATGCGAGATGCATTTGTTGACCATATTAAACACTTTTCGGACTATTTCGGCATTGTATCACAGAGAGCTACTTCTCTTGAGGAGTGCAAGCGCCGTGTATCTCGCGGAAAAACAACACACCTGATTATCGGCCAGACAGAATACAATCAGGATAAGGAATACTTTGATGAATTGTCCGAAACAAAGACAATAATATTGGTAGCAGACAGAAGTCAACCGCCGAAGACAGGCCCTAGGATTCATGTATTGTACAAACCGTACAATGCGATGATGCTGGCGGAGATATTCAACGGAAGCGAAACAGCTCAGCTTACACAGAAGAAGAAGCAGAGAAGATTCGTTGCGCCTAAGGCCAAGATTCTCGTTGTAGATGATAACCTTATGAACCTTAAGGTTGTGGAAGGTCTGATGCGTAAATATAAGATAAAAATCGTGGCAGCCACATCCGGAGAAGAAGCTCTCAACTTGATAGATTCCAGGGACTACGACTTCGTATTCATGGATCATATGATGCCGGGTATGGACGGTGTCGAATGCTTCCACCATATAAGGGACAAGCAGGGAGCTTACTTTAAGCAGGTTCCTATCATAGCTCTTACAGCCAACGCCATTGCCGGTTCCAGAGAGATGTTCCTGGGCGAGGGCTTCAATGAGTTTATCGCCAAACCTATCGATACGGCACTTCTGAATGATATCCTGCATAGATTTATTCCTATTGAGAAGCAGTTCGATGAGGAAGATCTGGCAGAAGTAACAAATCCTGCTCCTAAAGAAGATAAAAGAAGCAGAAAGAGCACTTCAAAGAAGCCGAAAAAGAAGGATGAAAAAGCAGGAAAAAGCGAAAAATCGAAAAAAGCGGAGAAGCCTGCCCCTGTTGTTAAGAAAGGAAGAGACCCGTTTGATGCTTTACCTGACATAGATAAAGAAACCGCGATTATGTACTGCGGATCTACTGAGGATTTTCTGGAGCTTGCTGAAGTGTACTGCGCCAGCGGAAAGACATACTCAGAAAAACTGGAGGAAGCACTTGAAAGTGCGGATATGAAGAATTATGCACTTGTATCGCATACCGTTAAGAGCACATCCAAGACGCTCGGCGCCGCGGACCTTTCGGAAACGGCCCTCGTTCAGGAAATGGCGGCCAAAGACGGAGATGAGGAAGCCGTTCGAGCCAACCATCAGGAGTTTATCGACAAATACGCTAAGATCCTTAGCCAAATAGAAGCCTGCCTCAGAGATGACGAAGCTAATTCTGAGAATGAAGCGTCGGGAGAGATTTCGGTATCTACTCCTGCAGGAGGAAAGGATATTGAGAACTGGGATGAGCTTAAAAAGAAGATGAAGACTTGCTTGGAGTCATTTGAAACAAATTCTTTCGAAGAATGTCTTGACTCCGTAAAGGGACGGAAACTCGGAGGTAAACCTATTGAAACGGTGCTCTCCGACGTACTGGAAAAAGCCTCTAATTTTGATTTTGAAGGCGCTATCGCCACGTTGGATGAAATCGGAGGTTAGGCATGTTTAAAAAGATAAAAGAATTTATGTTTTCAAAAGGGTATTCAATAGAGGAGCGCAGGTTCATACTGACCGGAACCGTAGCTTGCGTTGCTGTATTCGCCGTGCTTTTAAGCACAATTACATCAAACCAGAGCATGCGCTTTTCTGTAATTCTGGTATTGATGGAAGTGCTGATGGCGGGAATTATTTATTTATCCATCAAAACCAAAAAGTACACATTGGGTGCCAGCCTGATTCTGTTTATCTCTAATGTGTTGGTAGTTCCTCCGGGATACATGCTCGGCGGCGGCATTGACAGCGGTGCGGCACTTTGGCTGGTTTTGGCACTTGTTATTGTATTTGTATACTTCAGAGGAAAGATGCTGCTTGCCTTTTTCCTGATCACATGCGCAAGCTTCGCAGTGACAATCTTCACCAGCGAATACCATCCGGAATGGGTAGTACCACTGCAGGAGGGATATACTAAATATATGGATACGTATATTTCCCTCATTTTGGTTTCCTTCTCAATAGGTATGCTTTTCTTCTTCCAAAACTCAGTGCTGGAGAAGGAAATAGAGAACACGGACAAGCAAAGAGACGAGATTGAAAAACTGAACGAACAGCAGAACAGCTTTTTCTCGTCTATGAGCCACGAGATTCGTACACCTATAAGTACCATAATCGGACTAAATGAGATGACCATGCGTGAGAAATCGCTTCCTGCAGAAGTTCTGGAAAACACAGTGAATATCCAGACCGCGAGTAAGATGCTGTTGTCTCTCATAAATGACCTGCTGGATATGTCCAAGATTCAGTCCGGGAATATGGAAATCGTTCCTACTGAATACGATACCAGCAGCATGCTCAGTGATATAACCAATCTGCATTGGAATCGAGCAATGGAAAAGAACCTTAGCTTCGACATTGAGGTGGCTGATAATATCCCGCCGACACTCTACGGAGATGAGACCAGAATCAAGCAGGTAATCGTAAATCTACTGAGCAATGCCATCAAGTATACCGATGAGGGTTCGGTTATACTCCGTTTCGGAGGAGAGAAAATAAATGACGATAAGTTTATGCTGAACGTTGACGTAGAAGATACCGGAATGGGTATTCGTAAAGAAAACATTCAGTATCTCTTCGATGCATTCAGGAGAGTTGAAGGTGAGGATACAAAGAACATAGAGGGCACGGGACTCGGTCTTTCCATAGCCAAACAGCTGGTAGAGCTTATGGGAGGCAATATCACCGTAAACAGTATTTACACCAAGGGCTCTGTATTCCGTGTGGAGATACCGCAGGGAGTGGTGGCCGGCGAAGGTGCGACATTCAAGAAACCGGATCTCATGATTCATGAAAAGCCTGAATATCAGCATAGTTTCGAGGCGCCTAAAGCCACGGTCCTGGTGGTTGACGACAACGATATGAACAGAATCGTATGTCGCAAGCTTCTGAGGGCTACTAGAGTAAAAGTAGATCTTGCTGAATCCGGCAGAGAGTGCCTGGAGATGACGAGAGAAAAACATTACGATGCGATCTTTATGGATCACGAAATGCCTCAGATGGACGGAATCGAAACCCTCCATAAGATACGTCAACAGACCGACGGACTCTGCAGAGAGACACCGGTAGTTGCACTTACAGCCAACGCAGGAAGCGACATGGATGCTTTCTATATGGAAAAAGGATTCTCGGCATATCTTTCAAAGCCGATACAGTCGAGCCGATTGGAAGCTATACTGATGGCCTGTCTGCCTGCCGATCTCATAGAGCATTCATTCGTGGAGTCTGAGGAAGAATCCGTTCAGATAACGGGCGCCGTTCACAAACGACCATTTATAGTAACTACGGATTCAATATGCGATATTCCGCTTGAGTATATAAGACAGTTCGAACTGGAGATAATGCCGTATTATATATCGACGGCCAAGGGAAGGTTCAGAGATATAGAGGAGATAGACTCAGATAACTTAGAGCAGATGGAACAATCGGAAAGAAATATGGTCACTTCACTTCCGGCATCCGTAGAGGAATATGAAGAATTCTTCGGAAATGCACTGACAGAAGCCAGAACCGTTGTCCATATTTCAAGTTCAAAGGATATCTCGTCGGCATATTACAATGCCAGTACGGCTGCCGATAGTTTCGGAAACGTACATGTAATTGATTCCGGGCTTTCATCTTCAGGTCTCGGACTGATGGTTTTGAGAGCTGCGGATATGCTTAGCAAGGGAATGCGCTTTGAGGAGTTAGAAAAGGATTTAGATCAGTACAGGAAAACGATATCCGTGGATTATATTGTTCCTTCAATACTGAGCACAAGTTCGAAGTACAAAGGAAACCTTATCGCTCGCATCATGATGAGTACATTCAATCTGGAGCCTTCGTTTGTAATAAGAAAGGGGCGTATACGTGTGAAGAGATTCCTCTTCGGCTACGTAAGAACGACCCATGAAGAGTTTATCAGAGGCTGCTTCCTGCATAAAAACAACATAAAGAGGAAGAGACTTATTGTTACGTTCTCCGGTTGCTCGCCTGAACTGAGGCAGCATATACTGGAAGAAATAGAGCACTATATACAATTCGACGAGATTATACTGAATAAGTGCTCTGCTGCGACCTACGTAAACTGCGGATCCAATGCGATAGGCTTGACCTACGAAACAAAGGGCTAGGCCGCAGGCAAGACAGGGACAGAAAAGGATAAGTAAACAGGGACTCGGATTAATCCGAGTCCCTGTTTCTTGATTATTGACACATATGTTTATGAATCTTATTTGTAGACCACTCTGTTTCTGCCGAGAGCTTTGGCTTTGTAGAGCTGATCGTCCAATCTGGTAAGATTCTTCTCAAATTCTTCATTTTCGTCTATTTCTATGACTCCGATGCTGGCGGTTATGTTGCTGCCGTCAGGCAATATTAATTCTTCTTCGCACCTGGTCTTTATGCGTTCTGCCACCTTGACACATTCTTCCAGGCCGATATTGTACACTACAACAAGGAATTCATCGCCGCCGTATCTGACCGGAAGGTCCGTGGAGCGACATTCGCTTTTCAGAATACCCGCAAACTTTGCCAGAGCTTCATCACCTTTAAGATGCCCGAATTCATCGTTTACATCCTTGAAATTATCAAGGTCTATCATAATCATGCATGTAGCAGGGTTGATCATGGAGGTCCTTTCGATCATGGATTTCCCTTTATCCCAGAGAACACTGCGATTATAGAGACCGCTGGCATGATCCGTCTCAGCCATGGTCTTGAGCATTTCATTGGCATTCTGGAGCTTGCCGAGGGATTCATCCAGCGATTCCTGGAGGGCGCGCTCTTTGGAAATATCTACAATCTCTCCGACGAGACCCTGTCTGCCGCTTTTGCCATCCTGAAAGCCGCAAGACCAATAGAATGACGGATGATCCACGTTGTCACCGGTGGTAAAAACCGTATCGTAGCTGATTACGCTTTTGTCGGCAATTCTTCTCAGATCCTCGACTTGAAAGCGTTCCCTGTCTTCCAGAGGAAGATAGTCCAGGTCCAGTACCGTGGTACCGTAATAGTCTTCGGCCTTCATATCAAAAAATTCCGAGTATGCTTTGTTGAAAAAGAAGAAACGCGCTTGGTCGTCCTTCATAAAAATAGGATTAGGAAGGTGATCGACTGCAGAAAGCAAAAAATCATATTTATTCTGCAGTTCTTCAAGTTCTTCCTGAAGCGCCTCCAAATTCTTGTCTTGATCCATGTAACGAGTATCCTTTCTTAATCTTATAACTTTTCCAAAAGGTGATAGGTGAGTCTGTAATTCTCATCTCGGCCTTCTGTAAGTATCTTATGAAGTCTGTCCGTAACTGCAGTATCGTCTAAAAGCTCCACCACAAACGGTGCGTACTGAGTTCCGCTTCCCTGACGGAGTTCATCGATTACCGCAGGAAGTGAAAGCCCTCCCTTATAGCTTCGGCCGATTCTGTCCGTAGCTGCATCTATACAGTCGGCAGCCTGAACTATCGAAATGATCGTTTTATATTTAGAATCAGCTATTCTGAAGTTTTCAGGATAACCCTGACTGTCGTCATACCAGCGATGATGTGCAAGCGCTATGTCTGCATATTCAGAGGTCTGAGGGTATCTCTGCAGAAGAGAGGCCCCCACTCTGGTGTGGGTATGAATGAAATCTTTTTCCGTCATGACCAGTCTGCGTCCGTATGTCAATATCGTTTCGATAATGAAAATCTTTCCGACGTCATGCATCAGGGCGCTGTTATAGATAAACTCCTCAATCTCATCCTGCATACTCTGAACCAGCTCAGCATCCTCTGCACCGTATATTCCGGAAAAGAGTTCAGGCCTTTTTTCCAGCAACTCATTGCCGAGAAATTTGGCTATCTCTGCTACATTAAGTGAGTGTACGTATGTAGGAGGATGCATAGCGGCTATGAGCCTTCTGCACATGCTTCTGAAAGGCATTCCGCCCGGAACTTCTATGAAGTTCTTCAGAAGATCCGAGATGAATGTAAGCATGAACGAAAGTACTCCTGTCTTAGGCATATGATATGCGTAAGATGCAATATCTATGTATATTCTTCTGATTACGTCTTCCTGCTCAGAAGTAATATTGTCCTTATCCAGTGAGAATATGTACTCCAAAGGTGCGGTCAGGCTTACGAACATTCCTCTGGCCGTAAAGTCGTGCCTGTCTCCCTCCTCCATAATCTTGAGAAGAGCTTTACGGTAGTCATCTATATTACTGTGTCCCGAAAGGTAAGAATTACGGGCCATATAGAATTGCTGCTCTATAGGAGGGCATCCTGATTCAAGCTCCGGGTGAGCCTTAAGGAACTCCACCAGCTGCAGGGTGTATCTGTATATCTCTTCAAGCTGTTCCTGATTGAACTGATGCTTGTTATTGTCTTCCGTGAAATCGGATAAGTATTGAAGTGTGCGGAAGACATGAATATCCCAATCGTATTCGCTTGCGTGCTCACGATAAAAAGGATCGTCTGCAAGCGCCAGCGCACGTTTAAGCATATCCAAGTCTTTGCGATTTGCTTCTTCACGCGCATATTTCCCGTCGTCCCACACAAAGAGTGAGCGTATATATCTTGAATTGACAAGGACTTTTTCGCGACATTCCTCATCCGGAAGAGTAAGGAACTTATCATAATCCAAATACTCCAGAAGTGATTGGGCTGCTTCAAGACCCACATCTCTGTAGCGGAAACAGTCATTAAAAACAGGATAGAGCCTTATGGAAATATTAATCATCATGTAAGAGGCGATGACCATGTTATCGGCGGCGAGCACTTTGTCTCTGATGCTTCCGCTTTTTTCCGCCGCTTCCATAAGCCTTTCTGCCTGAAGATAAATCAACGGCAGGTCGATGTTTTCCATGCTGGTGGTATCAATAAGCATGGAGCTGAAAGTCCTGAGAAGCTCAACATCGTCTTCAGCGAGTTCTCTGTCCGGATCTAAGAGAGGAAGAAAGTGCTCCTCCAATGTTTCTATATTTTTCTGCCCAAGTCTTCCTATCTCTCCGAAGGACTCCAGAAGATGTTTACGGTAATCTTCTTCGTTGTTGATTTTATCGAGAGTAGGAGAGGAGAGAACCAAAATCCTCTTAGCTCTTTCGATATATTTAGTTAGTTCTGCAATGCGCTTTTCATTATCCATCATTATTATTCAGCGCTAATAGTAATAGTCGCTTCTGTCCCTCCGCCTTCTCTTTTACTTATGTTTAATTCTCCGTCCGCATTCTGCTGAATGAGTTTGCGAACGATTTCATAATCTTTTTTAATTTCTTCAGCTTTCTGAGGATTAGGTTCTTCGTGAGGATTGCCGTCGTCACAAACCTTTATCTGTATAACACCACCGGCAAGCCTTCTGGTAGATATCTTTACCGTTCCGGTTTTGTTAAGACCTGAAATACCGCGCTTAACTGCATCTTCAACTAAGAAAAGTACAGACAGGGGCGGTATGTTAAAGTCGGTAATATCCACGTCATAATCTATAGCCAGCTTGTCATCCAGACGAATCTTTTCCAGCGAGAGATAGCTGCGAATAAGTCCCATCTCCCAGGAAAAGGATGCAAGATCATCCTTTTTCAGTGCCTCCAGAGCCCCAAGGAGATATTCCGAAAAAGTTGCCGTTACGGTCTGCGCCTTCTGAGGATCAGAATCACAAAGGTAATAAATGGTGCTCAGAATGTTATTCAGAAAATGCGGTTTCAAACGATTTATCGCCAGAGTGCGATTGTCTTCGGAAACGACATTTTTGGCAGTGCTGCCTCTTGAAAAGAATGAACTCATAAATCTAAATTAATTCCTTAATTTTTCGAGTGATAAAAATTACGTTGCATTCCGTAATAAACGTTACAAATTATGCTGACATTCTAACACAAAACACCCTTTAAAACTATATTAATTAACAGATGCTAAGCTCTCGGAATCCTTGACAACCAAAGGCTGATAATGTAACATCAACGTGCTATGCGCTGATGTAGCTCAGTAGGTAGAGCACTTCCTTGGTAAGGAAGAGGTTTCGGCAGTTCGAGTCTGCTCATCAGCTCCAGCAAACCCGCATAGGGACAGGGACGCTTGTCCCTAGCTATATTTTTTAAAAAACGTTTTTTAAGGAGGAAGTTATCAATGGCTAAGCAAAAGTTTGAGAGAACCAAACCGCATATCAACATCGGTACAATCGGCCACGTTGACCACGGTAAAACAACTCTTACAGCAGCAATCACAAGCGTACTTTCCAAGAAGTAC